>NZ_JBIARQ010000001.1:901285-1433252 GCF_042890065.1 Streptomyces sp. NPDC002328 | reverse complement strand
GGAGAACTGGCCGGTGACGCCGATCGCGGCGCGGACGGCGTGCGGGTCGGCGGCGAGGTCGTGACCGCCGACCCGGGCCTGGCCGCCGTCGGCGCCGATGAGGGTGGAGAGGATCTTCACGGCGGTGGTCTTGCCCGCGCCGTTCGGGCCGAGCAGGGAGAAGACCGTTCCTTCGGGGACGGCCAGGTCGACGCCGTCCAGCACGGTCTTGTCGCCGTAGGACTTGCGCAGTCCGTCAGCCGCGATGGCCAGGTTCGTCATGTCGGGTGCTCCTCGGAGGCTGGGACGGGTCAGAGGCTGCGGGCGGTGATGTCGCCGTAGCTGGTGGTCGCGTGGATCTTCAGGCCGGCGGCGGCGCCGTCGGTGTTCTTGAGCGCGTTGTCGATGCGGCCGTAGGCGGTTCCGGCGTCCAGCGAGGCGGAGACGCCGCGGGCGGCGCCGACCGACACCTCGCCGGACTCGGTGCGCAGCACGACCGTGCCGCGCACGGCCTCGGCGATCCGGAGGTCGCCCTTCTGGGTGCTGATCTCCGCGGAGCCGCCGAGGCGGCCGACGGTGATGTCGCCGGCGAGGAGGGCGAGGCGGGCGCTCGCGGCCTCGTCGAGCTTGACCGTGCCCTGCGCGCTCTTGATGGCGACGTCGCCGAGCCGTCCGACGCCGCGGAACTCGCCGTCGGACGTCTTCGCCTCGACGTGGGAGCCGGCCGGCAGCTGGACGGTCACCTCGACGTATCCGGAGTGGCCGAGGATCCGGTTCGTCGCCGGTGCGGCCTCGATCCGCAGGACGCCGTCGCCGTACTCGACCGTGGTCTGCTCCGCGGCCTTCACGTCGCGGCTCTTGGATGCGTCGGCGGGGAGGACCTCGACGGTGGTGTCGGCGCGGTCGGCGGCGATGAAGCGGATGCGGCCCGCGGGGACGTCGAGGACGGTGGCGATCGGGGCGGGGGTGTCGAAGGTCTGCATCGTGATCTCCTGTGGCTCGGTCGTTGTTGCGGCTTGTCGTTTCCGACGATGGAAAAGCTACGTTGCATTCACGGATTGCTCAACACCTTCGTTGCGTGAAATCGGTGTTCACGCAGCTCAGAGTCGCATAATCGTTGCAATGGTTCAGGATTTAACGCAATGACAGATGGCTGAGCGTTGCAATGGGGTGGTGGTGAACGCTATGCTGGGGGCGGCGCCGAGGGAAACGGCACCGAGGGGAACGAAGGAGAACGCGATGCCCGGAGGCAGGCTCACCCAGCAGGAACGCCAGCAGATCGCGCTGGGACTGGCCGACGGCCTCGCCTACGCGGAGATCGCCAGACGCCTGGAGCGGCCGACCTCGACGATCACACGCGAGGTGATGCGCAACGGCGGCCCCACCGCCTACCGCGCCGACCTGGCCCACCGCGCCACCGAGCGCCGCACCCACCGGCGCAGGCCCGCCGCGGCCCGGGGGGCGGAGGCGTCCTCGCCCGCCTACGGGCGGGACGGCGAGGCCGTGCGCGAGTTCGAGGAGACGTTCACGACCGTCATGATGGCGTCGGGCATGCCGAAGATGACCGCCCGGGTGATGGCCTGCCTCACCCTCACCGACAGCGGCAGCCTCACCGCGTCCGAACTCGTCCAGCGGCTCCAGGTCAGCCCGGCGTCCGTTTCCAAGGCGATCGGGTTCCTCGAGAGCCAGGGCCTCGCCCGGCGTGAGCGTGACGAGCGCCGCCGTGAGCGGTATGTCGTCGACGACGACGTCTGGTACCAGTCGATGATGGCCAGCGCCCGGTCCGTCGCCCAGATCGTCGAGCTCGCGCGGCAGGGCGTCGGCGTCTTCGGCCCCGACACTCCGACCGCCGACCGCCTGGAGAACATCGCCCGCTTCCTCGACTTCGTCGCCGAGAGCACCGCCCGCGCAGCGGAACAGGCCCGCGCGGTACTCCGCACGAAGCCCTCCGGGGGCAGCACCGACTCACCGCCGGCCCACGCCCGGACCGACGCGGTCCGGCCCGGCCCCGCGTAGGCCGGCAACCGGACCTCGCACGGGCCGACCCGCCGGGCCCGACCGCGCTGCCGGCCGACTCGCGGCCGTGCCGCGTCGCAAGCCGACGCGCGGCCGGACCCCCGCGCGGGCCGACCCGCAGCCCGGCAGCGTCACGAGCCGGCCCGCGGCCCGATCGCCTCGCAGCCGCACCGCGTCACAGGCCGACCTGTGGGTCCGACCGCGTCAACAGCCGGCCCGCAGCGGCCCAGCCCCGGACACCCATCCCCGCAGCTCAGCCAGCCGGCGTCTTCGCGCGGAGGATCTTCAGGAACTCGCGCATCCAGGCCGGGTGGTCCGGCCAGGCGCGGGAGGAGATCAGGGTGCCGTCGACGACCGCCTCCGCGTCCTGGAAGGTCGCGCCGGCGGTCTGCATGTCGGGCTCCAGCGCCGGGTACGCCGTGACGCGGCGGCCGGTGAGGCCGTCCACCGCGGCGGTGAGGAGCGGGCCGTGGCAGATCTGGGCCACCGGCTTGTCCGCGTCGAAGAACGACTTGAGGATCTTGCGCAGCTCGGGGTCGTTGCGGAGGTACTCCGGGGCGCGGCCGCCGGGGACGACGACGGCGGCGTACTGACCGGGGTCGACCTCGGAGAAGGCGAGGTCGGCGGGCCAGGTGTACCCGGGCTTCTCGGTGTAGGTGTCGAAGCCGGGTTCGAAGTCGTGCACGACGAAGCGGAGCCGTTTGCGGGCGGGCGCCGCGATGTGGACGTCGTAGCCCTCCTCGCGCAGGCGCTGGTAGGGGTACAGCACTTCCAGGCTCTCCGCTGCGTCGCCGGTGACGATGAGGATCTTCGCGGTCATGTCGGCGGCTCCTCTCGGACGGACGCTCTTCACGCGCGGCCGACCTGCCTCTTGGGGGCGCCCTCGCCAAGAGGCGGCATGTTCTCAGGGTCCCCCCGGCACGGGCCCCCGGCGACCCCTGCGCCCCGGTGACCGATGGGCCCCACGACGCCCTGCGTCCCGTCGGCCCCGTTGGCCCCTACGCCCCGGTGACCCCTACGTCCGGCGACCGCTGCGCCCCGCGACCTCCCGCGCCCCGTCGACCTCTACGCCCCTGCGGCCCGGCGACCCTTGCGTCTCAGCACCTCTTGGGCCCGCGACCCTTGCGGCCCGGCGCCCGCCAACTCCTGCCCCCGCACCCCCACCCTGCCGCGCCACCCCCCTCACACACCCCACCCGCCCCCGCCCCTGTGCAGAACGTCAAACTTCCACCCCCTGTTTTGTACACATACGGCTCATGACGGGCCCCGGGTCGGGGGCGATAGCCTGGTGGCGTGATCAGCGCGATAGTTCGCGGGGGCGTCGTGGCCCCTGCCCTGCGCCCGGTGACCTCGGACGAACTCCGGGCCCGGGCGGCGGTCGCTGGTCTTCGCGGGCGGGACGGGGTCATGAGAACCCCCAGGACGCCGTGCCGATCCCCGGAGCCGGCGGTGCAGAGAGCAGCGTCACACCCCCGGGACGCACCGAGTATGGCCGATATCCCCCCGCTCATCTCACCTTGCGGCATAGCGTCGGAGCAGACCGGACACCCCGCGTCGTGGCGACATGCCGGAGGGAAAGGGACCGTACTTCCTTCTACGTCACGCAACGGCGCGCGACAGGAGCCAGAGGACAATGCAGACCAAGCTGGACGAAGCCAAGGCCGAGCTGCTCGAGAGGGCGGCCCGGGTCGCTGAGAACAGCCCGGTCGGGGCGCACCTACCGACCGGGACGACGGGCGAGGGCACTCCGGGAACCCCGGGAGCCCCTGACCACGAATCCGTGCTCTCGTTCCTCCAGCGCTACTACCTGCACACCGCCCCCGAGGACCTCACCCACCGTGACCCGGTCGATGTCTTCGGAGCCGCCTTCTCCCACTACCGGCTCGCGGAGAACCGGCCCCAGGGCACGGCGAACGTGCGCGTCCACACCCCCACCGTCGAGGAGAACGGCTGGACCGCCAGCCACTCCGTCGTCGAGGTCGTCACCGACGACATGCCCTTCCTCGTCGACTCGGTGACCAACGAGCTGACTCGCCAGGGCCGCGGCATCCACCTCGTCATCCACCCGCAGATCGTCGTCCGCCGCGACGTCACCGGCAAGCTCATCGAGGTGCTCCCCGCGGCGCCCTCCTCCCGCGACCTCCCGCACGACGCGCACGTCGAGTCCTGGATCCACGTCGAGACGGACCGCGAGACCGACCGCGCCGACCTCAAGCAGATCACCGCCGACCTGCTGCGCGTCCTGTCCGACGCCCGCGAGGCCGTCGAGGACTGGGAGAAGATGCGCGAGGCGGCGCTGCGCATCGCCGGCCGGCTGGGCGACGAGCCCGTCCCCGGCGACCTTCCCGGGCCCGAGGTGGAGGAGGCCCGCGAGCTGCTGCGCTGGCTCGCCGACGACCACTTCACCTTCCTCGGCTACCGCGAGTACCAACTGCGCGAGGACGACTCCCTCGCGGCCGTGCCCGGCACCGGTCTGGGCATCCTGCGGGCCGACCCGCACCATGCCGGCGGCGACGCCCACCCCGTCAGCCCCTCCTTCGAGCGGCTCCCGGCCGACGCCCGCGCCAAGGCGCGCGAGCACAAGCTGCTGGTGCTCACCAAGGCCAACAGCCGGGCGACCGTGCACCGGCCGTCGTACCTGGACTACGTGGGCGTGAAGAAGTTCGACGCCGACGGCAACGTCGTCGGCGAGCGGCGCTTCCTCGGACTGTTCTCCTCCGCCGCCTACACCGAGTCCGTGCTGCGGGTCCCGGTGATCCGGCGCAAGGTGGACGCCGTCCTGGAGGGCGCGGGCTTCTCGCCCAACAGCCACGACGGGCGCGACCTGCTCCAGATCATGGAGACCTACCCGCGCGACGAGCTGTTCCAGACCCCGGTCGACGAGCTGCGCTCCATCGTGACGTCCGTGCTGTACCTCCAGGAACGCCGCCGGCTGCGGCTGTACCTGCGCCAGGACGAGTACGGGCGCTACTACTCGGCCCTCGTCTACCTGCCGCGCGACCGCTACACCACCGGCGTCCGGCTTCGGATCATCGACATCCTCAAGGAGGAACTGGGCGGCATCAGCGTCGACTTCACCGCCTGGAACACCGAGTCGATCCTGTCCCGGCTGCACTTCGTCGTCCGGGTCCCGCCGGGCACCGAACTGCCGCAGCTGTCCGACGCCGACAAGGAGCGCATCGAGGCCCGGCTGGTGGAGGCGGCCCGCTCCTGGGCCGACGCGTTCTCCGAGGCGCTCAACGCCGAACTGGGCGAGGAGCGGGCCGCGGAGCTGCTGCGCCGCTACAACAACGCCTTCGCCGAGGGCTACAAGGCCGACCACACCCCGCGTTCGGCGGTCTCCGACCTCGTCCACCTCGAACGGCTCACCGAGGAGCGGAACTTCTCGCTCAGCCTGTACGAGCCGGTGGGCGCCGCGCCCGACGAGCGCCGCTTCAAGATCTACCGCAAGGGCGACGCGATCTCCCTGTCGGCGGTGCTGCCGGTCCTCAACCGGCTCGGCGTCGAGGTCATCGACGAGCGGCCCTACGAGCTGCGCTGCTCCGACCGCAGCGTCGCCTGGATCTACGACTTCGGTCTGCGCATCCCGAAGTCGCTGCGCGGCGGCGCCGGCGACCACCTCGGCGACGACGCCCGCGAGCGGTTCCAGGAGGCGTTCTCGGCGACCTGGACCGGCCAGGCGGAGAACGACGGCTTCAACGCGCTGGTGCTGGGCGCGGGTCTGACGTGGCGGCAGGCGATGGTGCTGCGCGCGTACGCCAAGTACCTGCGGCAGGCCGGGTCCACGTTCAGCCAGGACTACATGGAGGACACCCTCCGCACGAACGTCCACACCACGCGGCTGCTGGTGTCGCTGTTCGAGGCGCGGATGTCGCCGGACCGCCAGCGCGCCGGGCTGGAGATCGTCGACGCGCTGCTGGAGGAGCTGGAGGCGGCCCTGGACCAGGTGGCGTCCCTCGACGAGGACCGCATCCTGCGCTCCTTCCTCACCGTCATCAAGGCGACCCTGCGCACCAACTTCTTCCAGAAGACGGCGAGCGGCGCGCCCCACGACTACGTGTCGATGAAGTTCGACCCGCAGGCCATCCCCGATCTGCCCGCGCCGCGCCCCGCGTTCGAGATCTGGGTGTACTCGCCGCGGGTGGAGGGCGTGCACCTGCGGTTCGGGAAGGTCGCGCGCGGCGGTCTGCGCTGGTCCGACCGGCGTGAGGACTTCCGCACGGAGATCCTCGGCCTGGTCAAGGCGCAGATGGTGAAGAACACCGTCATCGTGCCGGTCGGCGCCAAGGGCGGCTTCGTCGCCAAGCAGCTGCCCGACCCGGCCGCGGACCGCGACGCGTGGCTGGCGGAGGGCGTCGCCAGCTACCGGACGTTCATCTCGGCGCTGCTCGACATCACCGACAACATGGTCGCCGGGGAGGTCGTGCCCCCGGCGGACGTCGTGCGGCACGACGAGGACGACACCTACCTGGTGGTCGCCGCCGACAAGGGCACGGCGACGTTCTCCGACATCGCCAACGACGTCGCCGGCAGCTACGACTTCTGGCTGGGCGACGCCTTCGCCTCCGGCGGCTCCGCCGGCTACGACCACAAGGCGATGGGCATCACCGCGCGCGGCGCCTGGGAATCCGTGAAGCGGCACTTCCGGGAGCTTGGCGTGAACACGCAGGTCGAGGACTTCACGGTCGTCGGCATCGGTGACATGTCCGGTGACGTGTTCGGCAACGGCATGCTGCTGAGCGAGCACATCCGCCTGGTCGCCGCCTTCGACCACCGGCACATCTTCATCGACCCCAACCCCGACGCGGCCGTCTCCTACGCCGAGCGGCGCCGCCTGTTCGAGCTGCCCCGCTCCAGCTGGGCCGACTACGACACCTCTCTCATCTCCGGCGGCGGCGGCGTCTTCCCGCGCACCGCGAAGGCGATCCCGGTCAACGGGCACATCCGCGAGGCCCTCGGCATCGAGGCGGGCGTCACCAAGGTGACCCCGGCCGACCTGATGAAGGCGATCCTCAGCGCGCCGGTGGACCTGCTGTGGAACGGCGGCATCGGCACGTACGTCAAGGCGAGCACGGAGTCGAACGCGGACGTCGGCGACAAGGCCAACGACCCGATCCGCGTCGACGGCCAGGACCTGCGCGTCAAGGTCGTCGGCGAGGGCGGCAACCTGGGCCTGACCCAGCTGGGCCGGATCGAGTTCGCCCGCACCGGCGGCAAGATCAACACGGACGCCATCGACAACAGCGCGGGCGTGGACACCTCCGACCACGAGGTGAACATCAAGATCCTGCTCAACGGGCTGGTCGCCGAGGGCGACATGACCGTCAAGCAGCGCAACAAGCTGCTCGCCGAGATGACCGACGAGGTCGGCGCGCTCGTCCTGCGCAACAACTACGCGCAGAACACGGCGATCGCCAACGCCCTCGCCCAGTCCAAGGACATGCTCCACGCCCAGCAGCGCTTCCTGCGCCACCTGGTCAGGGAGGGTCATCTGGACCGCGCGCTGGAGTTCCTGCCCACCGACCGGCAGATCCGCGAGCGGCTCGGCGCCGGGCAGGGCCTCACCAGCCCGGAGACCGCCGTGCTGATGGCGTACACGAAGATCACGGTGTCGGACGAGCTGCTGCACACCACGCTGCCCGACGACCCCTACCTGCACTCCCTGCTGTACGCGTACTTCCCGACGGCGCTGCGCGAGCAATTCGCCGAGCAGATCGAGAACCACCCGCTGCGCCGTGAGATCACCACGACGGTGCTGGTCAACGACACCGTCAACACCGGCGGTACGACGTATCTGCACCGGCTGCGGGAGGAGACCGGGGCCTCGCTGGAGGAGATCGTGCGGGCGCAGACAGCGGCGCGGGCGATCTTCCGGTCGGCGCCGGTGTGGGACGCGGTCGAGGAGCTCGACAACCGGGTCGAGGCCGAGGTCCAGACCCGGATCCGGCTGCACTCGCGCCGGCTGGTCGAGCGCGGCACGCGCTGGCTGCTGAACAACCGGCCGCAGCCCCTGGAGCTCGCCGAGACCGTCGACTTCTTCGCCGACCGCGTCGAGCAGGTGTGGGGTCAGCTGACGAAGCTGCTGCGGGGCGCGGACCTGGAGTGGTGGCAGAAGATCCACGACGAGCTGACCGGCGTCGGTGTGACCGACGAGCTCGCCACTCGCGTGGCCGGGTTCTCGTCCGCTTTCCCGGCGCTGGACATCGTGTCGGTGGCCGACCGGATGGCCAAGGACCCGCTGGACGTCGCCGAGGTGTACTACGACCTCGCCGACCGTCTGCACATCACCCAGCTGATGGACCGCATCATCGAGCTGCCGCGCGCCGACCGCTGGCAGTCGATGGCCCGTGCCTCCATCCGTGAGGACCTGTACGCGGCCCACGCGGCGCTGACCGCGGACGTCCTGGCGGTCGGCAACGGCACCTCGACGCCCGAGCAGCGCTTCCAGGCGTGGGAGCAGAAGAACGCGGCGATCCTGGGCCGGGCCCGCACCACGCTGGAGGAGATCCAGGGCTCGGACGCGTTCGACCTGGCGAACCTGTCGGTGGCGATGCGGACGATGAGGACGCTGCTGCGCACGCACTCGTAGCCTCTACGAGGTAGCGCGGACGAGATAGTCCCCACGAGGTAGCCCCTGCGAGGTAGTCCTCACGGGGAGAAGGGTGCCCCGGGCCGGCATGGCTCGGGGCACCCTTCTCTTGCCGTTGTCCCGCAGGTCAGGCGGCGGCCTTCGGCTTGGCCTTGTTCTTGTCCGGGCCGCCGGTGAACGCCTCGTAGGCCTGGAGGACCTCCTCGGTGGGCCCGTCCATGCGCAGCTCGCCCCGCTCCAGCCACAGGACCCGGTCGCAGGTGTCGCGGATCGACTTGTTGCTGTGGCTGACCAGGAAGACCGTGCCCGCGTGCTTGCGCAGCTCGCGGATACGGGCCTCGGAGCGCTTCTGGAAGGAACGGTCGCCCGTCGCCAGCGCCTCGTCGATGAGGAGGACGTCGTGGTCCTTGGCGGCGGCGATGGAGAACCGCAGCCGGGCCTGCATACCGGAGGAGTAGGTCCGCATCGGCAGGGTGATGAAGTCGCCCTTGTCGTTGATGCCGGAGAAGTCGACGATCTCCTGGTAGCGCTCCTTGACCTGCTCGCGGGACATGCCCATGGCGAGCCCGCCGAGGTGGACGTTGCGCTCGCCGGTCAGGTCGTTCATCAGGGCGGCGTTGACGCCGAGCAGGGAGGGCTGGCCGTCGGTGTGGATCCTGCCGTTCTCCACCGGGAGCAGGCCGGCGACGGCCTTGAGCAGGGTCGACTTGCCGGAGCCGTTGGTGCCGATGAGGCCGATCGCCTCGCCCCGGTAGGCGACGAACGACACGTTCTTGACGGCGTGCACCTTGCGCACGCCCGCCGCCTGTTCGGCCTTCCCGCGGCGCAGGATGCGGTTGAGGGCGGCGGTCGCGGAGCCGCGGCCGCCTCCCGTGCCGTTGACGCGGTAGACGATGTCGACGCCGTCGACGACGACGGTGGGGACCCGCTCGGGGGTGGTGTTCTCAGCCACGGCCGTACGTCTCCTCAGCCTTCCAGAAGTAGATGAAGCCGCCGACTCCGGCGAGCAGCGCCCAGCCCGTGGCGATCAGCCACACGTGGTGGGGCAGCTGGCCGGCGTGGAAGGAGTCGATCAGGGCGAAGCGCATCAGGTCGATGTAGACGGCGGCGGGGTTGGCCTGGAGGACGGGGCCGACCCAGGACGGCAGGTCGTTGTGCGCGCTGACCAGCTTGTCGATGCTCCACATCACACCCGAGACGTACATCCAGGTGCGCAGGACGAACGGCATCAGCTGGGCGATGTCCGGGGTCTTCGCCCCGAGCCGGGCCATGACCATGGAGACGCCGGCGTTGAAGGTGAACTGGAGCAGCAGCACCGGGACGGCGAGCAGCCAGGACGCGGAGACCGGCACGCCGAAGCAGAGCAGGATCACGACCAGCGCGGCCATGGAGAACAGCAGTTGCTGGAGCTGCTGGAGGCAGAACGAGATCGGCAGCGCGGCCCGCGGGAAGTGCAGGGCGCGGACGAGGCCGAGGTTGCCGGAGACGGCGCGGGTCCCCGCCAGGATCGAGCTCTGGGTGAACGTCCAGACGAACACGCCCGTGACCAGGAACGGGACGTAGTCCGGCACGCCGTTCTTGGTGCCCAGCAGCACACCGAAGATGAAGAAGTACACCGCCGCGTTCAGCAGCGGGGTCATCACCTGCCAGACCTGGCCGAGCTTGGCCTGGCTGTACTGGGCGGTGAGCTTGGCGGTGGCGAACGCGCCGATGAAGTGGCGGCGCGCCCACAGCTGGCGCACGTACGCGGGCAGGGAGGGGCGGGCGCCGCTGACCGAGAGGCCGTGGCGGGCGGCGAGGGCCGCGAGGTCTTCGTGGGGCACGGGCCGCGTCGGGGGCGGTGTGTGGAGGACCTGACTCACATCCGCTGCTTTCACTCGGGGGGAGGTTGCCGCGTTCGGGGTGGCGCACACCGGCGGGCGGCGTTTCCTTACGCGTTTCTTGCCGTCCCCTTACGTCGGGACGGCACCGTATCGTCGCAACGGGAGCGTAAGTCGAAGTGGCGTCGGAACGCAACCGTTTCGTCGTGACGCAGGTGGAGCGAGAGAGTGTGGTCAGGTGCCGGTTTGCGTGGGGACGGCCCCGTATCGTCGTAACGCCCTATGCTGGTCGGCATGACGACGAACGCCGACGAGCCCTCGACGCGTCCGCGCCGCCGGGCCCCCGCCGGAGCGGCCGTGCTGCGCGAGGACGTGACGGAGGCCATCCGGGCCGCCGTGTTCGAGGAGCTCGCGACCGTCGGCTACGCGCGGATGTCCATCGAGGGCATCGCCCGGCGCGCCGGGGTGGGCAAGACCGCCGTGTACCGGCGCTGGCGCTCCAAGCTGCACCTGGTCCTGGACATCGTCTCGGCGATCGCCGTGCAGGGCCTGCCGGCGCCGGAGACGGGGAGCCTGGAGGGCGATCTGCGCGTGCTGTACGAGGTCACGTCACGGGCGCTGCGGCACCCGGTGGCCTCGCAGATCATCCCGGACCTCCAGGCCGAGGCGGCCCGCAACCCGGAGATCGCCGAGGCCATGCAGAAGGCGCTGCGGGACGGCCAGGAGGGCGTCGCCCTGAAGATCGTGGCGGCGGCGGCGCGGCGAGGCGAGGTACGCCAGGACGTGAACGACGAACTGGCACTCGACCTGATCTCCGGCCCCCTGTACTGGCGCTCAGTGGTGATCCGCACCCCAAAACTCCCCAAGGACTACCTGAACGCCCTGGCCCGAGCCACCGCAGAGGCCATCAAGGCCCTGTGAGCGAAGCCCCGCCGAGCCGTCGCGCCAGCTCGTCCAGGTCCGCCGTGCGCAGCACCCGGTCGCCGAAC
Organism: Streptomyces sp. NPDC002328; assembly: GCF_042890065.1. Taxonomy (NCBI): domain Bacteria; kingdom Bacillati; phylum Actinomycetota; class Actinomycetes; order Kitasatosporales; family Streptomycetaceae; genus Streptomyces; species Streptomyces sp. NPDC002328. The sequence continues at coordinate 1,421,859 of NZ_JBIARQ010000001.1, read as the reverse complement.
CCCGGCAGCGGCACGTGCAGCACGTCCGTCCATCGCCGGGGAACGGCCCCTATGCCGTGGACGGCCCCGGCGAGGGCGCCCGTGACCGCGGCGACGGTGTCCGTGTCGCCGCCGAGGTCGACGGCGGCGCGCACGGCGTCCTCGTAGGAGGCGGTGGTGCGCACGGCCCAGACGGCGGAGCCCAGGCAGGGCCAGACCGCGCCGTTGAACTCGGTCGCCAGATCAGGGTGCCAGTCCGGGGCGAGGACGGTCGCGTAGCGGGCGCGGTGCTCGGGGTGCACCTCGGCCAGGGCGTCCGGGAGCGCGGCCAGCGGATCGCCTCCCGCCAGCGCGACCCGCAGCAGCTCGTGCAGGACCGCCGTGCCCTCCCAGGCCGCGCGGTCGCCGTGGGTGAGCGCGGCGAGACGGCGGGCGGCCTCCATGGTGGCGGCCCGGCCCTGCCCGGCGAAGTACACGGCGGAGGTGGCGGCCCGCATCAACGAACCGTTGCCCGCCGCGCGTTGACTGCACTGGAAGTGCAGTGCGGCAGCCGAGTCCCACGGATCGCCGCTGCTCAGCACCGCCTCCGTCTGGAGGCCGATGTCCTTCGGATCGGAGGCCGCCCACCGCTGGAACCGGCGGAAGACGTCGGCCGGATCCAGCCCGCCGCACTCCAGCAGCGACTCCCCGACGAACACCGCCATCTGCGTGTCGTCGGTCGCCTCGCCCGGATCCCAGCCGCCGCCCCCGCACATCTCGCCACCATGCCCCGCGGACGGGAAACGCTCCGAGAAAGCGCCCTCCGGGCCGAACTCGAACGGAGCGCCGAGCGCGTCCCCCACGGCCGAGCCGACGACGGCGCCCACCGCACGCTCAAGATCGATCATCCCGGCAGCCTACGCACCGCCCGCCGGCTACGCCCGGGCCGCCTCTGGGTGGTGGTGTACCCAGCCTTCCCAGGCTGAGGTGATCATGTCTTGGACGTCGTGTTTGGCCTTCCAGCCGAGTTGGGCCGCGATGCGGTCGGCGGAGGCGACCACTCGGGCCGGGTCGCCTGGTCTGCGGGGGGTGACCGTCGCGGGGCGGTCGTAGCCGGTGACGGCGTTGACCCGGTCGATCATCTCGCGGACGGAGACGCCCTCGCCGCGGCCGATGTTGAGGGTCAGGGTGTGGCCCGGGGAGGCCTGGAGGGCGCGGGCCGCGGCGACATGGGCCTCCGCCAGGTCCACGACGTGGATGTAGTCCCGCACGCAGGTGCCGTCCGGCGTCGGATAGTCGTCGCCGAAGATGCGCGGCGGCGCGTTCTCCGTGAGGCGTTCGAAGACCATCGGGACGAGGTTGAAGACGCCGACGTCCGCCAGCTCCGGGCTCGCCGCCCCGGCCACGTTGAAGTAGCGCAGCGAGGCCGTGGACAGTCCCGTGGCCCGGCCGGTCGCGCGGACCAGCCACTCGCCGGCCAGCTTCGTCTCCCCGTACGGCGAGATCGGGGCGCACGGCGTCTCCTCCGTCACCAGGTCCACGTCCGGCATGCCGTAGACGGCGGCCGAGGAGGAGAACACGAACGAGGGCACCTCGGCGGCGGTCACCGCGTCCAGCAGGACTCTCAGCCCCTCCACGTTCTCCCGGTAGTAGTGCAGGGGCCGGTCCACCGACTCGCCGACCTGCTTCTTCGCCGCCAGATGGACGACACCGGTGATCTCGTGCTCGGCGAGCGCGCGCGCCAGCAGCGGGCCGTCCAGCGTCGAGCCGGCGACCAGCGGCACCCCCGACGGCACCCGTTCCGCGATCCCCGTGGACAGGTCGTCGTACACCACCGCCCGCTCGCCCGCCTCGGTCATCGCCCGGACGACGTGCGCCCCGATGTAACCGGCACCGCCCGTGATCAACCAGGTCATGTCGTGACCTCCCCCTTGTGAGCACCCAGTGCGATCCGACTCACAGTGAAGCAGGCGCCGCCCGCTTCCGCAGAGCCTGTGGATAACTCAGCGTGCCTTAGTTGACACGTGTGGTATCCGCGCAGCCCTCGCCGCCCGGCTCCTCCTCCGAGGCCGCCGAGTCCAGCGCGGCGGTCAGCACGTCCAGACGCTCCTTCAGCTCGCGGATCTCCTCCAGCTCGAACCCGGTCGCGGCCACGATCCGGCGCGGCACCCGCAGCGCCCGCTCGCGCAGCGCCGTCCCCTCCGCCGTCAGCCGGACCTCCACCGAACGCTCGTCGCGGGCGCTGCGCTCGCGGCGCACGAGGCCGGCCGACTCCAGGCGCTTCAGCAGCGGCGAGAGCGTCCCGGAGTCGAGGCGCAGATGGGCGCCGAGCTTCTTGACGGGCAGCGCGCCCTCCTCCCACAGCACCAGCATCACCAGGTACTGCGGATAGGTCAGCCCGAGGTCCTTGAGGATCACGCGATAGACGCCGTTGAAGGCGCGCGAGGCCGCGTGCAGGGAGAAACAGATCTGGCGGTCCAGCTGGAGCCAGCTCTCCTCGCCGACTGCGGCAGTGTCGGCGGCTTCGGCGGCTGTGGGGGTGGCGGCGTCGGCCGCGGTGGCGGGGGTGGACGTCGGGGTCATGGTTCCAGCGTAGCTTGGGCGGGGCAATTAAGTTGTGCACAACTTAATTGTGTGCTCTACTTGTGTTCGTGAGACGGCCCGGACGCGAACCGCGCGAGGGCCGGCCACCCCCCCGACCACGCATGACTTCCGAAAGGGACGGTTCATCCATGGACGCGCTCTACACCGCAGTCGCCACCGCCACCCACGGCCGTGAGGGCCGTGCCGTCAGCTCCGACGGCAAGATCGACCTCGCGCTGGCCATGCCGGTGGAGCTGGGCGGCGACGGTCAGGGCACCAACCCGGAGCAGCTCTTCGCCGCCGGGTACGCCGCCTGTTTCGGCAGCGCCCTCGGCCTGGTCGGCCGTCAGGCGAAGGTCGACGTCAGCGAGGCCGCCGTGACCGCCGAGGTCGGCATCGGCAAGCAGGGCGAGGGCTTCGGCCTCAAGGTCGCCCTCCGCGTCGAGCTGCCGGACTCCCTGGACCAGGCCACCGGCCGCAAGCTGGTCGAGCAGGCCCACCAGGTCTGCCCCTACTCCAACGCCACCCGCGGCAACATCGAGGTCGAGCTCGTCATCGAGTAGTCAACGGCGGGAGGCGGCCTCACCCGACCCGCGCCAGCACCTCCCCCGTCCGCGGGCTCCACGCCACCACCACCGCCTCCTCGGGCAGCGGACGCAGGCGCGTCAGCAGCAGCCAGCGGACGCGGTGGCGGTGGACGATCGCCGACCGCTCGGCGCGGGTCGAGGCGGGGGACAGATAGGCGCGGACGTCCCCGAGCCGCCGCTGCCGCTCCCGCTCGTCCAGCGCCGCGTCCGGCAGGGCGGGCGCGACCAGGTTCGCCCCGTACCCGGCGATCGCGTGGACGGCGTGGCTCCCGTCGGCGATCACCGTCTCGCCCGGCTGGATGTGCCGCGCGGCCCAGTCGTACGAGGGCCGGCGCGGCGGCTGCGCGAAGCCGACCGGGTCCAGCGACCGCGGCACGACTGCCCCGGCCTGCACGGTGAGGAAGCCGAGACAGGCCGCGCCCGCCGCGACCGCCCCCAGCACACGCCGCTCCGCGCCCCAGGGACGGGGCGCCGCGAGCGCCACGGCGAGCGCGAACTGCGGCGGCACCAGCGCGAGCCCGAGAAGCTGTCCGTATGCGTACCGGCCGCCGAACCAGCCGTACGCCACGACCAGGCACTCCAGGACGAACATCAGCACGAGCGGATCCCGCGCACCGCCCCGCTTCCGCCACGCCCCGCGCCCCCATCCCCGCGCCCACAACGCCGGCAGCCCCGCCGCCGCCAGCCAGCAGTGCCCCGCCAGCCCCTCGTACAGCCGCCGGTGCGCCGCGTCCACGGCGTCGTCCCCGGCCGTCGGCGCGAACACGTCGAAGTACGGCCACGCGGCGGCCACGAGCAGCGCCGCGACCCCCGTCGTCGCCCACCGCAGCGCCAGCCCCGGCCGCCACCCCCGCTGCCATCCCGCGACGAAGGCCGCGCCCCCGGCCGCCGCCGCGACCCACGTGAGCGGATCCACCAGCAGGATCAGTCCGTACAGCGCGCCCAGCGCCGCGTACCCGGTGAAGCCCCGCAGCCCGCTCGGTCCCACGAACCGCACCCGGCGCGCCTCACGCGCGCGTGTGCCCGTGAGCGCCCACGCCCAGAAGGTGAGGCCGACGGCGAACGTGGACGGATGGCCGAGGTTGCCGGTCATCGGCATCAGGGCCAGGTGGCCGCCGGCCCACGCCCGTTCGGTGCCCCAGAGCAGCGTCATCGAGGCCAGCGCCGCCACGGGCGCCCACGGCCGGGACGTCAGCACGCGCGTGAAGCGGCCGACGCCGGTCAGCAGGACCAGCAGGTTCAGCGGCCCGGCGACCCGCAGCACATTCCAGCCCGACAGCCCGGTCAGCCGGGCCAGTGCGCCCTGCGCGAGCGCGTACGGCGAGTAGGAGAGGCTGCCCGCGCCCGGCAGATCGGCCGTCGGGTGACGCGGGTCGAGGAAGTCCGCCCGCAGCCGCTCGACGACCGCCGCGTGCTGACCTGCGTCGCAGCACAGCGGCACCCGCCAGTACGCCAGCGACATCACCAGCCAGAACAGGAACCCGAACACCTGGTACGGGCTCGGCCGCCACCCCCGCCCGCCGCGCAGCGCCGTGGCACCGCGCGCCGCCCGCCGGGTCAGCACCCCGACGTTCACCGGACCGCACCCCGTCGGACCGCGCCCTGTCGGGCCGGATCCCGTCGGGCCGGAGCCCATCGTGCCGGGCCCCTCAGCAGCATCAGTCGCATTCGCCCTATCTGCCCGCCCGGGTCAAGGCCCTTGCCGTCTGTCACCTCATCGAGTGAGCCCGGTCGGCCCGCTCCTCCTGCCCGTCCCACTCCTCCCGCAACGGCGGGGTGACCGGCGACCGGCTCAGGGCCTCCAGCAGCAGCGGCACGCCCAGCACCGGCAGCAGCCACGCGATCACGATCAGCCGCCCGCCCCAGATGTCGATGTCGGGATGCCCGGCCTGGGTGAGGAACCCGGTGGACGCGGCGGCGCACACGACCGCCGCGAAGGCCGGGCACCGCCCGCGCACCAGCCCCCACGCCCCTGTGGCCAGCGCCGCCGCGAACAGCGGCTCCCACACTTGCCGACGCAGCCACTCGGGCCAGAAGTTCGTCTGGAGCTGCCAGAACTCCGGCCACGGGCGGACCCGGTCGGGGCGCTGGAAGTGACGGGTCAGCAGGTCCTGGACGCTCTCGGTCGCGGAGGGGTAGCCCAACAGCCCCGCCAGGAACAGCGTCCCCGCCGCCCCGCAGACACCGATCACGGCGATCGTCACCGCCCCTTGTCCGCGCCGGCCCGCCGCGACCACTGCCTCTGCCCCACGCCCCTCACGCCCCGCACGCCCCTCAAGCCCCCCACGCAGGGCCTCCCGCCGCTCCCGCAGTGCGATCACCACCCCCGCCCCCGCCAGACACACCCCCAGAAACAGCGCCTGCGAGTGCTTCACGGTGAACAGGGCCGCCAGCGCCCCGCCCACCAGCCACCCCCCGGCCCGCAGCCGCCGACCCTCCAGGGCCAGCACGCACCCCCACACCGCCGCCAGCGTCAGAGTCAGCGTCAGGCCCTCCGCCATCGGGCGCATCGAGGTCGTGCCGCACGGCAGGACGTAGTACAGGACCTGCCCGGTCAGGCACACGCGCGTGGGCGACCCCAGCGTCCGCAGGATCAGGAAGGCCAGCACCCCGCCCGCCGCCGTCACCGCGACGCCCGCCGCCCACAGCCCCCACGTCGCGCCGAGCAGGGCGACGAACGGGACCAGGAACGCCGGATAGCCGGGCCGCGCCTCGAAGATCCGCATGAAGCGCTCCGACAGGAACGGCACGGTGTGCCCGCCGGTCTGTCCCGCCCGCAGCCTGGACTCGACGGTGTGCCACTCCCGCGCGCGGCACTGCGCCATGACCTCCCCGCGGGGGTCGGCGCGGTGGAACCGGATCACGTCCACGCTCTGCCGGCGCTTCGCCGACGCGGCCCGGCTCTCGCACGCGAAGTCGATCGTCACGGCCGCCGCCGTCCGCTTGTCCGCCCCGCCGAGGCCCAGCGCGTACGACAGGTAGTTCTTGCTGTCCGGGCTGGCCCGGCCGGTGACGTTCGCGAGCTGGAGCAGCGCGAACACCACGGCCAAGGCCAGCACCCAGGAACGGCCCGGGGCCGGCGCCCAGGAACGCGGCCGGAGGCGGCCGGACCTCACGTGGAGGCCAGCACGCCGTGGTCGGCGGACGGCGAGGGAACCTCCGTCGCGGCCTGTTCCGGCAGCACCTCGCCCAGCAGCAGCGTCCGGACGACCCGCTCGGCGGCCCGGCCGTCGTCGTAGGCGCAGAACCGCTCCCGGAAGCCCGCCCGCAGCCGCGCCGACTCCTCGTCCCGCCAGTCGCCCGAGGCGAACAGCCGGACCAGCTCACGGTGGTCGCGCGAGACATGGCCGGGCGCGTCGGCGGTGATGTCGAAGTAGGCGCCCCGACTGGCCGTGTAGGCGTCGAAGTCGTCGGCGTGGACGACGATCGGCCGGTCCAGGTTGGCGTAGTCGAACATCAGGGCCGAGTAGTCGGTGACCAGGGCGTCCGCGGCGAGCATCACGTCCTCGACGCGCGGCTCGTCCGTCGCGTCGACCAGGATCCCGCGCCGGTGCAGATCGGCCAGCCCCATGCCGCGCGCCGGGCCGGTCGCCAGCGACGGGTGCAGCCGCACCACGAGGGTGTGGCCCGCGCCGAGGTCGGCGGCGAACCGGGCCAGGTCGATCCGGTCCACATGGCCGCCGCGCCGGTACTCGCGGCGGGTCGGCGCATACAGCACCACGGTGTGCCCGGCGGGGATCCCGAGCCGCGCGCGGACGGCCGCGCCGTCCGCCGGCCCGGCGTTCACCAGCACGTCGTTGCGGGGGCTCCCGGTCCGCACCGAGGTGAAATGACACGGGTAGGCCCGCTCCCACACCAGCTCCGAGTGCAGGTTGGCGACCAGGCTGTAGTCCCAGCGGTCGGCGCGGCGCAGCATCTGCGGCACGTCCACGCCGTGCCGGGCGCCGGGCTTGTCCAGCAGGTCGGCCGCCATGTGCTTCAGCGGGGTGCCCTGATGGGTGTGGATGTGGACGCTGCCGGGCCGTTTGACCAGCGTGCCCGGCCAGTTGACGTTGTTGACGAACCAGCCGGCCCGCGCGGTCACCCGCCGGTAAGCGGGGGAGTCGAGCAGCACGTGCTCCACCCCGTCCGGGAGCAGCGCCGCCGTCTCCTCGTCGCGCACGACCCACACCCCGCGCAGCCCGGGGGCGATCTCGCGGGCCGCGTGGTAGACGGCGGCCGGGTCGCCGAGCACGCCGCGGTGGGAGAACGCCGAGTACACGACGAGCTCCCGGTCCAGCGGCCGGTGCGCCTGGGCGGCGGTCAGCCCCCGGCGGGCGCGCACCGCGGCAGCCCTGCGCGCCGACGCCCCGCGCCGGGCCAGCTCCCGGCCCGCCCGGCCGGCCTGCCGCTTGACCCGGTAGACGGCGTAGGGCTCCTCCAGCACCCGCAGCTCGGCGGGCACGCGCTCGCCGGCCGGCTTGTGGCGGGCGAACAGCTCGGCGGTGCGGCGGAAGAACTCGCCCTTGTCGGACGGCGGCAGTCGGTCCGGCTTGGCGAGGATGTCCAGGCAGTGCTCGCCCATCTTGCGGTGCAGGTAGGGCCGCCAGCCGTGCAACTCGGGGCGGGAGGCGACGAACGCGAAGACCCGCTCGTACTGGTCGTGGATGTCGAAGTGCTTGCGGCTGGTGGTGGACAGGATGTTGCCCTGCCGGCGCTGGCGGTAGTTCAGGCAGATCCGGTCCAGGGTGGCGATGCGCCCGGCGCTGAGCATGACCGGGAAGGTCCAGGGGGTGTCCTCGTAGTAGCCGGGCGGGAAGCGGAAGCCGTGCTCCTCGACGAAGCCGCGCCGGTAGACCTTGTTCCACACGACCATCAGCAGGTCGAGGATCTCGGGGCGGCCGGCCGCCGTGAACGTCTCCTCGCCGCACTCGGCGAGGACGTGCGCGAGGGCGTTGCGCCGGGTGCCGCCCCACCAGTAGGTGCGGGCGTAGTCGAAGACGAGCACGTCGGGGTCGCCGGCCTCGTCGAGCCGGTCGGCCATCGCGCGCAGCGCGCCCACGGTGAGGGTGTCGTCGCTGTCGAGGAAGAACAGGTAGTCGCCGCTCGCCTGCGGCAGGCCGGCGTTGCGGGCGCGGCCGAGGCCGACGTTCTCCGGCAGGTGCAGGACCCGCAGCCGGTCGTCGCGGGCCGCGTACTCGTCGAGGATCGCGCCGCAGCCGTCGGGGGAGCGGTCGTCGACGGCGATGACCTCGATGTCGCGGTACGACTGCTGGAGGACCGAGTCGAGACACTCGCGCAGGAAGCCCTGCACCTTGAAACAGGGGACGATGATGCTGAAGCGAGGCACTGCTGGGGTCAGCTCCTTACGAGGGTGCAGGCGGCGGGGGCCGGGACGCGCTCGGCGAGCGGGCGCACGGGCTCGATCGCCTCCGGGGGTTCGCCGAGCAGCACCCGCCGCACCACGCGCTCGGCGGCCCGGCCGTCGTCGAACTGGCAGAAACGGGACCGGAACACGTCCCTGAGGGCCTGCGACCCGGCCGACGCGTACGAGCCGTCCCGGAACAGGCGCGCCAGCTCCTCGGGCGTGCGGGCGACGGGCCCCGGCGGGGCCGCCAACAGGTCGAAGTACACGCCCCGGGTCTCGGTGTAGACGTCCCAGTCGTCGGCGTACACGACGATCGGGCGGTCCAGGTTGGCGTAGTCGAACATGATCGACGAGTAGTCGGTGACCAGGACGTCCGCGGCCAGGCAGACGTCCTCCGAGGAGCGGTGCCCGGTGACGTCGATGATCCGGCCGGTGCCGCCGCGCGTGCCCCGGTCGTAGAAGTAGTGGGCGCGCAGCAGGACGACGACGTCCTCGCCGGCCTCCTCGCAGAACGCCTCCAGGTCCAGGCCGCCGTCGAAGCCGCTGCGGTAGTCGCGGTGGGTCGGCGCGTACAGGACGGCCGTCTTGCCCTCGGGGACGCCCAGTTCGCGCCGGATCCGGGTGACGTCGTCCGCGGTCGCCGTGTAGAAGACGTCGTTGCGCGGATAGCCGTACTCGAGGTGCTCGTACGAGCCGGGGAAGGCGCGCTCCCACATCTGGGTGGAGTGGGTGTTGGAGGAGAGGTTGTAGTCCCAGCGGTCGACCCGGCCGAGCAGCTTGGTGAAGCTGCCGGTCGCCGCCGCCACCACGGGGTACGTCGACTGGTCGACGCCCATCTTCTTCAGCGGCGTGCCGTGCTGGGTCTGCACGTGCACGCTGCCGGGGCGTTTGACCACGCCCTCGGCGAAGTTGGCGTTGTTGACGAGGTACTTGGCGCGGGCCAGGGCCTGCCAGGCGCGGCGGCTGCCGAGGACGGCGTGCTCGACCCCGGCGGGCATGGCGTGCGCATGGTCGGGCTCGACGAGGAACACCGAGCGGATGTGCGGGGCGAGTTCGGCGGCCTTGGCGTGGATCGCGGCGGGGCTGCACGCGTAACCGCGGCCCCAGTAGGCGCAGTACACCGCCAGGTTCGGGTCGAGGGGCCGGCGCAGCTGGCGGCGGTAGTACAGGCGGGTGCGCAGACCGCCGGGGCGCGGGACGCGCTGGGCGGCGGCCGACGCCCGCTGGTTGGCGCCGCGCAGCGCGCGGAACGCGGAGTACGCTCCCGCCGCGAGCAGCCGGTGCTGCACGCCGAGGCTTCCGCCGGGCGGGCGGAAACCGGCCGGGCGGTGCCGCCGGTAGAGGCGGCCGGCCCGGCGGAAGAACTTGCGGCGGCTCGATCCCGGCAGCCGTGCCGGATGGGCGGCCGTCCTCAGGACGAGGGCGAAGAGCTGCTCGAACAGCGGCCCCGACCGCCGCTCCCACAGGCCGAGTTCGGCTGCCGCCGACAGCACCAGCTCGACGCGGTCCAGCAGTTCGGCGTGGTGCGCGCCCGGCAGGTTGAGCCGGCTGCCCTGCCGGCGCAGCCGGTGCCGTACGACGACGGAGCGCAGGACCGCGACGCGCTGGGCGCGCACGGTGACCAGGCCGCCGAAGCCGAGGTCGGTGAAGTGGCCGTCGGGGAAGGCGAGTCGGTGCTCGGCGAGGAACGCCCGCCGGTAGGCCGCGCTCCACGCGGGCAGCTCCACGCCGGTCACCCGGGGGGCGTCGGCGGGGGCGAACGCGCCCTTCGGGGTCCTCGCCAGCAGCGGCGCGGCCGGGTTGGCCGGCTCGCCCTCCCACCAGGGCGCGCGCTCGTGCTCGGCGTACAGGACGTCGACGTCGCCCGTCTCGGTCAGACGGGCGTCCAGGGCGGTCAGCGCGCCCGGCGCGAGGGTGTCGTCGCCGTCGAGGAACAGCAGGTAGGCGCCGGTCGCCGCCCGCATCCCGGTGTTGCGCGCCCCGGCGAGGCCCGCCGACGGCGGCGAGTGCACCGGGGCCACCCGGGAGTCCCGCTCGGCGTAGCCGGCGGCGACGGTCGCGGCCGGGGCGTCGGGCGCGTCGCAGACCGGGATCAGCTCGAAGTCGCCGAAGGACTGGGCGAGGACGGAGTCCAGCGCCTGGGACAGCCGGCCCACGACCCCGTGGGACGGGACGATGATGCTGAAGCGGGGCATTCTGCTCTTTCTCTGTCGGTGGTCGCCGGAGGGCTCCCGGACGGGCAAACGGCGTCAGAGGCGCTCGGTGACGGGGGCGGGGGCGGCGGGTTGCGGCACGGTGGTGAGCGGGGCGGTGGGGAGCCGCTCCGGGGTGCGCGGGGCGGGGGTGTGCGGGGTGGGGGTGTGCGGGGAGCGGGTCGACGGCGCAGGGGGCGTGCGCGGGAGCGGGGCGTCGGGCCGGGGTCGGGTGAGGGGCCGGGCGGCGCGTACGGCGGGCCGGTGGCCGAGGCCGGCGGGCACGAGGTGCGGCAGGCGGGCCGGCGCCGTCGGGCGGGCGCGCGGCCCCGCCTGCCGCAGGCGCATCCGGTGGTGTGCCCTCAGGGCCGCCGCCCGCAGGGCGCGGCCGGACTTCACGGCCGCCTTGTGCGCCCGGCGTCCCGTGTACGCGACCGCCCGCAGCGCACGGTGGGCGCGCCCGAGACCGCGCCTCAGCCCCAGCCGGACGACGGTGTGCCGCAGCCGCGCCCGCGCCGGCACGGGCGCGCCCGGAACGCGGTGAGGGCGGTGGCGGGCGATGACACTGAAGCTGGGCAACGGACGTCCATGGGTCGGCGCGGGCAGAAGACAGGGCTTTGCCCGGGAACGGCCGATGGAGTGACTTGGTTACGTTCGCCTACGTCATACGGGGGACACCGGGTGAACGGCGAGGGGTGGACCGTTGACGGCCCACCCCCCTTGTTACGCCGCCTACTTGACGGCTGTGCCCGCCCCGCCTGCCTACTTGACCGCGCCGGCCATCACGCCGGACACGAACTGCCGCTGGAACGCGAAGAACACGGCCAGCGGGATCACCATCGAGATGAACGCGCCCGGCGCCAGCACGTCGATGTTGTTGCCGAACTGCCGTACCTGCGTCTGGAGGGCGACCGTGACGGGCTGGCTGTCCGCGTCGGTGAACACCAGCGCGACCAGCATGTCGTTCCACACCCACAGGAACTGGAAGATGCCGAGGCTCGCGATCGCGGGGCCGCCCAGCGGCATCACGACCCGTGCGAACAGGCGCAGTTCGCCCGCGCCGTCGAGACGGGCCGCCTCCAGCAGCTCGCGGGGGATCTCCGCGAAGAAGTTCCGCAGCAGGAACACCGCGAAGGGCAGACCGAAGCCGACGTGGAACAGGATCACCCCGAGGACGGAACCGAACAGACCGATCTTGCCGAACAGTTCGGCGATCGGGATCAGCGCCACCTGCACGGGCACCACCAACAGGCCGACCACGCCCAGGAACCACCAGTCGCGGCCGGGGAACTCCATCCACGCGAACGCGTATCCGGCGAGCGAGCCGATGACCACGACCAGGACCGTCGCCGGGACCGTGATCAGCGCGGTGTTGAGGAGGGAGCCGGTGATGTCGTCGTTCTCCAGCAGCTTCTGGTAGCTGTCGACGGTGAGTTGGGACGGCTCGGCGAACACCTTCCACCAGCCGCTCGCGCTCATGTCCTCCGGCGTGCGCAGCGAGGAGATCAGCAGACCGATGGTCGGCACCAGCCAGAACAGGCCGACGAGGATCAGGAAGACGCGCACCAGGCCGCCGTTGAGCCTCTCGACGACCCGAGAGGCGAACGACCGCCTGGCTCGCGCGTCCGTCGTCCCCTTGGTCTCGATGTGGACGATCACCGCCGCACCTCCCGCCGCAGCCGACGCACGTTACTGCTTTCATCCGGGGGACGACCCCCGGACCCCCAGCAGAAAGACAGGTGCACCCTCATCGCCTGACCTCCCGCCGCAGCCGACGCACGTTGAACCACATCACCGGGATCACCAGCAGCAGCAGGAACACCGCGATCGCGCTGGCCACGCCCGGCTGGTCCTCGGAGAAGCCCTTGCGGTACAGCTCCAGGGCGAGCACGTTCGCGTCGTCCTGGGAGGAGCCGGGGGCGATGATGAAGACCAGGTCGAACACCTTGAGCACGTTGATCATCAGGGTGACGGCGACCACCGCGAGGACCGGCGCCAGCAGCGGCACCGTGACCCTGCGGAACACCTGCCACTCGTTCGCCCCGTCGACCCGCGCCGCCTCCATCAGCTCCCGCGGCACGCTCGCCAGCCCCGCCGCGATCAGCACCATCGCGAAGCCCGCCCACATCCAGATGTACGAGCCGATGATCGCGGGCGTGACCAGCGCCGGGCCGAGCCAGTCCAGGCCGCTGTACGCCTCCTGGAAGTTGCTCGCCGGCAGCCGCAGCCGCGCCCCGTCGGCCGCCGCGGGAAGCGTGAAGCTGCCGTCCGCCGCGGCCGTCGTCGAGGCGACCACCTCGCCGTCCTTGACCGCCTCGATCCGCATCCCCGGATAGCCGACCTCGGAGGCGTCCGGCAGCCCCAGCCTGCCGACGCCCTCGCCGCGGGTGAAGTCCTGCCAGGTCGAGCCGGTGACCTCGCCCAGCTTCCCCGCCGGCAGCACGGCCCGCTCCGCGTCGTCGGGCAGCAGGTCGGGGGCCACGCCCACCAGCGGCAGCGCCACCGAGTCGCCCATGCGCACGGGCGCCTCGGTGATGAACGCGCCGCCCTTCTCCGGCACCAGCGGCGAGTTCCGCCCCGGGTGCGCCTTGGAAAACGCCGACGACTGCGCGAACGTGTCGTGCACGCCGACCCACACCGCGTTCGCGACGCCCTTGTCCGGGTCCTGGTCGTACACCAGCCGGAAGATGATGCCGGCCGCGAGCATCGAGATCGCCATCGGCATGAAGACGATCAGCTTGAACGCCGTTCCCCAGCGCACCCGTTCGGTCAGCACCGCGAAGATCAGACCCAGCGCGGTCGCGACCGTCGGCGCGAACACCACCCAGATCACGTTGTTCTTCAGCGCGGTGCGGATGCCGTCGTCGGTGAACAGGGCCTGGTAGTTGTCGAATCCGGCGAACCCGTCGCCGGACTGGTCGTAGAAACTGCGCACGACCGAGTACCCGATCGGGTAGACCACGAGCGCGCCCAGCAGCACGAGAGCGGGCAGCAGGAACAGCGCTGCCACGGTCCTGCGCGTGCCGGTCACGCTCTTGCGCGAACCGGGAGCGGCGGGGGACGGTCCGCCCCCCGCCGCCGTGGCGGACGTCATCGCGTCAGCCGCCGTAGGCCGCCGCCGCGTCGGCCTCCAGCCTCTGCTGGGTGCCCGCGATGTCCGCCGGGTTCTTCAGGAAGTCCTGAAGCGCCTTCCACTCGCCCTTGCCCGGCGTCCCGCCGAACGCCTGCGGGGCCTGGTCGGACATGTCGAAGCGGAAATCGTCGCCGGCCGCGATCAGCGCCTCGGCGATCTTGCGCTGCACGTCGTTCGGATACACGGACGGGTCGACGTTCTTGTTCGGCGAGAGATAGCCGCCCAGCTTCGCCTGGATGGCCGCCGCGTCCGGGGAGGCGAGGAAGGTCGCCAGCGCCTGCGCGCCCTCGGAGTCCTTCAGGATCACCGCCGCGTCGCCGCCGGACACCACGGGCGCGGTGTCGCCGGCCTTCGGGAACGGGAACACCTTCGCGCCCGTGCCGACCTTCACGCCCGCCTGGTCGATGTTGACCTGCGCGAAGTCGCCCTCGTAGACCATGGCCGCCTTCGGCTGGTCGCCGCCGGTGAAGGTCTGCGTCACCGAGGCCGGGAAGTCCGTCTGGAGCGCGCCGGTCGCGCCGCCCGCGACGTAGTCCTTCTTGCCCCACACCTGCGCGAGCGTGGTCAGCGCGTCCTTCACGGACGGGTCCGTCCACTTGATCTCGTGCTTCGCCAGCTGGTCGTACTTCTCCGGGCCCGCCTGGGAGAGGTAGACGTTCTCGAACCAGTCGGTCAGGGTCCAGCCGTCCGCGCCGCCCACCGAGAACGGGGTGACGCCCGAGTCGTAGACCGTCTGCGCGGTGGTGAGCAATTCGTCCCAGGTCTTGGGCTCGGCGGCTCCCGCGTTCTCGAAGACCTGGGCGTTGTACCAGATCAGCGACTTGTTGGCGGCCTTGTAGTACACGCCGTACTGATCGCCGCCGATCTTGCCGATGTCCTGCCAGCCCTGCGAGTAGTTCTTCTGGAGCTCCTTCAGGGCCGCCGCGCCCAGCGGCTTCGCCCACTTCTTCTCCACGGCCTGCTTGATCGCGCCCGGCTGCGGGAGCATCGCCACGTCCGGCGGCCGGCCGCCCGCGACCTTGGAGCCCAGGAAGTTGATGATCGGGTCCTGCGCGGGCACGAACGTCACCTTGGCGCCCGTCCGCTTCTCGAACTCCGCGAGCACCTTCTTGAAGTTGGCCTGCTCGGCGCCGGTCCAGACGGCGGCGACCTCCAGCGTGGTGCCGTTCAGCTTGGGGAGGGTCAGGCCGCTGCTGCCCGGCTCCTTGGCCGGACCGCTCTCGCCTCCGTCGCTCTTGTCGTCGTCGCCGCCGCACGCGGTGAGCGAGAGCGCGAGCGCTCCCGCGAGGAGTGCGGCTGCCGTCTTCACGGTCCTGCGTGTCCGGATGGTGTTGCTGCTGCGCATCACTGCCCCGTTCTTCGTCCTCGTCGAACGTTGAGCGCTGTCCCGTGGCACTGGTCTACGCCGGGTGCGGGGGGTCGGCAAGAGCGCGTGCGGTGTCAAGTGCGCGATCGTGACCGCGTCGTGACTGGCTGCGGTCGTCACACCGTGGTCGGCGGCGGCAGAGCCGGCCGGCCTCGCGCGGGCAGCGTTCTCGGCACCTGTCCCCTACAGGAGTGACGGCGTCTCTTACAGGATTGACGGTGCCCCTTACAGAAGCGACGGCACCTCTGCCGCCGCGACCTCGCGGGCCGCCCGCTCCAGGGCGCTCGCCAGCAGGGCGAGGTCGGTGGGGCCGTTGCCCAGTTCCCGTACGGGGCGGCGGGCCGGGGGGTCGCCCATGCGCTGCCACTCCAGGGGGACCACCGTGGGACGCAGGGTCGCCGTGCGCGGGATGCGGCCGGTGACGCGGCCGGCCTGGAACGGGGTGAGTCGGCCGTCCGCGCCCCGCACCCGGCCGCGGCCCGGCGCAGGCTCGTCCGCGCCGGAGCCCGGCGTGTCGAGCGTGATCAGCACCGTCGCCTGCCGGGCGGGCTCCGACTCCGCCGTACGGCCGCCCGGAACGGTGGCGGCCACCAGGTGCACCCCGAGCCGCTCACCCTCCCGGGCCACCGCCTCCAGCGCGCGCATCACGGAGCCCGCGGCGGGCCGTCCCGGCGAGCCGAGGGCGGGGGAGACCAGCGCGTCCAGGTCGTCGACGACGACCACGAGCCGGGGCAGCGGCGGGGCCGCCTCGGTGCGCTGCCGGGCCGCCGCCCCGGGGCGCAGGCGCAGCGTCGAGCTGGGCGGGGCGTCGAGGTCGGCGGCCCCGCCTCCCTGACCGCTCGGCTGCCGCTGCGGGACGACGCGGCCCGACACCGCGCGGTGCCGGTGCCACTCCGCGAAGTCGGCACGGCCCACCAGCTCGGCCCGCCGCTTCAGCTCCGCGCTCAGCGACTGCGCGAACTCCCGCATGCGGACCGGGTCGTTGGCGGTGAGATGGGTGGTGACGTGCGGTACGTCGGTGCACACGCGCAGTCCGTCGCCGTGGCCCCCGCCGCTCTTGCCCGCGGTGTCGCGGCCGTCGATCAGGACGATCCCCAGCCGGTCGGGGCGCTCGGCGGCGGCCAGTGAGGCGACGACCGCCCGCAGCAGCTCCGTGCGCCCGCTGCCGGGCGGCCCCTCGATCAGCAGATGCGGGCCCTCGGCGACCAGGTCGGCCGGGACCGGGCCGCGCGGGCCCGCCCCGAGCACGGCGCACGCCCGGCCGCCGAGCGCCTCTGTGTCGTCGGTCGCGTCCGCCCACCGCGCCATCAGGGACGCCGGGGTGGCCCGGGCGAGGCCCAGTTCGTCCAGGAGCCGCGCCGACGGGGGCAGCGGCGCGGACACACGCGTGTGCCGCTCGCCGCCGGTGCCGTCGGGGCGCAGCGGGGCGAGCGCCCGCGCGAACCGCTCGGTCCAGGCGGCGGAGACGGCGTCCACCGTGCCGACGGTGCCGTGGCCCACCGGGCCGGCGGGCTGCTCCGCGTCCGCACCGGAGGACCGGGAGGAGCCGGAGGACGCGGAGAACCCTGACGCCCCCGCGGCTTCTGCGGACCCGGCGGTTCCGGTCGGTGCGACCCGCAGCAGCCGCAGCGCCGTGGCCACGTCGCCGCTGAGCAGCGCGACCGCCCCGCACGCGCCGAACGTGGGCGCCGCCGCGCACGCGGCCTCGTACGTCTCCGTCACCGGTGAGGCGGGGGACGCGGCGGGCGTCTCCGCCAGGCAGACCACGTGTATCCCGGCCCGGGGCCCGGCCGAGGCCAGCCGGGTCATCGCCCCGCGCAGATCGGCCCCGCCCGGGTCGCCGTCCACGACGACGACCGTGTACGGGCCGGGGAAGTCGTCGGCGGAGTCGTCCGCCAGCGCCCAGGAGGGGCGGCGGGCCGTGCCCCGGGGAGCCGGGATCGGCGCGGGCGCGGCGGTCCTGGCGTCCGCGAGGTGGTCCTCCAGACGGCGCATGAGCTCGTCGGCGCGCGCGGTGGCCTGGTCGCGGTCGTAGGCGAGGAGGAGACGGCAGTCCTGGCCGTGTCCCGGGCGCAGATGGGGGAGCCAGCCGAGCCAGGACCACTCGGCGGTGCGCTCCTCCTCGGAGCGCGCCCGGTCCGTGCTGATCAGCACGATCTCCAGGGTGTCCGGGGAGTGCAGCGCGGCGAGCTGGGCCAGCACCGCGCGCGCCAGCCCGGACAGCCGCGGGCGCGGTCCGGCCAGGCCCAGCGCGCCGACCTCGCGCAGCCCCGCCGTCACCGGCACGGCGGGCAGCAGGCCCGAGCCGTCGGGCGCCGCCCGGTCCGCCGTGCCGAGCCGCACCGCGAGGGCCTCCGGGTGACCCGGGCCGCGCTCCCAGAGGCGGGGGCCGGGGCCCAGCGCCGTCAGCAGCAGCGCGGCCGGGTCGGGCCAGGTGTCCGGCACGGGGTACGGGGCGGCGACGTAGGGGGCCGTGGGCTCCACCGCGGCTGCGACGTCCGCACGGATCTCCGGGCCGAAGTCCTCCTGGGCCCCGCCCCGCCCGCCGGTCAGCCGCCGCGCCCACGCGGAGAGCCCCCCGCGCCTGCGCACGCCCGGGGGAACGTCGGTGCCGCGGAGGGGGGTGCCTTTGCGGCGGGATGCGGGCTGGGAGCCGGCCTCGTCGTCGGGGTGGGGCGCGGTGACGCGCGGGTCGAGGCCGCCGTCGTCCTGGGCGTGCGGCGGGGCGGGCGGACGGGAGCGGGCCGGGGACGCGGGCGCGTGCGGCCCGCGCGCGTCGGGCCCCGGCTCGCCCGAGGCGAACGAACCGAGCCCGGCCCGGCCGCCGTGCGTCTCCGCGACGGCGGGGCGGTCGTCGAAGGACGCCGGAGGGCCGCCTGCGGTGCGTGCGTCGGAGGACGCGCCGGGACGCGGGCCGCCTCCCGGGCGGGCGTCGGAGGACGCCGGCGGACGCGGGCTGCCCGCGGTGCGGTCGCCGGACGGCGTCGCCGACGGGAGGCCGCCCCCGGGCGGTCCCGGGCGACGGGAGCCGCCGCCGTGGCTCTCGATGTGCGGTGCGCCGCCCTGGCCGGGCACCAGGGGCGTGTCGCCCGAGCCACGGGTGCGCCGCTCGCCCCGGGCGGCCGGCGAGTCGCTCCAGTCCACGGTGCCGTAGGCGTGCCCGGTCGGGCCCGACGGGTCTTGGTCGCCGGTCGCGCGCGCGTGGGCGCTGCCGGGGGAGGGGGAGGGATCCGTCGCGCCGCTCCCTCGGGCGTGATCGGCGACGGTCTCGCCGACGCCTTCCGTCACGCGCGTGTGCGGCCCGCTCCGGTCGCCGCCGCCCGCCCCGCGCGCGTGGGCCGACTCCTGGGCAGCGCCCGCAGGGACCCCGTCGTAGCGCATCCCGGACGACGGCCGCGCATCCCCGCGCGCCCGAGCCGCAGCCCCCGCGCGCCCCCCGGGGGAAGCGTCCGGGCCGGTCGAGTCGCCGGAACCGTCCGAGCCGCCGTCCATGGCCTCCTGGCCGCCGCACGCCACGCGTACGTGCCCCTCGCCGTCCGGCGTCGTCGTCACCCGCGCCCCCGCGCCTCCCGGCGGAGCCAGCCGCAGGGCGGACTCGCCGACCCTGAGGAGCGCGCCCGGGGACAGCCGGACCGGACGGGACTTGACCTGGCCGCCGTCCAGCGTGGTGCCGTTGGTCGAGCCGAGATCGGCGACCGTGACCTGGCCGTCGGCCGAGAGCGTCACCGCGCAGTGCAGCCGGGAGACGTCGGGATCGTCGAGCGGGACGTCGGCGTCGGCGGAGCGGCCCACGCGGATCTGGCCGCCGTGCAGCAGATGGACCCCGCCCGCGTCCGGGCCGGCGACGATGTCCAGACGGGCCGGGGCATCGTCCACCTCGGGGTGGGGCTCCGGGTCGGCCGGAGCGCCCACGGCCAGCACGGCGCCGTCGGTCAGCGGCGGCTCGCCGAGCGTGCAGCGCTGGGCGTCGAGCCGCTCCGCGCCCGCGTACAGCACGGTCTGCGCGCCGCCGGACGGAGCGGCGCCGCTCTCCCCGGTGACCGCCGCGGCCAGGGCGGACGCCACCGCGGCCAGGGCCGTACCGGCGGGCGCCGTGACCAGCACGTCGCAGCTCGCGGCACGGCCGCGCGCCGCGGAGGGCGGGCCCTGCGGGTCTACGACGGTCAGCCGGATCTGCATCGCCGTCAGCGGTCCCTTCTGCGCGGGCGCGGACTTCCCCCCACCCCGACACGAGCACGTACGCCAGTACTCCAGGCATCCTCGCACCTGTCACTGACAACGCGCCCGCCTCCGAGCGGCAAGTGATCTTGATTGGTCGGCTCTGCCCGCAAAAGTGCCTGACAGATGCGTCGGCGGCGACCGCTCGAGCACCGCTTGAGATCGGTCACGTCCGTCTGCGGCAACCAAGGAACCAAAGGGCGCGTCTTTTTCTCATGTTCCTTCGAAACCTTTATGCAAAGGCCCACAGTCGGACGACAGCCCCGGGGCCGCGCGGCGGCACTACAGTGGGGCGGAACCCGGAACTCCAGGGTCCCGGACTTCGTAGCACCGGCAGACGACCAGATCAGACAAGCGGCCGAGCAGGCAGCCGAGCAAGCAGCAGGGAGCGCATGACGTGCGTCCGGTAGGGAGCAAGTACCTCCTTGAGGAGCCGCTCGGACGCGGCGCCACGGGCACCGTCTGGCGAGCCCGCCAGCGCGAGACCGCGGGCGCCGAGGCGGCCGTGCCCGGCCAGCCCGGGGAGACCGTCGCGATCAAGGTCCTCAAGGAGGAGCTCGCGAGCGACCCCGACGTCGTGATGCGCTTCCTCAGGGAGCGCTCCGTCCTGCTGCGCCTCACGCACCCGAACATCGTCCGGGTCCGCGACCTGGTCGTCGAGGGCGATCTGCTGGCGCTGGTCATGGACCTCGTCGACGGCCCCGACCTGCACCGCTACCTGCGCGAGAACGGCCCCCTCACGCCCGTCGCCGCCGCCCTGCTCACCGCGCAGGTCGCCGACGCGCTCGCCGCCAGCCACACCGACGGCGTCGTCCACCGCGACCTGAAGCCCGCCAACGTGCTGCTGCGGCAGGACGGCGGCCAGATGCACCCGATGCTCACCGACTTCGGCATCGCCCGCCTCGCGGACTCCCCGGGCCTGACCCGCACCAGCGAGTTCGTCGGCACGCCCGCGTACGTCGCGCCGGAGTCCGCCGAGGGCCGCCCGCAGACCTCCGCCGTCGACATCTACGGCGCCGGCATCCTGCTGTACGAACTGGTCACCGGCCGCCCGCCGTTCTCCGGCGGCTCGGCCCTGGAGGTCCTCCACCAGCACCTGAGCGCCGAGCCGCGCCGCCCGTCCACCGTCCCCGACCCGCTGTGGACGGTCATCGAGCGCTGCCTGCGCAAGAACCCCGACGAACGGCCCAGCGCCGAGAACCTCGCGCGCGGGCTGCGCATCGTCGCCGAGGGCGTCGGCGTGCACGCGAACTCGATGCAGATCGCCGCCGCCGAGGGCGTCGGCCATGTGCTCGCGCCCGACCCGGCCCCCGCGACCGTCCCCGGCACGCCCCACGGCGCTCCCGCCGGCGCGTACGACCCCAACGCCGCGACCAGCGTGCTCCCGCACACCTCCGGCCCCGGGAACCCGCCGGGCGCCGCCGACCCCACCGCCGTCCTGCCGCACACCGCGGGCCCCGGCGGCCCCGGCAACGCGGACCCGACCGCCGTCCTCCCGCCGGTCCCCCCGCACCAGCCCGGCGGGCACGGGCAGCAGGGGCAGCAGCCCGAGCAGCCGCACCCCTGGCAGAACCAGCTGCGCGCCGCCCGCGACCGCAACGAACAGACGCAGGTCCACTACGTCGACCCGGACGAGGACCCGCTGCGCCGCCGTCCCCAGCGCCAGGTCGCCCGCCCGCAGCAGCAGCCGCAGCAACCGCGCGGGCAGCAGCCCCAGCAGCGCCCGCCGCAGCGGGGCCGGCAGCAGGGCGGCTACGGCCAACCGCAGCAGCAGCAACAGCAGCAGCAGTACGCCCCGCAGCAGCAGCCCCAGCGGTACGCGCCGCCCCAGCCGCAGCAGCCCCAGCAGCCTCAGCGCCGGCCCGCACCGGAACCGCCGCAGCCGCGCCAGCCCCGGCAGCCGCGCCAGCGCAGCGCCAACCCGATGAAGATCCCCGGACTCGGCTGCCTGAAGGGCTGCCTGTTCACGATCGTCATCCTGGTCGTCGCCGGCTGGCTGATCTGGGAACTGAGCCCGCTCCAGAGCTGGATCGGCACCGGCAAGGGCTACTGGACGCAGCTCGGCGACTGGTTCGAGGAAGCCGGCAAGTGGATCGGCGACCTGGGCGGGGACTCCGGCGGCTCGGGCGGAACATCGGGCGGCACGACGAACTGACGCGGTTCCGCCGCTGCGAACCGAGCCCCTGACGCCGCGAGTCTGGAGATTTGTCGACTCCCGGCGGGTGATTTCCGTCTCCGCGGTGAAGGTTGGCTCTTCGGACGCGTAGTTTTATCGGCTGAGGCTCACGCGTCGGTAGGAGCAGTCTTGGCACGGAAGATCGGCAGCCGGTACACCGCCCACCAGATCCTGGGACGGGGCAGCGCCGGCACGGTGTGGCTCGGCGAGGGACCGGACGGCCCCGTCGCCGTCAAGCTGCTGCGCGAGGACCTCGCGTCCGACGAGGAGCTGGTGGGCCGTTTCGTGCAGGAGCGCACCGCCCTGCTCGGCCTGGAGCACCCGAACATCGTCTCCGTCCGGGACCTGGTGGTCGACGGCAACGATCTCGCGCTCGTCATGGACCTCGTGCGCGGCACCGACCTGCGCACCCGGCTGGACCGCGACCGGCGGCTCGCGCCCGAGGCCGCGGTGGCGATCGTCGCGGACGTGGCGGAGGGGCTCGCGGTCGCGCACGCGGCCGGGGTCGTGCACCGGGACGTCAAGCCGGAGAACATCCTCCTCGACATGCAGGGCCCGCTCGGCCCCGGCGGCTCGCACCGCGCGCTGCTGACCGACTTCGGCGTCGCCAAGCTGATCGACACCCCCAAGCGGACCCGCGCCACGAAGATCATCGGCACGCCCGACTATCTCGCCCCCGAGATCGTCGAGGGGCTCCCGCCCCGCGCCTCCGTCGACATCTACGCGCTGGCGACGGTCCTGTACGAGCTGCTGGCCGGCTTCACGCCGTTCGGCGGCGGCCATCCGGGCGCGGTGCTGCGACGCCACGTCACGGAGACCGTCGCGCCGCTGCCCGGCATCCCCGACGAGCTGTGGCAGTTGCTCGTGCAGTGCCTGGCCAAGGCGCCCGCCTCCCGGCTGCGGGCGTCCGAGCTCGCGGCACGGCTGCGCGAGCAGCTGCCGACGCTGGCCGGCATGCCGCCGCTGGACGTCGACGAACCGGACGCCGAGGCGGCCGAGGACGGGCCGCAGGGCGAGCCGGACGAGGCCGAGCCGTCCCCGGCGGCCTCCGCGGCGGTACGGCGCGGGTCCGTGCCGCTGGTGCCCGGCGCGAAGCCGGACTCCAACCGTGACACGCACACCTCGATGCGGGTGCCCGCGCCCGACGAGCTCGCCGGCGGCGCGCACGGCACCGCGCGGGTGCCGCGGACGGCGGGCTCCCCCCGCCCCGGCTCGGCCCGCGCCCGCGCGGCCACCCGGCGACGCCGGATCACGCTGGGCGTGGCGGCGGTGGTGCTGGTGACGGCGGCGGGGGTGGGGACGTGGGCGGCGACCTCCGACGAAGGGGCTGCGCCGCAGGACACAAAGAACTCGGTACCGGCGTCCCCCTGAGGCCCGGGGTTCGCCCCCGCCTTCGTCTCCAACCGATCGGGTGGTGGGTGGGCACAGGCCGGGGGGCCGGGGGCGGAGCCCCCGGGCGTTCGTGCCGGTGCCGGTGCACAGCCGAGGCGCACTCACCGGCGTTCCCGCTCGGCGGAGCCGTTACGCTGGGGGCGTGGCAGTCGTCGACGTATCCGAAGAGCTCAAGTCCCTCTCCTCGACCATGGAGTCGATCGAGGCCGTTCTGGACCTCGACAGGCTGAGGGCAGACATCGCCGTGCTCGAGGAGCAGGCGGCCGCGCCGTCCCTGTGGGACAACCCGGACGAGGCGCAGAAGATCACCAGCAAGTTGTCCCACCTCCAGGCCGAGGTCAGGAAGGCCGACACCCTGCGCGGCCGGATCGACGACCTCGCGGTGCTGTTCGAGATGGCCGAGGAGGAGGACGACCCGGACACCCGCGCCGAGGCCGAGACCGAGCTCGCCGCCGTCAGGAAGGCGCTGGACGAGATGGAGGTCCGGACGCTGCTCAGCGGTGAGTACGACGCCCGTGAGGCGCTCGTCAACATCCGCGCCGAGGCCGGCGGCGTCGACGCCGCGGACTTCGCCGAGAAGCTCCAGCGCATGTACCTGCGCTGGGCCGAGCAGCACGGCTACAAGACCGAGGTCTACGAGACGTCGTACGCGGAAGAGGCCGGCATCAAGTCGACCACCTTCGCCGTGCAGGTGCCGTACGCCTACGGGACCCTCTCCGTCGAGCAGGGCACGCACCGGCTGGTGCGCATCTCGCCCTTCGACAACCAGGGGCGCCGTCAGACCTCCTTCGCGGGCGTCGAGATCCTCCCCGTCGTCGAGCAGACGGACCACATCGAGATCGACGAGTCCGAACTGCGGGTGGACGTCTACCGCTCGTCCGGCCCCGGCGGCCAGGGCGTGAACACCACCGACTCCGCGGTGCGCCTCACCCACCTCCCCACCGGCATCGTCGTCTCCTGCCAGAACGAGCGGTCGCAGATCCAGAACAAGGCGACCGCGATGAACGTCCTCCAGGCCAAGCTGCTCGAGCGGCGCCGGCAGGAGGAGCAGGAGAAGATGAACGCCCTCAAGGGCGACGGCGGCAACTCCTGGGGAAACCAGATGCGTTCGTACGTCCTGCACCCGTACCAGATGGTCAAGGACCTGCGCACCGAGTTCGAGGTCGGTAACCCCGAGGCCGTGTTCAACGGTGAGATCGACGGGTTCCTGGAGGCCGGAATTCGCTGGCGCAAGCAGCAGGAGAAGTAGGTTTGTCGATAAGGCAACCGCCCCTTGAACAGGGGCGGTTGCCTTTTAGGTCACACTCACAGTTTTCAATTCCCGGCAAAGCGGGCCGTCTTGGACATTGCGTGCGCAACGGCCTTGACGTTGCTTTGAAAAGTGGGAAGGGTGAAGCGTGGCATGCGTATCTCTGGGGCGCATGTGAACCGGGGGGCTGAGAGAACGACCCAGCTACTCCCGTCGATCACCGCCCCGACGCGGCCTCATTCACGATTCGGCTACTGGGGGTAGCAACCATATGACGAAGAAGACGCGGATCCGGGTCGCGCGCATAGCCGCCGGCGCCGTGATCGCCGCGGGCGCCTCGCTGACCGTGGCGGGCGTCGCATCGGCCACCGGCAACGAGGGTGGCACGAGCAACCTGGTGGAGACGATCACGGGTCAGGGCGACAAGGACCCGCGCAACCCGGGCGACCCGGGCGAGCCGGACCCCTGCGAGATTACCGTCTGCACCGACGGTGGCGCTGAGAACGGTGGCGCTGAGAACGGTGGCGCTGAGAACGGTGGCGCTGAGAACGGCGGCGCTGAGAACGGTGGCGTTGAGAACGGTGGCTCCGAGAACGGTGGCGCTGAGAACGGTGGCTCCGAGAACGGTGGCTCCGAGAACGGTGGCGCTGAGAACGGCGGCAACCAGAATGGTGGTGCCGAGAACGGCGGCAACCAGAATGGTGGCGCTGAGAACGGCGGCAACCAGAATGGTGGCGCTGAGAACGGCGGCAACCAGAACGGTGGCGGCCAGAACGGTGGCAACCAGAACGGTGGCAACCAGAACGGTGGCGGCCAGAACGGTGGCAACCAGAACGGTGGCGGCCAGAACGGTGGCAACCAGAACGGTGGCGGCCAGAACGGTGGCTCCCAGAACGGTGGCGGCCAGAACGGTGGCTCCCAGAACGGTGGCTCCCAGAACGGCGGCTCCACCACCACCGGAGGTTCCTCCACCGGCGGTTCCGGTACCACTCCCGATGGGGGCAGCAACACCTCCCCGCAGGGCGCCGGTACCTCCGCGCTGACCGACACCTCGGACACCACCTCCGACGCCGCCGCCCAGGGCGGCGGCAAGGAGCTGGCCGAGACCGGTGCCGGGCAGACCACCTTCCTGATCCTCGGCGCCGCGACCATGATCGCCGGCGGCGTCGGCTTCCGTGTGCTGCCGCGCCTCGTCGAGGGCCGCGGCGGAGCGGCTGCCTGACGGTAGCCGCACCCGCACGCACCGTACGCGCGCACACGAAGGGGCCCGGAGCTCTCAGCTCCGGGCCCCTTCGGCGTCGTACGGCTAGGCGCTCTGGTGGGCGAGCAGCGCCACCGCCGCCACCAGCACCGCCAGCAGCGCGATCAGCGCCATCGGGTTCAGGCCCGAGAAGAAGTTGTCCTGCTGCATCCGCTCGCGGTTCGCACGGCACACGGGGCACCGGCCCTCGCTCACGGGCGCCGCGCAGTTAGCGCACACCAGCCGGTCGTACGTCATGCGCTCGCCCTCCTTGCACCGGTTCCACACTCTCAACGCTCGCGGCGGCGCGAACGTTCCCCCCACCACTGTGCCAGGTTCCCCAGGAGCCCGCCCGGGAGCTTCGGGAGAGCGCCGCCCGTACAAAAGGGCACAACCCCCGCGCAACCGCAACCGGTGACTGCGCATGCGTACCCGGTTCGCGTAAGGTCACGCTCATCTACCCCCGGCGACCCGTGGTGCACCCGTGATCCGATTCGACAACGTATCCAAGGTCTACCCCAAGCAGACCCGCCCCGCACTCAGGGATGTCTCCCTCGAGGTGGAGAAGGGCGAGTTCGTGTTCCTCGTGGGGTCCTCCGGCTCCGGAAAGTCCACCTTCCTGCGGCTGATCCTCCGCGAGGAGCGGTGCAGCCACGGTCAGGTGCACGTCCTCGGCAAGGACCTCGCGCGCCTGTCCAACTGGAAGGTGCCGCAGATGCGCCGCCAGCTCGGCACGGTGTTCCAGGACTTCCGGCTGCTGCCGAACAAGACGGTGGCGGAGAACGTCGCCTTCGCGCAGGAGGTCATCGGCAAGTCCCGCGGCGAGATCCGCAAGTCCGTGCCGCAGGTGCTCGACCTCGTCGGGCTCGGCGGCAAGGAGGAGCGGATGCCGGGCGAGCTGTCCGGCGGTGAGCAGCAGCGCGTGGCCATCGCGCGCGCGTTCGTGAACCGGCCCAAGCTGCTCATCGCCGACGAGCCCACCGGCAACCTCGACCCGCAGACCTCCGTCGGCATCATGAAGCTGCTCGACCGGATCAACCGCACCGGCACGACGGTCGTCATGGCCACGCACGACCAGAACATCGTGGACCAGATGCGCAAGCGCGTCATCGAGCTGGAAGGCGGCCGCCTCGTCCGAGACCAGGCACGCGGCGTCTACGGCTACCAGCACTGACCGCGACCGTCCACGGAAAGGCCCGAAGAACCCGCCATGCGCGCCCAGTTCGTACTGTCCGAGATCGGTGTCGGTCTCCGCCGCAACCTGACGATGACCTTCGCCGTCATCGTCTCCGTCGCCCTGTCGCTCGCCCTGTTCGGCGGGTCGCTCCTGATGAGCGACCAGGTCGGCACGATGAAGGGCTACTGGTACGACAAGGTCAACGTCTCGATCTTCCTCTGCAACAAGAGCGACGCCGAGTCCGACCCCAACTGCGCCAAGGGCGCGGTCACCGAGGACCAGAAGAAGCAGATCAAGTCGGACCTCGGTGAGATGTCGGTCGTCGACACGGTCACCTACGAGTCGCAGGACCAGGCGTACAAGCACTACAAGGAGCAGTTCGGCGACTCCCCGCTGGCCGCCTCCCTCACGCCGGACCAGATGCAGGAGTCGTACCGCATCAAGCTGAAGGACCCGGAGAAGTACCAGGTCATCGCGACCGCCTTCGACGGGCGGGCCGGCGTGCAGTCGGTGCAGGACCAGAAGGGCATCCTGGACAACCTCTTCCAGCTGCTCAACCTGATGAACCGGGCCGCGCTCGGCGTGATGGCGCTCATGCTGATCGTGGCGCTGCTGCTGATCGTCAACACGGTGCGCGTCTCGGCGTTCAGCCGTCGGCGGGAGACCGGGATCATGCGTCTGGTGGGCGCCTCCGGGTTCTACATCCAGGCGCCGTTCATCGCGGAGGCCGCCGTCGCCGGGCTGATCGGAGGCGGTCTGGCGTGCACGTTCCTGGTGATCGGGCGGTACTTCACCGTCGACCACGGCATGGAGCTCTCCGAGAAGCTGACCCTCATCAACTTCGTGGGCTGGGACGCCGTCCTGACGAAGCTCCCGCTCATCCTCGCCGCGAGCGTCCTGATGCCGGCCCTGGCCGCCTTCTTCGCCCTGCGCAAGTACCTGAAGGTGTGACGCATGCCAAGGGGGTCGTACGGTCAAGCGAACGTACGGCCCCTTCGCGTTCCCCTAGACTCACGGCCATGTCAGGCCGTGACCCGTTCTGTCCGTCCCGTCGCTTCGGCCGCGGGGCCGCCCTGACCTTGGTTTTCGCGAGTGTGCTCGTCGCGGGGGCGGCGACCGGCTCGCTGCCGGGCGGCGGGCGCGGGACGGGGTCCGCCGAGTCCCGTCCGGCCGCTCCGGTCGGTCACCCCGAGGCGGTGACCAGGGCCGCCGAGGAGGCGATGGCCGACGGGAAGTCGCCCCTGGAGGCCGCCGAGCGCGCCGTGAGCCGCAGCGGGGACCGCTGGGCCGCGGTGTACTCCGAGGGCGAGTACGAGGAGTTCGCGGACTCCCTGGACGGGCGGTACACCGGCGTCGGCCTGGAGGCACGGCGCGAGCGGGACGGGCGGATCGAGATCACCAAGGTGCAGTCCGGGTCGCCCGCCGCCGCCGCGGGGATCCGCGCGGGCGACCGGCTGAGCAGCGTGGACGGCTCGAAGGTCGAGGGACGCCCGGTCACCGACGTCGTCTCCTTACTCCGTGGCGACGCCACGGACGCCCCCGCCGGCACCACCGTCCGGCTGGGCCTCGAACGCGGTACGCGCGCGTGGACCGAGACCCTGCGCCGGGCCCGCCTGTCCACCGACTCCGTCACCGTGCGCCGGCTCGCCGACGGCGTCACCGTCATCACGGTCGCCGCGTTCACCAAGGGCGTCGGCGACACCGTCCGCACCGCCGTCCGCGAGGCCCCGGCCGACGCCGGGATCGTCCTGGATCTGCGAGGCAACTCCGGCGGCCTGGTCACCGAGGCCGTCTCCACCGCCTCCGTCTTCCTCGACGGCGGCCTCGTCGCCACCTATGACGTCGACGGCGAGCAGCGCGCCCTGCACGCCGAGCCCGGCGGCGACACCGCCAGGCCCCTGGTCGCGCTCGTCGACGGCGGCACGATGAGCGCGGCCGAGCTGCTCACCGGCGCGCTGAAGGACCGCGGCCGCGCGGTCGTCGTGGGCTCCCGCACCTTCGGCAAGGGCTCGGTGCAGATGCCGAGCCGGCTGCCCGACGGCTCCGTCGCCGAGCTGACCGTCGGCCACTACCGCACCCCGTCCGGCCGCAGCGTCGACGGCCAGGGCGTCGCCCCCGACCTGGAGGCGGACGACGGGGCGCTGGAGCGCGCGGAGACCGTCCTGAGCGGGCTGGGCGACACGGCCTGAGGCCGCGGCGGACCGGTCGTGGTTCCGCCGGGCGCGAACCGCGTAATCGGCTTTCCCCCGGGCCCCCTCGTGGTGCGAAAATGGCCGCACTATGAGCAAGGGAATGTACGTACCGAAAGAGTCCCAGCCGAAGCAGGGCAAGCCGGCCGAGGGCAGGGCCAAGGACGGCAAGCGCAAGATCGTCGCGCAGAACAAGAAGGCCCGGCACGACTACGCGATCATCGACGTCTACGAGGCGGGGATCGTGCTCACCGGCACCGAGGTGAAGTCGCTGCGCCAGGGCCGGGCCTCGCTGGCCGACGGCTTCGTCCAGATCGACGACGGCGAGGCGTGGCTGCACAACGCCCACATCCCGGAGTACTTCCAGGGCACGTGGACGAACCACTCCGTGCGCCGCAAGCGCAAGCTGCTCCTGCACCGCGAGGAGATCGACAAGTTGGCGGTGAAGTCCGAGGAGACGGGGCACACGATCGTGCCGCTCGCCCTGTACTTCAAGGACGGCCGGGCGAAGGCCGAGATCGCGCTGGCGCGCGGCAAGAAGGAGTACGACAAGCGCCAGACCCTGCGGGAGAAGCAGGACCGCCGGGAGACGGACCGCGCGATCGCGGCGGCCAAGCGGCGGCAGCGGGGCGCGTAGGAACGCGTAGGAATACGGTGGCATCGACGTCCGTCGGTCACGTACGATGGCATCTGCACCCCACAGCGGGTGCGCGTCCCTCTCCGGAGGGTCTTGAAAAAACAACATGGGGATGATCGGTTTCGACAGCGGTTGTCGAGGCAGGGGAAGCGTGTCGAGAAAGCGGCCATGATCTCGTAAACCACAGGCCGAAAAAAATAATCGCCAATTCCAAGAGCGATTCTCCCGAGCAGTTCGCTCTCGCCGCCTGATCTCAGGTAGCGACAGCGTCTGCTCTCTTATGGGAGTGTCAGCCCGGGAGTGTTCCCGACCCGGTTCCTGGCATCAGCTAGGGGACTAAACCTTGATCTCGGTCACGGGGTGAAGAGGGAAAACAAACAGTGACTGGGCCCGTCGGCGACTTGTTCGCGTGATCGCCGGGGCCGAGAAAATCGCAGCGAACTGCACACGGAGAAGCCCTGGTTCCGCACCGTTGGACGCGGGTTCGATTCCCGCCATCTCCACAAGATCCATCCCATGTGGGCAAAAGCCCCGTTGCTTCCGAGCAGCGGGGCTTTTGCTGTGTGCGCGGGCTTCATGTGGTGGGGGTGGCTTTCTTGGCGGCGGTTCCGTCGGCGGGTCCGGCGGCTTCTCGGGCGGCGGGTCCGGCGGTTTTCCCGGCGGTGGTTCCATCGGCCGGTGCGGCGGTTTTCCCGGCGGTGGTTCCATCGGCCGGTGCGGCGGCTTTCCCGGCGGTGGTTCCGGCTGCGGTTCTGTCGGTGGTCCCGGCGGCGGCGAGGGACAGCAGCAGCGCCGTCGCGGACGCTGCCACCGGCACGGCGAATCCGGCGGCCGGGGAGACATGTTCCGCCACCCGGCCGCCGATCGCGCTGCCGCAGGCGATCCCGCCGAGCAGACCGGTCACGGCCAGGGTCATGCCCTCGTTGAGCCTGCCCTCGGGGGTGCGCTCCTGGATCAGGGCCATGGTGGTGACCATGGTCGGCGCGGTCGCCGTCCCGGCGACCAGCAGCGCGCCGGCCAGCAGCGGGAGCGAGCCGGCCGCGGCGCTCGCGAGCAGCGGAAGCGTCAGCAGGACGGTCATCGCGGCCACGTTCCACGGATGCCGCCGGGAGGCCGGCCCGGACGGCCGCGCCGCCCCGTAGACCAGACCGGCCGCGCACGACCCGGCCGCCTGGAGCGCCAGCACGGCCCCGGCCGCCGTGGCGTGCCCGCGCGCGTCCGCGAACGCGATCGTGACGACCTCCGTCGCCCCGAACACGGCCCCCAGCGCGAGACATACGGCGAGCAGCGGCGCGAAGCCGGGGGAGCGCAGGGGAGAAGCCGACTTCGTACGGGGTTGAGGAGGCGGCTCGGTCGAGCGCTGGGCGGCGAACACGAGGACGCCGGTGACCAGCAGGGCCACGCCGGTCAGCGTGCCCGCCTCCGGGAAGAACGTGCCGCACAGGAACGCCGCGAGGGCCGGGCCCAGCATGAAGCACAGCTCGTCGGCGGCCTGTTCGAAGGAGTTGGCGGTGTGCAGGGCGTCCCGGTCGGCGCCCAGGAGGTGGGTCCAGCGGGCGCGGGACATGCCCCCGGTGTTGGGCGTGGTCGCGGTGGCGGCGTACGCGGCGAACAGGGTCCAGTCCGGGGCGCCCGTCCGCACGCACAGCACCAGGGCGAGACTGCCCAGCGCGGCGCACAGGGTCGCCGGTACGGCGACGCGCGCCTGCCCGTACCGGTCGACGAGCCGCGCGGTCCAGGGCGCGACCAGTGCGGTCGCGGCGAGCCCGGTCGCGGTGACGGCGCCGGCGAGGGCGTACGAGCCGCGCGTGCCGGCGATCATCACGACCGCGCTCACGCTGAACATGCCCATGGGCAGCCGGGCGACCAGACTCCCGGCGGCGAAGGCGCGGGCGCCGGGGAGGGCGAGGAGACGTCGGTAGGGGGCGGTGCGGCGGGGCGGGGGGCCGGGTTCGGGCCCGGGTATGGGGTCGGGGCTGGATGCGGGGGTGGGGGTGGAAGCCGGCGGGGGCGTGGAGCCGGAGATGGGCGTCGGCGTCGGCGTTGGCGTGGAGCCGGAGATGGGCGTCGGCGTCGGCGCTGGCGTGGAGCCGGACATGGGCGTCGGCGTCGGCGCTGGCGTGGGGCCGGACAGGGATGTGGGCGAGGGCGAGGGCGTAGGTGTCGGGCCGGGCAGGGGCGTCGGCGCCTGGGGCGGCGTCGGATCGGGGATGGGCATGGCACCACCGTCGCCCGCCCGCGATCAGGGGGTCCAACACCTTCCCGACCATGATTCACGCACAGGTGTTGTGAGTCCGCCCCGCCGTTGTAGCTTCACCGGATGCCCGCCCACCTCGACCCCCGACTCCTGCGCGCCTTCCTGGCCGTCGCCGAGGAGCTGCACTTCACGCGGGCCGCGGCCCGTCTCTACGTCGCCCAGCAGGCCCTGAGCCGGGATGTGCGGCGGCTCGAACGCACGCTGGGCGTCGAGCTGTTCGTGCGGACGACCCGGCAGGTGACGCTCACCGCCGACGGCGAGCGGCTGGTGCCGCACGCGCGCCGGGTGCTCCGGGCGCAGGACGACCTGCTGGCCGCGTTCGGGCCCGCCCGGCCCCTGTTGGTCGACCTCAACTCGCCGGGGCTGGTCACCGCCCGCCGTGTGCTGCACCGGGCCCGTGAACTCGCCCCCGAGCAGGAGCTGATGGCCCGCTACGAGAGCGGCCTGACCGGTGCGGCCGTCGAGATCGTCGCGGGGCGGCTGGACGCCTCGTTCGGCCGGTACGCGGGTCTGGAACCGGCGCTGCGGCGGCAGTTGGAGCATCAGATCGTGCGCTACGAGCCGCTGGCGGTGGTGTTGCCCGAGGACCACCGGCTGGCGGCGCTCGCCCAGGTGCCGTTGGCCGAGCTGGCCGGGGAGCGTGTGTACGCGGGGGCCGGCAACCCGCGTACGCCGGAGTGGACCGACCTGGCCCGGCTGCTGTTCGAGGGGCGCGGTATCGAGGTCGCGCCGCCCGCCCCGCTCGCCGTCGGGGAGGAGGAATTCCGGCGCATCATGGCGAAGACCCGCAATCCGGTCCTCTCGGCGGTGGACTTTCCAGCCATGCCTGGAACGGTGCTCAGACCGCTCGTCGAGCCGGTCCCGTTGTCCCCCGTGTCGCTGGTGTGGCGAAAGGGGCTGGTCCATTCGGCGCTCGACGCACTGCGCCGGGCGGCCGTCGAACTCGGGTTCGCAGAGTCATGGCTGGAGCGTCCGGCCGGGGGATGGATTCCGGCCATAGACATGAACATGACCTCTCCCCATAAATGCGACAACGTGAACATGGGCCGCACGCCTGCGCTAGATTCGTCGGCCTGAGCAAAGTCCGGGTAAATGGGGGCGTGTTGGCCGGGTGGGGGCCCGGTTTCGCGGCATGTGCTCGCCGTCGTAGGCACGCCCAGTACAGACCCGTGGTGTCCCATGGGGGGAAACGCACACGTGAAGAAATGGCTGGAAGACGCCTATCCGGAGTGGCCGGAAGCGGCGTCGCCGACCGGGAACGTACCGGTTGTGGAGGGAAACACGCAGGCGTTTCCCGGAGCTGTACGACCGTCGTCGAGAGGTGTTCCCGAGGGGGGCGTGCGAGCGTCCTTCCCGGAGATGTCCGCCGGCGAGGGGTGCCGGGCATTACCGAACAATCCGATGGAAACCGGTGGATCTGCACTCTCGAACAACCTTTCCGAAAATGAACGGTTGAGCGGGGGGCTGCGGGATCCCTGGGGAGAGGGCGCCGGCGGACCGTCCGGCGGTCTCGGAGGCCTGGGCGGCGTCGGAGGCGTCGGAGGGCTCGGCGGCCTGGGCGGCTCGGGCAGTTCGAGCGGCTCAGGCGGCTTGGGCGGCTTGGGCGGCTCGGGTGGCCGGGGCGGCCTGGATGAACTGAGCGGACCGGGAGGCTCGGGAGACGGCATGGTGAGCGCTGGTGTCTCAGGCGTCGCGGGTGTCGTGGGCGAGGCGGGATCCGTGGGGAGCGCCGGCGGCGTGGGCGGTGACGACGACCACGACCCCGACGAGGTGACCGTCCAGCTCGACTCCCCGCCCGGCACGCCGCGCGCGGGGGGCGCTCAGGACGCCTCCGACGTACCGGTGTTCGTCGACGAGTCCGGCCGCCGCAGCCGTACGTTCCGCCGGATCGGCATCCTCGTCGGGATCGCCTGCGCGGCGTACGCCGTCGTCATCGTCGCCACGCTCCTGTCGGGCAACTCCAGCGCGCCCTGGCTGCCGGTGCCGGGCCAGAAGGACGACGAGCCGGCCCGCCAGGTGGACACCAGCCCGGTGCCCACGGCGTCGGCCAGCCAGAGCGCCCCCGGATACGCGGCGCCGGGGCGTCCCGGAGCCACCGCTTCCGGTCCCGCGCGCGTGTCGCCGGGCGCGAGCGCGTCGCCCAGCGCACGGAGCAGCGCCGTACCGCCGAGCGCGTCGGCGTCCGCGCGGCCCTCGCCGAGCGGCGCCTCCTCCGTCCGGCCGAGCCCCGCGCCGAGCCGGGAGCCGTCTCCCCAGGCGCCGAGCAGCCCGGCCGCGTCCTCGCCGCCGCCCCCGTCGCCGTCGGCCAGCGCGTCGCCGTCGCCCGAGTCCTCGCCTTCCCCGGCGGGGGGCGCGGGCACCACGGTGGCGGGCGGCGCACCCGCTCGCGGCGCCTCGGTGAACGGCCCGGCCGCATCGACCGCGTCCACCGCATCGACTCCGTCCACCGCGCCCACCGCGCCCATCGCGTCCGCCGTATCCGCCGTGTTCGCCGCCGTCCCGCCGACCGCCGTCGCACCGGACCCCACCGCCGCGACCGCCGTCGCAGCCGCAGCCGGCCACGCGACGGCAGGCACCGCATCCGCATCCGCATCTGAATCTGCGTCCGCAGCCGCATCCCGCTCCGCGACCGCGCCCGGCTCCCCGGCCGCCGCCGTCCCCGGTCTCGCCGCCTGACCCGTCCCTCGTCCCCGGAGAACGTCCCCTTCATGGCATCTCACACCGGCCGGCGTGCGACCCGACGGTCCGCCGGCCACGCATCCCACTCCGCTCCGTCCGCCCCGTCGGCCCCGTCCTTCGACGGCGGCCCGGACGCCCGCTCCTCGACCGGTCCGCCGGACACGCCCGCAGATCCCTACGAGCCGAACGCGCCCTACGAGCCGTACGCCTCCCCAGCGCCCGACGGGGCGAGCGGCGGGGCCGGCGGCGGGCACCGCTCCACGCGACGATCCGCCCCGAGGTCCGCGCAGCGCTCCGCCCCACGGCGGTCGCGAGGCCGCCGCATATCCGGCGGGCGGGCCGCCGGAGGCGGTGAGAACCGGGCCGCCGCGGCCCGGCGGCGGCTGCTCCAGCCCCTGCGGCTGCGCCATCTGCTGCCCCTCCTCGTCCTCGTGGCGATGATGGCGATGCTGATGCTGCGCGGCTATGTGCACAGCGAGGTCCTCGCCGACTACCGCATCCGCCCCGAGGCCGCCGCCGACCGGGTGCCGCAGAAGATCCGGGAGGGCGGCCCCGTCGTCGACACCCGTGGCGGCCAGGCGACCAGCATGGACGTACCGGACCGCCGGATCGTCCTCACCTTCGACGACGGCCCCGACCCGCGCTGGACGCCGCAGGTCCTCGACGTCCTGAAGAAGCACGACGCGCACGCCGTCTTCTTCATCACCGGCACCATGGCCTCCCGCCACCCCGAACTCGTCAGGCGGATGGTGGACGAGGGCCACGAGATCGGGCTGCACACCTTCAACCACCCCGATCTCTCCTACCAGTCGAAGAAGCGCATCGACTGGGAGCTGACCCAGAACCAGCTCGCCCTGGCGGGCGCCGCCGGCATCCGCACCTCCCTCTTCCGCCCGCCGTACTCCTCCAGCGCCTCCGCCCTGGACAACAACTCCTGGCCGGTGACGCAGTACGTCGGCAGCCGCGGCTACCTCACCGTCCTCACCGGAGCCGACAGCGAGGACTGGCGCAGGCCGGGCGTCGCCCAGATCATCCGCAACTCCACACCGCCGAAGGGCAAGGGCGCGATCGTGCTCATGCACGACTCCGGCGGCGAACGCAGCCAGACGCTCAAGGCACTTGACACCTACCTCCCTCAACTCAAGAGCCAGGGCTACCAGTTCGACAACCTCACCGGCGCGCTCGACGCCCCGAGCGCGCACACCGAGGTGGCCGGTCTCGAACTGTGGAAGGGCCGCGCCTGGACCGCCCTGGTCGCCGCCGCCGACAGCCTCACGGGCTTCCTCGTCGTCGGCCTCGCCGTCATCGGCTTCCTCGTCTTCGCGCGCTTCGGCCTCATGCTGCTGCTGTCCGCGATCCACACCCGCCGCACCCGCCGCCGCGACTTCGTCTGGGGTCCCGACGCGCCGGTCACCGAGCCGGTCTCGGTCCTCGTCCCGGCGTACAACGAGGCCAAGTGCATCGAGAACACGGTCCGTTCGCTGGTGAAGAGCGATCACCCGGTCGAGATCCTGGTCATCGACGACGGCTCGGCCGACGGCACCGCCCGCATCGTCGAGGAACTCGACCTGCCCGGCGTACGCGTCGTCCGCCAGGTCAACGCGGGCAAGCCGGCCGCGCTCAACCGCGGCATCGCCAACGCCCGGCACGACATCATCGTGATGATGGACGGCGACACGGTCTTCGAACCGTCCACCGTCCGCGAGCTCGTCCAGCCGTTCGCCGACCCCCAGGTGGGCGCGGTCGCCGGCAACGCCAAGGTCGGCAACAAGAACAAGCTGATCGGCGCCTGGCAGCACATCGAGTACGTGATGGGCTTCAACCTCGACCGCCGGATGTACGACGTCCTGCGCTGCATGCCCACCATCCCCGGCGCGGTCGGCGCCTTCCGCCGCACCGCCCTGAACCGGGTCGGCGGCATGAGCGACGACACCCTCGCCGAGGACACCGACATCACGATGGCCATGCACCGCGACGGCTGGAAGGTGGTCTACGCGGAGAAGGCGCGCGCCTGGACCGAGGCGCCGGAATCGATCCAACAGCTGTGGTCCCAGCGCTACCGCTGGTGCTACGGCACCATGCAGGCGATCTGGAAGCACCGCCGGGCCCTGGTCGAGCGGGGCCCGTCCGGCCGCTTCGGCAGGGTCGGACTGCCGCTCGTCTCCCTCTTCATGGTCGTGGCCCCGCTGCTCGCCCCGCTGATCGACCTGTTCCTGATCTACGGCCTGCTGTTCGGCCCGACCGGCAAGACGATCGCGGCCTGGTTCGGCGTCCTCGCGGTGCAGGCGGCCTGCGCGGCGTACGCCTTCGTCCTCGACCGCGAACGCCTCACCCCGCTGATCTCCCTGCCGCTCCAGCAGCTCATCTACCGCCAGTTGATGTACATCGTGCTGCTCCAGTCCTGGATCACGGCCCTCACCGGCGGCCGCCTGCGCTGGCAGAAACTGCGCAGGAAGGGGCAGGTGGCGGCACCGCCGGGCGAGGTGGCGATGGAGAGGGGCACGGCCTGATGAGCCACCGGCCCCCGGACGCCTGGACGTCGGTCCCGGCTGCGGCTGCGGCTGCGGCTTCGGCGTCCGGGGCGGCGGAGGCGGAGGCAACGACGACGACCACATCGTTGACCACACCTCTGCCGGAGACGACGCGCACGTCGACGCGGTCGAGAACGGCAGGGTCACCGCAACCCCGCCCCCGCGACCGCTACTTCGACCTCCTCCGGGCGGTCGCCCTCTTCCGCGTCGTCTTCTACCACCTCATGGGCTGGGCCTGGCTGCCCGTCGTCTTCCCCTCCATGGGCGTGATGTTCGCCCTGGCCGGCACCCTCATGGCCCGCTCCCTCGCGGGTCGCCCCGCGACGGCCGTCGTGCGCGGGCGCGTCCGCCGCCTCCTGCCGCCGCTGTGGCTGCTGGGGGCGGTCGGCGTGACCGGCATGCTGCTCGGGGGCTGGGGCCCGGACGACGGCGACGGCGACCCCGTCCGCTGGTGGCTCCATCTCGCCCTGTGGATCGTCCCGTTGAGCGATCCGCCCTACGGCGAGGGACTCCCCGGCGTCGACGGCCTGATCGCCGACAACTGGGCGACGGCGATGGCGGTCCCCCTGTGGTACCTCCGGGCCTACCTGCTGTTCGTGCTCCTCTCCCCGCTGCTGCTGCGCGCCCTGCGCGTCGCGGCGTGGCCGACGATCCTCGCGCCGATCGCGCTGTCGGCGGCGCTGGAGCGGGGCCTGCTGACCGTGCCGTACTGGCGGCTGGACTCGGCGCTCAGCGACTTCGGCGCGTTCGGGGCCTGTTGGCTGCTGGGCATGGCCCACCAGCGGGGCGTGCTGCGCCGGATGCCCCGGTACGTCGTCTGCTCGCTGGCCCCGGCGGTCGGCGCCGCCGGTCTCTGGTACGCCCTGGGCGACGGCTTCCGGCAGGGCCACGACCTGGACGACATGCCGTTCGCCCAGTCCCTGTGGTCCTTCGCGACGGTGCTGCTCCTGCTGCGCTTCAGCCCCGCCTGGCAGGAGTGGCCGCGCCGCCTGCGCCGCTGGGACGGGCTGATCACACTGCTCAACTCCCGTGCGGTGACGATCTACTTGTGGCACAACCTGTGCATCGTCCTGACGGAGTCCCTGTGGGACCACCTGTGGGACGTCACCCTCCTGGAGACCCACGCCTCCTGGCTGTTGCTGAGCCCGTGGCCCCAACTCCCGCTGATCTGGCTGCTGACGGCGGCGTGCGTGGTCTGCTTCGGCTGGGTGGAGGACCTGGCGGCGTCCCGCAGACCACGCGTGTGGCCGAACGGGAGGACGGGCAAGGGGACGGGCACTCACCGGGCGAGGTGAGCGAGCCGGGGCTGCGACTCGGCGAGCTGTTTGCACAGGCCAACTGGCGACGCTCACGGGGGCCGGGGTGTGGCTCAACAATCCTTGAGGAGCCGGAACTTCCGCCCTCGCCCCCGCCGGAATCGGCATTCACTCACCGTCCGACAGCAATTCGCTCTGGTGCCTTCCCCCGCGCCCCGGCTACCGTAACGCTGCTTCCTCAACCCCAGACGCCCCACCAGGAGCCCCTCGTGACCCGCCGCCCCCGCCTGCTCGCCACAGCCGCCGCCGGAGCGACGGCCGCCCTCCTCCTGACGGCCTGCGGCGGCTCCAGCGACCCGAAGGACAACGACAAGATCGCGGGCGCGGAAACAGGAAGCAAGACCCCGACACCCCCAAACACATCACCTCCGACAACGGGGGACCGACCGAAGATCGAGCTGCCGGCGGACGTGTCGCTCACCTTCAGTCCGGAGAAGACGGGCGACGCCATCAAGGACGCGATTCTTCAGGACAACGCGGAGCTGGTTCGAGCGCTGGACGCCGCCATCGAAGCGCAGGATCCGCGGTTCCCGGCTCTCGAGTACTACACCGAGGGCGAGGGTGCCGCAGCGGCTCAGCAGTGGGTGCAGTCGTTCAAGGACACCGGCTACACCGTCACCGGAGCGGTGCGTTACTTCGACCGCCAAGTGGTCCTCGAGTCCGCGGACAAAGCCTCGCTGAGCTACTGCGCGGACGAAAGCAAGGGCTACAACAAGGTCGTCAAGACCGGCGAGATCAAGAAGACGCAGGCGACCAAGAACAGCTACGTGGCCTACGGAGTGCAGGTGCAGAAGAACGCGAAGGGGGTCTGGGAATTGGTGAAGATCGCTTCCACCCGTGGGGCCGACCGGTGCCAGCCGTGATCCGGCCCGTCCGCGCCGCCGCGGCGCTGCTGGCCGCAGGCTCGCTCTGCCTGCTCTCGTCCTTCCCCGCGGGCGCGGACCAGGGCCCTCCCGGCGGCTCCTTCGGCGGATCCGGCAACGGGACGTCGGGCGACGCCGACGGTGACACCCTCTCCGCGACCGCCGGAGGCATCGTCTTCGATCGTTCCAAGAACGGCACCGGCCCCGCCGCCGGCCCCGTCACCGCGGCGACCTCCTGGACCCCGCCCGCCTGCTGGTACGCGCCGAAGTACACGCCGGAGCAACTTCAGGCGTACCTGGAGCCGATCTGGGAGGCGGAGTCCACCGGCTACGAGTGGGACGCCGAGCAGCGCGAGAAGTACCTCAACAAGGAAGAGCCGGACAAGGACTTCAACAAGGACAGGACCGGCAAGGGCTACTGGTGGGGCTCGTACGTCAACAAGTCCTTCCCGCCCGGTTGGGACAAGTGCGACGCCGACTACTTCTGGGTGGACCAGGGCGACCCGCCTCCCCCCGGCATCGTGAACGCCGTGACCCCCCGGATCCTCGCCGAACTCGCCTACGCCGAGATCCGCGTACCCACGACCGAGATCACCCTCGCCCCCGCAGGCACCACGAAGGTCAACCTCCCGACGTGGGCCTGGCTGGACGCCGCCGACTTCAAGCCGGTCTCCGTCACCGCTTCCGTCCCGGTCCTCGGCATCAGCGCGACCACGACGGCGACGCCGGTCTCCCTGCGGATCGACCCGGGCACGCCGGACGCGCAGACCTACCCCGCCTCCGGCGTCTGCGAGAGCACGGGCAGCCGCATCGGCGAACCGTACGAGAAGGGCAAGGCCGACCTGACCCCGCCCTGCGGAGTGAAGTACCTGCGCTCCTCGGGCGACACATCCTTCCCCCTCCGAGCCACGGTCACCTGGCAGATCACCTGGACCGGCACCGGCAACACAGGCGACAGACTCCCGGACGGCAGCTTCGGCGCCCCCCAGAATGTGGTAGTCCAGGAGATCCAAGCCGTCAACCGCTAACGTGCTTTGACCAGATGTGCTCGGGGGAACCAAAGTGGATCACATGGAGAAATCGGCATCAGCCGACCTACCCGGCGCGGCAGCTCCGGTCTTCGGGCTGATCACACCCGAGGACTGGTACCGCATTCCACTCCAGCCGCAGGACCGCCGTGAAGCCGCCGTCCACGCGTTGATCAAGCGCCAGTTCGCGGGCGCGGACGACCAGCCGGTCCTGCGCCGCAAGGCGGAGCATCAACTGCTCGGCACGGCCGAAGCGGGTGTGACGCAAGGCGGCGTCGTGCTGTACCTCTCCTTCATGGAGGCCGTCGGCGTCCCTTTGTCCGCGTCGCTCCTTGTCAGCCACCTCCGCACGAAGTTCGACGACCTCGACGCCGTAGCGGCACTCGTCGGGTCCGGTGAGGTGGGTCTGGTGACGCTGCCCGCGGTCGGCCGGGCGGCCAGGCTTCAACGCCGCGAGCGCGCCAAGCAGACACGGAAGTTGGGGTCCGAGTTCGAGGACACCGTCGTTGAGTACTTCGTCCCGCTTCCGGATCGCGAGGAGGTGCTGATGCTGACTTTCAGCACCCCGCTGGAACCGATCGCGGAGGCGATGGTGGGACTGTTCGACGCGGTGGCCGGCACCCTGCGCTGGCAGCGCCGAAACGCGGAGGCGGAAGGAGCAGCGGAATGAGCGAGAAGCTCAAGGTGTCGACCGACGACCTGCACACGGCAGGTACGGGCCTTCGGACGGTGGCGACCGAACTGGAAGGCCTCGACAAGCTCATGGACGCCTACGACCGACGAACCGTCGGACATCAACTGCTGCACGAGCGGTTGCAGGACTTCTCCGACGGCTGGGACGACAACCGCAAGAAGATGATCGAGGAGATCCAGGGTCTCGGGAAGCTCGCCAAGGAGGCCGGCAAGGCCTACACCGAGGTCGACATCGCGCTGTACGACGCGCTGGTCGGCAAGGGGAAGCAGAAGTGACCCGCCCGGCCGGACACCGATGGGAGGTGCTGGGGGAGAGCGGCGACCCGGTGCCGGGCGACGTCCACGACATGAAGGCCCTTGCCGGTCGGTTCGAAGCCACGGCGAAAACCATCACCGACACGGCGGACGCGCTGCGTCGGCTCGGAAATCTGGAGAGTTGGGACTCCGACGCGGGGCGCGCCTTCGCCGAGAAGGCGAACGACACCGCGAAGACAGTGAGCAAGGCTTACAAGCGCTATGCCGACGGTGGCGCGGCCCTCAAGGAGTACTACACCGACCTGGAGACCATTCAGGGCGAGGCGGACAAACTGCTCAGGGATGCCGAGACGCAGAGCAGCGACCTGGCCACGGCGAAGTCCAAGGCCAAGAACCCGCCCAAGGGCACTGACAATGGTGCGCAGGACAAGCTCGACAAGAACGTGACCGACCTCCAGGACGGGCTGGACGGGCTGCGCTCGCAACTCTCCTCGCTGAAGCAGCGGCACAGGGACGCCGGTGACAAGGCGGCAACGAAGATCCACGACACCACCGAGAGCGACGGCCTCAATGACACGTGGCTCGACGATCTGCGTGACACCCTGAAGATCGTCAGCGAGATCACAGGAGCCGTCGCCGCGGTCTGCGGAATCCTGGCACTGCTCGTCGGCTGGATCCCGATCATCGGTCAGGCTCTCGCCGGTGTGCTGGGCACGATCGCTTTGGTGATGACAGCCGTCTCACTCATCTGCCATGTACTGCTCGCCGTCAACGGCGACGGGTCCTGGAGCGACGTGGCGGTGGACGTCCTCGGGCTGGCGACGTTCGGCATCGGCCGGGTCTTCTCCTCGGGCGCCAAACTCGCGGCCACGGTCGGGCGCAGCAGGGTCTGGAACGCGGCCTCGCAGTATGTTCGCGGGTGGCACCCGAATCTGAGTTCGGCCGCGCGGCGCACGCTCGTCGAGCGGATGGTCGGTCCGCGGGCCGGTGCCGTTCCCGATCTCGCGCTGCCCGACGTGTCGCTGGCAGCCGCCTTCCGAGGTCTTCCCACCTCCTTCGCGGACGACGTGGCGAAGATTCGCAGCAACTGGCGCGACCTGTTCAAGTTCGGCGACAACACGTCTGCGGTCCGTGACGCATACAACGTGGCCGGTGCGCGGGGTGTGGCGAGCATGTACGCGGGACCTGGCATGGTCGACGAACTCGGCCGGATGAAAGGCATCGATGCCGCGGATTTGGGCTTCATCGGAACACCCGACGCCTTCAAGCAGGCCATCGCGTACAACACCGTGTCACTCGGCGGCACCAGCGTGGGCGCGACCTCCGACAGCATCAGCTTCTTCGGGTTGTTCGGAGGCGATCCGGAGATCGACGTCACCGGCTCCGACGCCTCGCTGGCAGGAGGGTGAGCCGAGACATGACGCCCGCGACTGCGAACGACTGGCATGAATGCCAGGTCGTCCTGCCCGCTCCGCACAACTGGCTGGTGCTGGACCTGCAACGCACGGACCAGGAGGCGTGGGCCGGCAAGGTCGCGGGGGAGCATGTGGCCGCAGATGCTTGCTCCGAGGTCCGTGATGCGTTCGCTGCGGATGTCCTGTGGTACCGGGACTCTGCGCTTCGCCAAGGAGCTTTGTGCGCGGCACTGCTGGTACCGGCGGACAGCGCGGTGATCGCCTCCTACACGGTCCGGGAACTGAAAGTCTCCCGGGAGTTCCTGAGCGTCGAAGCCCTGCGCGCCGAAGCGCTTCGCTCGGAGGGCCCGTACTTCGGCGGCCAACGACTCGCTCAGGTCGAGCTTCCGTTGGGCCCGGCGCTCCGAGTCCACCGCCAGGAGCCGACCGCGCCAGACAGTGACGGGGGCACGATTGTGGAAGGCGTGGCGCACTACATCGTGCCGCGTGAGCACTCCACGGTCCTGGAGTGCCGGCTGCTGTGGTCGAACCTGGGGTTCGGCGAGGAACTGCTGAAGATGGCAGAAGAGTTGGCGGAATCAGTCCGGCTGGTCTGAACCCGGTCGGCGGGGCGACGGAGGCCGTCCCGTCACGCCGCGCAACCCGATCTTCTCCCAGGGCGCAAGTGCTGCCGGCACCCAGCTGAAACCCACGGCGAGAACCGCGACGAACGTGGTGAGCGGCTGCGGCAGAAACGATCCCAGCAGCGACACGGCGAAGGCCACGATCAGGAGACATACGTCGAAGACGAGCAGCGCGAGCAGCTTCCGACCGGCCGCGCCGGCTCCCACACGGGGAGTGTCCTCGTTGCCCCTGACCATGCCGAAGAGAACCGTGGGCAGCAGCAGACCGGAGATGCCGCCGACACCGATGCCGCCGATCACCAGTGCTCCCTGTCCATCCTCGGGAACCACGGACGACAGGGGCGGGGTGTCGCCCAGCCTGAGTAGAAGTGCCACGCAGGCGAAGGCCCCTAGCAACGTCGTCGCGAGGACGAAGATAAGCCCTGCGGCGAAAAGCACCTTCCCGCCGAAGGAACGCTGAGCACGTGATGCCTTCGGGGTTTCGGGCCTCGAGTCGGCCGGCATGGACCCTCCCATCCCTGTGCGGGGTCCGCTAGAGAATATCGAGCTGCTCGACGATCAAAGACCTCTGGCGTCGAGGAATCAATCTGGAACGGGCGCCTTCGCCGCCACCCGGAGCAGTACACTCCGAATCCCTGTTCGGCGGTCCTGCGCCGCCCCACCCGCACTCCCCGTGAACCGAACCTCTCACCCCACCCCCGCTCAAGGTGAGAGCAACGTTCCCTTCCGGTCACCCATCGCCACAGGGTGGAAACGCGCCCTCCCTACCTTCGGGACTCATCACCGCTCATTCCCCCGAACCACCCGAGCCCCGGAGCACGTGGAGGCGTCATGACAGCCGCTGGGACAGGTCCCGCAACCCAGGAGTCCTCAGCATCCCCGGCATCCCCGACCGCGTCGGCCGCGCCGAAGCGGGGGAGCCGTTGGATCGAGCAGTGGGATCCGGAGGACGAGGCCTTCTGGAACGCCACCGGCGAGAAGGTCGCCCGTCGCAACCTCCTCTTCTCCGTGCTCTCCGAGCACATCGGCTTCTCGGTCTGGACCATGTGGTCCGTGCTGGTGCTCTTCATGGGCCCGGAGTACGGGCTCACCCCGGCGGACAAGTTCCTGCTGACGTCGATGGTGACGCTGGTCGGCGCCGTCGTGCGGGTGCCG
Organism: Streptomyces sp. NPDC002328; assembly: GCF_042890065.1. Lineage (NCBI taxonomy): Bacteria > Bacillati > Actinomycetota > Actinomycetes > Kitasatosporales > Streptomycetaceae > Streptomyces > Streptomyces sp. NPDC002328. Next base: position 1,377,600 of record NZ_JBIARQ010000001.1, on the reverse strand, counting down.
TACACCTTCGCCGTCGCCGTCTTCGGCGGCCGTAACTGGACGATCGTCTCGGCCCTGCTGCTGCTCGTCCCCACGGTCGCCGCGTTCACGGTGATGGAGCCGGGCACCTCGTTCGGCACCTTCCTCCTCGTCGGCCTGCTCGCGGGCATCGGCGGCGGCAACTTCGCCTCCTCCATGACCAACATCAACGCCTTCTTCCCGCTCCGCAAGAAGGGCTGGGCGCTCGGCCTCAACGCCGGCGGCGGCAACATCGGCGTGCCGGTGCTCCAGCTGATCGGCCTCGCCGTCATCGGCGCCGCCGGCGGCCCGCGCGTGCTGCTCGGGATCTACATCCCGCTGATCGTGATCGCCGCGGTCCTCGCCGCGCTGTACATGGACAACCTCGCCTCGGTGAAGAACGACACCGGCGCCGCGATCGACTCCGCGAAGGACGCCCACACCTGGATCATGTCCTTCCTCTACATCGGCACGTTCGGTTCCTTCATCGGGTACTCCTTCGCCTTCGGGCAGGTCCTGACCAACCAGTTCGGCCGTACGCCCCTCCAGGCGGCCTACCTCACCTTCATCGGCCCGCTCCTCGGGTCCCTGATCCGCCCCGTCGGCGGCTGGCTCGCCGACCGCTACGGCGGCGCCCGCATCACCCTCTACAACTACGTCGGCATGGCCGCCGCCACCGCCGTCCTGATCTTCGCCAGCATGCAGAAGTCGCTGGGGCTCTTCGTCGCCGTCTTCGTCGTGCTCTTCGTGCTCAGCGGCCTCGGCAACGGATCGACGTACAAGATGATCCCCGGTATCTTCCAGGCGAAGGCCCTCGCCAAGGGGCTCGTGGGCGAGGAGGCCGCCGCCCACGGACGCCGGCTCTCCGGCGCCTCCATGGGGCTCATCGGAGCGGTCGGCGCGCTCGGCGGCGTCGGCATCAACCTGGCCTTCCGGCAGTCCTTCCTCTCCTACGGCTCCGGAACCGGCGCGTTCGTCGCCTTCCTCGCCTTCTACGGCGCCTGCTTCGCGGTCACTTGGGCCGTATACCTTCGCCGTCCCGCCGGCCGGATCACCGCCTCCGGCGCCTCCGGGGCGAAGCCGCAGCTCAGCTACGCCGAGGTGTGACGTAACACTGGCGACATGAAGCCGAACCGAGCCTGTCACGCACCGTTGACAGGCTCGCTCGGCATGCAGGTGAAACGCCACCTCGTGTAGGTGCTTCGACTCGAGCGCGGGACGAGAGTTATGTACGAGCAGCAACAGCAGGGACCGAAACAGGCCGGCGGCGGCCGGGACGCCGAAGCGCACGGACCCCTCGCCGGGTTCACCGTCGGCGTCACCGCCGCGCGCCGCGCCGACGAGCTCGGCGCGCTGCTCCAGCGGCGCGGTGCGGCGGTGCTGCACGCGCCCGCCCTGCGGATCGTGCCGCTCGCCGACGACGGCGAACTGCTCGCCGCCACCGAGGACCTCATCGACCGGGCGCCCGATGTCGTCGTCGCCACCACCGCCATCGGCTTCCGCGGGTGGGTGGAGGCCGCCGACGGCTGGGGGCTCGGTGAGCGGCTCCTCGCCCGGCTGCGGGACGTCGAGCTGCTCGCGCGCGGGCCCAAGGTCAAAGGGGCGATCCGCGCCGCGGGGCTGACGGAGGACTGGTCGCCGTCGAGCGAGTCGATGGCGGAGGTGCTCGACCGGCTGCTGGAGGAGGGCGTCGACGGCCGCCGGGTCGCCGTCCAGCTGCACGGCGAGCCGCTGCCGGGGTTCGTTGAGGCGCTGCGGGCCGGGGGAGCGGAGGTGGTGGGCGTGCCGGTGTACCGGTGGATGCCGCCGGAGGACCTCTCGCCGCTCGACCGGCTTCTCGACGCCACCGTCTCCCGCGGGCTGGACGCGGTCACCTTCACCAGCGCGCCCGCCGCCGCCTCGCTGCTGTCGCGGGCGGAGGAGCGGGGGCTGCTGTCCGACCTGCTCTCCGCCCTCCACCACGACGTGCTGCCGGCCTGCGTCGGGCCGGTCACCGCGCTGCCGCTCCAGGCACGCGGCGTGGACACCGTGCAGCCTGAGCGGTTCCGGCTCGGGCCGCTCGTGCAGCTGCTGTGCCAGGAGCTGCCGGCGCGGGCGCGGGCGCTGCCCGTCGCCGGGCACCGGATGGAGATCCGGGGGCACGCGGTGCTGGTCGACGGCTGTCTGCGGCCCGTGCCGCCGGCCGGGATGTCCCTGCTGCGCGCGCTGTCCCGGCGGCCGGGCTGGGTGGTACCGCGGTCGGACCTGCTGCGGGCACTGCCGGGCGCGGGCCGCGACGAACACGCCGTCGAAACCGCGATGGCACGCCTGCGTACGGCCCTCGGCACTCCGAAACTCATCCAGACGGTGGTGAAACGCGGCTACCGCCTGGCCCTGGATCCGGCAGCCGACACGAAGTACGCGGACGCGTGAACGAAGCCTGAGCGAGAGGGCGTTGACCGATCCCGGGGCGAGGGGAACGCGGGGTGAGGCGGTGGCGCGCTGAGCTGAGGGGTGAGCTGGGGGTGGGCCGAGCGAGCGCTGAGCAGGCGGGCGGACGAGCGGAGGACCGTGCCGCGATCGGGCGGAGGGCTCGCCTGCGGCCTGCGGCCTGCGGGCTGCGGGGCAGGCCGAGCCGTGGCTTGATCGAGGCTGCGGAGCCCCTGAGCCCCGGAGCCCCTGAGCGGTGAGCTGGTTCGTGGGTCGCGCAGTGATCCGAGCGCTGGGCTGTTGAGCGCGCGGTGGAGGGCATGAGCCGCGCTCCAAGTAGCGGCCTGCGCCTCCTCCTCAGCCTTCGGCCGAGCAGCGGTCCGGCCTCGGTGCCCGAGCAGCCGCTCACCCCGGTGACCCAGAACGCCGCCCCCGGTACGAGGGCTTCCGTGGGCGGCGGGTGCCCGGCACTGTGTGTAGGACTCCGAGAGGTCCTTTCGAGGCGGTGACAGGCACATGGCACTGGGTACGCCCTCGGCCACTCCGGCCCCCCACGACCTGCGGTTCGACGCCGGACGGATCTGCCTGGACCTCCTCGCCACCACCCATCCCCTCGAACGCCTCGACGCCCTCCCGGCGTTGTGCGCGTGGATCACCGGGTCCGGGCTCGTCCCGCCGGGCACGCCCCTCGCCCACGCCGACCCCGCCTGGCCGGCCGCCTTCCGTGAACTGCGCGGACATGTCGGACAGTTGGTGCACGGCTGGCTCGCCCACGACGTCCACGACGTCCACGACGTCCACGACGTCCACGACGTCCACGACGTCCACGACGTCCACGACGTCCACGACGCCCACGACGTCCACGACGTCCACGACGACCTCGCCCTCACCCACGCCACCACCCGCGCCCTCGCCCACGTCAACCAAGCCGCCCGTGCCGCCCCGCCCCCGGCTCCCCTCGCCGTGCGCGCCCAGGACGGCACGCTCGTACGGCGGTTGGACGGACCCCCGGCCTGCGCCGCGCTGCTCGCCGAGATCGCGCGGGACGCCGTGGAGCTGCTGACCGATCCCGCCGCGCGGGCGGGGCTGCGGCAGTGCGAGGGTGACAACTGCCCGATCGTGTACGTCGACACCTCCCGCGGGCGCAGAAGACGCTGGTGCTCCAGCGAGGTCTGCGGCAACCGGGAACGGGTGGCCCGCCACCGCAGGCGCGCGGCACTGGCCCGCGCGTGACGGCCTTTCGGCGGCCCTTCACCTTCACGCGCACGCGCCCACGACGACCCTCCCCCCTCAACTCCCCGTCCGCTATGCCCCGTTCGTAACCCCACTGTCGAAGTGATTTCGATTACACACCGTTTACCTTTACGGCCGACCGGGAACCGCCCTCGCTCCGTCCCGTGTGGCGAAGTTGTGAAGGAAGGGGGGTGGGAATGTGCCTCCATGTCCCCCTCGTCATGACACCTCGAAGAAAACTGTCGCCCCACTTTGAACACTCAACTCATCGCTTGCGTACCGGTGTGGGAGCGACCGACTGGGGGAACCCCCGGACACCGGAGGTGGGCGTGCGCAAGGATGCGGCCGTGGCCAATGAACGTGGATCGAGGGCCCGACATCGCATGTCCCAGCCCTCGGAGCCTGACGAGGAGCTGATGCGTGCCCTGTATCGGGAGCATGCCGGACCCCTGCTTGCGTATGTCCTGCGCCTGGTTGCCGGAGACCGTCAACGAGCTGAGGACGTCGTACAGGAGACGCTCATCCGGGCCTGGAAGAACGCCGGCCAGCTCAATCGAGCGACCGGATCTGTACGCCCCTGGCTGGTGACGGTCGCACGCCGCATCGTCATCGACGGCCACCGCAGCCGGCAGGCCCGGCCGCAGGAGGTCGACCCGTCGCCGCTGGAGGTCATTCCCGCGGAGGACGAGATCGACAAGGCGCTGTGGCTGATGACGCTGTCGGACGCACTCGACGACCTGACCCCGGCCCACCGGGAGGTGCTCGTCGAGACCTATTTCAAGGGGCGTACCGTCAATGAGGCGGCCGAGACGCTGGGCATACCCAGCGGCACCGTGCGCTCACGGGTGTTCTATGCCCTGCGGTCGATGAAGCTGGCTCTGGAAGAGCGGGGTGTGACGGCGTGATGAGCATTTACGGGGGGTTCGGAGCGGGAGGGCCGGGTATGTCTGGCCCCATGCAGGGAGCTGTGGGATCTCCGAGCCCGAGCGAACACGAGACCGTCGGCGCCTACGCCCTCGGCATCCTCGACGACGCCGAGGCGACCGCTTTCGAGGCACATCTCGCCGGATGCGAGTGGTGCGCCCAGCAGCTCGACGAGCTGGCCGGGATGGAACCGATGCTGGCCGCGCTCGCGGACCTGCCGGGCTCCGGGACGCCCGCGATCGGCGAGTCCCTCTCCGCCAAGCCCAACCCGCGACTCGCGGAACGGCTGGTCGACGAGGTGGCCGACCGCCGCGCCGCCAAGCGCCGCCGCTCCTTCTTCATGCTCGCGGCCGCGGTCGCGCTGATCGCCGGCGGCCCGCTGGGCGTGCTCGCGGTGACCGGCGGTGACGACGGCGGCGGAGCCCAGACGCTTCAGGCGGACACCGCCAACCCCGCCAAGGCCGTCTTCGACGCGCTCCCCGACAAGAAGTCGGCCACGGACGCCTCCACCAAGGTCTCCGCGACCGTCGCCATGTCCGAGAAGGCGTGGGGCACCCAAGCCGTCGTCCAGCTCTCGAACGTCGCGGGTCCGAACAAGTGCTCGCTCATCGCCGTCGGCAAGAACGGCGAGCGCGAGACCGTCTCCTCCTGGTCGGTGCCGGAATGGGGCTACGGCCTCCCGGACGCCAAGACCGAGCAGGCCAAGCAGCCCCTGTACGTACAGGGCGGCGCCGCCTTCACCCCCAACCAGATCGACCACTTCGAGATCATGACCTTCGACGGCAAGAAGCTCGCCCAGATCGACGTCTGATCCTCCCGCAGCTTTGGGGCCTGTCCGGCGAGTCCGGGCAGGCCCCTCGCCTCCACCGGCCCCCTTCGCGTACGGTTGACGGCTGCCCAGCACGTCAGAAGGGGGCCCGGTGGCCGCTCAGGCACAGCAGGAAACCGCGGTCGGCCCGGTTCGGGACGCGATCCAGGACTCAGTCCAGGACTCCGTCCGCGACCGGGAGATCAGCATCGAACAGGAACACCTGGACCGGGTGTACCGCCGGCTCGAGGAGAAGATCCACGAGGCCGAGTTCCTCATGCACGACGCGGCCCAGCGCGGCCACGTCGGAACGCCCGGCGCGCTCGCCGAGCGGGACGCGCAGGTCTTCCGGGCGGGCGTCCACCTCAACCGGCTCAACAACGAGTTCGAGGACTTCCTCTTCGGCCGTATCGACCTCCTCCGCGGCCAGGACGGCAAGAAGGGGCCCGACGGCGCCTACACCGCCGTCGAGCCCGCCGACGGCGCCGTACGGGACGACCACACCGCCGACATCGCCGAGACCCTGCACATCGGGCGCATCGGAGTCCTCGACGCGGAGTACGCCCCGCTGGTGATCGACTGGCGGGCGCCCGCCGCCGCCCCCTTCTACCGCTCCACCCCGGTCGCCCCGGGCCGGGTCGTGCGCCGCCGGGTGATCCGCTCCAAGGGCCGCCGCGTCCTCGGCGTCGAGGACGACCTGATGCGCCCCGAGCTGAGAGCCTCCCTCGACGGACAGGAGCTGCCCGTCGTCGGCGACGGCGCGCTGATGGCCGCCCTCGGCCAGGCCCGCAGCCACACCATGCGCGACATCGTCGCCTCCATCCAGGCCGAGCAGGACCTCGTCATCCGCGCCCCCGCCGCCTCCGTCACCTACGTCGAGGGCGGCCCCGGCACCGGCAAGACGGCCGTCGCCCTCCACCGCGCGGCCTACCTCCTCTACCAGGACCGGCGCCGCTACTCGGGCGGCATCCTGATCGTCTCGCCCACCCCCCTGCTCGTCGCCTACACCGAGGGCGTCCTGCCCTCCCTCGGCGAGGAGGGCCAGGTCGCCGTCCGCGCGATCGGCTCCCTCGTCGACGGCGTCGAGGCCGGCCTGTACGACTCCCCGGCGGTGGCCCGCGCCAAGGGCTCGTACCGGATGCTGAAGGTCCTGCGGAAGGCGGCGCGCGGCGCCCTCGAACTGGGCCGCCCCGGCGCCCCCGCGGCCGGTCAGCTCACCCTCGACGACACCGGCCACGACAGCGGTGACGGCATCGGCGGTGGCACCGGCCCGGCCGCCCAGGTCCCCTCCGGTCCGCCCGCCCGCCTGCGCGTCGTCGCCTTCGGGCGGCGGCTGGAGCTGGAGGCCGGGGACCTGGAGCGGATCCGGCGGTCCGCCCTCGGCGGCACCGCGCCCGTCAACCTGCTGCGCCCCCGCGCCCGCAAGCTCCTCCTGGACGCCCTGTGGGAGCGCTCCGGCTCCGCCGGCCGGCACACCGACGCCGAACTCGCCGCCGAACTGCGCTCCTCCTTCGACGAGGACGTCACGAGCGAGGACTCCTTCATCGAGTTCCTCGACGCATGGTGGCCGGAGCTGACGCCGAAGGCCGTCCTCGCGGCCATGGCCGACGAACGGCGGCTCGGCCGCTGGGCCCGCCGCATCCTCAACCCCGGCGAGGTCCGCAGGGTCGCCCGCTCGCTGAGGCGGGACGGCCACTCCGTGCACGACATCGCGATGCTCGACGAGCTCCAGGCGATCCTCGGCGCACCGGCCCGCCCCAAGAAGCGCCGCGAACTCGACCCGCTGGACCAGCTCACCGGCCTGGAGGAGCTGATGCCGGTGCGCGAGGAGACGCAGCGCGAGCGGGCCGAACGGCTCGCCCAGGAGCGCACCGAGTACGCGCACGTCATCGTCGACGAGGCGCAGGACCTCACGCCGATGCAGTGGCGCATGGTCGGCCGCCGCGGCCGGCACGCCACCTGGACGGTCGTCGGCGACCCCGCCCAGTCCTCCTGGTCCGACCCCGACGAGGCCGCCGAGGCCCGCGACGAGGCCCTCGGCACCCGCCCGCGCCGCCGCTTCCGACTGACCGTCAACTACCGCAACCCGGCCGAGATCGCGGAGCTGGCCGCGAAGGTGCTGGCGCTCGCCATGCCCGGCGCGGAGTCCCCGGCCGCGGTCCGCTCCACCGGCGTCGTCCCCCGCTTCACGGCCGCCTCGGGCTCGCTCGGCGCGACCGTGCGCGCGGAGGCCGAACGCCTCCTGGACCGGGTCGACGGCACGGTCGGCGTCGTCGTCGCCATGAACCGCCGCGAGGAGGCGCGCCGCTGGCTCGCCGGGCTCGGCGACCGCGTGGTGGCGCTCGGCAGCCTGGAGGCCAAGGGCCTGGAGTACGACGCGACGGTGGTCGTCTCCCCGGCGGAGATCGCCGACGAGTCGCCGGCCGGACTGCGGGTGCTGTACGTCGCCCTGACCCGGGCGACCCAGCAGCTCACGGTCGTCTCGGGGGAGCGCGACGAACCGGACGCGGACGGAATGCCGGACCTGCTGCGCGACTGAACGGGATCCCGCCTCCGGGACCGAACGGGGGCCGCTTTCTGTGAACTCGCCGGACGGGAATGGCCTTCCGGGTTCCGTTTGTTAGCCTGGATGTGACACCGGCCCGATCCAAGCCCCCGGGCCCAACCTTCGTCGCTACGAGCGACCACTTGCCGCGAGGCGAGCATGGCGGGTCGGTGTCATCTCCGTGAGGGAGAGGCCCACGTCCGATGTGACGTGGGCCTCTTTCGTTGTGAACAAAACGTTCGCAATCCGACGCGGCTAACTCCTACCCGGCAGTAGGTGCGACGATCGGACCGCAATCCGCGACACCGGTGAAAGCAGAGGAAGTCGGCCATGGCAACGGCGCCCAGCGTCTCCTACTCGATGACGGTCCGGCTGGAGGTGCCCGCGAGCGGAACCGCGGTCTCCCAGCTCACCACGGCCGTCGAGTCCCACGGAGGCTCGGTCACCGGCCTCGACGTCACCGCCTCCGGCCACGAGAAGCTGCGCATCGACGTCACCATCGCGGCCACCTCCACCGCGCACGCCGACGAGATCGTCGAGCAGCTGCGCGGCATCGAGGGCGTGACGCTCGGCAAGGTCTCCGACCGTACGTTCCTGATGCACCTCGGCGGCAAGATCGAGATGGCGTCGAAGCACCCCATCCGCAACCGTGACGACCTGTCCATGGTCTACACGCCGGGTGTGGCCCGCGTCTGCATGGCGATCGCCGAGAACCCCGAGGACGCGCGCCGCCTCACCATCAAGCGCAACTCCGTTGCGGTCGTGACGGACGGCTCCGCCGTGCTGGGCCTCGGCAACATCGGCCCGAAGGCCGCGCTGCCCGTCATGGAGGGGAAGGCGGCCCTGTTCAAGCGGTTCGCCGGCATCGACGCCTGGCCGATCTGCCTCGACACCCAGGACACCGACGCGATCGTCGAGATCGTCAAGGCGATCGCCCCCGGTTTCGCCGGCATCAACCTCGAGGACATCTCCGCGCCCCGCTGCTTCGAGATCGAGGCCCGGCTGCGCGAGGCCCTCGACATCCCCGTCTTCCACGACGACCAGCACGGCACCGCGATCGTCGTCCTCGCCGCCCTCACGAACGCGCTGCGTGTCGCGACCAAGGCGATCGAGAACATCCGCGTCGTCATGTCCGGCGCCGGCGCGGCCGGCACGGCCATCCTCAAGCTGCTGATCGCGGCGGGCGTGAAGAACGCCGTCGTCGCCGACATCCACGGCGTCGTCCACGCCGACCGCGAGGACCTCGTGGACGCCGCTCCCGGCTCGGCGCTGCGCTGGATCGCCGACAACACCAACCCCGAGGGCCTCACCGGCACCCTCAAGGAGGCCGTGCGCGGCGCCGACGTCTTCATCGGCGTCTCCGCCCCGAACGTCCTCGACGGCGACGACGTGGCCGCCATGGCCGACGACGCCATCGTGTTCGCGCTCGCGAACCCCGACCCCGAGGTGGACCCGGCGATCGCCCGCCAGACCGCGGCGGTCGTGGCCACCGGCCGCTCCGACTTCCCCAACCAGATCAACAACGTGCTGGTGTTCCCGGGCGTCTTCCGCGGCCTGCTGGACGCGCAGTCCCGCACGGTGAACACCGAGATGATGCTCGCGGCGGCGAAAGCCCTCGCCGACGTGGTGACCGAGGACGAGCTGAACCCGAACTACATCGTCCCGAGCGTCTTCAACGACAAGGTCGCGGGCGCGGTCGCCGGCGCGGTCCGGGAGGCCGCGAAGTCGGCGGGCGCGGCAGCGCTCTCGCAGCCGTAACGACGTCGACGTCCCGCGCGCGGGGGCTGTGAGGATCGCCACGGCCGGCCCCCGGCGCGTCGTGGAACCCCGCTCGCGGGGCATGCCTCTACTGTGACGGCCGGGTCTGGCGCTCTTCGTGTGACTCCCAAGGGTGTTCTCACGACTCCTGCGGGTGCCGGATTGGCTTTACCGCCGCAGGTAGGGGCAGGATGCGTTCCTGGGCGCGTGGGCATCGACTTCGCTGTCCCCCATGCGGCTCCGCCGCGTGGCACGCCTCAATGGCAAGAAGAACACGGGAGTAACAACATGAACCGCAGTGAGCTGGTGGCCGCGCTGGCCGACCGCGCCGAGGTGACTCGCAAGGACGCCGACGCCGTCCTGGCCGCCTTCGCCGAGGTCGTCGGCGACATCGTCTCCAAGGGCGACGAGAAGGTCACCATTCCCGGCTTCCTGACCTTCGAGCGCACCCACCGTGCCGCTCGCACCGCTCGCAACCCGCAGACCGGCGACCCGATCCAGATCCCGGCCGGCTACAGCGTCAAGGTCTCCGCGGGCTCGAAGCTCAAGGAAGCGGCCAAGGGTAAGTGACGCTCCGCTGAGAGCGCCGTCCACTGACGCCGTGGGCAGGTAGCGCCGTCGGCGGCTGCGGGCCGCCACTGGCCGGTCGCGCAGTTCCCCGCGCCCCTTCGGGGCGCGTGCGCCGAGGCGCGTCTGCCGAGGGCGCGGACAATGCCGATGGGGCGGTCACCCGGACACGGGTGGCCGCCCCATCGGCGTTCCTGCAACCAAGCGTCAGCCCGGAGCCCCCGGCCGAGGCGGTGCTGCCCCGGCCGGTGTTGCCGGGCGGCCGTCAGCCGAGCGCCTTGCCCGGGAGTTCGACCTTCGCGCCCAGCTCCACGAGCTTCTCCATGCTGTGTCTGCCCGGGGGACGACCCCCGGAGCCCCCGGCCCGGGGCGGTGCTGCCCCGGCCGGTGTTGCCGGGCGGCTGTCAGCCGAGTGCCTTGCCCGGGAGTTCGACCTTCGCGCCCAGCTCCACGAGCTTCTCCATGCTGTGTCTGCCCGGGGGACGACCCCCGGACCCCCGGCCCGGGGCGGTGCTGCCCCGGCCGGTGTTGCCGGGCGGCCGTCAGCCGAGTGCCTTGCCCGGGAGTTCCACCTTCGCGCCCAGTTCCACGAGCTTCTCCATGAAGTTCTCGTAGCCTCGGTTGATGAGGTCGATGCCGTGGACCCGGGAGGTGCCCTGGGCCGCCAGGGCGGCGATCAGGTAGGAGAAGCCGCCGCGAAGGTCGGGGATGACCAGGTCGGCGCCCTGGAGCTTCGTGGGGCCGGAGACGACCGCGGAGTGCAGGAAGTTGCGCTGACCGAAGCGGCAGTCGGAGCCGCCCAGGCACTCGCGGTAGAGCTGGATGTGCGCGCCCATCTGGTTGAGCGCGGAGGTGAAGCCGAGGCGGGACTCGTACACCGTCTCGTGGACGATGGACAGGCCCGTGGCCTGCGTCAGGGCGACGACCAGCGGCTGCTGCCAGTCGGTCTGGAAGCCGGGGTGGACGTCCGTCTCCAGCGCGATGGACTTCAGCTGGCCGCCGGGGTGCCAGAAGCGGATGCCCTCGTCGTCGATGCGGAAGGCCCCGCCCACCTTGCGGTAGGTGTTCAGGAACGTCATCATCGACCGCTGCTGGGCGCCGCGGACGTAGATGTTGCCCTCGGTCGCCAGCGCGGCGGACGCCCAGGAGGCGGCCTCCAGGCGGTCCGAGAGGGCGCGGTGGTCGTAACCGCCGAGTTTGTCCACACCGGTGATGCGGATCGTGCGGTCGGTGTCCATCGCGATGATGGCGCCCATCTTCTGAAGGACGCAGATCAGGTCCTCGATCTCCGGCTCCACGGCCGCGTTCGAGAGCTCCGTGACGCCCTCCGCGAGGACGGCCGTCAGCAGCACCTGCTCGGTCGCGCCGACGGACGGGTACGGCAGCCGGATCTTCGTGCCGCGCAGCCGCTGCGGAGCCTCCAGGTACTGGCCGTCCGCCCGCTTCTCGATCTTCGCGCCGAACTGCCGCAGCACGTCGAAGTGGAAGTCGATGGGCCGGCCGCCGATGTCGCAGCCGCCGAGACCGGGGATGAACGCGTGCCCCAGGCGGTGCAGCAGGGGGCCGCAGAACAGGATCGGGATGCGGCTGGAGCCCGCGTGCGCGTCGATGTCGGCGACGTTCGCGCTCTCGACGTAGGTCGGGTCCATCACCAGCTCGCCCGGCTCCTCGCCCGGACGGACCGTCACCCCGTGCAGTTGCAGCAGGCCGCGTACGACCCGCACGTCACGGATGTCCGGAACGTTGCGCAGCCGACTCGGCTCACTGCCCAGCAGGGCGGCGACCATGGCCTTGGGCACGAGGTTCTTCGCACCGCGGACACGGATCTCGCCCTCGAGCGGGGTTCCGCCGTGGACAAGGAGGACATCGTCGTTGACGGTCATGTATCTCGCGTTCCATGGAAGTGGGGCAGGGCCAGAGAGAGACAGAGTAATCGCCGAGTGGCCTTGTCCCGTAAGCCCAGGAGCCCCTCAGGGACGTCATGGCTGTGTCACAACACGAACGGTTCCCCGACGGGCACGCAAGGTCACCGGAAGGCCGTCTCCGTGTCCGTGCGCCCGAACCGCGTCCGTGAGCCCGACCTGCACTCACCCGCCCGCCCCCACCGCCTCCCCCTATCCAGGGAAGATGCGGGATCATGTCTGGCATGACCGAGGTGTCCTCGCTCACAGGGCGGCTGCTCGTGGCAACCCCCGCCCTGGCGGACCCGAACTTCGACCGTGCGGTGGTGCTCCTCCTCGACCACGACGAGGAGGGCTCGCTCGGCGTCGTCCTCAACCGCCCGACGCCGGTGGGCGTGGGCGACATCCTGGAGGACTGGGCGGATCTCACCGGCGAACCGGGCGTCGTCTTCCAGGGCGGCCCGGTCTCCCTCGACTCGGCGCTGGGCGTCGCCGTGATCCCCGGCGGCTCCGCCGTCGACGGCGCGCCCCTGGGCTGGCGGCGGGTGCACGGCGCGATCGGCCTCGTCGATCTGGAGGCCCCGCCGGAGCTGCTCGCCTCGGCCCTGGGCTCGCTGCGGATCTTCGCCGGGTACGCCGGCTGGGGCCCGGGCCAGCTGGAGGACGAGCTGGCGGACGGCGCTTGGTACGTCGTCGAGTCGGAGCCGGGCGACGTGTCCTCGCCGGCGCCGGAGAAGCTCTGGCGCGAGGTGCTGCGCAGGCAGCGCAACGAACTGGCGATGGTGGCCACGTATCCGGACGACCCTTCGCTCAACTGATGGGTGTGAGCTTCAGTACCCTTGGGCGCATGAGCACTCTTGAGCCCGAGCGCGGCACTGGTACGGGGACCCTCGTAGAGCCGACGCCGCAGGTGTCGTCCGGTGACGGTGACCACGAGCGCTTCGCGCACTACGTCCAGAAGGACAAGATCATGGCGAGCGCTCTCGACGGGACCCCCGTCGTAGCGCTGTGCGGCAAGGTCTGGGTGCCCGGTCGTGACCCGAAGAAGTACCCCGTCTGCCCCATGTGCAAGGAGATCTACGAGTCCATGGGCGTCGGCGGCGGCGACGACAAGGGCAAGGGCGACAAGTAGCCGCCCGACTTCGTGAAGGCCCTCGGGGCACGCGCTTTTCGGCGTGCGCCCCGAGGGCCTTCACGTCGTTCCGCCGCCGGGGGTGTCCGGGGGCGTCCCCGGGGGGCGTCCGGGAGGCGGCACAGATTGGTCGAGACCTCTTGTGGCCGGGTTCGCGAGGTCACTAGCCTCCGGCCGTGGACGCTCTCGCGCACATGACGGACGTGATCCCCGCGCCCCGGCGCGTCATCCGCCACGGCCCCGGACCCGCGTCCGGCGGCGGCCCCGGCGGACCCTGCGGCCTCGACGAGGCGACGCGGCTGGTGGCGGGGCCCGGCGCCGAGGGCGTCGCACGCCGGCTGCGGTCGGAGCTCGGGGCGGCGACCGGGCTGAACCTCCCGGAGGGCGGTGGCGGCCCCGGCTCCCGCATCGCGCTGAGCGTCGTGGCGGATCTGCCCCCGGAGGGCTACCGGCTCGTCCTCGACGGCCCGGACCTGCTGATCCAGGGCGGCGGCGCGGCCGGCGTCCACTGGGGCGCGCAGACCTTCCGGCAACTCCTCGGCCCCGACGCCTTCCGCCGGGCCCCGCTGCGGCGCGAGAAGGCCTGGGACCTCCCCGCGGTCACCGTCGAGGACGCCCCCCGCTTCCGCTGGCGCGGCCTCCTGCTCGACGTCGCCCGGCACTTCATGCCCAAGGACGGCGTCCTGCGCTACCTGGACCTGATGGCCGCGCACAAACTGAACGTCCTCCATCTGCATCTCACGGACGATCAGGGCTGGCGCGTCGAGATCGAGAGGTACCCGAGGCTCACCGAGGTCGGCTCCTGGCGCTCCCGTACGAAATTCGGCCACCGCGCCTCACCGCTGTGGGACGAGAGGCCGCACGGCGGCTTCTACACGCGGGACGACATCCGGGAGGTCGTCGCCTACGCCGCCGAGCGGCATATCGACGTCGTCCCCGAGATAGACGTGCCCGGGCACTCGCAGGCGGCCGTCGCCGCGTATCCGGAACTCGGCAACACCGACGTCATCGACACCACCGCCCTCTCCGTCTGGGACACCTGGGGGGTCAGTCCCAACGTACTGGCCCCCACTGACAACACCCTGCGCTTCTACGAGGGGGTGTTCGAGGAGATCCTGGAACTCTTCCCCTCGCGGTTCGTGCACATCGGCGGCGACGAATGCCCCAAGGAGCAGTGGCGGCGCTCGCCGGCCGCGCAGGCGCGGATCGCGGAACTCGGCCTCGCGGACGAGGACGAGCTCCAGGCGTGGTTCGTCGCGCACTTCGACAAGTGGCTCTCCGCGCGCGGGCGTCGGCTCATCGGCTGGGACGAGATCCTGGAAGGGGGCCTCGCCCCGGGCGCGGCCGTGTCGTCGTGGCGGGGGTACGCGGGCGGGATCGCCGCCGCGCGCGCGGGGCACGACGTCGTCATGTGCCCCGAGCAGCGGGTCTATCTGGACCACCGGCAGGACGGCGGCGCCGACGAGCCCGTGCCGATCGGCTATGTGCGCACCCTGGAGGACGTCTACCGGTTCGAGCCCGTGCCGCCGGAGCTGACGCCGCGGGAGGCGGCGCACGTGCTGGGCACGCAGGCCAACCTGTGGACGGAGGCGATGGAGGACCACGCGCGCGTGGACTACCAGGCCTTCCCCCGGCTCGCCGCCTTCGCCGAGGTCGCCTGGAGCCGGCTGCCCGCCCCGGCGGAACGTGACTTCGCCGGCTTCGAGCGGCGGATGCAGGCCCACTACGCGCGACTTGACGCCCTGGGCGTCGCCTACCGGCCACCGGGCGGCCCCAAGCCCTGGCAGAAGCGGCCGGGAGTACTCGGCCGGCCGATCGACGGCCCGCCCCCCGACCGGTAGGCCGACGGCCCGGCAGTCCGACAGCCCGGCGGCGAGGAGGCCGCACGTCAGGGAGAAACCCGGCAGGGTCACCGAAGAGTGGCAATCCGAGCACACCGGCGATGCCGTGCGAAAACGGGCCATCTCGCTGGTGAGGCGGGCGAATGCCTCCTAGCGGACCCCCGCGTTCGAGCGTTGCGAAGATGTGCCAGAGTTGCCACGTCCGCCCTGTCAGCACGTACCGTACGGCAACACAGGCGGGACCAGGTGGGGCAGCGGGAAGGGGCAGCCGGTTTTGAGCACGCACGCACCGCAGGCGGCGCAGGCCGTCACGCTGCCCACGACACTGGACGAGGCCGTGGCGGCCCTCACGGCCCATCCCGCGGCCGTGCCGGTGGCCGGCGGCACCGACCTCATGGCCGCGGTCAACTCCGGCCAGCTCAGGCCCGCCGCCCTGGTCGGCCTCGGCCGGATCAGCGAGATCCGCGGCTGGCAGTACCAGGACGGCCACGCGCTGCTCGGCGCGGGACTCACCCATGCGCGTATGGGCCGCCCCGACTTCGCCGCCCTCATCCCCGCGCTCGCCGCCGCCTCGCGCGCCGCGGGACCGCCGCACATCCGCAACGCGGGCACCCTGGGCGGCAACATCGCCTCGGCCGCGCCCACGGGCGACGCGCTGCCCGTGCTGGCCGCGCTGGAGGCGACGCTGATCATCGCGGGCCCGGGCGGAGCCCGCCGCGAGATCCCGGTGTCGCATCTGCTGGCCGGCATGGAGATGCTGCGCGGCGGCGAACTCATCGGCTTCGTGCGCGTGCCGCTGCTGCACGCCCCGCAGGTCTTCCTGAAGGCGACCGGACGCACCGGCCCCGGGCGCGCCGCCGCCTCCGTCGCCCTCGTCCTCGACCCCGCCCGGCGCGGGGTCAGGTGCGCCGTCGGCGCCATAGCGCCGATGCCGCTGCGCCCCCTGGAGGCCGAGCAGTGGGTCGCCCGGCTCATCGACTGGGACAACGGCCGCACCATCGTCCCCGAGGCCCTGAACGCCTTCGGGGAGTACGTCGCGGCCGCCTGCATCCCCGACCCGGTCCCCGCCGAGGACGGATCCGTGCAACCGCTGCCGCCCGCAGTACTGCACCTGCGGCGCACCGTCGCCGCGCTGGCCCGACGAGCACTGGGGAGGGCGCTGTCGTGACCGACGACCAGCACGGACAAGGGCAGGGCGCGCCCCAGGGCGGAGGCCGCTGGGACCCGCTGCCCCAGGGCGACTACGACGACGGCGCCACCGCCTTCGTGAAGCTTCCCGAGGGCGGCATCGACGCCCTCCTCGCCGGACGCGGCGACAGCCCGCTCGCGGCCCCCGGACACGGGTACGTCCCGCCGCGGATCGCGGCGGCGCCCGACCGGCCCGACGCCGACGGGACCGGCACGGGCGCGTGGCCCGCCCCGGCCGGCGGCGCCGAGTGGCCGGACCCCGCGAGCGGCTCGACCGCGGGCGACGACCGGTTCTCGTACCACCCGGGCGCGACCGGGCAGTGGACGTTCGACGAGACCCCGGCTGCCCCCGCCCCCGGCCACGACGTGACCGGGCAATGGTCCATCCCCGTCGCGGGCGGCGACCTTCCCGACGAATCGGGCGAGTTCACCACCTCGTCCCTGGTCGAGCAGTGGGGCGGCACGCCCCCGGCCACCCTGCCCGGAGGCGCGGCCGCGCCCTGGGCGACGGCGCCCGCGCCGGACACGGTGAGCCCGTCGGCGCAGCCGTGGACGCGGGAGCCCGGCACTGCCGACGAGGCGGGCCGCGCGGCGGAGCGCGCGCGGTTCGCCGCGGACGCCGCCGCGTTCGCCCGTGAACTCCCGGCCGCCGAGGGCGGCGTGGACGCCGTGGAGCGCCGCGAGCCCGCCGACGGGGCCGACGACGCCCCCGGGGCCGCCGAGGGCGCTTACAGGCGCTCCGAGGGCCCGTACAGCGGCTCGGAGGGCGGCTACGGCGACCCGGAGCGCCTCTACGAGACCGAGACGGCCACCGGGGCCCGACGCGACACGGACGCCGCACGCGACGAAGACGCCGGATGGGACGAACGACCCGCACGCGAGTCGGACGACACAGGGGACGCAGGGGACGCCGAAGCCGCACGGGACGACGAACTCGTACGCGACGCGGAGCCCATAGGGGACGCGGAGGCCGCCGACGAGGGCCGCCCGTCCGCCGACCGGGACGCGACCGGGACGGCCGACGAGGGCCCGCGGACGGAGTCCGCCGCCCTCCGGTCCGAGGCCCCCGCCTCCGACGACGACACGACGTCGTCCACGCGCGTGGACGACGAGCACGGCACGGAACCGGGCACGGACCCCGCCGCCGGCCACGCGGCCGAGGCCCCGCCCTTCCACGAGGAACACCCCCTCGCCTCCTACGTCCTGCGCGTCAACGGCTCCGACCGCCCCGTCACCGACGCCTGGATCGGCGAGTCCCTGCTCTACGTCCTGCGGGAGCGCCTCGGACTCGCCGGCGCCAAGGACGGCTGCTCGCAGGGCGAGTGCGGGGCTTGCAACGTCCAGGTGGACGGCCGTCTCGTCGCCTCCTGCCTGGTCCCGGCCGTCACCACGGCCGGCAGCGAGATCCGCACCGTGGAGGGCCTCGCCGTCGACGGGCAGCCCTCGGACGTGCAGCGGGCGCTCGCCCGGTGCGGGGCGGTGCAGTGCGGTTTCTGCGTGCCCGGCATGGCGATGACCGTGCACGACCTGCTGGAGGGCAACCCCGCCCCCACCGAGCTGGAGACCCGCCAGGCGCTCTGCGGCAACCTGTGCCGCTGCTCCGGCTACCGGGGCGTCCTGCGGGCCGTCGAGGACGTCGTCGCCGAACGCGAGGCGCACGCCGCGGCGGACGCTGAGACGGACGGCGACGAGGCACGTATTCCCCATCAGGCGGGTCCGGGCGCGGGCGGCGTCCACCCGTCGGCGTTCGAGAACCCGGCACAGCCCCACCCGCACGACCCGGTGTACGGACAGGGCCAGGACGGAGGCCAGGCGTGAGCAACGAAGCAGCCACCGCGACGAGCCCCGCGGAGGCCGCCCCGGCCCCCGAGCCGCTCCCGCACGGCCTCGGCGCCTCGCTGCCACCGGCCGACGCCCGCGCCAAGACGGAGGGCACTTTCCCCTACGCGGCCGACCTGTGGGCCGAGGGCCTGCTGTGGGCGGCCGTGCTGCGCTCCCCGCACGCGCACGCGCGCATCGTGTCGATCGACACGTCCCACGCGCGTGACATGCCCGGCGTGCGGGCCGTCGTCACCCACGAGGACGTGCCCGGCAGCCCGCTGCACGGCCGGGGCAGGGCCGACCGCCCGGTGTTCGCCTCCGACGTCGTACGCCACCACGGCGAGCCCATCGCCGCGGTCGCCGCCGACCACCCGGACACCGCGCGCATGGCCGCCGCGGCCGTCATCGTCGAGTACGAGATCCTCGACCCGGTGATCGACCCCGAACTGGCCTTCGAGGCGGAGTCCCTGCACCCGGACGGCAACCTGATCCGGCACATCCCGCTGCACCACGGCGACCCGGGAGCGTCCGGCGAGATCGTCGTCGAGGGCCAGTACCGCATCGGCCGCGCCGACCCCGCCCCCATCGGCGCCGAGGCCGGACTCGCCGTGCCCCGGCCCGACGGCGGCGTGGAGCTCTACCTCGCCTCCACCGACCCGCACGCCGACCGTGACACCGCCGCCTCCTGCTTCGGGCTGACCGCCGATCGGGTGAAGATCGTCGTCACCGGCGTGCCCGGCGCCACCGCCGACCGCGAGGACCAGGGCTTCCAGCTCCCGCTCGGCCTGCTGGCCCTGAAGACGGGCTGCCCGGTGAAGCTGACGGCGACCCGCGAGGAGTCCTTCCTCGGCCACGCCCACCGCCACCCCACCCTGCTCAGATACCGCCACCACGCCGACGCCGAGGGCCGGCTCGTCAAGGTCGAGGCGCAGATCCTGCTCGACGCGGGCGCCTACGCCGACACCTCCGCCGAGGCCCTGGCCGCCGCGGTCTCCTTCGCCTGCGGCCCCTACGTCGTCCCGAACGCCTTCATCGAGGGCTGGGCCGTCCGCACCAACAACCCGCCCTCCGGCCATGTCCGGGGCGAGGGCGCGATGCAGGTCTGCGCCGCCTACGAGGCGCAGATGGACAAGCTGGCGAAGCGGCTCGGCGTCGACCCGGCGGAGCTGCGCCTGCGCAACGTCATGGCGACCGGGGACGTGCTCCCCACCGGCCAGTCGGTGACCTGCCCCGCGCCGGTCGCCGAACTCCTCCAGGCCGTCCAGGAGTTCCCCCTCCCGCCGCTGCCGAAGGACACCCCCGAGGAGGACTGGCTGCTGCCCGGCGGCCCCGAGGGCGCGGGCGAACCGGGCGCGGTGCGCCGGGGCGTCGGCTACGGCCTCGGCATGGTCCACATGCTCGGCGCGGAGGGCGCGGACGAGGTCTCCACGGCCACCGTCAAGGTCCAGGACGGCGTCGCCACCGTGCTGTGCGCGGCGGTGGAGACCGGGCAGGGCTTCACCACCCTCGCCCGTCAGATCGTCCAGGAGACCCTCGGCATCGACGAGGTGCACGTGGCGCCCGTCGACACCGACCAGCCGCCCGCAGGCGCGGGCTGCCGGGGCCGTCACACCTGGGTCTCCGGCGGTGCGGTGGAACGCGCGGCGAAGATGGTCCGCACGCAGCTCCTGCAACCCCTGGCCCACAAGTTCGGCATGTCCACCGAACTCCTCCAGATCACCGACGGCAAGATCACCTCGTACGACGGCGTCCTGTCGACCACCGTCGCCGAGGAACTGCACGGCAAGGAACTCTGGGCGACGGCCCAGTGCCGCCCGCATCCGACCGAGCCGCTGGACGGCGCGGGCCAGGGCGACGCCTTCGTCGGGCTCGCGTTCTGCGCGGTCCGCGCGGTCGTGGACGTCGACATCGAGCTGGGCTCGGTGCGGGTGGTGGAGCTGGCGGTCGCCCAGGACGTCGGCCGGGTGCTGAACCCGGCGCAGCTGACCGCCCGGATCGAGGCGGGCGTCACCCAGGGCGTCGGGATCGCGCTCACCGAGAACCTGCGCACCCCGCGCGGCCTCGTCCGCCACCCCGACCTCACCGGCTACGCCCTCCCGACGGCTCTGGACGCGCCCGACATCCGCATCGTGAAGCTGGTCGAGGAGCGGGACGTGGTGGCTCCCTTCGGCGCGAAGGCGGCCAGCGCGGTCCCGGTGGTGACGTCCCCGGCGGCGATCGCCTCCGCCGTCCGCGCGGCGACGGGCCGCCCGGTCAACCGCCTGCCGATAAGACCCCAGGCGGCGGTGGTGACGGGCTGAGGGGCTGACGGGGTGTCTGGCTGACGGGCCGGTGGGCGACCGGCTCCCGTGACGCACGGGCGGGAACGTGCGAGGGCGCTCCGACGTCTATCCGGTGCAGGACCCGTTGTCAGTGGTGCCGCGTAGTGTTCGAGGAAGTGGGACAGCGGCGGGCGCGGTGACGCGGCCTGCCGCCAGGACGGCACACTTCACGCACGGGGGAACCACATGGGCACGACCGGTACCGCCGCCGGCACGGCGGTGATCACCTTCACCGACACCGAGCTGGACCCGTACGTCACGCACGCGCCGACGCGCCGCTGGCTGACGGGCCCCGGACTGCCGGGCGTCGGCGGCCTGCTGACCTTCGACGCGCTGCGCGCGGACGGTCTGCGCACGGTGGCGGACTCGACGGACGACCCGGAGTGCCGCCTGGCGGCGGACCTGCGTGAACAGCTCGTCATAGGAGGCCTCGTCGGCCTGGACGGCCCGCAGACGGACTCGGTGCTGCTCGACGGCGCGACCGGGGAGGTCACGACGACGTGCTTCTTCCACGACCGCCTCGACCTGATGGACCGCCGCCCGCTCGCGCCGTCTCTGGAGACGCTCGTGCGCTTCGCGACGGCGGCGGACGAACTGGCCGCGCTGCGAGGCCAGTTCGCGGCCTACGCGGGCCGGTACGGCCGTGAGGCGGTGGCGGAGGCCTCGGCCCAGCTCCTCGCCCTGTACGAAGCGGGGTCGCACGGCGAGGTGCCGCCGTTCTGGCGCATCGCGGCGGTCATCCGCCCCCTCGCGCTGATCGCCGGCCCCGGCACCCGCTCGGGCCTCGCCCTGGACCTCCCGCCCCGCCTGCTGGACGAGGAGTTCGGCGCCCGTGCCGTCGTCCGCTTCGAGGACGTCGACCTCCCGTCCACGCTCACCCACGAGCCGACCCGCCGCTTCCTGCTGGAGGTGGGCCTGCCCGAGGAATGCGTCTGGTTCACCCTCGACACCGACGCCCCGCTCCCCGCCCTCACGGACCGCCTGTTCCGCCTGGGCAGCCTGCTGGAGGACACCGCCCTGGTCGTCGACGGCACCACGGGCGCGGTCTTCTCCTGGAGCGAGCCGGACGCGACCCTGCGCCCCCTGAACGCCGACATCTCGACCCTGGCCTTCACCCTCTGGCTGATCCACCGAGCCAGAACCCTGGACACCGACCACACCCTCACCGAGGCCTACGACCACCTCGCCACCACCCTGACCCACACCCTCAAATCCCTGGACCCCACCTCCACCGACCCCACACCGTCCACCCCGACCGACGACGGCTGGAGATATTGGCCGGGGGTGTTCGAGGACGAGGCGGGGGGCGGGCTTTACGCGTAGGTCGCGGACGGCGTACGGGGCCGGAGGCGACCTAGGAGAGCTCAGCGCCCGGCGCCCGTCCCATCGCCAGGAGATGGGAACTCGCGGCCAGCAGCTCCGGGTACGGTTCGGCGAGGCGGGCCGTGACCAGTGCCGAGCGGAACAGGTTGGAGTCGCTGAAGGATTCACCGGTGTTCCGCTCGGCCGCCGCCAGCACAGCACCGCTGGCGCGGACAAACTCAGACGGACGGCGAAAGGGCGGCACCCTTACCAGGGTGCCGCCCTTTCGTTTCGCCTGTTCAAGGCACTTGAGGCCGTGGCGGGAATCGAACCCACGTAACTCGCTTTGCAGGTTTGTCCGGGCTGGTCAGAGTCCGATCCGCTCCTGTTCAACCTCGTTCATTGCCGTACGCGCGTCCGAAGCGCGGACCGCCGTGAACGGCTTCGGACGGAGTTGAATGAGACGGAAACTGAGACGGAGTGAGACGGAAGACCGCCGCACAGAGCAGCCACGATCACCACTGACAGAAGGCCACGGCGGCATCGTCGCCGGACTTGTAGCGGGGCCATCGTTGGCCACTTGGATCGGTGGCCTCCACCTTCCGGACGGTGTCGATCAAACCTCTGGGTCCCGCGACTCGAAGCGTCGTGAAGACTTCGGGCCAGGTCGACATGGCGTAATCCGTCACGAGGCACGCCGCGCCGTCAGACAGCAGGGCTGCGGCGCGTACGTCGCCGGCGGGAACCGTGCCAGTCAGTGCCTGGTTCGCTGCCTCGGGATTGGCGGCCGCAACCCAGTATCCAGTGGCCGTATTGCGGGTTTCTCTCTGCGCAGCCACCAAGTTCCTCAGAGCCTGTTTGTGCCCCGCCGTATGGGTCTCGTGCCGAGCGACTTCGGCCTTCAACTCGGGAAGGACCTGATCCACTCGTAGATCCGTGATCACGGAAATGTCTTGGTGGCCATCGAAAATGATGGGGGAGTCCGCCAAAACTAGGTGATCAAGGAAGCCGTGTCGTTCCCGAAGTATTGCGACGGTGGCAGAGGGCGTACCGGGATTGCTGAGGTCGCACTGAGGGTGCAATGCCGCCACCCGTTCGAGCGCCCTTGCCAAGCCGACGGTCAGCGAAGTGTTCGGGTCTGCGAATGCGCTGACAATCTGACTGCCAAGGTGCGCCACATACCAGGGCACGCCATGCTCGCATCCCGTGTCTAGGCCCGCAGTGCTTAGACCGTCTAGCACGACGGCGAGCGCCGGCGTGCCAGCGACCCAATCCTCGTTGGGGGCCACTCCGCCGGGTTGTGTGTCGATCGCGACTCGCATGATCAACCTTCATGTCGGTACAACGGGGTAACGCGCCGACTCTCCAAGACGTCAAGTGTCTTCGGGTCGTAGCGGCAGGAAATCAGAGTGGAAAAGCGACGGGTGCGAACCTCTCGGTAGAGCTCTGCCAGGTTGTTTTCCAGGAAGTGAACGACTCCGTTCGCTCCAATGGCGTGGATACCTGCGATGTAGAGGAATGTCCCCTTCCCGTCCAGACGAGGGAGCCGGCCCAGGTACCCGACGTCACCAGCCGATCCGTCTTCATCCTGCGGGGATCGGTACTCCTTCCCCGCCACCTGGTCCACCAGGTGCCACGCGCTGTCCTTGGCAAACCGAAGGTTGTCGTCACCTTCGAGTACCTGCGCCACGATCGGAGAGAGGCGGGGCCCGCAGACCACGACGTGGTTTTCACGGTTGAGGTTCACGATCCCGGTGGGCGGGATCACCTCGTACTGGGTGTCCAGCTTCATGCCGCCCAACAGCTTCCGAAGGTGCTCGAAGTTGTTGAGGTCTTCCCGAGCGACGACCTCGTTGGGGCGCTGGTCGGGAGTCTTCCCTGCTTCGTACTTGCCGCCGAGGGACACCGTGACCAGGTCGGTGCCGAAGAAGGCGCGCTCTGGCGGGGGGCCGGCTGACGCGAGCTGTCCTACGCGTCCCCGGCTGACGCCTAGTCGCTTCGCGATCTCGGCTTGCGTCATGCCCGATGCCTGAGCCTCTTCGATCGCTTCCCGACGGATGCGCGACAGCTCGTTCACGTGGCTCTGGTACCGCGCCATCAGGTCGATTGCGCCTTTGGCGCGGTCAACGGGGTCTGTGATCCCGGAGACCTTCTCCATGTCGTCCTGCACGTCTCTCCCAACATCGCCTAGGGGGGCTATCGAACTCTACCGCGAGAGGGGGTTGCGCGCAGCCTCGGATTTGCCTACGGTACCTATCAAGCAAGGCGGCAACCCCCCCTAGGCAAGGCGGGGGTGGTTGAGCGCGGCTGCCTGACCTGCACGTATTGCGCCCGGAGGAAAGCCCGCAGGGGTGAGTACGAAGGAAGCGCAGGCCCTTTGACAACTGAATGGGGATCACGCCGCCTCTCCTCGGCCAAGTAGGCGGCCACGCGGGCTCACTCCCGTGTGAGGAACAGCGCAACTCAATCTCCGCAGCGCCTGCTGCGGCCGGTTGCCTCCGCTGCACGTCTCGTACGTGCAGCGCTGAGGGGAGCCGGATGTTCCGACTTCAACGGCGCGGTCCCGGTGCGGGAACACCGGGACCGCAGTAGGGCCGTTCCTGTAGGAGAGGAATCACGACCCATGAAGCACATCGGTGCACTTCAGGTGGTTGTTACCGCCAAGGGGTTCGACCGTGAGCCGACGCTCGCGGAGCTGGACGCGATCGAGCTGGAGTCTCCGCTGATCCTGGCGGAGGTCGACCTGTTGGACGCGCAGATCAAGGCCATGGACCGCCCCGTGAACGAGGTGGACGAGCGGCGGATCCGCCGGGCCCGGAACCGGGTGCTGGCCGCCCGCCGGACGCTGGCCAACCGCGCCACCGACACGATCGTGCCGGGCGGTGCCGCGTGAACGCCGGGACGCAGACGGCCCTCCAGGCCGCGCACGCCGAGGTGAAGGCGGAGATCACCCGCACGGACACGAAGACGGGGCTGTTGCTGGCATTCGTCGGCGCGGTCCTCGCCGGCGTCGCCACCCTCGCCCGCGACGTCCCGCTGACCGTTCCCGCCTGCGTCGCCGGCGGGCTCGGGATGGCCGTGCTCATCGGGGCGGCCGTGCTGCTGCTGCGGTCGACGCGGCCGAACCTGCGCGGCCGGCACGGCTTCCCGCTGTGGGCCACGCTCACCCCGGAGGAAATCACCGCCACCGTCAACGGCGGCGACCTCGCCGCCGACGTCGCCGGACTGTCCAAGCTGGCGGTCGCCAAGTTCACCTGCCTGCGCCGCGCGGTCGACGCCACCTGCGCCGGCGTCGCCCTGCTGATCCTGGCCGCCGTCCTCGCCCTGGCGGGTGCGGCATGAGGGCGAAGACCGCGCTGCCCGCCGTGGCGATGACCGCGGTGTCCATGGTGCTCACCCTCGCCGTGGTCGTGATGTGGCTCGGTGCGGTCATGCCGTGGCCGGTCGCGCTGATCGTTGGACTCGGCATCGACGGGGGATGGCTGGCCACCCTCGCCTACGAACGCCGTCTGGCCGCCCAGGGTGACCACAGCCGCACGGTCACCGCCGTGGGCTGGTCGTTCGGCCTCATCGCCGCCGGCGTCCTCATCGCGCACGCCCTCACCGCCGAGTCGTCGGCCGGCGCGTGGCTGGCCGTCGCCTGGCTCCCCATCGCGGCCAAGGCCCTGTGGCTGGTGCACGGCATGTGGGAGCGCACCGCGCTCACCCCCGCCGCCCTCGGAGCGATCCGTGGCATCCAGCAGGAGGCGCGCGACGAGGCGGCCGTGGCCCGCGCCCGGCTGCGCGCCGAGGCGGCCACCGAGGAGACGCGGCTGACGGCCGTGACGCAGGCGGGGGCGCGCGTCGCCCGCGTCCAGGCCAGGACCGCCGCCACCCTCGCCGCCGCCTGGTCGACGCTGGCGACGGCCCGCACCGGGGAGGACACCGGCAGGGCGCTGACCAGCGTGACGACCCCCGTCACGCCCGGCGTCACACCCCGCTGGGAACTCCCGGTGTGGGGGCCGACGGAGCCGGTTCCCGCGCTGGAAGCCGGGCCCGCGCTCACCGACGCGGAGCTTGACGCGCTGGTCGACCGGATCCGCCACAGCCAGACCCCGGCCCTGTCCTACCGCGAGATGGCCGCCCGCTTCCGCGCCACCGGCCACGCCGCCTCCGAAGTCCGCCTGCGCGCCGCGTGGAAGCGCGTCGCCTGATGGGCGCGCTGCCCGTGTTCCGGTGGCACCTGGCCCCGGACGGCTACGCCACCCGCCGCCAGCTCCGGGCGCGGAACCTGCGCCCCGGCGGACAGGACGTGGCCGCCCAGCTCGAACGGCCGCGCCGCCGCCGGCCCCCGCTGGTCGCCTACCTCTACCGCGTCGACCTCGCCAAGCCGGTACGGCCCATGACCCCCGCGAAGTGGGCGGCTCTGGCCAAGGCCAACGCCGCCCGCCGCGTCTGCCCCGCCTGCCGCCGCGACGCCGGATACGTCATCCCGCCGTCCCTCGGCACCTGCACGCCCTGCGCCTACCCCACCCCCGCCGAGCCCTTGAGGAGTTCCTGATGGGCAAGCCCGACACCCGCCGCCTCGACCGCGAGATCGAGAAGGCCACCCGCAAGCTGGAAGCGGTCCGCCGGGGCGAGATGTGGCCCCTGACCAGTTCGGAGCGGCGCGCCGTCCTCGGAGCGCTCGCCGGCGGCTCGTACCGCGTCCTGCGCGGCAAGAGCCCGGCCCGCGCCGAACAGCGCCTGGACTCCGTCTCCGAGCAGGCGGTCACCCGGCTGACGGCCGAGCTGACCGCGCTGCACATGGAGCGTCAGCGGATCGTGCGCGACCACGCCGCCGCCAAGGCCGCCAAGAAGGCCTCCCGCTGGTGGTGAACATTCCGCCCGCGAGCGGCCGTTGCCCGGCCGCGCACCCGGAAGACCCCACCCCGTGCGGCGGTGAGGTCGTGGTGACCGTGCTGGACCGCTTCAACGGCGGCGCGGACGGCTGCGAGCACCACGGTGCCCGCATGCTCGCCTCCCTCGACGGCGGACGCGTCTACGCCCTCCCGCACGCCGCGCCCGGTACGGCCATCCGCGTGTTCAAGGCCGCCGACGGCATCCGCCCGTTCTGCTGGCTGGACGGCCCGCGCACCGAGCCGTCCCAGCTCAGCCACCGCGAGAACCGCGCCCGTCACGGCCGCTGAACCACCCTCCTCCCCGCCCGGGTTGCCGGGCGGGGTGCCCTCAACTTCCCGCCCCGTCCAGGGCAGTCAGGAGTGCTCCCGTCATGGGTGACACCGTCGTCCACCTGCACAAGAACACCGCCCCGCCCGCCGAACCGGCCACCGTGACCACGCTGACCGTGGTCCCCGACCCGGCCCCGCCGGCACCCGTGCCGCTGTGGGTGCGCTCCGGGCGCGCGGTGAAGACCGCCGTCACGCACGAGAACACCCGCACCGCCGGCCGCGCGGTCGCCCGGCACGGCCTGTACGTCCTCGGCGGAGCGAGGATCGTGGGCCGCCGCACGTGGGACGGCAAGACCGCCGCCCGCTACGAGCGGTTCATGCGCGCGGCGGAAGCCGCGGGCGACATGGACGCGGCGATGGAGTGGGAGGAGCGTGCCCAGCGCTACCGCGACGCCCGGCACCGCCGCCGCATGGACCTGCTCCACTCCCCGGTGGACGCGGCCAAGGGGGTCGCGGTCACCACCGGCATGGGCATCGGCTCCCTGGTCGCCCTCGGGGTCGTCATGGCGATCGCCACCAAAGACGTGACCGACGTCGTCACGCCGCTGATGGCCACGGTGGACTTCATCAACCTCCTCATCACCATCGTGCAGGTGGTGTGGGGCCCGCTCATCTCCCTCGGGCCGTTCCTGGCCCTGCTCGCACTGTGGGCGGTCGGCCAGCATCAGCAGGCCGCCCCCGCGTGGGCGATGCCCGCGAACGTGCGCAACGGCGAGGGCGAGCCGATCACCCCGTCCATCGTGGTCAAGGCCCTGCGCGACCTCGGCGTGCCCGCGCTGCGCAACGCCATCAAGGAGATGGGCGACGCCGGCGCGTCCATGCTCGGGCCGATCCGGATCGCCGGATGCGGCGTCGAGGTCGACGTCACCCTGCCCTCCGGGGTGGCCACCAACGAGGTGCAGGCCAAGCGTCGCAAGCTCGCGGAGAACCTCTCCCGGCACGAGCACGAGGTGTTCATCACCATCCCGGAGGCCGCGCGCACGGTCCGGCTGTGGATCGCCGACTCCGGGGCGCTGGACGAGCCGATCGGCCCCTCGCCGCTGGTCACGGACGAGTCGATGACCGCCGACTACGTCAAGGGCAAGGCCCCGTGGGGGCAGGACCTGCGCGGCGACGCGGCATCGCTGAGCCTGTATCAGCGGCATCTGCTGATCACGGGTCTGTCGAACCAGGGCAAGACCGCGTCGCTTCGGGCGCTGGCGCTGTGGGCCGCGCTGGACAGGCGGATCGAGTTTCGGGTCGCCGATCTGAAGGGCGTGGGCGACTGGGCCATGTTCGACGGCTTGGCCACGGTGCTGATTCAGGGTCCGACGGATGAGCACGTGATCGAGGCGACCGAGATGGTCGAGGACGCCTTGGACGAGATGAACCGCCGGATCGAGGAGCGCCGGCTCGACCCCGGCGCGGTGTTCGATCCGCTGATCTGCATCGTGGACGAGGCGCAGGTGGCGTTCATGTGCCCGGCCGTGGACGACCAGAAGCGGCCCTACGGCGGCTCCAAGGCCACGTCCCGGTACTTCATGGGCGTCCGCAAGATCCACAACCAGGGGCGTGCGGTCGACGTGCTGATGTGGCAGGGCACGCAGGACCCCACCGACCAGAACCTTCCCAAGCTGGTCCGTGAGGGAGCGCACACCCGCGCCTCGCTCGCGCTGGGCACCGAGTCGCAGGCCGTCATGGCGCTGGGGGAGAAGGCCGTCAACGGCGGGGCCGCGCCGCACCTGCTGCGGCAGGGCCTGGACAAGGGAACTCTGGTCGTGGCCTCCGACGGGATCGAGATCCCCAAGGGGCAGTCGTCTCTGACGGTGCGCACGCACTACATCGACGACGACGAGGCCAAGGCCATCACCGACCGCGCCAAGGCCATCCGCGACGGCGTCACCACCCTGCGCAGCATCGACCGGGACGAGGAGCGCGACCCGCTCGCCGACATCTTCACCGTCCTCGGCGACGAGAAGCGGGTGCTCACCCAGGACGTCATCAAGCGGCTCGCCGCACTGGCCCCGGGTGCCTACAACGACTGGTCGTTCGGCGACCTCACCCGCGTCCTGGACGCCGACGGCATCGAGGCGAAGAAGTCGCACGGCCGCATGGTCGTCCGCACCGAGGACGTCACCCGCGCCCTCGCCGACCGCGACGCCGACGGTTCCGCTTCCGCCTCCCAGTAGCGGGGAGGCGCGCCCTCCCGTGCCGGGGAGGCGGGGAGAACTCCCCAACCGCCTCCCCACCCCTGCCTCCCCCGCCTTGATCAGCGAAAACACCCGATTGGGGAGGTGGGGAGGCGCGCAGGTCAGCACCCCCGAAACCCCCTCCGCAGCGCCCCCGGCAGGGGGTGTCCCTGCCTCCCCGACCAAGCACCGGAAGGGATTCCGCATGTACCCCGACCACACCCACCGTCCGCCCGCGATACGGGCCCCGGAAGTCCACCGGCCCACCCCGATCGCCCCCGCCCACGTGGCCTTGGCCGCGCCGCTCGCCCCGGTGCAGCCGCACGACGTGCCGGCGGTCGCGAGCGTCGTCCTGCCCGACGGCCGCGTCGTCACCGGCTACGCCGTCCCCACCCACCACGCCGCGCCGCACGTCGCCAAGCCGGCCGTCTCGCGGACGGCGGTGAACGTCGCCCTCGGCGGCGTCGGGTTCCTCGCCGTCTGCGGCGGACTACTGCTGCTCACCACGTTCATCGCCGCGCTCGCCGCGCTCATCACCCAGCTCATCACCCTCGCCGCCGTCGTCTTCGGCGGCTGGATCGCCGTGCAGATCTTCAACGGACGCGACCACGGCGAGCACGGAACGACGGTCCACATCCGCAAGGCCACCTTCAAGCGCAACCACTTCCACGGCTGACAGGAGCCCCTGTGTTCGAGATCCGCGTCATCTGCGACCCCACCGACACCGACCGCGTCACCACCGCGCTGGAGACCGCGTTCAAGGCCGGCCGCGTCACCGTCCGCCCTGCCCGCGATGGCCACCGTGTGCGCCTCTACCTCGACGCCGACCACGCCGACGTCTGGCCCGACCCCGAGCAGGCCTACGCCACCGCCCCCAGCATCCACAGCGAACTCGACTGGATCGCCCGCACCCTCAACACCGCCAAGTGCTTCACCGCGATGGAACGGGACTACTACCTGCGCAAGGCCGCCGTCCTCGACCGGATCGCCCTCACCGACGGAGCCGACCGCCGCGACGACGACACCGCCCACACCGCGGCCGTGTTCCTGGTCGACCTCGACGACGCCCACGCCGATCGCAAGCCGCGCGCCTACGTCCGCCAGCAGTACGCCCTTATGACCACCCGCGACCAGTAGCTACGCCAAGGGCGGCCCCCACCTCTCGCCAAAGAACGCGGGGCCGCCCTTGCCAGCCAGAACCCATCAAGGAACTGGAGAAGACCAGCATGACGCAACCCACCACCGTCCGGCGAGCCTTACCGCCGGCCATCCAGACCCCGCCCGCGGGAGCTCCCGCCGCGGGCGAGATGCGGTTCTACCTGACCACCCACAAGCGGCACTGGCTGCGCCTCACCGATGTGCCGCTGTTCCTCAAGTCGGAGCACTTCGACCGTGCCGTCAAGTGGGACGAAGCCCGCGGCCCCTACGCCATCGACTCGGGCGGCTTTATGGAGCTGAAGGACAAGGGCACATGGACCCGCCCGCCCCGACGGTACGTCGATGACCTGCGCCGCATCTGGGAGCACGTCGGCCCCTACGACTGGGCCGCCCCGCAAGACTGGATGTGCGAGAAAGCGATCATCGAGGGCGGCTGGTTCGGCGGTCAGTACTTCGTCGGCACCCATCTCAGCGTCGCCGAACACCAGCGCCGCACCGTGGCCAACTTCCTCGAACTGCGCTCCCTCGCCCCCGATCTGCGCATCGCCCCCGTGATCCAGGGGGACACCATCCCCGCCTACGAGCGGTGCGTGGAGCTGTACGAGAAGGCGGGGGTGGACCTGCGGGCCGAACCGGTCGTCGGGCTGGGCTCGGTGTGCCGGTTGCAGTCCACCCGCCAGGGGGCCGCGATCGTCACGGCCATGGCCGCGCACGGCTTCAAGCTGCACGGCTTCGGCTTCAAAATCCTCGGCCTGGAACGCGTCGGTCACCTGCTCGCCTCCGCGGACTCCGCCGCCTGGAGCTCCCACGCCCGCCGCCGGCCCCCGCTGCTCGGCCACACGCACAAGAACTGCGCCAACTGCATCGACTACGCCCTGAAGTGGCGCGAGCGCGTCATCAACGCCATCCCCACCCACCACCAGATGCTCCTGACCGACCGGAGCGCCGCATGAACCAGACCCTCCTGAACGCTGCCCTGACCGCCGCGGAACGCGGCTGGCACGTCTTCCCCCTGCGCCCGGGCACCAAGCGGCCCGCCCTGCACGGCGAGTCCGCGTGCCCCCGCACCGGCCCCTGCACCCACGGGCATCTGAAGTGGGAGCAGCGTGCCACCACCGACCCGGACCGCATCCGCGCCACCTGGTCGCACGGGGTGTTCAACGTCGGCATCGCCACCGGCCCCTCCGGACTGGTCGTCATCGACTTGGACGTGCTGAAGGACAAGGGCAGTTCGGACGCGCCTGACGGCGCGACGACCTTTCGAGCGCTCTGCGAGCGCGCCGGCCACGCCGTCCCCGCCACCTACCGGGTGCGGACCGCGAGCGGCGGTGAGCACCTGTACTTCACCGCCCCCGCCGGCGTCCGCCTGCCCAACACGGCAGGCGCGATCGGGGAGTTGGTCGACACCCGGGCATGGGGCGGATACGTCGTCGCCGCCGGATCCCTCACCCCCGCCGGACCGTACGAGGCGCTGTGCGGCCCTGAGACGGCCGTACTGCCCGGATGGCTGCAATGCATCCTGCGACCGGCCCCCAAGCCGTCTCAGGCCCCCTCGATGACCGTAGCGGGGCAATCCCGCCGATATGCGGATGTAGCGCTCACCGCCGAGACGCGGAACGTCGCCACGGCCCAACCCGGGGCGCGGGAAGG
Source organism: Streptomyces sp. NPDC002328 (assembly GCF_042890065.1). Lineage (NCBI taxonomy): Bacteria > Bacillati > Actinomycetota > Actinomycetes > Kitasatosporales > Streptomycetaceae > Streptomyces > Streptomyces sp. NPDC002328. Next base: position 1,345,667 of record NZ_JBIARQ010000001.1, on the reverse strand, counting down.
GACGTTGTTCCGCGCCGCCCGCGCCCTGGGACGCTTCGTCGCGTGGGGCGACCTCCCCCGGCACGTGGTGGAGCAGGCTCTTCAGGAGGCGGGGGAGGCGGCCGGACTCACCGTCGCCGAGTGCCGCTCCACCCTCCGCAGCGCCCTCAACTGGTCCATCGCCCACAACCAGACCCGCCGAGGCGCGGCATGAGCGCCCCGGCCCGCCCCCCTCTGAAGAGCATCACCCCCACCCCGACCGGGTTGCATGCCGCTCCACAGGCTGTGGACACGACGGCCGTCGGCGCGCCGACGGTCGCCGCCCGTAAGGGCGTCCCCGTTGCTGTTGGCAGTGACCCGACGCCCGAGTGCCCTGGGATCCGCATCTACGCCCCGCCGGTCTACCGGCACCCCCATGACGGGGCCCGCTGGTCCAAGCGCTACGGCGACACCCCCAGCGCCGCCTACGCCTGCCCATGCGGTCACATCGCCACCGCCACCGGCCAAAGGGCCGTGGCCGATCTGGTCACCGACTACGCGGCCCACAAGCACTTCTGCACCGGCACCCCCGCCGCGCCGACCGAACGGAGGACCGCCGCATGACCCCGCCCGCCATCGACGGCGCTGCCCTGCTGGACGAGGTGGAAGCCTTCCACCGTCGCTTCAACGTCTTCCCCACCGACGCCGCGTTCGTCGCGGTCGCCCTGTGGGACGCGCACGCCCACCTGCTCGACTGCTTCGACTCCACCCCCCGCATCGCCTTCCTGAGCCCGGAACCGGGGTCGGGCAAGACACGGGCGCTGGAGATCGTGGAAACCCTCGTGCCGCAGCCGATGACGGCCGTGAACGCGTCCGCCGCCGCCCTGTTCCGGTCCGTCTCCGGGCCCGGCGGCAAGCCCACGATCCTGTTCGACGAGATCGACACCGTCTTCGGCCCCAAGGCCGGCGACAACGAGGAGTTGCGCGGGTTCCTCAACGCCGGACACCGCCGCACCGGAGTCACCTACCGGTGCATCGGCGACGGCGGCAACCAGACCGTCCAGGCGTTCCCCTCGTACTGCGCGGTCGCGGTCGCCGGACTCGGCTCGCTGCCCGACACGATCCTGACCCGCTCCGTCATCATCCGCATGCGCCGCCGGGCCAGGAACGAGAAGGTCGAACCCTTCCGGGCCCGCATCCACGAGGCGGAGGGGCACAAGCTGCGTGACCGGCTCGCCGCATGGGCGGAGCAGGTACGAGGGTTCGTCATGGGGGCGTGGCCGGACATGCCCGACGGAGTCGCCGACCGCCCGGCCGACGTGTGGGAACCGCTCCTCGCCATCGCCGACGCCGCCGGCGGCGACTGGCCCGAGCGGGCACGGGAAGCCTGCCTGACCGTGGTCAAAGCCTCCCGCGCCAACGACAAGGGAAGCCTGGGCGTGCGGCTGCTGACCGACCTGCGCGACCACGTCATGGTCGGCATCGACCGCCTCCCCACCGTCGCCATCCTCGACCGGCTCAACGCCATGGACGACGCCCCCTGGGCCGACCTCGGCGGCAAACCGCTCGACAACCGGCGTCTGTCCAAGATGCTCGCCGAGTACATGACGGCCGACAACGAGCCGATCACCTCCCGCAACATCAAGGCCGCCGGCAGCGTCCTCAAGGGCTACTACGCCACCGACCTCTGGGACGCGTGGGCCCGCTACTGCCCCCCACCCCCGGAAAGTCCGCTACCTCCGCTACCGGGCATGGAAAACGCTGCTTGACCAGCAGCGATGTGGTAGCGGCAAGCGCCGGACTCTGCCGCTACCGCGCCGCTACCCATCCGCTACCGCTACCCCTTCCCGCTACCTCGAACAGGCTCCTGACCTGCACGGTAGCGGCGGTAGCGGAAGTAGCGGCCCTCAGAGGTACCCCCGAAGGATCGCCACCGAGGAGACCCGCATGGGCACCACCATCCTGGACACCGCTCGACCCGCCGAGGCCAGCAGCCCGGCCCCCGTTCTGTTGACCGTCAAAGAGGCCGCGCGCTGCCTTCGCATCGGCCGAACCACCTGCTTCGCCCTCATCCGCACCGGGGAGCTGGAATCCCTGATGGTCGGCGGACTGAGGCGCGTCCCCGCCGACGCCCCGGCCGCCTACCTCGCCCGCCGTCGCGCCGAACAGCAGGCGGCCTGACCTACCCCTCTCGCCGGAGCGCTGCCCACGCGGGGTGGCGCTCCGGCCGTTTTCGCTCGCCTCGACCTCAAGGGAGTCCGCCTGTGGCGGAAGACAAGAAGCGCACCCGCCAGCCCAACGGCCGCAGTTCCATCTATCAGGGCAGTGACGGCAAGTGGCACGGCCGCGTCACGGTTGGCATCCGAGACGACGGCACCCCGGACCGCCGCCACGTCGAACGGAAGACCCGCGCCGAAGCGACGGCCGCCGTACGCGAGTTGGAGAAGCAGCGCGACGCCAAGACGGTGCGGAAGCCGGGCAAGGCGTGGACAGTCAGGACGTGGCTGACGCACTGGATCGAGAACGTTGCGCCCCTCGCCGTCAACGACAACACCATGGTCGGGTACCGCGTCGCCGTGCGGAGGCACCTGATCCCCGGTTTGGGGGCTCACCGTCTCGACCGGCTCAAGCCCGAGCACATCGAGGTGTTCTACGCGAACATGCAGGCCAACGGCAGCAAGCCGGGGACCGCCCACCAGGTGCACCGCACCTTCCGGGCCGCCCTCAATGAAGCCGTACGGCGAGGGCATCTCGGCAAGAACCCCGTTCAGTTGGCCAAGGCCCCGAAGACGGGGGAGTACGAGGTGGAGCCCTACAGCGTCCAGGAGGTACAGCGGTTGCTCAAGGCCGCTGACCGGCATCGCAACTCCGCACGGTGGGCCGTTGCCCTTGCCCTCGGACTGCGCCAGGGCGAGGTGTTGGGGCTGAAGTGGGAGGACGTGGACCTTGAGGGTGGGTTCCTCGTTGTCCGCCGTAGTCGCCACCGGCCGCAGTACGCCCACGGATGCGCGGAGCCCTGCGGACGCAAGGCGGCAGGGTACTGCCCGCAAAGGCGGCGAACCAACCTGGAGTTGTCCACCACCAAGTCCCGCGCCGGCCGTCGTGCGGTCGGTCTCCCCGAACAGCTCGTTGACCTGCTTGGCGCGCACCTCAAGGCGCAGGAAGCGGAGCGGCGGGCGGCGGGGAAGCGGTGGGAAGAGAACAGCTTGGTGTTCCCGGACGAGCACGGCCGTAGCCCGTCCCACCGTCGAGACTGGGCAGAGTGGAAGTCTCTTTTGGCGGAGGCGAAGGTTCGTGACGGGCGTCTGCACGACGCGCGCCATACCGCCGCGACGGTGCTGCTCATCCTCGGTGTCCCCGAGCGGGCGGTCATGGGGCTCATGGGGTGGTCGACGACTGCCATGGCCGCTCGATATCAGCACATGGTCGACGCGGTACGGACGGACATCGCGAGGCAGGTGGACGGCCTGATCTGGAAACCCGAGACTGACCGGTCCGACGGGGACGACGGGGCGGCTGGTGCCTTCGCACCGGCCAACTGAGCCGGGTGAGCAAGGGGCGGCACCCCTGTGGGTGTCGCCCATGTTCTGATCAGTTCAGGCCTTGAGTGAAGTCAAGATTCAGCGGCTGAGTCAGGGGTTCCTCTGCCAAGCCGGTGAGCGGGACTTCGTTGGTGACAATCTCAAACGCGAAGGAGTCGATCCAAAGACATCCACTGCCGCTCAGAAACGCACCAAGGGCGATCTCCTCTCCTTCTGGAGGGACATCTAGGACAATTTCTCTCCGCACCCAACCGCTTGTTCCACTCAGCTTTCGGCTCTCGGTTGCGGTGTTCTCGAAAGCGATGAACTTCCCGCGGGCGTCGACGCGCAGCCATATTGCGGCCTGTTGGGCCACATCCTTCGTCCGCATGACGGCTGAGAGCCTAACCCGCTTCCCTACGTAGTCGTCAGCCCGGAAGGCCTGCATGAGACCGCCGAAGTCTCGCGGGCTCTGCTGCGCGCGGATGAACGCACTTGCGGTTCCCGACTGGTGTACCTGGCTGTCGAGGCCGTAGGTGTAGTCCTCAGCCCGGCCTCCGGTGACGTACCACCCTTTGGGGAGGTCTGCTGAGTCGAATTCCGGGTCGGGTTGCGTGGTGGATTCGGCGAGCAGTTTCGTGGTTTCGGCTCTGGTTCGCTCCGCCTCCGCTTCGAGCTTGCGTGCTTCGGCCCGCGTGCGTGGTCGCGTCGTTACGTAGGTGATGAGCGCGACCGCTGCGCCTCCGACCCCGGAACTGATGATGGCGGACAGCGGCACGTCCATGGTCCCCCCGGATCGCGTGACCTTACCTGCCGATTGGCAGATGGTCTCATGGCTGCGCTCGGCGAGACAGGCCGAACCCTGGTTCAGGGTGCGGTGCGGCCAGCGCGATCGTGCTAGCCGACTGGGACTGAGACGGAGAGTGAGACGGACGTATGAAAGGGCGGCACCCTCGGAGGGTGCCGCCCTTTCCTTTTGCCTGGTCAAGGCACTTGAGGCCGTGGCGGGAATCGAACCCACGTAACTCGCTTTGCAGGCGAGTCCCTAAACCACTCGGGCACACGGCCAGTCGGTACTGCTTGTCACGGCCGTGGTGGGGATCGGACCCGCGTAACTCCCCGCGAGCGGAGCTCGCTATCGGGTGCAGCGCGGGCGAGTCCCTGAACCACTCGGGCACACGGCCAGTCGGTACTGCGTGTATTGACCGTAGAGGGCGGAGCCGGCCCCGCTCAAGGGAATCGGGGCGGGTGCAACAGGACTGCCATACGCCGTTCATGGAAGGGCGGGGGTGGGTGGGAGGGCAGGGGGGTGTACGACCAATGGTGCAGGGTGGGTCCGTCTTCGGACAGGGGTCAACGGGGGGTGTGGACCTTACTCTGGCGGGCATGGCCCTCCTCGAACCGCGCGACTCCGGTGTCGCCGACGCGTCCCCCGCCGCCGAGCCGTCCGACGGTGAGACCGTGCTCGGGCGGTCGTATCGGGCGCTGAGCGTCGGGATCGTCTCCGTCGTGCTGCTGATCGCATTCGAGGCGACCGCCGTCGGGACGGCCATGCCGGTGGCGGCGCGGGAGCTGGACGGCGTCGCGTTGTACGCGTTCGCGTTCTCGGGGTACTTCACGACCAGTCTGTTCGGGATGGTGCTGTCCGGGCAGTGGTCCGACCGGCGAGGCCCGCTCGGGCCGCTGACCTGCGGGATCGCCACCTTCGCGGCGGGGCTGCTGCTGGCCGGGACCGCCGGGGCCATGTGGCTGTTCATCCTGGGGCGGGCCGTGCAGGGGCTCGGCGGCGGGCTGGTGATCGTCGCCCTGTACGTCGTCGTGGGGCGGGCCTACCCCGAGCGGCTGCGGCCCGCGATCATGGCGGCGTTCGCGGCCGGCTGGGTCGTGCCGTCCATCGTCGGGCCGCTCGCGGCGGGGGCGGTGACCGAGCATCTCGGGTGGCGGTGGGTGTTCGTCGGGATACCCGCCCTCGTGGTGTTCCCGTTGGCGCTCGCGCTGCCGCAGATACGCCGGCGGGCGGCGGGCCCGGTCGGCGGGGCCGAGGGGGGCCGCGAGGGTTCCTCCTTCGATCGGCGGCGGATCCGTCTCGCCCTCGGGATCTCCCTCGGCGCCGGCCTGCTCCAGTACGCCGCGCAGGACCTGCGGCCCCTGTCCGTGCTGCCCGCCGCCGCGGGCGTCGCGCTGCTCGTGCCGGCCGTGCTGGGGCTGCTGCCCCGCGGCACCTACCGGGCCGCCCGCGGGCTGCCCTCGGTCGTGCTGCTGCGCGGCGTCGCCGCGGGCTCCTTCATCGCCGCCGAGTCGTTCGTGCCGCTGATGCTGGTCACCCAGCGGGGCCTGAGCCCGACCCTCGCCGGGTTCTCCCTCGCCGCCGGCGGGGCGACCTGGGCGCTGGGGTCGTGGGTGCAGTCCCGGCCGCGGGCGGAGCCGTACCGGGAGCGGCTGATGACCCTCGGAATGGTGCTGGTGGCCGCCGCCATCGCCGGCGCGCCGAGCGTGCTGATCGACGCCGTGCCCGCCTGGGCCGTCGCCGTCGCCTGGACCTTCGGCAGCTTCGGGATGGGGCTGGTGATCTCCTCCAGCAGCGTGCTGCTGCTCAAGCTGTCCGCCCCGGAGGAGGCCGGCACGAACTCCGCCGCGCTCCAGATCTCGGACGGGCTCTCCAACGCGATCCTGCTGGCCGCGGGCGGCGCGGCCTTCGCGGCGCTCGGCGGCGGAACGGTCAGCCACGCGGCCCACACGGCCACGGAGGCCTCCGCCTCACACCCGGCCGCCTTCGCCGCCGTGTTCCTGCCGATGGCGGGGGTGGCGTTGGTGGGGGCCTGGGTGACGAGGCGGCTGAAGGCAGCCCCCTGAACGGAGTGGTACCACTTTGACCCCAAAGTGCTGGTACCGTTCTGGTATGGCTATGAACGTGCGTCTCCGCGACGACCAGACCGAAGCCCTGCGACTGCGCGCCGAGGAAGAGGGCACCAGCATGCACGCCATACTCCTGCGGGCCGTGGACGACTACCTGGCCCGTACGGCGCACCAGGCGCTGGTCCGCAACGCGGCCAAGGAGCAGACCGCCAAGTGGGCCGAACTCCTGGAGCGGCTCAAGTGACGTGGGTCTTCCTGTCGGCCGAGGACGCGCTGGCCGTCGCTGAGCTCGCCGTCGACGACCAGACCGTCGTCGTGCGGGATGCGGGTCTGCTGGAGTCGGCGGCACACCGGCCCTCGGCCGCTATGTTCGGGCAGGAGGCCTACCCGGACCTGTTCGGCAAGGCGGCGGCCCTCCTCCAGTCCCTCGCGGTCAACCACCCGTTCGTCGACGGGAACAAGCGCACCGCGTGGACGTCGTGCGTCGTGTTCCTGGCGCTCAACGACGTTCAGTTGCGCCCGGACATCGATGTCGCCGAGCGGTTGGTGGTCGGAGTGGCCACCGGTGACGTCGAGGACGTCAAGGCGATCTCCGAGGTGCTGCGGGAGTTGGCCGAGTGACCGTGTGAGGTGAATCCCATCCGCGGCTGAGCCGGCGCTGCCCGCGCGTTGACGAACCCGGGCCGCCGGTAGGGTGGCCCGGTCGTCGGACGAACCGACATGGACCCAGACGCACACGAGCCGCCCGACCCCCGAACCGGAGACCGTGACTACCGCCCGCCCGTCACCCACCACCACCCTCAACGGAGGGCCCTCCGGGCCCGCACCTATGTCTGCCTCCACCTCCCACCACCTGTCCCCCGCCTTCCCCGGCCGCGCCCCCTGGGGCACCGCCAGCAAGCTGCGTGCCTGGCAGCAGGGGGCGATGGACAAGTACATACAGGAGCAGCCGCGCGACTTCCTCGCCGTCGCCACCCCCGGCGCCGGCAAGACGACCTTCGCGCTCACCCTCGCCTCCTGGCTGCTGCACCATCACGTCGTGCAGCAGGTGACCGTGGTCGCGCCGACCGAGCACCTGAAGAAGCAGTGGGCGGAGGCCGCCGCGCGGATAGGGATCCGGCTGGACCCCGAGTACAGCGCGGGCCCGCTCAGCAAGGACTACCACGGCGTCGCCGTCACGTACGCGGGCGTCGGCGTACGGCCGATGCTGCACCGCAACCGCAGCGAGCAGCGCAAGACGCTCGTCATCCTCGACGAGATCCACCACGCCGGCGACTCCAAGTCCTGGGGCGAGGCCTGCCTGGAGGCGTTCGAGCCGGCCACCCGCCGTCTCGCGCTCACCGGCACGCCGTTCCGCTCCGACACCAACCCCATCCCCTTCGTCACGTACGAGGAGGGCAACGACGGCATCCGGCGGTCGTCCGCCGACTACACCTACGGCTACGGCAACGCGCTCGCCGACCACGTCGTCCGGCCCGTGATCTTCATGTCGTACAGCGGCAACATGCGCTGGCGCACCAAGGCAGGCGACGAGATCGCCGCCCGGCTCGGCGAGCCGATGACCAAGGACGCCATCAGCCAGGCCTGGCGTACGGCGCTGGACCCGCGCGGTGAGTGGATGCCGAGCGTGCTGCGCGCCGCCGACCAGCGGCTCACCGAGGTCCGCAAGGCCATCCCCGACGCCGGCGCCCTCGTCATCGCCTCCGATCAGGACTCGGCCCGCGCCTACGCCAAGCTGATCCGCGAGATCACCGGGAACAAGGCGACCCTCGTCCTCTCCGACGACACGGGCGCGTCCAACCGGATCGACGAGTTCAGCGCGAGCGACGACCGGTGGATGGTCGCCGTGCGGATGGTGTCCGAGGGCGTCGACGTGCCGCGCCTCGCGGTCGGCGTGTACGCGACGACGATCTCGACGCCGCTGTTCTTCGCCCAGGCCGTCGGCCGTTTCGTACGGTCCCGGCGGCGCGGCGAGACGGCGTCGGTGTTCCTCCCGACCGTGCCCGACCTGCTCGGCTTCGCCAACGAGATGGAACGCGAACGCGACCACGTCCTCGACAAGCCCAAGAAGGGCGGCGAGGACGAGGACCCGTACGCCGAGTCCGAGAAGGAGATGGACGAGGCGAACCGGGAGCAGGACGAGGACACCGGCGAGCAGGAGCAGTTCTCCTTCGAGGCGCTGGAGTCGGAGGCCGTCTTCGACCGGGTCATGTACAACGGGGCCGAGTTCGGCATGCAGGCCCACCCGGGGAGCGAGGAGGAGCAGGACTACCTCGGCATCCCGGGGCTGTTGGAGCCCGAGCAGGTGCAACTGCTGCTCCAGAAGCGGCAGGCCAAGCAGATCGCGCACAGCCGCAAGAAGCCGGACGACGAGGCCGACCTGCTCGAACTGCCCGCCGAGCGGCGGCCGGTGGTCTCCCACAAGGAGATGATGGAGCTGCGCAAGCAACTCAACACGATGGTCGGCGCGTACGTCCACCAGAGCGGCAAGCCGCACGGGGTCATCCACACCGAGCTGCGACGGGTGTGCGGCGGGCCGGCGAGCGCGGAGGCCACGGCGGGGCAGCTGCGGCAGCGGATCGCCAAGGTGCAGGAGTGGGCCACCCGGATGAAGTGACGCCGCTCCGGGGTGGGGGAGCGTGCGTGCGGGCCCTGGGCGCCCCAGCCGCGTGGGCCCGCGTGCCCCAGCCGTGCAGAGCCGGGTGCCCCAGCCGTGCGGGCCGGGTGTCCCAGCCGTGCGGGCCGGGTGCCCGAGCAGTGTGTTTCAGGGCGAAACGCGAGTGATCCATACCAGCCATTGACCGGATTCTGGACAAACTCTTCCGCTCAGCGAACCGGCTTCGCTAATGTCCCGCTACGCACACGCCCCGTGGCAGCGCCGCCGCGGAGCGCAGCCGTGAAGCGACTGGGCCCGGACACGCCGGGCCCATCTGTCGATCGGCGGCCTCTGTAGCGCGTCACTGACGGGACTCGGTGACGCATCCGCCGCGACGGGGGTTGCCGACCTCACCACTTAAGGAGTGGGCGTCGTGACCGCGGAGACCTCCCAGACGCTCGATAGAGGACTGAAGGTCCTCAAGCTGCTGGCCGACACCGACCACGGGCTGACCGTCACCGAGCTGTCCAACAAGCTGGGCGTCAACCGGACCGTCGTGTACCGGTTGCTGGCCACGCTGGAGCAGCACGCACTCGTACGGCGTGATCTCGGCGGACGGGCCCGGGTCGGGCTCGGTGTGCTGCGGCTCGGCCGGCAGGTGCATCCGCTGGTACGGGAGGCGGCGCTGCCGGCGCTGCGGGCGCTGGCCGAGGACATAGGGGCGACGGCGCATCTCACGCTCGTCGACGGGGCGGAGGCGCTTGCCGTCGCGGTGGTCGAGCCGACGTGGACGGACTACCACGTGGCCTACCGGGCCGGGTTCCGCCATCCGCTGGAGCGGGGGGCGGCGGGCAAGGCGATACTCGCGGCACGGCAGCGGGCGGTGGAGGGGCCGGGGTACACGCTGACGCACGGGGAGCTGGAGGCGGGGGCCAGCGGGGCCGCGGCTCCGCTGCTGGGGGTGACGGGGGTCGAGGGGAGCGTGGGAGTGGTGATGCTGAGGGACGCGGTGACGGAACGGGTGGGGCAGCGGGTGGTGGACGCGGCGCGGGAGGTCGCGGAGGCGTTGCGGTAGCGCGGTGCGGGTGTGCGGGTGGATGGTGTGCCTGACCCGCGGCGCGGGGTGCCGCTGCGCCCACCCTTCCCCACTCTCGGCTTCGCTCGAGCGGGGGGACCCATCGCCCCAGCGGCACGACTGCCCGCAGCTACGTGGTGGAACGGCAGGTGTTTAGATTGGGGCCGTGTTCTCTCGTCTCTCGCGTCCTCAGGCTCTCGTCGGCTGTGCCCTGCCCCTCGTCGGGCTGATCGCCGTCGCCGTGTTCACGCCGCTGCCGTTCTCGGTGGCGCAGCCGGGGATGACGGCGAACGTGCTGGGAACCGACAAGGGCACCCCGGTGATCACCATCTCGGGGGCGCCCACCCGGAAGACCACCGGTCAGCTGCGGATGACGACGATCGAGGCGACCAGCCCCGACACGGACGTCTCCCTCGGCGACGTGATCGACGGCTGGTTCCGCACCGACCAGGCGATCATGCCCCGGGACGCGGTCTACCCCAGCGGGGAGAGCAGCAAGGAGATCGAGCAGCACAACACCGAGCAGATGAAGGCGTCCCAGGACGCCGCGACGCAGGCCGCGCTGAAGTACCTCGGCCGCGCCGACGACGACCTCAACGTCACGCTCGAGCTCGCCGACGTCGGCGGCCCCAGCGCCGGGCTGCTGTTCTCCCTGGGCATCGTCGACAAGCTGGACGGCGACGGCAGCGGCGGCGACCTCACGGGCGGCCGGAACATCGCCGGCACGGGCACGATCGACGCCGAGGGACGCGTCGGCGCGGTCGGCGGGGTCTCCCTGAAGACGCAGGCCGCACGCCGGGACGGCGCGACCGTCTTCCTCGTCCCGAAGGACGAGTGCTCCGACGCGAAGGGCGAACTGCCCAAGGGACTGCGGCTGATCCCGGTGACGACGCTCAAGGGCGCCGTCGACTCGCTCGTCTCCCTGGAGACGGGCAAGGGGTCCGTGCCCTCCTGCTAGCCGGAGCCCGACCGGTGGCCGCCGACCGCCAACCGCCCGCCCCGGAACGTCACTTCACGAACCCCTCCGCCTTCATCCACTCCAGCGCGACGTGATGCGGGTCCTCCCCGTCCACGTCCACGCGCGCGTTCAGCTCCTGCGCCACCGTGTTGTCCAGCCTCGCCGTCACCGGGTTCAGCACCTCCGCGATCGCCGGCCACTTCGCCAGCGTGCGGGAGTTGATCTCGGGGGCCGCGTTGTAGTTGGGGAAGAACTTCTTGTCGTCGTCCATCACCACCAGGTCCATCGACTTGATCCGCCCGTCGGTGGTGAACACCTCCCCGTACGTGCAACTCCCCTTCGCCGTCTGCGTGTAGATGATCCCGGTGTCCATCTGTGTGATCCGGGACGCCGGCACGTCCATCCCGTACGCCTTCTGCATGCCGCGCAGTCCGTCCGCGCGGTTGGCGAACTCGACCTCCACGCAGAGCGTCACCGCCGGCGGGTCGGACTTCGACAGGGCGGCCACCTGCGACAGCGTCCTCGTGCCGTACTTGCGGAAGTCGGCCTGGTTCATCGCCAGCGCGTAGGTGTTGTTCAGCCGTGACGGCGGCAGCCAGGTCACCCCGTTCTTCAGGTCGGCGTCGTGGACGGCCTGCCACTGCGCCCGCGGGTCGGGGATGGGGTCGGTGTGGCCCAGGTACGTGATCCAGGCGGTGCCCGTGTACTCGTACGCGGCGTCGGCCTCGCCCTTGAGGACCGCCTCGCGTCCGCCGATGGAGCCCTGGATGCCGGTGCGGTCCAGGACGTCCGCGCCGGCCGCCTCGAAGGCGATGCCCATCATCGCGCCGAGGATGAGACCCTCGGTGAACGACTTGGACGTGACGGTCAGCCGGGCGCCCTTGAGCGGCTCGCCGCGTCCGATCGACCCGGGCGAGACGTCGTCGACCATGGGGGAGCCGCTGGTCAGTCCGCAGCCGGATGCCGGCGTCAGCAGCGGCAGCGTCAGCAGTGCCGCCGCGCCCGCTCGCCGTACGGACCGTCTCACCGCTCCGTCTCCAGTCCCCGGGGCCGCATCAGCAGCTCCGCCAGCGAGGCCAGCCAGTCCACGAGGAGCGCCAGCGCCACGGTGAGGATCGAGCCGAGCACCAGCACGGGCATCCGCTGGTTGGTGATGCCGGCCGTGATCAGGACGCCCAGGCCGCCGCCCCCGCCGAACACCGCAAGGGTCGCCGTGCCGACGCTGAGGACGAGCGCCGTGCGCACGCCGGCCAGGATCAGCGGGACGGCCAGCGGCAGCTCCACCCGGGACAGCACGCCGAGCGGGGACATGCCGATGCCGCGCGCCGCCTCCAGCAGCGTCGGGTCGTTCGCCCGCAGACCGGTGACCGTGTTGGACAGGACCGGCAGGACGGCGTACACGATGATGCCGATCAGGGCCGCCTTCATGCCCGTGCCCAGCCAGATCACCAGCAGCGCGAGCAGACCGATGGCGGGGGCCGCCTGCCCGGTGTTGGCGACGGCCATCGCGGCCGGGGCGGCTCCGCGGAAGGCCCGGCGGGTCAGCAGGATGCCCAGCGGGATGGAGATGATCAGCACGAAGAAGGCGGAGATCACGGTCAGTTGGACGTGCTGCCACAGCGCCTTGGTGACCTGCCCGTCGGCCAGCGCGTTCTCGGAGACCGGGTCGAGGTCGGCCCGCTGGAACCACAGCCAGGTCGAGAGCAGCAGCGCGACGAGGAAGGCGGGCAGAAGCGTCAGCTTCCGCCAACCGACCCGCCGATACGACGAGCCGGCCGCCCCAGACGCCCCAGACGCCCCAGACGCCCCAGGCGCACCGGGCGTACCGGACGGCCCGGCCTCACCGAGCTGCTCCGCCGGACCCGCCCCGGGTTCGTCCGGTTCGAGGTACGGCGACCCGGGGTCACCGGACGCCCCCGACGGCCCGGTCCGCCCGAGCGCCCCGAGCCGTTCCACCGGCCCCGACGCCGAGGCCGTCCCGCCCCCCGCCGTCCCGCCCCCCGCCGTCCCGCCCCTCACGCCTTCACCTCCCCGCCGTGGCCTTCCTGCTCCGCGTGGGTCTGTGCGGAGCGGGACTCCTCCAGGTCGTGTCGGGCCTGCATGGCCTCCAGGCGGTCCGCCTCCAGCAGTTCGTGGACGGAGTTCAGCAGTGTCTCCATGTCGACGACCCCGACGTACTCCCCGCGCCGCCCGGTGACCGCGGCCCGGCCGGTGTTGTCGGTGAGCACCGCCTCCAGCGCGTCCCGCAGGGTGGCGTCCTTGGTCACCGTGTCGCTGACCAGCGTGCCCGCGCGGGCCAGCGAACCTCTGGCCCGCATCAGGTCGCCGCGCCGCAGCCACTTGTAGGGCCGGCCGTGCCGGTCCAGCATCAGGATCTCGTTCGTGCCGTCGGCGCGCAGGCGGTTGAAGATCGTCTGGAGGGGGTCGTCGACGGCCACCGTCGGACAGTCGGTGATCTCCACGTCCCGCACCCGGGTCAGGTTCAGCCGCTTCAGCGCCGCCCCCGCCCCCACGAACCCCGACACGAAGTCGTCCGCCGGGTTCGTCAGGATCGCCTCCGGGGTGTCGAACTGGGCGATGTGCGAGCGCTCGCGCAGCACCGCGATCCGGTCGCCCAGCTTGATCGCCTCGTCGAAGTCGTGGGTGACGAACACGATCGTCTTGTGCAGCTCCTGCTGGAGCCGGATCAGCTCGTCCTGGAGGTGGTCGCGGGTGATCGGGTCGACCGCGCCGAACGGCTCGTCCATCAGCAGCACCGGCGGGTCCGCCGCCAGCGCCCGCGCCACGCCCACCCGCTGCTGCTGACCGCCGGACAGCTGACGCGGATAGCGCCCGTGGAACTCGCCGGGATCCAGCCCGACCAGGTCGAGCATCTCCTTCACCCGCCGCCGGATCCGCGCCTTCGGCCAGCCGGCCATCCCCGGCACGAGCGCGATGTTCTGGGCGACGGTCATGTGCGGGAAGAGCCCGGACGACTGGATCGCGTAACCGACCTTGCGGCGCAGCCCCACCGGGTCGATGTCGGTGACGTCCTCGCCGTCGATGCGGATGCGGCCGCCGCTCGGCTCGATCAGCCGGTTGATCATCTTCAGGGTCGTCGACTTCCCGCAGCCGGACGGCCCCACGAAGACGACGGTCTCACCGGCCCTGATCTCCATGCTCACACCGTCCACGGAGGGGTACGGGCTGCCCGGATACCGCTTGGAGAGGTTCTCCAGCTCGATGGAGGCGCCGTGGGACACGACGGGCCGGGGCTCAGACACGGATCCCCCTCGGAATCGTCAGCCGCCCGAGCAGGACGTACCCGGCGTCGAACAGCAGGGCCAGCACGATGATGCCGAGGGTGCCGGCGAGGACCTGGTTGAGGGCGTTCGCGCTGCCCAGCGAGGCGAGCCCGCGGAAGATCTCGTTGCCGAGGCCGGGCCCGGAGGCGTACGCGGCGATCGCCGCGATGCCCATCAACATCTGCGTCGAGACCCGGATCCCGGTCAGGATCGGCGGCCAGGCCAACGGCAGCTCCACCCGCGCCAGCCGCATCGCCCCGGACATCCCGATGCCCCGGGCCGCGTCCACCAGCGCCGGGTCGACGCCCCGCAGGCCCACGATCGCGTTGCGCACGACCGGCAGCAGCCCGTACAGCGTCAGGGCGATCACCGTCGGCGGCACGCCCAGGCCCACCATCGGGATCAGCAGACCGATCATGGCCAGGGAGGGGACGGTGAGCAGGGTCGAGGTGGCGGTGGTGGCGAGATCGCCGGCCCAGCTGCTGCGGTAGGAGACGACACCGATCAGCACCCCGATCACGGTGGCCATCACCATGGACTGGAAGACGACGCCGGCGTGCTGCCAGGCGTCGGTCAGCAACTGCTGGTAGCGGTTTCCCAGGTACTCGAAGAAGTTCACCCGTGCTGCCACCTCGCGTCGGCTACGGCTCCCGGTCCCGCGCCGCCTGCTCCACGAGCGGGATGATCCGCAGCGGAACCGCGTTCTCCATCACGATCGCGGTGGAGGCCCGGACGATCCCATCAAAACCGACGACCCGGTCGATGACCCGCTGGAGATCGGCGTTGGAGCGGGCCACCAGCCGACACAGCATGTCCCCGCTGCCGGTGGTGGTGTGCAGCTCCAGCACCTCCGGAACGGTCGCCAAGTGGGCCCGTACGTCGGGGCCTTGGCCCTGCCGGATCTCCAGCGTGGCGAACGCGGTGACCGGGTAGCCGAGGGCCGCGGGGTCGACGTCGGGGCCGAATCCGCGGATGACTCCGTTCGACTGAAGCCGGTCGAGCCGCGCTTGCACCGTGCCCCGGGCGACCCCCAGCCGACGGGACATCTCCAGCACGCCGATCCTCGGCTCGCGCGCCAGCAGGCCGATGATCCGGCCGTCCAGATGATCGATCGCCATGCCGCCTCCCAGATGGTCATCCTGTACAGAAAGCCTGCCGCCACCGGTGTGGCGCTGCACATACTGTCCAGCCGACGACGGAAGTGTTGCGCACCTTGCCCGGCGGGTCGAGGCTTCGGTCATGGCCGTGACCTCATCGCACACCCAGCAGACTCCCGACACCGCCCGGCAGGCCGACCCCTTCCCGGTCAAGGGAATGGACGCGGTCGTCTTCGCCGTGGGCAACGCCAAGCAGGCGGCGCACTACTACTCCACCGCCTTCGGCATGAAACTCGTCGCCTACTCCGGACCGGAGAACGGCAGCCGCGAGACCGCGAGCTACGTCATGGAGAACGGGTCCGCCCGCTTCGTGCTCACCTCGGTGATCAAGCCCGCCACCGAGTGGGGCCGCTTCCTCGACCGGCACGTGGCCGAGCACGGCGACGGCGTCGTCGACCTCGCCATAGAGGTCCCGGACGCGCGCGCCGCGTACGCCTACGCCCTCGAACACGGTGCCCGCTCGGTCGCCGAGCCGTACGAGCTGAAGGACGAGCACGGCACCGTGGTGCTGGCCGCGATCGCCACCTACGGCGAGACCCGGCACACCCTCGTCGACCGCTCCGGCTACGACGGCCCCTACCTGCCCGGCTACGTCGCCGCCGCCCCGATGGTCGAGCCGCCCGCGCAGCGCACCTTCCAGGCGATCGACCACTGCGTCGGCAACGTCGAACTCGGCCGGATGAACGAGTGGGTGAGCTTCTACAACGACGTCATGGGCTTCACGAACATGAAGGAGTTCGTGGGCGACGACATCGCCACCGAGTACAGCGCCCTGATGTCGAAGGTCGTCGCGGACGGCACCCTGAAGGTCAAGTTCCCGATCAACGAGCCCGCCGTCGCCAAGAAGAAGTCCCAGATCGACGAGTACCTGGAGTTCTACGGCGGCGCCGGCGTCCAGCACATCGCGCTGAACACGAACGACATCGTCGCCACGGTCCGCACGATGCGCGCGGCCGGGGTCCAGTTCCTCGACACGCCCGACTCCTACTACGACACCCTCGGCGAGTGGGTCGGCGACACCCGCGTCCCCGTGGACACCCTGCGCGAGCTGAAGATCCTCGCCGACCGCGACGAGGACGGCTACCTGCTCCAGATCTTCACCAAGCCGGTCCAGGACCGTCCGACGGTGTTCTTCGAACTCATCGAACGGCACGGGTCGATGGGCTTCGGAAAGGGCAACTTCAAGGCGCTGTTCGAGGCGATCGAACGGGAGCAGGAGAAGCGGGGCAACCTGTAGCCGGCGCTCACTCCCGCGGGGGCTCGCTTTCGCGGGGCTCGCTTTCGGGAGGCTCACTCCCGCGGGGCTCGCTCTCGCGGGGCGACGGCGGCCGGAAGTCCGGCACGTCCTTCACCGACGGCTCGCCCAGGGCCGTCAGCGTCGCGCGGGCCCTGGGGGCGTGCAGCGGGGAGAAGTACGGGTTGATCCGCAGGGCCTCCTCCAGACGGCGGCGGGCCGCGCCGTGCCGGCCGAGGGAGTGCTCGATCATGCCCAGGTGGTAGGCGTACGGCGCGCTGCGCACCGCGCCGCCGTGCACCCGGTCGGTGGCGATCATGGCGTACCGCAGGGCCCGCCGGTCGTCGCCGGCGCGGTGCAGCGCCCAGCCCAGCGCGTCGGCCACCGCGATCCCCGGCTGCCGCCGCCACTCGGCGCGCAGCCGGGCGACCGCCGCCGCCGGGTCCCCGTGGTCCGCCTCGTACTGCCCCAGCACCAGCTCCTGGTCGACGCCGCCGGCCTCGTCCCGCCACACGCGTTCCCGCAGCAGGTCGTACTGGACCCGGGCGGCCTGGGTGAGCCCCAGCGACTCGTACAGCTCGCCCAGCTCCAGCGCGTACTGCGGCAGCGGCTGCTCGGCGAGGGCGACGCGGTAGGCGTCGAGCGCCTCCGACGTCCGCCCGAGCGCGGCCAGTGCCCGGCCCTGCCCGGCCTGCGCGGCCCGCTGGTCGGGGTCCAGCCGGACCGCCTCCTGGAACTGCCGCAGGGCCGCCTCGCGGTCGCCGCGCTCCCAGGCGAGCTGCCCGGCCCGTTCCAACCAGGCCGCCTGCTCGGCGGGCGTGGACGCCCCGGCCACCGCGTCGGACAGCGCGGCCGCCGCGTCCTCACGCCAGCCCCGGTCCCGGTACACGCCCGCGGCCCACGCCTTCACGGCCGGCCCGGAGCGGAGCTTCTTCAGCTGCTCCAGCGCGGCCTGCGCCTTCTTGTAGTCGCCGAGGCCGGTGTAGGCGTCGATCAGCTGCGGGTACGGCGTCCACTGCTTCGGCGCGAGCTTGCGGGCGGCCTCGGCCTGTTCGAGGGCGGTACGGAAGTCACGGCGGGCGTTGGCGAGGGCGGCCAGACCGGCGAGCGCCTCGGCGTTGCCGCGCGGGTGCGCCTTCAGCGAGGCGCGCAGGGCCCGCTCGGCCTTGGGATAGAGGACGGCGGCGTCGGCGGTACGGCGGCCCTGCTCGACGTAGGCCGCGCCGAGGACCGCCCAGCTGCGGGCGTCGCGGGGACGCTCCCGCACCCGGGCCTCGTGCTCGCCGATCAGCGCGGCCAGCTCGGGCAGCGCGGCGGTGACCCCGCCGCGCACCGCGGCCTGGCCCATCGCGCCCGGCGCCGGCAGGGCCGACCTCTCCGGACCCGCCTCCACCGGCGGCCACCACATCACCGCGCCCACCCCGAGCCCGCACGCCGCCACCCCGGCGGCCACCGCCCACACCGACCGACGCCGCCACCGACCCGCGCCCCGCCCACGCCTGACGTCGCCGTCGGGGGCCCCGTCCGGGCGGGCTCCGCCCACCGGGGTGCTCGGTGTCGTCGTCTCCGGGGCGCTGTCGTCCATGGCGATCACTGTGCGTCAGGACGGACGCGGGGCCGGGGTATCCGCCGGGTGCCGCAGGCGGGGTTCACACCGATGGCCCCGGGTGCGACGCTGTGATCATGAGCCGTATCGAAGCTCCCCGTGACGAAGCGACCGGCAACCTCCTCGACCGGCTCCGCGACGGCCTGCCCGCCGAGGCGGTCCTCACCGACGCGGACGTCACGGCCTCGTACGCCAACGACATGGCGAGCTTCTGCCCGGCCGGCGTCCCGGCCGCCGTCGTGCTGCCGCGGACGGTCGAACAGGTCCAGCACGTCATGCGCACCGCCACCGAACTGCGCGTCCCCGTCGTCCCGCAGGGCGCCCGCACCGGCCTGTCCGGCGCCGCCAACGCCTCAGACGGCTGCGTCGTGCTGTCCCTCACCAGGATGGACCGGATCCTGGAGATCAACCCCGTCGACCGGATCGCCGTCGTCGAACCGGGCGTCGTCAACGCGGTGCTCTCCCGCGCCGTCGGCGAGCACGGCCTGTACTACCCGCCCGACCCCTCCAGCTGGGAGACCTGCACGATCGGCGGCAACATCGGCACCGCTTCCGGCGGCCTGTGCTGCGTGAAGTACGGCGTGACCGCCGAGTACGTCCTCGGCCTCGACGTCGTCCTCGCCGACGGACGGCTGATGACCACCGGCCGGCGCACCGCGAAGGGCGTCGCCGGATACGACCTCACCCGCCTCTTCGTCGGCTCCGAGGGCTCGCTCGGCGTCATCGTCCGCGCCGTCCTCGCCCTGAAGCCGCAGCCGCCGCGGCAGCTCGTCCTCGCCGCCGAGTTCCCCTCGGGGACCGCCGCCTGCGACGCCGTCTGCAAGATCATGGCGGGCGGGCACGTGCCGTCCCTGCTCGAACTGATGGACCGCACGACGGTGAACGCCGTCAACGACCTCACCCACATGGGTCTCCCGCAGACCACCGAAGCCCTGCTGCTCGCCGCGTTCGACACCCCCGACCCGACCGCCGACCTCGCCGCCCTCGGCGCGCTGTGCGAGGCCGCCGGCGCGACCTCCGTCGTCCCGGCCGAGGACGCCGCCGAGTCCGAACTCCTCCTCCAGGCACGCCGCTCCGCCCTCGTCGCCCTGGAGGCGGTCAAGGGCACGACGATGATCGACGACGTGTGCGTGCCTCGCTCCCGGCTCGGCGAGATGCTCGACGGCGTCGAGCGCATCGCCGAGAAGTACGCCCTCACCATCGGCGTCGTCGCCCACGCGGGCGACGGCAACACCCACCCGACGGTCTGCTTCGACGCCCAGGACCCCGACGAGTGCCGGCGCGCCCGTGAGTCCTTCGACGAGATCATGGCCCTCGGTCTGGAACTGGGCGGCACGATCACCGGCGAGCACGGGGTGGGCGTGCTGAAGAAGGAGTGGCTGGCGCGGGAGATCGGCCCGGTGGGCCTGGAGATGCAGCGGGCCGTCAAACAGGTCTTCGACCCGCTGGGCATCCTCAACCCGGGCAAGCTGTTCTGACGTCCTTCCGCGCGGGCTTCGGTCCCGGGCGGCGTCACTCGCCGTCGTGCGGTTCGTCCGACGGTCCCGGATCGCGCAGCCAGCGGTCGCACAGCCACAGGTCGTCCTCGCCCGCCGGGGACATCAGCTCGTCCAGGGCCTCGTCCAGGCCGAGCCGCTCGCTCTCGGTGCCCGGCGGCACCGCCCGCAGCGTCCGCTCCAGCCACGCCGTCACCTGCGCCGCGGGCGCCTCCAGCAGGGCGTCGCCCTCGGGTGAGCTGAGCGCCATCATCACGATGCCGCGCCCGTCCACCTTCGTCGGCCACACCCGCACGTCCCCCTGCCCGCACGGCCGGAACACCCCCTCCACGAGGAGTTCGCGGGCGAACGTCCAGTGGACGGGGCGCTCGGAGTGGATGTGGAAGGCCACGTGCACGGCGAAGGGGTCGTCGCTGTGATAGCCGAGCCGGGCCGGCACCGGGATGCTGCGCTCCGGCGACAGGACGAGTCCGAGCTCCAGCTCGCGTTCCACCACGGTGGGGTGCATGTCCGTTCTCCTCTCGGCACGGATCGTCGCGGTCCGTGCGGTCCCTTGCGATCCGTCGGTCCGTGCGATGCGTTGGTCCGTACGGAGGGGAGAGCGGTTCCGCGCGGCGGCATTACGCGGGTTCCGAGAACTTTTTTGTCCGCGCGGTCCGAACGTGTGAAGCGCGTGCACGGGGTTGCCCGGAAAGGGGTGGGTCGGGCGGGACTGGCGGTGGGGGTTGCGCTCGTCTGATAGATGTGGAGCCCCCCATCCCACCCCCGAGCAGATACGGGACGACGGACATGAGCGCCCCCTCCCCGGCACCCGGCGACGACAGGCCCCGCGAGGGGTACTACCCGGACCCGTCCATCCCTGGCTACGTCCGGTACTGGAACGGCGCCTCCTGGGTGCCGGGCACCAGCCGACCGGCGCCGTCCGGCGGCGAACCGCTCGCGCCCCCGCCCTCGCCGTCGTCCGGCGCGCCCGCCTCCGTGGAGGAGACCGGGCCGCACTTCTTCGACGAGGACCCGGTGCCGGCGGAGCAGCAGCAGTACGGCAGCCGTCCCGAACCCGCGTCCGCGTGGGGCGCCGACCGCTCCCACCAGTCCGGCTTCGGCGGCGACCAGGACCGCAGGGTGTCCTGGGGGACTCCGCCGGGCCCCGACCCCCGGGTGGGGGAGGGGCAGCCGGACAGCGCGGAGGCCGGCTCGGGTGACGTGGTCTCCGACGGGACGTTCGTCTTCCGCCGTACGCCGACCGGATCTCCCTCCGGAAGCGCCCCGTCCGACGCCGACGGCCCCGGGGGCGAGCCCGATGCCATGACGTTCCGTGCGCCGTCCCCGCGCACACCCGACCGGCCCGGGGCACCCGGCGCGCACCAGGGGAGCACGACCGCACCGGCCGGCCCCCAGGGGTCGGACGGCACACCCGGCTTCGGCCCGCAGGGGCCGGTGGGCGCGGCAGGGGCCGCGGGGTCGGGGTTCGGCCCTCCCCAGGGCCCCGTCGGCGTGGCGGGCGCCTCGGGCACCGGCGCCTCTGCGGCCAACCCCGGCTTCGGCGCGGGCAAGGCCGCCGCCGACCACGCGGCAGCACCCCAGGCACTCCCTGCCCAACAGGGCGAGGACCAGGGCCAGCCGGCGGACCCGGGACAGCCGTTCACCGGACAGCAGCGGCCAGGGCAGGCGGGCTCGGGGCAGGCGGTACCGGGTCAGGTGGGCTCCGGCCAGGCCGGTCGCGGTCAGGCGGTGCCTGGTCAAGTGGCTGGCTCGGCCGAGGCGTTCGCGGCTCAGCAGGGTTTGGGGCAGGCGGGTGCCGCCCAGGCGGCTCCGGGTCAGGCCGGTCGCGGTCAGGCGGTGCCTGGTCAAGTGGCTGGCTCGGCCGAGGCGTTCGCGGGCCAGCAGGGTTTGGGGCAGGCGGCCCCCGGCCAGGCAAGCGCCGTTCAGGCCGGTGCCGGTCAGGCGGCACCGGGGCAACTTGCCGGCTCAGCACCGGCGTTCCCCGTTCAGCAGGGCCAAGGCCAGGCGGCTCCCGGGCAAGTGGCCGGATCGGCGCAGGCGTTCGCCGGGCAGCAGGGGCAAGGGCCGGTGGGCTCTGCTCAGTCGGCCCCGGGGCAGGCAGGCCCCGGTCAGGCGGCCTCCGGTCAAGTCCCCGGCTCAGCTGAGGCGTTCGGTGCTCAGCACGGTCAGGGCCACGCGGGCTCCGCTCAGGCGGCCCCCGCCCAGCCGAGCCCTGCTCAAGCGGCTCCCGGCCAGGCGGGGGCAGCTCCAGCCCAGGCGATCCCCGGCCAGCCGGGCCCCCTTCAGCCGAACCCTGGCCAAGCCGCCCCCGGCCAGCCCGCCACCTCCGCTCCCCAAGCCGCACCGCCGGTCCCGCCCGCCGCCCAGGCGTCCCCGCTGCCGGCTCCCACCCCCCAGCCCGCTCCCGGCGTTCCCGCTCAACCGGGGCCGCAGCAGCCCCAGTCGGCCATGAGTGCCGGGCCCGGTGGTGGTCAGCACTCCTGGGCTCAGCAGGTGCACCAGCTCGCGGGAGCCGGGGACGATCAGCCCGTCGCGCCCTGGAAGCCGCCGGTGGACGACGTGTTCCAGGCGGCCGCCCGGCGTCAGGCGTCGGCCCGCCCCGCCGGGCTCGGCAAGCGGCTGGTCGCACGGCTCGTCGACACGCTCGTCGTGGGCGGCGTCACCGCCGCCGCCGCGGTCCCGCTGGGGGCGAAGGCCGTCGAGCACGTCAACGAGAAGATCGACGCGGCGAAGCTCTCCGGGGAGACCGTCACCGTCTGGCTGCTGGACGGCACGACGTCGGTGTACCTGGGGATCGTCCTCGCCGTGATGCTGGTCTTCGGGATCCTGTACGAGGCGCTGCCCACCGCCAAGTGGGGCCGCACGCTGGGCAAGAAGCTGCTCGGCCTGGAGGTGCGGGACATCGAGGGCGGTGAGCCCCCGTCCTTCGGGGCGGCCCTGCGCCGCTGGCTCGTCTACAGCGTGCCCGGTCTGCTCGCCGTCGGCGTCGTGGGCGTCCTGTGGTGCGTGTTCGACCGCCCGTGGCGCCAGTGCTGGCACGACAAGGCCGCACGCACGTTCGTATCGGGCTAGCCCGGCCGGCTCCCCACCCCCTACCGCAGACGGCCCAGGGAATTTCGTACTCCGGACGGCCGCTCGCCGGATGCGGAGCCGTGGCGTTCGCGGTCGACTCGGGCCATGACGACCGAACCGCCCCCCGGTTCCGGCGGCCAGCCGCCGGAGGACGATCCGTTCAGGAAGCAGCCCCCGCAGCAGCCGCAGCAGCCACAGCAGCCCCCGTACGGTCAGGGGCCGGGCGGTCAGGGCGACCAGGGCGGCCAACAGCCCCCGCCCTATGGAGGTCAGCAGCCCCCACCGTACGGAGGCGGCGACCCCGGCGGTCCCGGCGGACCCGGTGGCCCTTACGGAGGCGGCCCCGGCGGCCCCTACGGCGGCGGTCCTCCGGGCGGCGGCCCCTACGGTGGCGACCCCTACGGCGGCTACCCCGCCGACCCCCTCGCCGGCATGCCCCCGCTCGCCGACAGCGGCAAACGCACCCTCGCCCGGATCATCGACATGATCCTCGTGGGCATCGTCGTCTGGCTGCTCACCTGGGGCTTCGGCGTCAACGAGTACGACGTGGACAGCTCCCGCGTCGAGGTCGGCAAGTCCCTCGCCCAGTCCCTGGTGGCCGCCGTCCTCTACGTCGCCTACGACACCTTCCTGATCGCCAGGACGGGCCAGACCCTCGGCAAGAAGTGGCTGGGCATGCGCGTGGCCAACCTCGACAACGGCTCCACGCCCTCCGTGCAGACCTCGCTGATCCGCGCGCTGGTGCTGTGGGTGCCGTTCGCGTTCTGCTGCGCCTGTCTGTGGACGGCGATCTGCGGCGGCTGGAGCTTCTTCGACAAGCCGTACAAGCAGGGCCTGCACGACAAGGCCGCCAAGTCCGTCGTCGTCAGCGTCACCTGACGGAACGTCATAGCGCGACGGAGGCCCGCGCCAGCGTGACGCGGGCCCTCCGACGGGCGGTTCAGGGAGCCGACGGCTCCCGCACCGGTTCGGACGCCGCGGCGACGGAGGCGGGAACGGGCTCCTCCACGGTGGAGCGGGCCACGACGAGGGGCGCACGCCGGGGCGCCGGCACCGTCATGGCGACGAGCACGCCGAGCGCGACCGCGGCGACGGCGATGACCGCGATCCCCGGTCCCGAACTCGTCTGCGACAGCAGCAGCATGGCGAGCGTGGAGAGGATGACGGCGCAGGAACCGTACGTGAGCTGTGCGAGCGTCGGACGAGGCATGGCAATCGTGTCCTCGGAAGCGGGGGCGATCTCGACTCTATTCGCCTGCATGCCCGAGCGGAACGAGCGGTAAGCGTGAGCTGACCCACGGTGCCGGTGCACGGGGGGCGCACGGAGTCATGACGTCCACCCCCTGGACGGACCCGCGCGCCCGTCACGAGATCGTCATGTGTCCGCAATGCGAACCCCCGCTTCCAATAATGCAGTTGACCTGTCCAAGTCAAGGTCTGTCTTTTCCTGTGAACCAGTAGTCAAATGACGTCACTTGACTACACGCGTATAACCGCGCGCGGACTTCCCTTGACATGGAACCCCCTTCCGCGCAGCAGGTCGCGTGAGTGGGAGGAATCAAGTGACCAAGAGATCCTGGACGTTCAGGACGGCCGCCACGGTCGTCGCCCTCGCGGCGGCCTCGGCGACGTTCTCGACGTTCGCCGTGGCCCAGGCCGCCGACAGCGCGCCGGCGCAGGCCCCGGCCGCGGACCGGCACGACCCGCAGCCGGCCCAGGCCCACGAGCACGACTTCGACGGGCCGCTCAGCAAGCGGCAGGAGGCCCAGCGGCAGGAGGCGCTGGAGCAGGTCATATCCGGCCAGGCCGCCGTCAAGGACCGCGACGGCTCGAAGGTCGTGCAGCTGAAGAGCCAGAAGGGCGACCCCAAGTACGTCGAGCTGGGCCGCGAGAAGACCGACAAGATCTTCACGATCCTCGTCGAGTTCGGCGACCAGGTCGACCCCCGCTACGGCGGCACCCCCGGCCCGCTGCACAACCAGATAGCCCAGCCCGACCGCACCAAGAACAACAGCACGGCCTGGCAGGCGGACTACGACCGCAAGCACTTCGAGGACCTGTACTTCGGCACCGGTCCGGGCACCCAGTCGCTGAAGAAGTACTACGAGAAGCAGTCCTCGGGCCGCTACTCGGTCGAGGGCGCGGTCACCGACTGGGTCAAGGTCCCCTACAACGAGGCCCGTTACGGCCACAACGACGCCACCACCGGCGCCTGGTACGCGGTGCAGGACGGCGTCAACGCCTGGGTCGCCCAGCGCGAGGCCGCCGGTGACACCCCCGCCGAGATCAAGGCGGAGCTCGCCGAGTTCGACCAGTGGGACCGCTACGACTTCGACGGCGACGGCGACTTCAACGAGTCCGACGGCTACATCGACCACTTCCAGATCGTGCACGCCGGCGAGGACGAGTCCGCGGGCGGCGGCGCCCAGGGCACGGACGCCATCTGGGCCCACCGCTGGTACGCCTTCGGCACGGACGCCGGCTCCACCGGCCCCGACACCAACAAGCTCGGCGGCGCCCAGGTCGGCGACACCGGCATCTGGGTCGGCGACTACACCATCCAGCCGGAGAACGGCGGCCTCGGCGTCTTCGCCCACGAGTACGGCCACGACCTCGGCCTGCCCGACGAGTACGACACCTCCGGCGCCGGCGAGAACTCCACCGGCTTCTGGACGCTGATGTCGTCCGGCTCCTGGCTCGGCACCGGCAAGGACTCCATCGGCGACCTGCCCGGCGACATGAACGCCTGGGACAAGCTCCAGCTCGGCTGGCTCGACTACGAGGTCGCCAAGGCGGGCGTGAAGTCCCGTCACAAGCTGGGCGTCGCCGAGTACAACACCAAGAACGCGCAGGCGCTGATCGTCGAACTGCCCGACAAGACGGTCACCACCGACGTGATCCCGCCCGCCCAGGGCGCCACCCAGTGGTGGAGCGGCAGCGGCGACGACCTGCGCAACACCCTGACCCGCTCGGTCGACCTCACGGGCAAGTCCTCCGCCTCGCTGAGCCTCGACGGCTGGTGGGACATCGAGACCGACTACGACTACCTCTACACCGAGGTCTCCACCGACGGCGCCAACTGGACGCCGATCGACGGCACCCTCGCCGACGGCACCGCCGTCCCGCGCGACGGCAGCGGCAAGCCCGCCCTCACCGGCACGGTCGACGCCTACCAGAAGCTGACGTTCCCGCTGGACGCCTACGCCGGCAAGAAGATCGGCCTGCGCTTCCGTTACGCCACCGACGGCGGCGTGGCCCAGAAGGGCTTCACGGCCGACCAGATCACGGTGACCGCCGACGGCGCGACCCTCTTCGCCGACAACGCGGAGAGCGCGGACGCGGCGTGGACCGCCAACGGCTTCAGCCGGATCGGCGCGGGCATCACGGACGACTACGCCCAGTACTACATCGCGGAGAACCGCCAGTACGTCTCGTACGACACGACCCTCAAGGTCGGCCCGTACAACTACGGCTTCTCCACGACCCGTCCGGAGTGGGTGGAGCACTACCCGTACCAGAACGGTCTGTTGATCTGGAAGTGGGACACCTCCCAGGCCGACGACAACACCAGCCAGCACCCGGGTGAGGGTCTGATCCTCCCGGTCGACGCGCACCCCACCCCGCTGAAGTGGACCGACGGCACCCTGATGCGCAACCGCATCCAGTCCTTCGACGCCACCTTCAGCCTGTACCCGACGGACGCGCTGACGCTGCACAAGGCCGACGTCGCGACCAAGATCCCGTCCCGTCCGGGCGTCCCGGTCTTCGACGACAGCCTGTCCGACCACTGGGACGAGTCGAACCCGCTCGCGGGCGTCCGCGTCACTGACACCGACACCTCGATCCGGATCGTCAGCGAGCCGCTGAGCGGCCAGACGATCACGGTCCGGGTGGGACCGTCGGCGAAGTAGCCGACGTTTTCGCAGGTCAAAGGCGTATCGGCGGCGACCCACTGGCGGGTCGCCGCCGATCGTGTTTAGGTGCCTCCTGTGCTTCTCTTATTGACAGCCGCATCGACGCCGATACGCACGGGGGTGTGACCGCATGGCCGCAGGAGGGTTCTGCAAGCTGCCGAACGGCAGCGTGGTGGTGGCGCTGAACCTGCCCAGCCCCACCGCCCAGGCCGCCGCCGGCGTGCGCGTCCTCGTCGTCGCCCAGAACCGCGCCCGCGCCCTGACCAGGCTGCGCAACCTGGGCCTGCGCGCCGTCTACCTGCGGGGCAACGCGGCCCCGCCGACCCCGGACGAGATCACGGCCGTCCTGCACCACCCCGACGGCCTGATCTGGCGCACGGCCCCCGACAACGCCGCCCCCGCGGCGGCCGGCGTCCCGGAGCTGTGGCGTCCGATCAGATCCCTGCTGAGAAGACCGGCGGCCCAGCCGTGAACCCCTCCTGGAGGATGGCCGGCAGTGGACCCCTCCTGGAGGGGCTGGGCCTAGTGGACGACCGGCTTGCCGGTCAGTTCCACGCCCGCCTCGCGCAGCTCCTCCAGGGCCCGCTCGGTGGTCTCCTGGGCCACCCCGGCGGTCAGGTCGAGGAGCACCTGGGTGCGGAAGCCCTCCCGGGCGGCGTCCAGGGCGGTGGCCCGCACGCAGTGGTCGGTGGCGATGCCGACGACGTCGACCTCGTCGATCTCTCTCGCCCGCAGCCAGTCGCCCAGCGCGACGCCGTTCTCGTCGGCGCCCTCGAAACCGCTGTACGCGGCGGAGTAGGCGCCCTTGTCGAAGACGGCGTCGATGGAGCCCGAGGCGACCGCGGGCGCGAAGTTCGGGTGGAAGCCCACGCCCTCGGTGCCCGCGACGCAGTGCGCCGGCCAGGAGTGGACGTAGTCGGGGTTGTCGGCGAAGTGGCCGCCGGGCGCGATGTGGTGGTCGCGGGTGGCCACGACGTGCCGGTACCCGGCGGGGGCCTGCCCGATCAGCTCGGTGATCGCGGCGGCCACGTCGGCGCCGCCGGCCACCGCGAGACTGCCCCCTTCGCAGAAGTCGTTCTGCACGTCAACGACGATCAAGGCGCGGCGCATGGTGGGTGTCCTTCGACTATCGGTGAAGTTACGAGCCTAGAGACTTCGACGGCGGTGCGGGAGGGGGCGCGGACGGCCCGGCCGCGGTCCCCTGTGCTCCGGCGGCGGGCCATGCGCTCTAGCTACCCGACCGCTCCTGTACGTACTCCGTCGGAAGGACGGGTTCCCCTCGCGAGAGCTGGGTCGCGGACAGCGGGAGCCGGGAGCGGGCGGCCGTGTGGCGGTCGCGGACGACGTCCAGCGGCTCGCGGGCGACGACCTCGCCGCCCTTGACCAGTTCCACCAGCAGCTGCCGGTCGGCCAGCTCCGCGGGCACGGCCCCGGTGCCGACGACCTCCGCCTCCGCCACCCCGTGCGCGTCCAGCCGCCGCGCGGCCCACTTGCGGCCGCCGACGGAGGTCTTCCCGCCGGACGACTTCTTCGCCACCGGCACCAGCGGCGCCCCGGGGTCGGCGGACTCGGCGCGGGCGACCAGCTTGTAGACCATCGAGCAGGTGGGGTGCCCGGAGCCGGTCACCAGCTGGGTGCCGACGCCGTACGCGTCCACGGGGGCCGCGGCCAGCGAGGCGATCGCGTACTCGTCGAGGTCCGAGGTCACGATGATCCTCGTGCCGGTCGCGCCCAGCTCGTCCAGCTGCTGGCGCACCCGGTGCGCGACGAGCAGCAGGTCGCCGGAGTCGATGCGCACCGCGCCCAGCTCGGGCCCGGCGATCTCCACCGCGGTGCGGACGGCCTCGGCGACGTCGTAGGTGTCCACCAGCAGGGTGGTGCCCCGGCCCAGCGTGTCCACCTGGGCCCGGAAGGCGTCGCGCTCGGTGTCGTGCAGCAGGGTGAAGGCGTGCGCGCTGGTGCCCACGGTGGGGATGCCGTAGCGGAAGCCGGCGGCCAGGTCGGAGGTGGTGGCGAAGCCGCCGACGTAGGCGGCGCGGGAAGCGGCGACGGCGGCCAGCTCGTGGGTGCGGCGCGCGCCCATCTCGATCAGCGGGCGCTCCCCGGCGGCCGAGGCCATCCGGGAGGCGGCGGCCGCGATCGCGGAGTCGTGGTTGAGGATGGACAGGATCACGGTCTCCAGGAGCACGCACTCGGCGAAGGAGCCCTCGACCCGCATGATCGGCGAGCCCGGGAAGTACACCTCGCCCTCCGGGTAGCCCCAGACGTCACCCGAGAAGCGGTAGCCGCGGAGCCATTCGAGAGTCTCCTCGTCGACGATCTCCCGCTCCCGCAGGAAGCCGAGGACGTCCGCGTCGAAGCGGAAGTTCTCGACGGCGTCCAGGACACGCCCGGTGCCGGCGACCACTCCGTAGCGCCGCCCCTCCGGCAGCCGCCGGGTGAAGACCTCGAACACGCTGCGCCGCTCGGCGGTGCCCGCCTTCAGCGCGGCCCGCAGCATCGTCAACTCGTACTGGTCCGTGAAGAGCGCCGTCGAGGGAACGTCCACCGGCAACCCAAGGTCCGCTACATCCACGACAGCTCTCCTAGCTATGACTCTCCGGGTGTCCCCGGGGCGGCCGGGGGTCCGGGGGTTGTCCCCCGGCGTATGCAGCATGACGAAGATGGTACCCCCTTTTCGTCGGTGTGACGATTTCAGTGGGGCGTGGCAGCATGGGCCCTGTGACGTCACCCGCGCCCGTAGAGATCGAACGCACCGAGTCGGCGGAGGAGGTCTTCGCCGTCCCCGAGCCGGACGTCCCCTGGGTCACGATCGTCCACAACGACCCGGTCAACCTGATGAGCTACGTGACGTACGTCTTCCAGACGTACTTCGGCTACTCCAAGGACAAGGCCACCAAGCTCATGCTCGATGTCCACCACAAGGGCCGGGCGGTCGTCTCCAGCGGTACCCGCGAGGAGATGGAACGCGACGTGCAGGCGATGCACGGCTACGGTCTGTGGGCCACCCTCCAGCAGGACCGGAAGTAGTCACCTCACTGATGCCAGGACACTTCGAACCGCTCCCCGGCGGCGGCGCGGCCGTCGCCCTCGACGACGTCGAGATCTCCATCATCCGGTCGCTGGCCGTGCAGCTCCTGGAGTTGATCGGCCCCGGCCCCGCCGAGGACGCCCCCGACGACCCGCTCGCCGAGCTGTTCGCCGAGGGGCCGAGCGAGCCGCCCGCCGACCCGGTGCTCAAGCGGCTCTTCCCCGACGCCTACACCGACCCCGAGGCCACGCCCGGACCGCGCGAGGCGGAGGAACGGCAGGCGCACTCCGCCGAGTTCCGCCGCTTCACCGAGAACGACCTGCGGGCCGGCAAGCGCGAGAACGCCCTCGCGGTGGTGCGCTCGCTGGACGAGCTGGGGGCCGGGGGCGAGGGCGGGGCGGTGCTCGAACTGTCGACCGAGGCCTCCCGGCAGTGGCTCGGCGCGCTCAACGACCTGCGGCTGGCGATCGGCTCCCGGCTGGACATCGCCGACGAGGACGACACCGACCTCCTCTACCGGCTGCCGGACGAGGACCCGCGCAAGCCGATGGTGATGGCCTACCTGTGGCTGGGCGGGCTCCAGGAGACGCTGGTCGCCACGCTCATGCAGTGAGTTGTGGCGGTTTCGCCGCGAATGTGACCGTCCTGTGTTCGCTCAGCGGACGCTCAAATCCGGATAACGATCCCGTCACCGGCGCGGCCGACTGTGTCCCTTTTGTTCACTGTTTGACCGCTTCTTCTTGTGCGATGCGCCACAGCCGCCTCCCGTGATCAATGTTGCGGGCGTGATAAATCTTCACGACCGCCCGGCGAACACCACCCTTATGTTCCGCCGGGTGCGCCACCGAGCCGGTTGATCGCCGGCCAGGCACGAGCGGGCCCGCGAAGCCCGCTCAGCTCCATCAATCCGGGGGGATCGAAACCCGATCCGAGGCCGACGAGAGGCCCGGTTCGGCATGGAGAAAGGCGCACCACACATGACCTCCGCTCAGGTCGGCACGGACGACAAGGTCCCGCAGGGGGCCGAAGAGGGATACGAGCGCGGGCTCGGCAGCCGTCAGGTCCAGATGATCGCGATCGGCGGCGCCATCGGCGTCGGCCTGTTCCTGGGAGCCGGGGCGAACATCGCCAAGGCCGGTCCCAGCCTCATCTTCATGTACGCCCTCGCGGGCGTGATCATCTTCTTCATCATGCGGGCCCTCGGCGAGCTGCTGCTCTACCGCCCCGTCTCGGGCTCCTTCGCCGAGTACTCCCGTGAGTTCCTCGGCCCGTTCTTCGGCTACTTCACCGGCTGGACGTACTGGCTGATGTGGGTCGTCACCGGCATGGCCGAACTCACGGCCGCCGCGATCTACGTCCACTACTGGTTCCCGTCCATCCCCCAGTGGGTGACCGCGCTGGTCTTCCTGGTGGTCCTCTTCGGGGTGAACCTGATCTCCGTGAAGCTCTTCGGCGAGCTGGAGTTCTGGTTCTCGATGGTGAAGGTCACCGCCCTGATCGGCATGATCGTCATCGGTCTCGGCGTCCTCACCTTCGGCTTCAGCGCCGCCGGCGACACCGCCGCCGTCTCCAACCTGTGGGCCTTCGACGGCTTCTTCCCCAAGGGCGTCGGCTCGTCCCTGATGACCCTCCAGGGCGTCATGTTCGCCTACCTCGCCGTCGAGCTGGTCGGCGTCACCGCCGGCGAGTCGGAGGACCCGGAGAAGACGCTCCCCAAGGCCATCAACACCCTGCCCTGGCGCATCGCGCTGTTCTACGTCGGCGCGCTCACCGTCATCCTGTGCGTGGTGAAGTGGACCGAGTTCGAGGAGGGCGTCAGCCCGTTCGTCGCCGCCTTCGCGAAGATCGGCATCCCGGCCGCCGCCGGCATCGTCAACTTCGTGGTGCTGACCGCCGCGCTGTCCTCCTGCAACTCCGGCATGTACTCCACCGGACGCATGCTGCGCAACCTGGCCGAGAGCGGCGAGGCCCCGGCGGTCTTCAAGAAGCTGTCGTCGACCAAGACGCCCGCCTTCGGCATCCTCGTCTCCGTGCTCTTCATGGGCATCGGCGTGGTCCTGAACTACGTCGTCCCGGAGAAGGCCTTCGGCTACGTCATGTCCATCGCCACCGCGGCCGGCATCTGGACCTGGCTGATGATCCTGATCAGCCACGTCCTGTACCGCCGCGCGGTCGACGCGGGCCGGCTGCCGGCCTCGTCCTTCCCGGCGCCGGGCGGCGCGAAGTGCTCCTACGTCGCCATCGCGTTCCTCCTCTTCGTCACCGGCCTCATCGCCTTCGACGCCGACTCCCGCATCTGCCTCTACGTCATGGCCGGCTGGGCCGTCGCCCTCGGCATCGGCTGGGCCGTGCTGAAGGCCCGCAACCCCGAGGTCGCCCGACGTGGCGAGCAGGAGCTGGAGAAGGTGGGCTGACCACCGCCGAGGACGTCCGGCCGGAGGGAGCACTCGTGGCGCCCCCTCCGGCCGCCGCTCAGGACGTCCACCATGCGGGCCGCCCCGTACCGCCCCTCGGTACGGGGCGGCCCGTCTGCTTATCCTGACGAACATGCTGACCATCACCCAGGACCTCGTCGACAAGATCGTCGCGCACGCGCGCAAGGACCACCCCGACGAAGCGTGCGGCGTCGTCGCCGGCCCGGCCGGCACGGACCGTCCCGAGCGGTTCATCCCGATGCTCAACGCGGCCATGTCGCCCACGTTCTACGAGTTCGACTCCGGCGACCTGCTCAAGCTCTACCGGGACATGGACGACCGCGACGAGGAGCCGGTGGTCGTCTACCACTCCCACACCGCGACCGAGGCCTACCCCTCGCGCACCGACATCTCCTTGGCTAACGAGCCCGGCGCCCACTACGTCCTCGTCTCCACCGCCGACACCGACGGCGGCGGCGAGTTCCAGTTCCGCTCCTTCCGCATCGTCGAGGGCCGGGTGACCGAGGAGGAGATCAAGATCGTCGAGGCATACTGACGGGCGTATCGAGGTCCACCGTGTCCCGGGTGGTCGACGGCGAGCCGAGGACGTCGCCGTCGTCGGCTTCGACGACCTCGCCTTCATCGCCGCCACGACCGACCCGTCTGGTGCGCCGGCGATCGGCCTGAAACCCGGACGCCGCACGGGCCCTGTGACGAGGTCGGTCTCACTCGCCGGCCCGATTTCGTCCATCATGTGGGATCACCCTCCGGGAGCCGGACCGGGAATCGATACGATGAACCCATGGTTGTGAACGACGTGAGCGACAGGACGCCCGGAGCGCTGCTCGTGGCGCGGCTGCACGTCGACCTGTGCAGGCTCGCCAGCGCCATCTGTTGACGCAGGCCCTGCCGCCGTACGGCCCGTGAGCCGCGGCGCGACGCACCACCCCTGCCGTGCCGGCGCTGCCGCGCGCCCACCGACCCGACCACTCCCGACAGGAGCCCGCATCATGGCCATCGAGGTCCGCATCCCCACCATCCTCCGCCAGTACACCGACGGCCAGAAGGCGGTGGAGGGCAGCGGCGACACCCTCGCCGACCTGTTCGCCGACCTCGAGACCCGGCACTCGGGCATCCAGGCCCGCATCGTGGACGAGGGCCAGCTGCGCCGCTTCGTCAACGTGTACCTGAACGACGAGGACGTCCGTTTCGTCGACGGCATCAACACCAAGCTGACCGACGGCGACACCGTGACGATCCTGCCGGCCGTGGCCGGCGGCATGGCCTGACGGGTCGCTGACCGCTCATGCGCTACGACTCCCCGCTGGCCGCGGTGGGCAACACCCCTCTGGTGCGCCTGCCGCGGCTGTCGCCGTCCGCCGACGTCCGCATCTGGGCGAAGCTGGAGGACCGCAACCCCACCGGCTCGATCAAGGACCGCCCCGCCCTGCACATGATCGAGCAGGCGGAGAAGGACGGCCGCCTCACCCCCGGCTGCACCATCCTGGAGCCGACCAGCGGCAACACCGGCATCTCCCTCGCCATGGCGGCCAAGCTCAAGGGCTACCGCATGGTGTGCGTGATGCCGGAGAACACCTCGCAGGAACGCCGGGACCTGCTCGCCATGTGGGGCGCGGAGATCATCTCCTCCCCGGCCGCGGGCGGCTCCAACACCGCCGTGCGCGTCGCCAAGGAGATCGCCGCCGAGCACCCCGACTGGGTGATGCTCTACCAGTACGGCAACCCCGACAACGCGGGCGCCCACTACGCCACGACGGGCCCGGAGATCCTCGCCGACCTCCCCTCCGTCACCCACTTCGTCGCAGGCCTCGGCACCACCGGCACCCTCATGGGCGTCGGCCGCTACCTGCGCGAGCACAAGCCGGACGTCAGGATCGTCGCCGCCGAGCCGCGCTACGACGACCTGGTCTACGGCCTGCGCAACCTCGACGAGGGCTTCGTGCCCGAGCTGTACGACGCCTCCGTCCTCACCACCCGCTTCTCCGTCGGCTCCGCCGACGCCGTCACCCGCACCCGCGAGCTGCTCCAACAGGAGGGCATCTTCGCGGGCGTCTCCACCGGCGCCGCGCTGCACGCCGCGATCGGCGTCGGCAACAAGGCGCTCAAGGCCGGCGAGAACGCGGACATCGTGTTCGTCGTGGCCGACGGCGGCTGGAAGTACCTCTCCACCGGCGTCTACACGGCCGCGACGACGGAGGAAGCGATCGAGACGCTCCAGGGCCAGCTCTGGGCGTGAGCCTCACCAGGCGGACTGTGACCGATGTGCCGGCTAGCGCGTCAGATGACGGACCTGGTCCCACAGGACCGGGTCCACGACGCCGACCCGCCGCCTGAAGTCCGCCACCCGCACCTGCCGCAGCTCGTCCGTCTCCAGGAAGCTCGGCCTGCCCTGCGCGTCCCCGACCGCGCCCGGCGGCAGCGGGATCACCCCGGACCGCTCGTCGCGGAACCTGCTGGTGATCTTCGCGACGGTCACCCGGTCCCCGCGCACCACCAGCACCAGACACGGCCGGTCCTTCGCGCCCGGACCGTCCTCGAAGGGCACGTTCGCCCACCAGATCTCCGCCGGCTGCGGCCGGCCCGCCGCGCCCCGGCTCCGCGTCGGCCTGCCGGACGGCCGGCCCGGCGGCCGGGGCCTGCGCCCCGAGGGCCGCCGGCCGCGCCCCCACCCGTCGACGAGCGTGGCGACGAGCGCCAGCAGTACGACTGCCGCGAGCGCGAGCCACCAGGACGTGTCCATGAGGACGACGTTACCGGGGCGCGTACGGCAACGCGCGCCTTCCCGCGCGCCTCACGCGCCCCGCTTCCAGCCGAACCGGTGACAGCACAGGTGAGTTCGCCCACAACGGCCCCTGGCGGAGGAGCGACCGAGGGTTTTGCGCCTTACGCTCGACGGACCGCACGACCCCTGTCGCCACCCTCGCACGTCCTTTTCGTCCCCCGATCCTTCCCGGTATCTCTCGGTTTCCCGCCAGCGGAGGTTTCTGTTCCATGAAGCTCACCGTCGTCGGCTGCTCGGGGTCGTTCCCGTCCGCGGAATCGGCCTGCTCGAGCTACCTCGTCGAGGCCGACGGCTTCCGGCTGCTTCTCGACATGGGCAACGGCGCCCTGGGCGAGTTGCAGCGCCACTGCGGTCTCTACGACCTCGACGCGATCTTCCTGAGTCATCTGCACGCCGACCACTGCATCGACATGTGCGCGTACTTCGTGGCGCGCTACTACCGGCACGACGGCGGACGCTGCGACCCCATCCCGGTCTACGGACCGGAGGGCACCGAGCACCGCCTCACCACGGCCTACGCCGACACCCCCTCCGCCTCCTCCATGAGCGAGGTGTTCGACTTCCACACGGTGAAGCCCTCCACCTTCGACATCGGCCCCTTCACGGTCCACACCGAACGCGTGGCCCACCCGGTGGAGGCCTACGGCATCCGCGTCGAGCACGGCGGCAAGGCGCTGACCTACTCCGGCGACACGGGCGTCACCCCGGCGCTGGAGGAACTGGCCCGCGACGCCGACCTGTTCCTGTGCGAGGCCGCCTTCACGCACGGCAAGGAGGACATCCCCGACCTGCACCTCAACGGCCGCGAGGCGGGAGAGACGGCGACCCGGGCGGGTGCCCGCCGCCTGGTCCTCACCCACATCCCCCCGTGGACCGACCCCGAGGTCAACCTCGCCGACGCGCGCGAGGTCTTCGCCGGTCCGGTGGAACTGGCGGTGCCGCGGGTCTCGTACGAGGTCTAGGCACGCCGCGGGAACTGGTCCCGCCGTACGAGGTTCAGGCGTACGAGCGGGAAGAAGGCCCCCGGAGCGGTTCAGCTCCGGGGGCCTTCTCGTGCCGTGCTACCTGCCCTACGGGCGCGCGGGGTCTACGCCTTGGTGAGGTCCTCGACCTCTTCCTCGGGCTCGCGGCCCGGGGTGGGGAGGTTGAAGCGGATGATGGCGAAGCGGAAGACGAAGTAGTAGACGGCGGCGAACACCAGGCCGATGGGGATGATCATCCAGGGCTTGGTGGCCAGGTTCCAGTTCAGGGCGTAGTCGATGAAGCCGGCGGAGAAAGTGAAGCCGTGGTGGACGCCCAGGGCCCAGGTCACGGCCATGGACACGGCCGTCAGCACCGCGTGGATCGCGTAGAGCAGCGGCGCGATGAACATGAACGCGAACTCGATCGGTTCCGTGATGCCGGTGACGAAGGACGTCAGGGCCAGAGAGATCATCATGCCGCCCACGACCTTGCGGCGCTCGGGGCGGGCGCAATGGGTGATGGCGAGGGCGGCGGCCGGGAGGGCGAACATCATGATGGGGAAGAAGCCCGTCATGAACTGACCGGCGGTCGGGTCGCCGTGGAAGAAGCGCGGCAGGTCGCCGTGCCAGACGGCGCCGGACGCGTCCTTGAAGCTGCCGATCTCCTGCCAGGCCACCGTGTTGACGAACTGGTGCATGCCCACCGGGACGAGCGCGCGGTTGATGGCGCCGAAGACGGCCGCGCCGGTCGCGCCGAGGCCGGTCATCCACTCGCCGAAGCTGGTGATCACGTCCCCGATCGGTTCCCAGACCAGGCCGAAGAAGACGCCCACCGCGGTGCCGATGAAGGCCATCAGGATCGGGACCAGCCGGCGGCCGTTGAAGAAGCCCAGCCAGTCGGGGAGCTTGGTGCGGTGGAAGCGCTGCCAGGTGACCGCGGCTATCAGACCCATGATGATGCCGCCGAGCACCTTGGGATCGTTGTAGGTCGCGGCGACGTCCTTGCCGTTCTGGATCTTCTCCTCGGATATCGGGAACGCGGTCAGCACGTTCTTGTAGACGAGGAAGCCCACCAGCGCGGCGAGGGCGGTGGAGCCGTCGGCCTTCCTGGCGTACCCGATGGCGATGCCGACGCAGAACAGCAGCGGCAGGTTGGCGAAGACGGCGTCGCCGGCGGTCGCGAAGACCTTGGCGACCTGGTCCCAGCCGAGGCCGTCCTTGCCGAAGACGTCGTCCTGGCCGAGCCGCAGCAGGATGCCCGCCGCCGGCAGCACGGCGATGGGCAGCTGGAGGCTGCGGCCGACCTTCTGAAGGCCCTGCAAAAGACCGGATCCCCACTTCTTCGTGGGGGCCGCCGCTGGCGAGGTGGCGGTGCTCATAGACTTCCTCCATCGGGTGGTGGTCTACACCACTCAGTGGTGTAGACCTGTTGTAGCACGATGAAGGTGACATAAGGAACCCACGGTTCCCGTGTTCACGGGACTACCGTGGGCTACCGATTTCGGGGCCGCTTCCCGCGGCTCTCCCGGGCCGCTACTCGGCTGCTCGGCTACTTGGCGACGTCCTCGCGCTCCTCCTCCGCCTCTCTTCCCGGCGTCTTCAGGTCGAACCTGGTGATCGCGAAGCGGAAGAGGACGTAGTAGACGGCGGCGAAGCACAGACCGATCGGAACGATGAGCCACGGCTTCGTGGCGAGGTTCCAGTTGATGACGTAGTCGATGAGCCCGGCCGAGAAGCTGAATCCGTCGTGCACCCCGAGCCCCCACGTCACCGCCATCGACACACCCGTCAGCACCGCGTGGATCGCGTACAGCAGCGGCGCCACGAACAGGAACGAGTACTCGATCGGCTCCGTGATGCCGGTGACGAACGACGTCAGCGCCACCGACAGCATCAGACCGCCGACCTCCTTGCGGCGGTCGGGACGGGCGGTGTGCGTCATGGCGAGGGCCGCGGCCGGCAGAGCGAACATCATGATCGGGAAGAAGCCCGAGGTGAACTGGCCCGCGTCCGGGTCGCCCGCCAGGAACATGTTGATGTCACCGTGCACCACCGTCCCGTCCGGCTTGGTGTAGCTGCCGAACTGGAACCAGATGGGCACGTTCAGGAACTGGTGCAGCCCGATCACCAGCAACGCCCGGTTCGCGACGCCGAAGACGCCCGCGCCCCACGCGTCCAGACCGTCCAGCCAGTCGCTGAAGCTCTCCAGCCCGCCGCCGATCGGCGGCCAGATCCACAGGCACAGCGCCGCGAACGCGATGGCCACGAACGCCATGACGATCGGCACCAGCCGCCGCCCGTTGAAGAAGCCGAGCCAGTCCACCAGCCGCGTGCGATGGAACCGCTGCCAGAAATAGGCGGTCAGCAGGCCCATCACGATGCCGCCGAACACCCCCGGGTTCTGGTACGTGAACGCCACCACGGTGCCGTCGACCGTCGCCTGGCAGCCGATGCCCACCAACGCCTTCGAGCCCCCGGGACAGCCCTCGGGAAACTGCTTCAGCACCCCGTAGTAGACGAGGAAGCCCGCCACCGCCGCGAGCGCCGTCGAACCGTCCGCCTTCCTCGCCATGCCGATCGCCACGCCCACGCAGAACAGCAACGGCAGCCCCAACTGCCCGTCGAGCAGCGCCCCGCCCGCGCCCGCCATCACCTTGGAGACGTTCGTCCAGCCCAGCCCCTCGTCCCCGAACACATCAGGCTGGCCGAGTCGGTTGAGGATGCCGGCGGCCGGCAGCACCGCGATCGGAAGCTGGAGACTGCGGCCCATCTTCTGAAGCCCCTGGAACAGGTTGCTCCAGCGGGCGCGCGCGGGGCTCGCCGGCCTCCCGGCCGTGCTTCCGGCACTCTCGGCACTCATGGTTTGGCGACCGCCTGTCAGGTGGTGTAGACCAGCTACCGACGATTTCGTTACTGTGCCGCCATCCTTCGGCATCCACAGCGCGATCGCTCGCGAAGTTGGGCCGACTGTGGGTTACTGCCACACAACGCTTCGCACCAGGGAATTCAGGGAGACCGAACATGGCCAGCAAGGCTGAGAAGATCGTCGCCGGGCTCGGCGGCATCGACAACATCGAGGAGATCGAAGGCTGCATCACGCGCCTGCGCACCGAGGTCTCCGACCCCTCGCTGGTCGACGAGGCCGCCCTGAAGGCCGCCGGCGCCCACGGAGTCGTCAAGATGGGCACCGCCATCCAGGTCGTCATCGGCACGGACGCCGACCCGATCGCGGCCGAGATCGAAGACCTCATGTAGCCCCCGCGGTTCACCCCCGACGGGCCCCTTCCCACCCGCGGCAGGGGCCCCTCGCGTTCCTCCCGCTAGGCTCAGCGCCATGTCTCGAATCGACGGCCGCACGCCCGACCAGATCCGCCCGGTCACCATCGAACGCGGCTGGAGCAAGCACGCCGAGGGCTCCGTCCTCATCTCCTTCGGCGACACCAAGGTCTTCTGCACCGCCTCCGTCACCGAAGGAGTCCCGCGCTGGCGCAAGGGGAGCGGCGAGGGATGGGTCACCGCGGAGTACTCCATGCTGCCCCGCGCCACCAACAGCCGCGGCGACCGTGAGTCCGTCCGCGGCCGGATCGGCGGCCGCACCCACGAGATCTCCCGTCTCATCGGCCGCTCCCTGCGCGCCGTCATCGACTACAAGGCGCTCGGCGAGAACACCATCGTCCTCGACTGCGACGTCCTCCAGGCCGACGGCGGCACCCGCACCGCCGCCATCACCGGCGCGTACGTCGCGCTGGCCGACGCGGTCTCCTGGGCGCAGCGCAAGAAGCTGATCAAGGCCGGCCGGCAGCCCCTCACCGGTACCGTCTCCGCCGTCTCCGTCGGCATCGTCGGCGGGGTGCCGCTGCTCGACCTCTGCTACGAGGAGGACGTCCGCGCGGAGACCGACATGAACGTCGTCTGCACCGGCGACGGCCGCTTCGTCGAGGTCCAGGGCACCGCCGAGGCCGAGCCGTTCGCCCGCGAGGAGCTCAACTCCCTGCTGGACCTGGCCGTTTCGGGCTGCGCGGAACTCACTGTCCTTCAGCGCACGGCCCTTGATACCGTCCTGGAAAAGTAAAGGGCACACAAAAAGACACGCCAAGACGGGCGGCCGGTGCGGGCAACCGGGCCGGCCGCCCTCGCGTCACTAGGGGTACGGGTGTACGGTTCACCGCCGCGCGCCCGGCCAGTCAGTGCACGGGGGCCCTTGGGGGCTGAGCAAGGGGAGGACCATCACCATGGCCGAGAGCCGACGCCGTCGTCGCCGTATCGCCGTGACCGCCGCAGCCTTGGCGGCCTTCGGCCTCACGGCCGGACTCACCACCGGCTGCGACGCCGTCAACAAGGCGCTGGACTGCGTCCAGACCGCCGACGCCATCGCGGACAGCGTCACGGAACTCCAGCAGGCCGTGCAGAACGCGTCCGACGACCCGACCCAGCTCGAGAAGTCCCTCGACTCCATCGACCAGAACCTCACCAAGATCGGCGACACGACCGACAACACCGACGTCAGCAAGGCGGTCGACGACCTCACCACGGCCGTCGGCAACGTCCGCACGGCCGTCAAGAACGGCGACGAGACGCCCGACCTCAGCCCCGTCACCGACGCGGCGGGCGAACTGACGAAGGTCTGCACCCCGTAGCGGCGCCCCGGCGTGCGCGCCGGGCTCCCGGGGTGAACGCCGGGCCTCGCCGAGTGGTGAACGCCGGACCCCGCCCCGGGGCGGGTGCCGGGCCTCGCCCCGTGATGAACGCCGGGCGGCGGCCCCCGCGATACTGGGGGCCATGACCCGCCTGATCCTCGCCACCCGCAACGCCGGGAAGATCACCGAACTCCGGTCGATCCTCGCCGACGCAGGACTGCCCCACGACCTCGTCGGCGCGGAGGCCTACCCCGAGATCCCCGACGTCCGCGAGACCGGCGTCACCTTCGCCGAGAACGCCCTCCTCAAGGCGCACGCCCTGGCCCGGGCCACCGGACTGCCCGCCGTCGCCGACGACTCCGGCCTCTGCGTCGACGTCCTGGGCGGCGCCCCCGGCATCTTCTCGGCCCGCTGGTCCGGCCGCCACGGCGACGACAAGGCCAACCTGGACCTCCTGCTGGCCCAGCTCTCCGACATCGCCGAGGAACACCGCACCGCGCACTTCGCCTGCGCGGCGGCCCTGGCGCTGCCGGACGGCACGGAACGAGTGGTGGAAGGCCAGTTGACCGGCACCCTCCGCCACACCCCCACCGGCACGAACGGCTTCGGCTACGACCCGATCCTCGTACCCGAGGGCGAGTCACGAACCTGCGCCGAACTGTCGGCGGAGGAGAAGAACGCGATCAGCCACCGGGGGAAGGCGTTCAGGGCACTGGTACCGGTGGTGCGGGAGCTGTTGGGCTGAGGTATGCAAAGGGGCCGTCCATAGGACGGCCCCTCGTACATGTGCGGCCGGTGGGACTCGAACCCACACGGGTGTTAACCCACTGGGACCTAAACCCAGCATGACTGCCAAAATTCCATCACGGCCGCTCAAAAACGGTCATCGCGCTCGACCGACGGCACTCAGTGTACGGGGCTGTCGGGTCGTCCGGCGAGGGGCACTCCGCTCTTCCGACGACACCACGTTTCTGTCAGCGCATGGCAGTTGGGGCACAGGTACCGCAGGTTTTCTGGCCGGTTGTCCCGCCAGTTCCCGTTGATATGGTCGATCTGCAAGGTGATCGGCCGCCCGCGCCACTCACCGTTGTTGCCGCACTCCACGCATACGTACGGAACCCCGATCT
This sequence comes from Streptomyces sp. NPDC002328, assembly GCF_042890065.1. Lineage (NCBI taxonomy): Bacteria > Bacillati > Actinomycetota > Actinomycetes > Kitasatosporales > Streptomycetaceae > Streptomyces > Streptomyces sp. NPDC002328. Next base: position 1,303,963 of record NZ_JBIARQ010000001.1, on the reverse strand, counting down.
CGGTCAGGGCTCGGTGAAGTCGGGTCCTGTCCGTCCGGCCGGCTTGCTCCGGGAGGACGACCAGCACTCGATGTGCAGTCTGTGGGGGTGCGGGGCGCTCCGGCCGCCCGCAGGATCGACGCTTGAAGTGGCTGGTGTCGAGATCGAGGCGGGCAGCGGCTCGCCGTACGCGCCGGTGATTGGTGTCGTTCACCTCCATGCCGAGACCGCGCATGACGTCGGCGTAGCTGGTGGAACTCCTTACCAGACTCCGTAGCTTGTCCTCGGGAATCGCTGCCCGCCGGTAGGAGAAGTGGCTGACGTCGATGTGCTGGGTTGCCAGCATGCGGCTGAGCGCCGCCCGCGACCGGCTGTCGTCGGGAACGCCCAGTACGCGTGCCACGCCACGCACGCTCGTGGCTTCGGCCGCGGCGGCCCGGAGTTCTTCGGGAGTGAAAGGCAGGTCCGGTTCGGGGCGATCGATGCCGGGGAAATGGCTGATGTCGATGCCCGCCGCGGCGATGCGGCGTCGGATGTGGGAGAGAGTTCCTGTTGCCGGAGCAGCACCCAGCTTCAAGGCCACTTCCCGGAGCGAGGACGACGCGGCGGCCGCTTCGGCGATGGCGGCGTCGGGATACTTGCGCCAGGGGCTGCGCTTGACGAAGTGGCTTGTGTCGAGCGCGTGGCGCGTCACGTGCTCCTGCAGTACGCGTCGTCGGCCGCCACTCGGTTCGAGGCCGAGCCGTCGCATGAGGTCAACCCAGTTGCGTGCCCCAGCGACCTCTCTCGCCAGCCGTTCCTTGCTGTACACGTCCGATCGCCCCAGTGCTGCCCGCGCGCTCATGCGCCCCCCTGTCCGGATGTCTGTTCGTGGCCCACACAGAACAACGAACCGCTTATCGGACAGTCACGCACGAAATGCGGAGCGGCCCGCTCCGGGGTGTCCGGTGCGGGCCGTTCGAGTGCGGGGGAGGGGGTTTCAGATGGCCAGGTCCTTGATGATCTTCGCCACGTGGCCGGTCGCTCGGACGTTGTACAGGGCCCGTTCGACCTTGCCCTCCTCGTCGACGACGATCGTGGAGCGGATCACGCCCTGGTACGTCTTGCCGTAGTTCTTCTTCTCGCCGAAGGCGGCGTACGCGTCGAGGACCTTCTTGTCGGGGTCGGCGAGGAGGGTGACCCGCAGGGATTCCTTGTCGCGGAACTTGCCCAGCTTCTCGGGGCTGTCCGGCGAGATGCCGATGACGTCGTACCCCGCGCCCGCCAGCAGGTCCAGGTTGTCGGTGAAGTCGCAGGCCTGCTTGGTGCAGCCCGGCGTCAGGGCGGCCGGGTAGAAGTAGACGATGACCTTGCGGCCCTTGTGGTCCGACAGGGACACCTCGTTGCCGTCGGCGTCGGGCAGGGTGAAGGCGGGGGCCACGTCGCCGGGCTGGAGTCGCTCGCTCATCGGACCAGCGTAACCGGGGGTCCTGACAGTGCGGCCGTGGACAGAGCTGACAGACTGTCCAGAACAAGTAGGAACGTCGGCTCACTTCGGAGGCCCCACCGTGGCGGACACGTCGGACACCAGAACCCCGGCGCAGATCGAGGCGGACATCAGGCGCCGCCGTGAAACCCTGGCCGAGACGCTCGACGAGATCGGGGTGCGGGTGCACCCGAAGACGATCGTCGGGGACGCCAAGGCCAAGGTCGTCGCCAACGTCGACCACACGCTCGGCAGGGCCTATGTGCAGGTCAACCGGGCCGTGAGCGATGTGCGGGCGCAGTTCGTGGACGAGGAGGGCGCGCCGCGTCTCGAGCGGGTCGTGCCCCTCGCCCTGGTCGTGGTCGGGGTGGTGGGGCTGCTGGCCCTGAGCACCCGCCGTCGCCGGGGCTGACCCGACGGCGTCCCCGTCCGTCCGAGGCAGGTAGGTTCGAAGGCGTGAGCGGTAACAGAAGCGAGCACAGCACTCAGCACGACAAGCTCCCCATCCGGATGCTGCACGACCGTGTCCTCGTCCGGCAGGACGCCGGCGAGGGCGAGCGCCGGTCCGGCGGCGGGATCCTGATCCCGGCGACGGCGGCGGTGGGCCGTCGGCTGGCCTGGGCCGAGGTCGTCGCGGTGGGGCAGAACGTGCGGACCGTGGAGCCGGGCGACCGGGTCCTGTTCGACCCGGAGGACCGGGCCGAGGTGGAGGTGCGGGGCATCGCGTACGTGCTGATGCGCGAGCGCGACCTGCACGCGGTGGCCGCGGACCGGTTCGAGGGGTCCGAGGACTCCACGGGCCTGTACCTCTGACACCTCTGACACCTCTGCGACCCCTGACACCTCTGACACGCAGGACAAGAAGGGGCTGGTGACCATGGTCACCAGCCCCTTCGGCTTTTCTTTGCTAGCTTGGAAGACGCCCGACGAGACGCGCCGTACCGGGATCGCAGGCAAAGACGACGCACCCCAGTGAAGAAGTCTCGTCTCTCGGAGGTGCCCACCGTGGCCTGGGTTCTGCTCGTCGTCGCCGGTCTGCTCGAGGTCGCCTGGTCGATCGGCATGAAGTACACCGACGGTTTCACCCGTCTCGTCCCCAGCCTGTTCACCGGCGCCGGCATCGTCGTCAGCATGCTGCTGCTGTCGTACGCCGCCCGTTCCCTGCCCATCGGCACCGCCTACGGCGTGTGGGTGGGAATCGGGGCGGCCGGCGCGGCGGTGTTCGGCATGGTGGTGCTGGGGGAGCCGGCCACCGCCGCCCGGATCTTCTTCGTGTGCCTGCTGCTGGTCGCCGTGGTGGGTCTCAAGGCGACCAGCGGTCACTGACGGACGCAGTGGTCACTGACAGGCGCAGCGGTCACTGAGAGGCGTGGGCGCTCACTGCTCCAGCGCTCTGCGGGCGGCCAGCTGAGGCCCGGTGCCGCCCGGCGTGCCCGGTGTGCCTCCGTCGGTGGCGGCTCCGCCGTCCGTGGCCGTGCCGCCGTCGGCACCCGTATCGCCGGTCGCGCCGCCGTCGGTGGTCTCCCCGGTCGCCCCGCCGTCCGAGGCGTTCCCGGTGGCGCCGTCGCTGGTGGCGCCGCTCGTGGCCGTGCCGCCGTCGGTCGTGCCCTGGCTCGTGCCGCCGCCGGTCGTCGGGCTGCCGCCGGTCGTGCCGCCGTCCGTGGTGGGGGTGCCGGTGCTGGGCCGGTCCGTGGAGGGGTCCTCCTGCTGGTCCTGGGTGGTCTCCTCCTGCGAGGGCAGGACGGGCGTGTAGGCCGACTCCGTGGAGCCCTCCTGGACTTCGAGGTCGAAGTCGGTCTCCGGGGTGCCCTTCAGGGCCTCCTTGGTGAACTGCGCCCAGATCTCCGTGGGCGCGCCGCCGCCGTTGACGCGCTTCAGGCCCATCGCGCCGTAGAGCGACTTGTGGGCGGCGGTGACCGGGTCCTGGCCCATCACGGCGACGACCGTGGCGAGGTCGGGGGTGTAGCCGGCGAACCAGGCGGCGGTGTCCTCCTCGGCGGTGCCGGTCTTGCCGGCGGCCGGGCGGCCCGCGTTCAGCGCCTCGGTCGCGGTGCCCCGCTGGACGACGCTGCGCAGCACCGAGGTGGTGGTGTCGGCGGCCTCGCGGGTGACGGCCTGCGTGGTCTTGCGCTTGGGCAGTTCGAGGTCCGTGCCGTCCTTCGTGACCTTCTCGATCATGGTGTACGTGCCGTGCTTGCCGTGGTTGGCGAGCGTCGCGTACGCCTCCGCCATGTCCAGGACGCTGGCGGTGGCCACGCCGAGGGCGACCGACGGGTACGGCTGGAGCTCGGGGGTGTCGGCGGGCAGGCCGAGGTCGATCGCGGTCTGCTTGACGTCGTCGGGGCCGACGTCGACGGCCAGTTGCGCGTACACGGAGTTCACGGACTTGTCGGTGGCCTCGCGCACGCTGATGTCGCCGTAGTCGACGTCGTCCTCGTTCGCGGGGTTGTAGGGGCCGCCGCTCCAGCCCTGCACGGGGCGCTTGTTGCTGCCGTCGTAGACGGTGTTGGGGTTGATCCGGCGGCCGTCCTGGGTGGAGGAGTCGTTCTGGACGGCCGAGGTGAACACGAACGGCTTGAAGGTGGAGCCGACCTGGAAGTCCCGGCGGGTGGCGTTGTTGGTGTACTGCTTGACGTAGTCGACGCCGCCGTACATCGCGAGGACCTTGCCGGTCTTGGGGTCGACGGCGGCCCCGCCCGCGCGGACGTAGTTGTCGACCTTGCGCTTCTTCTTGTCGAGCTTGGACATCAACTGGTCGTCGACGGCGTCGACGAAGGCGTCCTGCTTCTTCTTCTGGAGCGTGGTGGTGATGCGGTAGCCGCCCGCGTCGAGGGCGTTCTCGTCGACGACCCTGCTCTGGATCAGCTGGTCCTTGATGGCGCGCACGATGTAGCCGCGCTGGCCGGACATGCCGGTGTCGGCGCCGCTCTCCTCCCGCGGGGTGGGGAACTTCATCCCGGTGCGCTCGGACTCCTTCAGCCAGCCCTTGTCGACCATGCCGTCCAGGACGTAGTTCCAGCGGGATTCGGCGGCCTTCTGGTTCTCGGGGTGGGCGGTCACGTCGTACTGGCTGGGGGCGTTGACGAGTGCGGCCAGGTAGGCGCCCTGGGCGGCGGTGAGCTCGGTGGCGTCGATGCCGTAGTAGGCCTGGGCGGCGGCCTGGATGCCGTAGGCGTTGCGGCCGAAGAAGCTGGTGTTGAGGTAGCCCTCCAGGATCTCGTCCTTGGAGGTCTCGCGGTCCAGCTTGATCGCGATGAAGAACTCCTTCACCTTGCGGGTGACGGTCTGCTCCTGGGCGAGGTAGTAGTTCTTCACGTACTGCTGGGTGATGGTGGAGCCGGACTGCTTGCCCTTGCCCAGGGCGGTGTTCCAGCCGGCCCGCAGCATCGCCTTGGGGTCGACGGCGGACTCGGTGTAGAAGTCGCGGTCCTCGGCGGCCAGCACGGCGTGCTGGGCCTCCTTGGAGATCTGCGCGAGGGTGACGTTCTCGCGGTTGACCTCGCCGTCACGGGCGATCTCGGTGCCGTCCGCGTACAGGTAGACGTTGCTCTGCTTGGTGGCGAGCGCGTTGGCCGGCGGGATCTTCACCATGGAGTAGCCGAGGAAGAACAGGGCGGCCAGGACCATCGTGCAGATGACGAAGGCGCCGAGCACCATCCGCCAGGTGGGCAGCAGGCGGCGCCAGCCGGTGCGCTTGGGCCGCTTCGGCTTCTTCCCCTCTCCCGGCTGTCCCGGCTCTGCCGCCTCGGGCTCTGCGGGGGCCGCCCAGCCCTCGGTCGGCTGCTTCGGCTGCGGATCGTCGCTCATGCGTTGCTCGGACTCCTGTTTCGCGTCGTACGTTTTCCCGTACGCCTCGTGCGCGTTTTGCGCCCCCTGTTGAAGACTCTCGCACCAACCGTTCCGTTCCCGGCAATCGGCACGCGTTGTGCGACGCGGTGTGCGATGCGTCGCTCCGGAAAACGCGTGGCACGCCGTCGTGCGCGCGCACTAGGCTCCTGCGCTTCGGTGTCAGGCGGGACGGGCGGGTCGGCCCGGGGCGGGAGGACGGTTGCCTTGGGTGCGGTGCGGTTGTACGCCGCCGTCGCAGCGGGCGGTTTTCGACGGTACGCGACGTACCGGACGGCCACGGCCGCGGGGGTGTTCACCAACACCGTCTTCGGTCTGATCCTGGTCTACACGTATCTGGCGTTGTGGGACGAGCGGCCCCAGCTCGGCGGCTACGACCAGGCGCAGGCCGTCACCTTCGTGTGGCTGGGCCAGGCGCTGTACGCGACGCTGGCGATCCAGGGCGGCGGTTTCGAGGCCGAGTTCATGGAACGGGTGCGCACCGGGGACGTGGCCGTCGATCTGTACCGGCCGGCCGATCTCCAACTGTGGTGGCTGGCCAACGACTTGGGGCGGGCGTTGTTCCAGCTGCTGGGGCGCGGGGTGATCCCCTTCGCCTTCGGGGCGCTCGTCTTCCCCACGGCGCTGCCGACCGACCCGGGGCTGTGGGCGGCCTTCCTCGTGGCGGTCGTGCTCGCGATGGTGGTCAGCTTCGGCATCCGCTACCTGGTGGCGCTCAGCGGGTTCTGGCTGCTGGACGGCACGGGCGCGCTCCAGGCGATGATGATCCTGGGGATCTTCTGCTCGGGCATGACGCTGCCGCTGAACGCCGTCCCCGGCCCGCTGGGCGAGGTCGTGCGGGTGCTGCCGTGGGCGGCGCAGCTCCAGATGCCCGCGGATGTGCTGATGGGCGAGGCCGACTGGCTGTACGTCTTCTCCTTCCAGGCGGCTTGGGCGGTGGCGCTGCTGGCGGCGGGCCGCCTGGTGCAGGCGGCGGCGACCCGGCGGGTGGTGGTCCAGGGTGGGTGAGGGAAGCCGCGCGCCGGGTGGGGGAAGCCGCTTGCCGGATGAGGGGAGCCGCTTGCCGGGTATGGGCGGCCGGGTGGCCGAAGGGCTGCGGGCCTACCGGCTGATCGCCGGGATGTGGATCCGCTCCACGCTCGCCTACCGGGCGTCGTTCGCGATGACGGTGTTCGGCGGCCTGGTGGTGACCGGGCTCGACTTCGTCGCGATCCTGCTGATGTTCTCGCAGGTCGACGTCCTCGGCGGCTACACGCTGCCCGAGGTCGCCCTGCTGTACGGCCTGTCGGCGACCAGCTTCGGCTGCGCGGACCTCACGATCGGCTCGGCGTACCGGCTGGGCACCCGCGTGCGGGACGGCACGCTCGACACGCTGCTGGTGCGGCCGGCGCCGGTGCTGGTCCAGGTCGCGGCGGACCGCTTCGCGCTGCGCCGGATCGGCCGCGTCGCCCAGGGGGCGCTGGTGCTGGGCTACGCGCTGACCGCCGTCGACGTGCAGTGGACGCCGGTCAAGGTGCTGCTGGTGCCGATGATGGTGGTCTGCGGCGGGGCGATCTTCGCGGCGGTGTTCGTGGCGGGCGCGGCCTTCCAGTTCGTCGCGCGGGACGCGACGGAGGTGCAGGCGGCGTTCACGTACGGCGGTCAGACGCTGTTGCAGTATCCGCCGACCGTGTTCGGCAAGGAGCTGGTGCGCGGGGTGACGTTCCTGTTGCCGCTGGCCTTCGTCAACTGGGTTCCCGCCGCCTACCTGTTGGGGCGGCCGTATCCGCTGGGACTGCCCGAAGGGGCCGCGTTCGCACCGCCGTTGGTGGCGGTGGCGTGCTGCGCGCTCGCGGGGCTGGCCTGGCGGGCGGGGCTGCGGTCGTATCGAAGCACGGGGAGTTGAGGACGCTCATGGACATGAACACGGGCACGGGCGCGGGCGCGGCGGAGTCGGTGGACTCAGCGGGCTCGGCGGAATCGGCGTTCATCGAGGTGGACCGGATCGAGAAGGTCTTCGACGTGCGCAAGAAGACGGGTTTCCTGAAGCGGGAGCTGCGGCGGGTGCGGGCGGTCGACTCGATCTCCTTCACCGTGGCGCGCGGCGAGATGGTCGGCTACATCGGCCCGAACGGCGCGGGGAAGTCGACCACGATCAAGATGCTGACCGGGATCCTGGTGCCGAGCGGGGGCCGGGTGCGGGTGGCGGGGATCGACCCCTCGCGCGAGCGCGGCCGGCTGGCCTACCGCATAGGGGTGGTGTTCGGTCAGCGGACGACCCTGTGGTGGGACCTCCCGCTGATCGACTCCTACCGGCTGGCGCACCGCATGTACCGCATCCCGGACGCCCGTTACCGCGAGAACCTCGACCGGCTCGTCGAACTCCTCGACCTGGGCGAGCTGTTGGACGTGCCGGTGCGGCAACTGTCGCTGGGGCAGCGGATGCGCGGCGACATCGCGGCGGCGCTGCTGCACGACCCGGAGGTGCTCTACCTCGACGAGCCGACGATCGGCCTGGACGTCGTCTCCAAGGCCAAGGTGCGTGAGTTCCTGCGGGAGTTGAACAGTGAACGCGGCACGACGGTCCTGCTCACCACCCATGACCTCCAGGACATCGAGCAGTTGTGCTCCCGGGTGATGGTCATCGACCACGGACGCATGATGTACGACGGGCCGCTCACCGGTCTGCACGAGGCGGGGGAGAGCGAACGGACCCTGGTGGTCGACCTGGAGCGCGAGCTGCCGCCGATCGACGCGCCGGCGCCGGCCCGGGTCGTACGGGTGGAGGGGCCACGCCAGTGGCTGGCGTTCCCGGCGTCGGAGTCGGCCGCGCCGCTGGTGGCGCGGATCGCGGCGGAGTACCCGCTGGTGGACCTCTCGGTGCGGGAGCCGGACATCGAGGCGGTGATCGCCAAGATGCTGCACTCGCTGGGCGACGGCACCCGCGCGATCACGTAGTGTCCGCCGCCCGGAACTCGTAGGCTGCTGTCCATGACCGAGGATGCTCCGGAGCTGCGCGCTTCCGACGCCGATCGTGAACGAGTCGCCGAGGTCCTGCGGGACGCCCTCGCGGAGGGCCGCCTCGACATGACGGAGTTCGAGGAACGGCTGGACGCGACCTACCGGGCGCGGACCTACGGCGAGCTCACGCCGATCACCCGCGATCTGCCGGACGCCGCGGGCGCCGCCCTCGCGCCCCGGGTGTCGATGAGCAAGGACCCGGCGGAGCCAGGGAGTTGGGGCGGGCGGGTCGTCGGCGGCGAGGGCACGTCGAGGTGGGGCGTCGCCGTGATGTCCGGCTTCCAGCGCAAGGGCCGGTGGACGGTCCCGCGGCGCTTCAACAGCTTCGCCTTCTGGGGCGGCGGGGAGATCGACCTGCGCGAGGCGGACTTCGCGGCCGAGGAGGTCGTCCTCAACTGCGTGGCGATCATGGGCGGGGTGAACGTCGTGGTGCCGCCGGGTGTGGAGGTCGTGGTGCGGGGCCTCGGCATCATGGGCGGTTTCGACCACAGCGAGGCGGGCGTGCCGGCGGAGCGGGGCGCTCCGCGCGTGGTGGTGACGGGCTTCGCGTTCTGGGGCGGCGTGGGGATCGAACGCAAGCGCAGGAAGGGCGCCAAGGCCGCCAAGCTCGGCAAGGCGGGCAAGGGCGGAAAGGATCGACTGGAGGGGTCAGCCGGGAATCGGGAACTGGACGAGGGACGGCGGGACGAACGCCGCCACTGGGAGCACTGACCCGACGCGGGTACGGGTGTGCCGGCGCTGATGCCGGTGCACCGGTGCTGATGCTGTCCCCGCCCCCGCCCCCGCCCCCGCCCCCGCCCCCGGCCCCCGCCCGCGCCCGCGCCCCCGCCCCCGGCGCACCTCGTCACAGCCGGGCCGGCGCCGCCCCCTCCAGCTGCTCCAGCTCGACGGCCTGCGCCATCCGCCGGTACCCCGCGTCACTCGGATGCAGGCCGTCCCCCGAGTCGTACTCCGCCCTCAGACTCCGCGGGTCGTAGGGATCGCGCAGCGCCTCGTCGAGGTCGACGAGCTCGTCGAAGACGGTGCCCGACCGGAGCTCGGCGTTCACCCGCTGCCGTACGCGTTCCCGCGCGTCCGAGTGGGAGGGGTGCCCCCGGAAAGGCATGAGGGTGGCGCCGACGGCCTTGACGCCGTGGGCGTGGGCGCTGCTCACCAGCGTGCGCAGCCCGGCGACGATGGCGTCCGCGTCGTTGCCGGACGGGTGGCGCAGGATGTCGTTGACGCCGAGGTCGATCACGACGACCTTGACGTGGGGACGGCCGAGGACGTCCCGGGCGAAACGTTTGACCCCGGCGGCGTTGCCCGCGGCCCGGCCGCCGTCGGCCAGGACCCGGTTGCCGCTGATGCCCGCGTTGACGACGCCGTAGCGGGGCGCGTCCCGGCCGTCGGAGGCGGCGTCGCGCAGCCGGTCGGACAGCACGTCGGGCCAGCGGCGGTCGGCGTCCATGGTGGAGGTGATGCCGTCGGTGAGGGAGTCGCCGAAGGCGACCACGGTGCCGTCGGCCTCGCCGCTGAGGACGTCCAGGGCGGTGAGGTAGCGCCACGAGCCGCTCTCCCCGGTGTACGCGTCCCCCGTCACGTCCTCGGTGCGCTCACCGGCGGCGACATAGCTGGTGCTGCGGGCGTAGGGGTGGTGGGTGACCGGGCCCGAGGACGTCGGCGTGTAGGTGCTGACGAGCATGTCGGCGTCGCGCGGGACGACGAGGGCGACGGCGTCGCTGACGGTGTGCCCGCCCGCCGGCACGACGACCGTGGGCAACCCGCCGAAGGTGAGCCGGCGCAGGGTGCCCTCGGCCGCCGCCGGCGCGTCGTCGTCGGCTGCGACGGCGAGGGTGGCGGCGGTGACGTTCAGCGGCCGGGTGCCGTAGAGATTGGACAGCGTGACGCGGGCACTCGTCCCTCCGACGCTGGTGTGGACGACGTTGCGCACCGTGCGCCCCGCCATGCCGGCCGCCTCGGTGCCCGGCTCGCCGGACACGGGGGCGGCGGCCCAGGTGCCGACCCAGATCCCGGTGGAGGCGGGGGCGGCGGCAGCGGCGGAGTCGTACGGGGAGAGGGGCGCGGCGAGGGTGTCCTCGTCGCGGCCGTCCCCGGCTTCGACGCCCATGTAGATGACGGCGGAAAGGATCACGACCACGGCGAGGAGGGCGGCCAGCAGGGCGTTGGGCCGGGTGGGGGACACCCCCGCGTCCTCGGGGTGACGCTCGGTCATGCGGGTGTGTTTCTCCTCGGGCGGGGGAGCGTCGAGGCTCCCGGCAACATGCAGGAGGTCACCGTCGATCCCCCCGACTGACAGACGAAGGGAACTCTTGTTCCGTTCCGGGAGTCGGTCAAGTTGGGAGAATGTCGATGTGTGGGACGTGAGGGACGACGTGGGGCACCAGGACGGGTGGAGCGGATGGACGGCACGGAAGCGGACGAGAAGCTGAAGGCAGCGTCGGCGTCGGCGTCGGCGTCGGCGACGGCGGCGAAGGCGAACGCGTCGGGGCCGAGGCCGCCCGGGAAGGCGGCGGCGCGTGCCATGACCGTCTTCAGCGCGGCCGACGAGGAGCGCAGCCGCGGCGTGCGCCGGATGAAGATCACCGCGACCGGACTGCTGCTGTTCGTGGCCGTGGTCTACGTCCTCGCCGAGTGGGCCTCGCACCAGGGCGCCGGCGCCTGGGCCGGGTATGTGGCGGCGGCGGCCGAGGCGGGCATGGTCGGCGCGCTCGCCGACTGGTTCGCCGTCACCGCCCTCTTCCGCCACCCCCTGGGCCTGCCCATCCCGCACACGGCGATCATCCCCACCAAGAAGGACCAGCTGGGCGTCTCCCTGGGCGAGTTCGTCGGCGAGAACTTCCTCTCCGAGGACGTCGTGCGCCAGCGGCTGCGCGCCGTCGGTATCGGCAGCCGGCTGGGGGCCTGGCTGGCGGAGCCGGGCAACGCCGACCGGGTGACGGCGGAGCTGGCGACCGCCCTGCGGGGCGCGTTGACGGTGCTGCGCGACTCCGATGTGCAGGCGGTGGTCGGCGAGGCGATCACGCGCCGCGCCGACGCCCAGGAGATCGGCCCCGGCATGGGGAAGATGCTGGAGAGGATCGTCGCGGACGGCGGCCACCGGCGCGCCGTCGACCTGGTGGTCTCCCGGGCGCACGACTGGCTGGTGCTGCACGCCGACTCCGTGATGGACGCGGTCCAGGGCGGCGCGCCCGGCTGGACCCCGCGGTTCGTCGACAAGAAGGTCGGCGAGCGCGTCTACAAGGAGCTGCTGCGGTTCTGCGCGGAGATGCGGGACATGCCCTCCCACCCGGCCCGGGGCGCCCTCGACCGCTTCCTCACCGACTTCGCCTCCGACCTCCAGTCCGACGGCGACACACGCGCGCGTGTGGAGCGGCTGAAGGGCGAGGTGCTGGGCCGGGGCGAGGTGCAGGACCTCATCGCGTCGGCCTGGACCGCCGTACGGTCCATGATCGTCGCCGCGGCGGAGGACGAGCGCAGCGAGCTGCGCCTGCGAGTGCGGGCCTCGCTCCTCTCCCTGGGCGCGCGGATGGCCGAGGAGCCCAAGGTGCAGGAGAAGGTGGACAGCTGGGTCGAGGGCGCGGCGGTGCACGTCGTGACGACGTACCAGCGCCAGATCACCTCCCTGATCACCGACACGGTCGCCGGCTGGGACGCCGAACACACCACCCGCAAGATCGAGGCCCACATCGGCCGGGACCTCCAGTTCATCCGCATCAACGGCACGGTGGTGGGCTCGCTGGCGGGCCTGGTGATCTACACGGTGTCGAGGGGCTTCGGAGCGTGAACCTCTTTTCCGGTGCCTTGAAGGCGCCGGTGGCTCAACTCAGCCCGTCTGGGGGTCCCCCCTCTGGGGGAGCTTGAGGACGAGGCCCGAAGGGCCGAAGCGGGGGTCTGGGGGCGGCAGCCCCCAGAGAGCCCGGCACCAACACCGAGCACCTCACAAGCAGAGGCCACCTCACCCAACCCCCACCCGGCCTAAAGCGGCAGCGCAGGGGCACAAGCGAAGGGGTCCGCTCGACGTGGAGGGAGCCCATGGCCACCGCAGAGGCCCAGACCGGCCGAACCATCACCACCGACATCCCCGCCCGCCTGGACCGCCTCCCCTGGTCCCGCTGGCACTGGACGATCGTGTTCGGCCTCGGCACCGTGTGGATCCTCGACGGCCTGGAGGTCACGGTCGTCGGCAACATCGCGAGCCGGCTGTCCGAGCCGGGCAGCGGTCTGCCGATCACCTCCGGCCAGGTCACGGGCCTCGCCGCCGCGCTGTACGTGGCGGGCGCCTGCATCGGCGCGCTCTTCTGGGGCCGGCTGACCGACCGCTGGGGCCGCAAGAAGCTCTTCATGATCACGCTCGCGGTGTACCTGGCGGCCACCGCCCTGACCGCGGTCTCCTTCGACACCTGGTGGTTCCTCCTCTTCCGCTTCCTCACCGGCTTCGGCATCGGCGGCGAGTACGCGGCGATCAACTCGGCGATCGACGAGCTGATCCCGGCGGAGTACCGGGGCCGGGTCGACCTGATGATCAACGGCAGTTTCTGGCTGGGCGCGGTCGGCGGTTCGCTGCTGTCGATCGTCGCGCTGAACACGGACCTCTTCGCGGCGGACGTCGGCTGGCGGCTCACCTTCGCGCTGGGCGCCGTACTCGCCCTGGTCATCCTCCTCGTACGGCGGCACGTCCCGGAGAGCCCGCGCTGGCTGCTGATCCACGGCCGGGACGACGAGGCGGAGCGGATCGTCTCCGGCATCGAACGGCAGGTGGAGGAGGAGCGGGGCGAGCCGCTGCCGCCGGCCGAGGGCGAGCTCACCATCCACCAGCGCCGCAGCGTGTCCTTCGTGGAGATCGGCCGCACGGTGTTCTCCGACTACCGCCGCCGGGCCGTCCTCGGCTTCTCCCTCTTCATCGGCCAGGCGTTCCTGTACAACGCGATCACCTTCGGCTTCGGCGCGATCCTGACCACGTTCTTCGACGTCCCGACCGGCGACACCGGCTACTTCTTCGCCGTCATCGCCCTCGGCAACTTCTTCGGCCCGATGCTGCTGGGCAAGCTGTTCGACACGGTGGGCCGCCGGGTGATGATCTCGTCGACGTACCTGCTGTCCGGCCTGCTCCTGTTCGGCACGGCCTGGCTGTTCGACCGGGGCTCGCTGAGCGCGGCCACGCTGACGGCGTGCTGGTGCGCGGTGCTGTTCTTCGCCTCGGCGGGCGCCTCCAGCGCCTACCTCACGGTCTCCGAGGTCTTCCCGATGGAGACCCGGGCGATGTCGATCGCCTTCTTCTACGCCATCGGCACCGCCGCCGGCGGCATCAGCGGCCCCCTGCTGTTCGCGGACCTCACCGGCACGGGCGAGGTCGGCGACACGGTCCTGGCGTTCCAGATCGGCGCGGGTCTGATGTGCGCGGCGGGTCTGGTCGCCGCGTTCCTGGCGGTCAACGCGGAACGGCGTTCCCTGGAGGACATCGCCGAGCCGCTCACGGCGAAGGCGACGGGGTCGGGGTCGGGGTCGGAGTCGGGTACGAGTATGGGAACGGGGTCGGGCAAGGAGACGGGGTCAGGGAAGGGGACGGGGTCGGGGAAGGGGACGGAGACGACGTCGTCCTGACGATCACTCGCCGCGGGCGTCCCGCTTCCGGCGTCGTAGCAGCAGCAGGCCGCCCGCGAGGGCGGTGACGCCGGTGGCGGCGCTCCAGGCGACGGCGTCGGAGGAGCCGGTGGCGGCGAGATCGCCGGCCTTGCCGGCCGCAGCCGCCCCCGAACCCGAAGGGGATGCCGAAGCCGAAGCGGGGGCCGAACCCGAAGTCGATGCCGAAGCCGAAGCGGAGGCCGAACCCGAAGTCGATGCCGAAGCCGAAGTGGGGGCCGAACCCGAAGTCGATGCGGACGGCGCTGGAGAACCCCCCACCCCCGCAATCCCCCGCTCCCGAGTGAACGCCAGCGTCCCGAAGCCCAGTTGGTCGTACCCGCCGCTGTTGGGGCCGTAGTCGCCGCCACCGCCCTCGGGGGAGGCCTTGGCGGCGATGCGCGTGAGGTAGGGGGCGGACAGTCCCCGGCGCTTGGTGTAGTGGTTGGTGATCATCGCCCAGATGGGCCGGGTCATCGTGGGGTCGACGGCGGCGGCGTCGGAGGCGGTCTCCGTCCCCGACCACCCCCCGATCGCGCCCTTCTTCCGGGTGTTCGCCGTGTAGGGCACGTCCCCGCCGAGGCTCCACTTCGCCACGTACTGGGCCCCCTTGAGGAACCGGCTGTCGTCATGGCCGTACAGGTCGATGCCCTGGTTCCAGGCCATCTCGCAGACGGTGCCCATGAGTCCGACGCCGAGCAGGGCGTGCCCCTGGTCCCGGCCGGCCTCCAGCCACTCGCCGAGGCCGTCGTCGTGCACGACGGGAACGGCGTTCCTGACCGAGCCGAGCCCGGCCCCGTTCTTGAAGTACTCGACGGCCTGTTCCACCCGTCTGTCGTCGTCACAGAAGACGCCGGTGGCGAGGACGCAGGCGAGGGCGGCGAGGTCCCAGTTGGGCCAGTAGTTGGTGACGACCGCGTTGTTGTGGTGCGTGAGGAAGCTTTCGCTGAGCGGCGCGAAGACGGACGTCAGCATCTTCTGGAAGCGTTCGAGCTCGAAGTCGGGCCGGTCGCGGACGAGTTCGGCGGCGTTGGCGATCTGGTAGCCGTACAGTCCGGCAGCGAGGAACCGGTCGGCGGAGCCCGCAAGCGAAGTGAGCTTCGCCGACCAGGCGTTGAGAATGGCGACGGCGGTCTCGGCGTGCGCTTCGTCGCCGCCGACGTGGTAGCGCAGGCCGTTCTGGTAGGCGGCGTGGACGTCGTTGTAGAGGATCGCGTAGTTCTGCGGACTGCCCGCGCCGCGATAGACGGTGGCCTGCGGGTTGGCCGTCCAGCCGCTCTGCGCATGCCGGTTGGCGGTGAGCTCGGCGAACCCGGCGGCATAGGGCGCGGCGCCGGCCTTCACCTTGGCGGCCATGCGGTCCAGGTCGGCGCGGGTGTGCAGCAGCCCGGGGTGCGCGTAGGCGGGGCCGGCCGCGGCGGCGGGCGCGGCGGCGGCGAGGTGCACCACCCCGACGCCGGCGGCGGTCGCTCCGGTGGCCTTCAGCATGCTGCGGCGGCTGATCTCTCGTGTCACGGGCTTCGTACCTCGACGTCTTGACTCGCTTGCCTGGCGGGGACGTCGAGGAGACGGGCGAGGAAGATCTCGATAACAGAAACTCGCTGGAGGCGGGTTCGGGAGTTGCGGCGGAGGCGGCTCCAGAAGCGCGGCGAAGGCGGTCTCAGGCCCCCGTAGTCGACCCCGGCCGGACGATCATCAGGACCGTCACCGTCGCCCACAGCAGGTTGAACACCCCGGTGAACATGCCGAGTCGCACGGTCGTCTCGCGCGTACCGCCGCCCTCCAGCAGCACCTCCTGCCGGGGCAGCACGAGCACGACGAGGACGATCGCCGCCAGCACGGTCAGCCCGGTCGACACGATCAGCCAGGCGTCGCCCATCACCCCCATCGCGCTCGCCGTGGCGAACCCGAGCACGGGAACGGCGATGCCGACGCCGGCGTAGACCCGGCAGATCCGGTGCAGCAACTGGACGGTCCCGGTGGCGCGCACGTCGTCGGGCGCGTCCAGGGCGCGGCGTGCGGCGGGCGGGAACATGCTGGCCGCGACGGTGACGGGACCGATGGCGACGATCGCGGCGAGGACATGGAGAGCGAGGAGGAACTTGGTCACGGGCAGACGGTAGACGCACGGCGGAACCCGGAGAAGCGGCGAGAATGCCACGCCTCGACGGATTCTCGCCACAGCATCTGACCGGCCCCGTACCTGCCGCATCCGCAATATCTCCTGCCCACAAGCTTGGCCATAACAGCCCACATGCCTACGCTCTCGCCATGCACACCGTCGCCGTCCTCGCCCTCGACCGGGTCCTCCCCTTCGACCTGTCCGCCCCGATCGACGCCTTCGGCTGGGCGCGGCTGCCCGACGGCCGCGAGGCGTACCGGGTGCGGGTCTGCTCGCCGTACCCGTCCGGGGAGGTGAACGCGGGGCCGTTCACGCTGCGGGCGCCGTACGGCCTGGAGGCCCTCGCGGAGGCGGACACGATCGTCCTGCCCGGCGTCGAGGAGCCGCCCGACCCGTTGCCGGAGGGGGTGGCCGAGGCGCTGCGCGAGGCGGCGGCGAACGGCACGCGCATCGCGTCCATCTGCGTCGGAGCGTTCCTCTTCGCCGCCACCGGGCTGCTGGACGGCCTGCGCGCCACCACCCACTGGATCGCGGCCCGCGACCTGGCCGAGCGCTACCCGAGGGTGACGGTCGACCCGAACGTCCTCTACGTCGACAACGGCCAGTTCCTCACCTCGGCCGGCGCCGCCGCGGCCCTGGACATGTGCCTGCACATGATCCGCAGGGACCACGGCTCCGCCGTCGCCGCGCAGGCCGCCCGGATGTCCGTCATGCCGCTCGAACGGGAGGGCGGGCAGGCGCAGTTCATCGTCCACGACCTGCCGCCGGCGCCCGCCGGGGCCACCCTCGAACCCGTGCTGCGCTGGCTGGAGGACCACTGCGACCGCGACCTCACCCTCGACGAGATCGCGGCCCACGCGGGGATGAGCACCCGCACCCTCAACCGCCGCTTCCGCGAACAGGCCGGGACGACCCCGTTGCAGTGGCTGCACCGGGCCCGGGTGCGGCGCGCCCAGTACCTGCTGGAGACGACGGCCCACCCGGTGGAACGCATCGCGGCCCAGACGGGCTTCGGCTCACCGACGGCGTTCCGGGAACGTTTCCGCAGGGTGGTGGGGACGAGCCCGCAGGGGTACCGGAGGGCGTTCCGCGCGGAGCGTTCGTCTGAAGCCTGACCGGGCCGGGCCGGGCCGGGCTGGGCCGGGCCGGGCTGGGCCGGGCCGGGCTGGGCCGGGCCTGACGCGAACATGATCCCGGCAGGATGATCGGCTAGGGTGGCGGGCCGTGGCACGTGCCAACACGTGAACCACCGTCACGTACTCGGGGGAGACGTCACAGTGAACACCCAGCGCCCAAGTCTGTCGGCCAGGCTGCGCTCGGCGCCCAGCCCGCTCGCCGCCGCTGCGGCGATGGCGGCCGCATCCCGTCCCGACCGCGTCGGGGACCCGATCGTGCAGCGGCTCCAGTCCGGTCGCACCTGGGCCGGCTTCCTGGCATCGGCGGGGATGCTCTTCGCCTACCCGTTGGCCGAGAGCGGCGAGGACATCCTGCTGGGCAAGGTGGTGGACGTGGTAGTCGGCTGCGGGATCGCCTTCCTCGCCGGACTGATCACCCTGAGCGTCTTCATCGGCATGGCGCGCCCCTCGCTCCGCGGCGTCTACGCCCGTCGCCTCACCGGCCCCGGCACCGCGCTCGGCGTCATCCTGCTCGGCGTGGGCGTCTGCGCCGGCGGCACCCTGCTGGGGATGAAGCTGCTGCGGGCGGAGATCATCCCGTGGGAGGACATCCGGGAGGCGGGCAACCTGGCCTGGCTCGGGTCCTTCCTGCTGTTCGTCATCGTGATGGTCATCGGCGCGCTGGTCCTGGCCGTGGTGGCGCTCTTCACGCTGGCCGCCGCGGTGTTCGCGCTCAACTCCTGCTTCCGGGTCGGCGACGTCCACGAACTGCTGCCCGCGCTGATCTCGCCGTTCCTGGTGTGGTCCCTGTTCGCGCTCAGCTTCTTCGACGCCCCCGAAGTGGCCGCCCCACCCCTGGTCCTCTACACCTTCCTCCTGGGCGGCCCGCTCTCCGTGACGGCCCTGTCGATCTGGGAGACACGACGCCTGAGGCAACGCTACGGAGTGACGATGCGATCGGCCCTGGGACGAGGCGGCACCCCGGAATCCACGCACGCCCCGACCCCGACGTACGCGCCGCAGCCGACGTACGCGCCGGACCCGCAGTACCCGTCATACGCCCCTGACCATCCGTAGTCCTAGGCGGAAGGCGGAAGGCGGAAGGCGGAAGGCGGAAGGCGGAAGGCGGAAGGCGGAAGGCGGAAGGCGCGCGACCGCCGCTCCCCTCCCCCCTCCCCCTCACCCCTTCCGGTCGGCAACCGCCCACGACGCGAGCGCGACCGCACCGGCCACGCCGAACACCGACGGCCAGGCGCCCACTTTCTTGGCCAGCGGATGCGACCCGGCGAAGGCGGCGACATACGCGGCGGTCAACGCCCCCGCGGCCTTCCCCCCGGCCCGCTGCCGCCACTGCTGAGCGGCCGCGGCCCCCGCGACGGCAAGCACGACCCCACCCAGCGGCCGCTTCTTGGTCCACCGAGCGACGCCATACCCCCCGACGAGCCCACCAGCGGCAATCACCGAACCGGGAACCCTGCCGACACCGGAACGCTCAGCCATCACAACCCACTTTCATCACAAGAGAAGTGACTACGAGGCTAACGCGCGGCCCCTGCCCCGGCCCGGGGCGGACCTGCCGCCGACAGTCCCGCTCCAACACACCTGAGCTCGTGAACTCGTGAGCTCCTGAGTAACGTCATCCCCCACCAGCCGCCGCCGTACGGACGAACAATGCACTGGCGGCGCGGGTGGGAGGCCGAAAACTGCCACGGTTGGATGAGACAACCGGCCGTGAGGTCCAGACGAGAGATGGACACGCCCTTGCTCCCCGGCTAACCAGATCAGAACCCTCCTGAGGGAACTGGACGACCCCTCCCACCTGGAACGCCCCCGAAACTTCGGCCTGAAAGCTTCGGCGCACCGTTTCGCCCGTCTCACGCACGCATGTGAGCGACGCTTCGGCCCGTTTTGCGACAGCTACCTGTACCAGGACGCCAGCGCCTACGGCGGAATCTCGATCCCCGCAGACAAGACGGGCCTCGGCCGCCCCCTGACGGTGAGGATGAGCAACTTCGGCGGCTTCGTCACCGCGATGACGGCCGACTGGTCCGACCCTGCCCCCACGGAGGGTCTGACCGACGAATTCGTGGCCTGGCTCGACGACGTCTGCACGGCCGCAGACGGTGTCTTCGTCCCCCTCACCTTCTTCCTCGAGCCGTATGAGGGCCCGAACCTCCCGGGAGGACGAAGCCGCCGAAGCGGTACTGGCGGCGTATGCGGCCGGCACCGGACTAGACGCGGAAGACGAGGAGGAATGGTCACCGGTGTGGGCCGATCGGTACCTCACCTACATGTGAACCGCCGCATACACCACCCGGTCCACGAACCGTGCACACCTGCCATGCAGACGGTGCACAGCCCGCACCCGCGACCCGCCACCCGGCGACGCACCTTCCTCCTCCCCGACCGCCCCCGCCGCCCCACCCCTGGGCCGCCCGGCCACCCCCTCACCCGCGGTGGAGGGGCGAGAGTCAAGGGTGGAGCGAAGCGAAATCGGCGCAGCCGACGCCCGAAGGGCGCCCTTGACGCTCGCCCCGGAACCGCCACCCTCCCCAAAGCCGTGCGGCCATGGCCCACTTGACGCCAACCCTCACAAAGACTCCTCACCGTGTGAGGGGCCAACGGCGTTGAGCCCTGCGCTTCATCCCACCTCATGGCGCGATCCCGCTGCGGCCGGGGGTAGGCTAGGAACCGGCCGCACGGGAGTGTTCTTGGTCACACTCGAATTACCTCCGTGCGGCCACTTTTCTGTCCTGGCCGTGGCCCCGGCGTGCGCGCAATAGTCAGGCGAGGCGAGGAGTGCCACGACCTTAGAATGGCCGTCGTGACCGACAACACTCAGCGCCCCGACAGCGGGCCTAACAGCGCCCCCGAACTGCCGACCCAGTACACGCCGGCCGAGGTAGAGGGGACGTTGTACGAGCGCTGGGTAGAGCGCGGTTACTTCGAGGCCGACGCGAAGAGCGACAAGCCCGCGTACACCATCGTCATCCCGCCGCCGAACGTCACCGGATCCCTGCACCTGGGCCACGCCTTCGAGCACACGCTGATCGATGCCCTCACCCGCCGTAAGCGCATGCAGGGCTACGAGACGCTGTGGCAGCCCGGCATGGACCACGCCGGTATCGCCACCCAGAACGTCGTCGAGCGGGAGCTCGCCAAGGAAGGCAAGTCCCGCCACGACCTGGGTCGCGAGGCGTTCGTCGAGCGGGTCTGGCAGTGGAAGGCCGAGTCCGGCGGTCAGATCGCCGGGCAGATGCGGCGTCTGGGTAACGGCGTCGCGTGGAGCCGCGACCGCTTCACCATGGACGAGGGTCTGTCCCGTGCCGTCCAGACCGTCTTCAAGAAGATGTACGACGACGGCCTGATCTACCGCGCCGAGCGCATCATCAACTGGTGCCCGCGCTGCCTGACGGCCATCTCGGACATCGAGGTCGACTACCAGGACGACGACGGCGAGCTCGTCTCCATCAAGTACGGCGAGGGGGACGACACCGTCGTTGTTGCCACCACGCGCGCGGAGACCATGCTCGGTGACACCGCCGTCGCCGTTCACCCCGACGACGAGCGCTACAAGCACCTCGTCGGTCGGCGCATCGCGCTGCCGCTGACGGGCCGCACGATTCCCGTCGTCGCCGACACCCACGTCGACCCGGAGTTCGGCACCGGCGCCGTCAAGGTCACGCCCGCCCATGACCCCAACGACTTCGCCATCGGCCAGCGGCACGGCCTGGAGTCGCTGACCGTCATGGACGAGCGCGGTGTCATCACGGTTCACGGGCCCTTCGAGGGACTTGACCGCTTCGAGGCGCGTTCCGCGATCGTCGCCGCGCTGCGCGCCGATGGCCGGATCGTGGCGGAGAAGCGGCCGTACGTCCACTCGGTGGGCCACTGCTCGCGCTGCAAGACGACCCTTGAGCCGCGGCTGTCCCTGCAGTGGTGGGTGAAGGTCGAGACGCTCGCCAAGGCCGCGGGGGACGCGGTCCGCGACGGCCGGGTGGATATCCACCCCGCCGACCTGTCGCAGCGGTACTTCGACTGGGTCGACAACCTCAACGACTGGTGCATCTCACGGCAGTTGTGGTGGGGTCACCGCATTCCCGTCTGGCACGGCCCGAACGGCGAGACCGTGTGCGTCGGCCCCGACGAGCAGCCGCCGACCGGCGAGGGCTGGGAGCAGGACACCGATGTCCTCGACACCTGGTTCTCGTCCGGCCTGTGGCCCTTCTCCACGCTGGGCTGGCCCGAGAAGACCGCGGACCTGGCCAAGTTCTATCCGAACTCGGCAATGGTCACCGGCTACGACCTGATGTTCTTCTGGGTCGCGCGGATGATGATGTTCGGCCTGTACGCGATGGACGGCGCGATCCCCTTTCGCACCATCGCGTTCCACGGCATGGTCCGTGACGAGCACGGCAAGAAGATGTCGAAGTCGTTCGGCAACACGGTCAATCCGCTGGACTGGATGGACAAGTACGGCTCGGACGCTCTGCGGTTCACGCTCGCGCGGGGTGCCAACCCCGGTACCGACGTGCCGATCGGCGAGGACTGGGTCCAGGCGTCCCGGAACTTCGCGAACAAGATCTGGAACGCGACGCGGTTCGCGATGATGAACGGCGCCACGATCGAGGGCGAGCTGCCCCCGGTCGAGCAGCTGTCGGCCACGGACCGTTGGATCCTGTCCCGGCTGAACACCGTCGTGGCCGAGGCGGACGCGTACTACGACGACTACCAGTTCGCGAAGCTCGCCGATGCTCTGTACCACTTCGCGTGGGACGAGGTCTTCGACTGGTACGTCGAGCTGTCCAAGACGACGTTCATGGCCGGCGGCGACGCGGCCAAGGTCTCGGCACGCGTCCTGGGCGAGGTCCTGGACGTGACGCTGCGACTGCTGCATCCCGTCGTTCCGTTCGTGACGGAGACGCTGTGGACCACGCTCACCGGCGGCGAGTCCGTCGTGATCGCCGAGTGGCCGGCGGACAGCGGCTTCCGCGATGCCGCGGCCGAGGCGGAGATCGAGAGCCTCCAGCAGGTGATCACCGAGGTTCGCCGCTTCCGCTCGGACCAGGGCCTGCAGCCCGGTCAGAAGGTCCCCGCCCGCCTGGACCTGGCGGGTACGCAGCTCGCCGCCCACGAGGCCGCCATCCGTCAGCTGCTCCGGCTCCAGCCGGAGGGTGACGGCTTCAGCGCCACGGCGACCCTCCCGGTCGCCGGCGCCACGGTCGCCCTCGACCTGTCCGGCACGATCGACGTCGCGGCCGAGCGTAAGCGGCTGGCCAAGGACTTGGCTGCGGCGGAGAAGGAGAAGGCCCAGGCGGAGGCCAAGCTCGGCAACGAGGCGTTCCTGGCGAAGGCGCCGGACAACGTGGTCGAGAAGATTCGGACCCGTCTGACGAAGGCCGAAGAGGACATCGTCCGGCTGCAGAACCAGATCAATAACCTGCCGCTTGCCTAGTAGCCAGACCAGCGAGGAAGCCCCGGACACATCGTCCGGGGCTTCCTTCATGGAGCGGGCGCGGCTACGGGATGCCGAGGGCCTCGAATGGGCTCGACAGGGAGAACTGCCGCTGGCGGGCGACCACGAGGGCCTGTTCGAGGTCGAACTCGGCCATCCGGATCAGGTCGACGAGCCGGGACGGCTTCGAGGCGAGGACAAGGCGCGTGATGTCCTCGGCCGTGTCGTCGCGGTTGAAGTGGTGCCGGAAGAGGTCGAGGTTCTTCTCCACCACCAGCAGGGTCATGTCGAACTCGGAGATCTCAACGTTGGAGACCCGTCGGCTGCGCGAGTGGACCCGGTATTCGTGCAGCGGGCCGGCGATGCACACGATGCCGTTGTGGTCGCCCCTGCGGAAACGCCCGGCAAGGAGGTTCACGGCGAACGCCCAGTCGCCCCACTTTCGTACGTGCGGGTCGTAAAGGCCTCCCAGGACGGCGTCGTCGCGGCGGTAGACGATCGAGGTGGGCACGTGGTGCTTGCGCAGGACCAGCTCCTCACGGCACGGGTAGGAGGAGATGGTGAGCCCGTCGAAGTCGCCGATCATCCGGGACATGGTGTGGACGAAGGCCACGTGCTTGTGGGCCTTCAGCAGCTTGACGGCTCGGTCCGGGTAGCTGCCGTCCCTCAGCAGCTCGGGCGCCGTGGCGAGCCGGTCGTCGGCGTCGAGCTGCATCACGTACTCGAAGCTTGCGGTGTCGATGCCGGTGTTCCTCGCGGCATGGTGCCCGTTGTGCTCCTGGCGGACGATGCGGACCCCGGCGCGCTCGGCGCACTGCGAGATGGCACGAAGCGTGCGGTCGTCGTCGGAGCCGTCATCCACGACCACGACTTCGTACGGGAACGTATGGGGCTGCTGGATCAGGGACTCCACGGCTTCGACGAGATAGTCCCCCGAGTTGAAGCAGGGGATGACGAAGCTGATCCCTTCGGACGTGCTCGCCTTCAAGGCGTTCTCCCTGTCTTGGATCAGGCTGCCCGGTTGGCGGCGATGACGGTGGCCCGGGTCGCTTCGAAGCAGTTGCGTCCGGTTCGGCTGTCCTGTTCCGCGTGCTCGGACCAGAGCAGCGTGAGGTCCCAGCCGTCGTAGATCCGCTCGATGACGCGTTGGAAGACGTCCGGGGAGTAGCCGGCTTCCCCCTCGATACGCAGCAGTTGGCCGTCCGTAGATCTTCGGGTGATTCTCGTGAAGACTTCGAGGTAGTGGTAGTTCCCCCCACGCGCATGAGTGACCGCGTTCGTGAGGAGGGACTCGACGTCGCGTCTTGCGAGGTAATGCAGGATGTCCTTGGCGACGATGACCCCGAAGTCCTCATCGATGGCGAAGTCCTCGGCGAGGCATTCTCGTGGGTCGATCCGGTGGGCCCAATTGCCGGCGCCGCGGATACGGCGAAGAAGCGAGTTGCGGGGGATCTGATCGACGGCTGTCACGCGGAATCCTGCGCGCGCTAAGTCGATGGTGTAGTTCCCGGCCCCGTACCCCAGATCCAGTGCGGTACGTGGGGTCCCGTCTCCGATGGATTCGAGGAGGGTGTTGAACCGCTCCGAGGTGGCGGCCTGGAGGTTCTCCGCGGTGTTCCGGCCCCGCCGGATCGCGTCCGCGTAGAAGGCGTGCACGGACGCCTTCGAAACTGGCTGATTCATGAATGACTCCTCTGGCCTGGAAGGTTTGGAGCAGCCAGTACCTGGAAAGGCACCGCGACCAGACGTCCAGGAGTGAGCACCGACGAGGCGAGTGCCTCGGTGACCTGCATGGGCCGGAGATGGCTCGCGAGGGAACTGCGGTGCTCGGAGCCGCGCAGCCAGTGCTCCATGAGTCGGCGGTTGCTGTCGCTGTGGAACAGCCCGTCGAACGACTCCTCCGACACGTACTGCTCGTCGGGCAGAAGCGCGGCGTTGGCGCGTGTGGTCACGCGGGCGAACGCATCGATCCTGTCCGCGCCGGCACCTCGGGGGATGTCGTAGCAGTGGACGTGAGTGGAGAACAGCGTCGACAACTGGGCCTCCAGGTCGACGCTCGATGTGCGGCCGTTGACGTTGTAGAGGCGGTCCGGGAGTTCGGCCCAGTCGCGAATGGAGGGGGTGGTTTGTTCGAAGCACAGGGTCCCGAGCGAGACGGTCCTCCCCGTCGCCGCATCCACCAGGCGGAACGCAGAGGTCACATCGGTCTCGCCGAACCGGGAGCCCGCATCCGAGTCCGCCGACCACCGCGCGCCGCCGTCCTGGAACCTGCCGGCGATCGGCTGCGAGATGCGCTGGTGCTGGTCGATGGGAAAGGCGCCGAAGGAGCTGACCTCCAGCTTGAGCCGGCACTCGGGGAAGAGCTCCGAGTTGAGTGCCAGGATCTGGGTCGCGAGGTCCACGTAGTGGTACGCGCCGTGCATCATCATCCCGTAGCCGTACTTGTACGGGTGATCGTCGCGGCTCTCGAACTCGCGCTGGAGGTTCCACACACCGCCGGCGGCCCGGAGATGGAAGGAAGTCAGGGGTGCTTCCCACCTCTCCATCCGGTCCCTCAGCGACGCGAGGACCTTCTCGTTGTAGATCTGGTGGTACCGGCTCAACGTCATCACCGAGTGCTTTGCGGAGGAGTCGGCAGCGACACCGATGAGTTCCTTCATGGTCTTCGTGATGTACGAGGGCTTGAACCGACCGTCGACGACGGGAGCCAGGACGGGCTTCTCGACCAGCGAGTCGATGTGGTTCTGCACACAGAACCGGAGGTATGCCTCGTGGGCCCGTACCTCCGTGGCGATGTAAACCTTCGTCGGTACGCCGGGTACTCGCAGGCGTTGGACGGCGGCCGCGATGAGCTCTTGCGGTGTCTCCCGTACTCGGTCGCCGGAATCCGACAGGTAAACGACTCCTCGCGGCTTCACGCCGGCCGCATTTATGCGCCTGTCGATTGCTGTCCGCTGAGACTCCAGATCGATGATGGAATAGGACTCGATGTAGCCGGTCCTGATGGCATCGCCAATGCACGGCAGGTACTTGTTAGCGACGATCTCATCGAAACCGATCACGATGAGGTGGTGAGCTGATATCACGGGACCACCTTTCCAAGGAGCTCAGAAGTCATGGATGATGGGCTGGTTTTGGGCGCGCGCCACCAAAGGCCCGTACGGCAATGGAGGCGACGCATGAATGCTTTCCGTGCCGTCAACCCATGGATTCGACTCGGAACCGCCGACCTTCCCTTACAGCGGCGATTCCAACTGTCGCCGTGCGAAGGCGACTTCGGGAGCGTGCACTGGGGGGTGTACTCGTGCACTCCTGTGCGCGAACCCCCTGCACCCGGGCTATGACCTGCGTAGAGTGACTGTGCGTCGAGCTGGCACAGCGGCCGTTTGGGGGGTCCGATGGCAGACCGGAACGCCAGGCTGGCCGCGCTCATGCAGGAAGCGGACTTCTCGAACAAGTCGCTCGCCCGCGCAGTGGTTGCCGCTGCGGTTCGATCAGGAGAAGACGCCACCTGCGATCACACCTACGTCACCCGGTGGCTCAAGGGCTCGATACCGCGGGGCAACATGCCGCAGTTCATCGCCGACGCCATCGGGACCAAGCTCGGACGTCACATCACCATCGATGACACCGGGATGGGCGACGCGGCCGTGTCCGCCGTACAGCCTGACCTGGGGCTCGAATTCGCAGGCGACCCTGAGGCCACGGCCAAGACCTTGGCCGACCTGTGGCGCGCCGATCTGGCCGAGGCCAAGCCGTTGGTTCGAGCACTGCCGGACTCTGCTGCGTGGAACACCGCCACTCTGCGGTGGCTCGTCGCCCCGCCGGACGTAGAGCTGACGCGGACAGGCAACCGGGCGATCGGCACGGTGGACGTGGAAATGGTGCGCTCAACCGCCGAAGCATTCAGCATGCTGGACGGGAAGTTCGGTGGCGGCCATGCCCGACGCGCGCTCATTCAGTACCTGCACACGGATGTCCGGCCGATGCTCGGCGGGCAGTACTCCGACACCGTGGGCAAGCAGCTGCACTCAGCCGTAGCCGAAGCGCTCTTGTTGGCCGGATGGATGTCGTACGACAGCGGCCTGCACAGCATCGCTCAGCGGTACTTCATTCAGGCCCTGCGCATGGCGCAGACGGCTGCTGACAGGCTCCTGGGCGGAAGTGTCCTGTCGGCGATGAGCCATCAGGCCACGTTCATGGGGCGGTACCAGGACGCTGTGACTCTCGCCCGCGCCGCGTGCGCAGGGCCGGCCGCGGCCCTTGGGCCGACGATGGCCGCGCAATTCCGTGCGATGGAGGCGCGGGCTCTGGCTCGTCTTGGCGACGAGCGAGGCTGTGACCTGGCCTTGGTGGATGCGGAACGCAAGCTCGACCAGAGGACAGCCGACAGCGACCCGCCGTACATCGCGTACTTCGACGAGGTGGAACTGGCGGCAGAGATCGGCCACTGCTTCCGAGACTTGAGACGTTCCGTCGAAGCCACGGCGCGGGGCACCGGCTCCATCTTCGGCGACGGCATGAACAACCGAAGCGACTTCTTCGCGACGATGGTGTTGGCCGAGGCCTACCTCAACCAAGGTGAGATCGGCCGCAGCTTCGAGATCGCCATGAGCGCGTTGGGCCTCGGCGAGGGGCTCAAGTCGGAACGCTGCGTGCAGTACGTTCGGGAGTTCCAAGGCTGCGTCACGAACCACATGCGGCGGGCCGCGGAGTTCCGCGACTTCGCGGAACAGGCCAGGGCCTTCCGTCTCTGGCAGCAAGCCGCAGCCGCCTAGAACGGTGCCCAATCCCGTCGGGAGCCACCTGACCGCAAAGTTTCGACACGCTTCTCGACCTCTTCGGCGGCGCCTGGATCCATGCCGGCGTTTTGCGCGAGCCACGCGACCATCAACAGTTCGCGGACGCTCCGGAGCACGGTGTACCCGGACCATTGCCGGACGTCGAAGCCGTAACCTGCAACGAAGTCAACGTATTCGGCCTCCGTGTGCCAGCCGAAGCTGTCGTAGTACATGGCCGTCTGTATGAGGTCCCACTCGCGGGGACCGGCAGCGAAGCCGTCCAGATCGATGACCTTCGGGTGTCCTTCGGCGTCCCGCAAGACGTTGCCGACGTTGAAGTCACCGTGCAGATGCCCTGACGGAAGGACGAACTCCAGCCTTCCGTACGCAGCCGCCAACTCGCCTGCCAGTCTGGATAGATACGCGCGATTCTCGGCACGGATCTCAGCACGCCTCAGACGCTGATCGACTTTGTCGAAGGGGCGGAGGTCGGGCAGTGAGAACTGCGGTGGCTCCAGTCCGTGGAGCTGACGCAAGAGCTCGCCCATCTCACGTGTGCTGGCGTATTTCTCACCGTCGGCCAGCGCCTCCCAGAAGGTCACGGGGTGTCCCTCGACGACAAGAGGCTGTTCAGTCGCCCTGACGAGTCGGGCGGACGGGTAGCCCTGGGTCGTGAGCCAATGCGCAACGGCCACCTCTCGGCGCACGGACGGCAGCCGGTCCGCGTGGCGGCCGACGCGAGAGACGATCCGGCCGCCGTGGATGCGGAACACCGCATGGTCACCGAGTCGCAGCAGTTCGACTCCGTCGGGGTCCAGTCCGGCCAGATCGCAAGCTCGACGCAGGATGCTCTCCGCCGCCGCGGAGTCGAACGCGGTTCGTTCGCTCATCGTCATGCCGTCTGCCCCTCCTGTGCAACGAGCAGAGCGACGGTGACCCGCTCCGGCGTCGCTCCTTTGCCGACCTGCCGCCATCCCCCCGGCCGCGCGACGGCGGACCGAACCTCTGTCTGCGAGGTTCCGAGCGAGTCGCACAGCTCCTTCACGGGGGACGAGCGGCCGTCCGCTTCGAAATCGTCATCGCTCATAGAGCGCTCAGAGCCCCGCGAGTACCTACCGTCCGAACTGGCACCTGGCACGTCAGTTCCTCTCGCGTCGCTCCGCCACTCGGTAGCTAGGGTTCCACGTACAAGCGGCAAGTGGCCCATGCGCTTACACCGCGAAGACGCTTTCGTCCGGGGCACCGCGACGATCGCGACCATCGGAGGGAGGCGACGGTAGATGGGTGGCCCGAGCAGTACACCGCGTGGCGGCGCCTGTTCCAGTTCCTGTCGCAGCGCTTCGACGGCCTGTTCCGCTCCGAGGGCCTTCGCTCGATCGGCTGCCCTGCCCGTGCGTGATGCATGTTCCCTCAGCGTGCCGAATCCGCATGTGCGGCAGCTGCCACGAAAGAGCGCCAAGCCCTGTTCCCGATGGCCATAACGGCCCCCTCGGGCCGCTTGGAGTCTCGTACGACGGCGCCGTGCTCCGTCAGCCGACACTCGACGCACTCCCCGCCTGCCCCGTTGCTGTAGGACGATGTGAACCACACCGGACGGCTGTCCTCGCTGCGCGCTGCAATGCTCACGTTGCGTATTCCTTCAACACCGTTTCGATCACCTGGGTCGAGCGTCGAGGGCTCAGTGCCGCGGCCCGCAGACCGTCGAACGCTCGGGTGTACTCCCGTACATGATGCTCGCCTTCGAGGTAGACGGCATCGGTGATGCCGTCCCGATAGACGAGGTCGGGATCTTCCGGTGCGGGAAAGCCCAGCATGGTGAAGGAACCCGTGGCCGGATACGTGCCGGAGTCGAAGGGGAGGATCTGTAGCGTCACGGCCGGCAACCGGGCGACTTCCAGGACGCGTTCGAGTTGCTCTCGCATCAGGGTGCGGTCCCCGATGGTGTTGCGCAGCGCGCCTTCGTGGACGACGAACCAGGATTCGGGGGCGTCCGCGCGGCTGAGCATGGCCTGGCGCTCCATGCGGACGCGGACGGCTCTGTCGATGTCCTCGACCGACAGGTGCGCACCGGTCGTGTGGAGCTCCGAGGCGTACTCGGGGGTCTGCATGAGGCCGGGGATCAGCTCGCACTGGTACTGGCGGACGGTGGACGCGTCCTGCTCCAGGCCGATGTAGACGTTGAACCACTCAGGGACCCCGGAGCCGTGTACCTGCCACCAGCCCCGCATCTTGGCCTGCCGGGCCAACGACTTGAGGAACTCCCGCAGTTCGTCGCCGGTGTCGTAGAAGCGGCACAGGGCGTCGATGTCGGAGGGCTGGACGCGCCCGCTGCCCGTCTCCATGCGGTTCACCTTTGAGCCGCTCCAGTCCAGGGCCTCGCCGACCTGCGCGCACGTGAGTGCGCTCTGCTCGCGGAGCCTCTTCAGCTCGATCGACAGACGACGCCGGCGTGCCGTGGGTGATCCGGCCATAGCAAACCCCGTTTCGGATAGCGGGCGTTCAGTCTCGCGCCAAGGGGTGGGACTGCCAATCACTCGGAAGTGGGAATCCCTCCGTGCACATTGCAGAAAGGGATGCGCATCCCGCACTCTGTCGATCGACGGCAACTCAAAGTGATGCCCCATGACTCTGGGTGGTTCATGGGGGTCGTCGTGACGAAAGGGGATTCTCGTGGGTCAGGATTTCGTGGGCCGGGGATCATGCGTGGCGCGCAAGCCGTGGGATCTCGCCTTCACGGCCGAAGCGACGGAGGTGGCCGGCCTGCGCCGGGTCATGCGGTTGCATCTGGGCATCTGGGGGCTGCACGGAGTCACCGACGAAGCCCAGCTGTGCGTCAGCGAGTTGGTGTCCAACGTCATCACGCACGTCGGCCCGGGCACCCCGGCCACCCTCGCGGTCTCGATGAACGGCGTGCATCTGCGCATCGAGGTGCACGACCCCGACACCCGCGCCCTGCCCACCCTGCTCGGTGCCGACGCCGACTCGGAGGGCGGCCGGGGTATGGCCCTCGTCGACGCGGTCGCCGACCGGTGGGGCGTCGAACTCGGCCCGGACCGCAAGGTCACGTGGTGCGAACTGGCGACGGGCCTCGCGTCACCGGAGGGTCATCGCGAGGGCCCCGGCGTGCGCCGCGCCGAGGCTCTGCTGGGGCTGTACACGGACGCCGGACCGCCCCTCCCGGCCGGTGCGGGCAGACTCGCGAGGACCATGGCCGAGGAGTCCGTGATCGCCGTCATCACGGACTTCCTCCACTGGCTCCGGGCGCACGGGTGCGACGTGGAGGACGCCGTGGACCGCGCTCAGGCGCGCTACGACGCCGAACTGAACGGTATCGCCGATGGGTGGGCCAGCAGGTTGCACTGAGACGCGGCCACCCATGACTCGCGAGCCGCGGGACGATTTACCCAGCGGCGATCGTGGAGTACGTCCACACGTCAGCCGGAAGGTCGTGCTTCAGTCGCCACGTGATCGCCATCGGCTTGCTACCCGTGTGCTTGTCGTAGGTCGCCGGGCCGAGGAGCATCCAGGGGTGTGGCTTGCCGATGTCGGTGTTGCTGTAACGGCGGACGAACAGTAGGACGTGGCTGCCTTGCTGCTCGTGCTGGCGATACCGCAGACCGGTCGGTGACGTTTCAGCGGTCGCGTTTTGGGACTCCCAGTGGAAGAGTTCCGGGCTCAGGGCGTAGTCCTTGTAGCGAACCGTGGGGGAGAAGTCCTTTTCGTTCTTCTCCAACGTGATGAGAAGGGCGTCGGTTTTGATCTCCTCCACCCACTGGACACCTTGAGCGAAAGAGCGGGGCATCTGGCCGCCGAAGCGAGCCACACCGAGAGCGGCCAGGATTTCGGAGCGGTTGTAGGAGCTGTGGATCTTCAGGGGGATCCCGCGGTGGCTGTCCGGCAGGGGGATGGGGAAGTGGTCGGCCCGCTCCATGACATGCGACAACACCTGTCGGAGCTCATCGCGGAACGCTGCTTGGTCGCGGAGTGAATCAAGGCCCTGCTGGTAGCTCGTGAAGCCGCCCGCGTTGTCCCACAGGTTGAAGAAGAGCATGCGGGCGTAGGCCTGGTCGGTCGGGTTCAGGGCCTCGTATGGCGGAGCGTCGTCGGCGAGGAGGCGAAGGTATGCCTCGGCCCGGTCGGGGTCGTCGACGTGGAGAAAGGCGTGGACCCGCTTGAGAAGCGCAGCTTCACCGGACGGTGCGGGCTCTTTGACGATGCCGGCCCGCCTGAGCACACCTGTCCACGAGTTGTCGCTCTTGTAGAGCTCCTTGATTTCGCGCCGACTCTCACGGAGGTAGTCGGCCAGTCGCAGAGTGTCGTACGCCTTCACCTCGTTGACCAACGTCTTGACGGTGGCGCCGATTTGAGTGCGGATGTTGGCGAGTACGAGTTCCTTGGACTTGCCTTCCAGGATGATCTGGCATCCGGAGGGAAGCTGCGGGAAGTCATGCTCGATGTGATCGACGAGTCGGTTGCGAGAGAGGTTGGTGAGAGCCCGGAACTGCTCCTCGAAACGGAACTCCACCCTGTGCTGGCCGATGAAGTCAAGAACGGTGAGCACGGGCTTGGAATCAGTGCGGCGCAGCCCGCGGCCAAGTTGCTGGAGAAAGACGGTCGCACTGTTGGTGGGGCGCAGGAGGAGCAGCGTATCGACGTCGGGGATGTCGAGGCCCTCATTGAACAGGTCGACGGAGAAGATGACCTGGAGCTTGCCGTCACGCAGGTCAGCAAGCGCCTGGGCGCGCTCTCCCGCCGGCGAGTCGCTGTCCAGAGCCACGGCCTGGAAGCCAACCTCACGGAAGAAGTCGGCCATGAAGTGGGCGTGCGCCTTGGTCACGCAGAAGCCCAGGGCCCTCATGGCGCCCGGCTCGGACACCTTGTCTCGGATCTGCTTGACGACGATGCGGGCTCGGGCCTGGTTGCCCGTGTAGAGATTGCCGAGCTCGGTTTCCGCGTAGGTGCCCTTGGCCCATCCAAGGTTGGTCAGATCTGTACCGTCGGGGATGCCGAAGTAGTGGAAGGGGCAGAGGAGGTCGTTCTCGAGTGCCTCCCACAGCCGCATCTCTGCTGCAATGCGGCCTTCGAAGAACTCGTCCTGCACGTTGAGCCCGTCCATCCGCTCCGGAGTGGCGGTGAGGCCCAACAACTGCTTCGGCTTGAAGTGATCTATGACCCGTCGGTAGGTGGCGGCGGTGGCGTGGTGGAACTCGTCAATGACGATGATGTCGAAGTGATCAGGAGCTAGTTGTTCCAAGCGCCGCATGTTGAGGGACTGGACACTCGCGAAGACATGGTCCCAAGCCTGGGGCTCTTGGCCGCTGTGGAGCAGCTCTCCGAAGGAAGCGTCATCGAGGACCTCCCGGTACGTCCGCACAGACTGCCGAAGAATTTCCTTGCGGTGAGCTACGAACAACAGACGCGGGCGTTTGACGTCGAGATCCTTGGCGAGGCCGCGATAGTCCAAGGCCGCCATGACCGTTTTGCCGGTTCCCGTGGCTGCAACGAGAAGGTTGCGGTCACGGCCTCGGATCTCCCGCTCGACTCGAAGACGTTCGAGCATGTCCCGCTGGTGCGGGAAGGGGCGTACTTCGAGGCCTGAGAGGTTGATCTTCAGGTCAGTGGAGGACGTGCTGCCACTTGCCTGCGCGAGGGCCTGATCCAGACGTTCGCTGTGATGGTCCGGGTCGTACGGTTCGAAGGCAATGTCGTTCCAGTACGCATCGAAGGTCGCCTCGAACTTGCCGAGCACTGCGGGCGTGGCGATCGACGACAGTCGTACGTTCCACTCAAGGCCATCCAGCAGCGCGGCCTTCGACAGGTTGGAGCTACCGACGTACGCTGTATCGAAGCCGCTGTTGCGACGAAACAGCCATGCCTTCGCATGCAGGCGCGTGGAGCGCAGTTCGTAGTTGACCTTGACCTGAGCGCCGAAGTCGCGGACGAGTCGGTCGAGCGCATGGCGGTCAGTGGCACCGATGTAGGTAGTCGTGATGACACGGATCGGTACGTTGCGCTCCTTCGCGGCGCGCAGGGAGTCCTCCAGAACGCGGATTCCGTACCACTTCACGAAGGCGCAGAGCAGATCGATGCTGTCAGCGGTGGCTAGTTCGGCCCTCAGCTCGGCGCCCAAGCTGGGGTCTTCGGGCGAGTTGGTGATGAGCGAAGTCTCGGAGAGCGGAGTGAGAGGACGCATTGCGTAGACCCCGGGGGCTTCCTGCTCAGCGAGAGCCAGTAGCTGCCGTGGACCTTCGACGATGGTGCTTGCTGCCTCCGTGTCGTGCTGGTCAGGCGCGGCAGCAGCCAAGGACTGCAAGATGCGGTTGGCGACCGTGACCTG
Organism: Streptomyces sp. NPDC002328; assembly: GCF_042890065.1. NCBI lineage: Bacteria > Bacillati > Actinomycetota > Actinomycetes > Kitasatosporales > Streptomycetaceae > Streptomyces > Streptomyces sp. NPDC002328. The sequence continues at coordinate 1,270,244 of NZ_JBIARQ010000001.1, read as the reverse complement.
CTCGGCATGCGGCAGTTGACTCAGCTTGCGCGCCACGGCTTCACCGATGTGGCGAGCAAGAACATGAGGGGAGGACTCGGGGCTCACCTCGGCGTCGATAGCCTTCCAGCCCGCGGCCTCAAACTCTTCGAGCTCGGCGTGTATGCCATGGGTGATCAACTTTTCGTAGACACCCGCGATCGGCTCCGACCGCCCCCCAGTTCCCGCCACGACTGCTCCCCTGATCCCTCGTGGTTCTTGCGCACGATCACTCGTGCCGACGTGGATCTGTTTTAACAGCAGCCACTGACATTTGAAGGATCCGATGCCAAAGAAGATCGAGACAGGGGCGAACGTCTTCTGGGTTCGGGTGATGACGACCCGGCGGGGGTCGCCGGGGTCGTAGCGGGCGATCAATCACCTTGTAGCCGGGGTGGAGTTCGTGACGGTCCGGGTTGACGGGGGCGGCGGTAGGGCTGGTTGTTCGGGCCGTGGGTTCGCCGCGGCTGTCCAGGTGGCGTAGGGCTCGGGGGTCGGCGAGGGCTCGGTGGGTGATGCGGAGGCCGTAGGTCAGTTAGCCCGCGGCGGCGATGTCTGCGTGGTGCCGTGGCACGTCTCGTACGGCTGGTTCGAGCCGCACCAGCACCCCGCCCCCCTCTCCGGCGGCCACGCCGTCGCTCGGCCTCGGGCTGCCAGTGTCGTGGCGTACTGGGGGAGCAGGGTCGTGTCGTCCGGGGCGGAGCCCTCCGAGGCTGCGAAGGCCTCGTAGGAGGGGACCGTGCCGGTGACGATGCCCAGGTTCGGGGTGCCGGACGTCGACAGTTCGCGCAGGGACGTCTCTATCGTCGTGAGGTGGTCGGGGTGCGAGGGGTACTCCAGGGCCAGCGACGGGTACGCCGACAGCAGTTCCGTCAGTTCGTCCGCCGGCCAGTGCAGGACGGCGACCGGGAACGGGCGGGACAGGGCCTCCCGGAACGTGCCCAGCTCCGCCCGCAGGCGGGAGATCTCCGCCGCCAGCTCCAGCGGGTTGTCCGAGCCCAGGGACCACACCCGCTTCGGGTCGTGAAGTTCGTCCAGGGAGACGGGGGACGAGTGCAGCGCGTCCGCCAGCGTGTCCCATTCGTCGTGGGCCGCGCCCAGCATCCGCCGTACCCGGTGGCGGCCGAAGAGGAGGGGGTGGGTGGCGTACGGGGGTTTCGGTACGTCCGTCAGCAGCAGCCGCGCCGCCTCCGTGAACGTCTTCTCCGCCGCCTCCAGCTCGTCGTGGGCTTCCAGGGCCTCCGCGACGATCACCCAGGGGGCCGGTTCGCGCGGGGCTGCCGCCCGGATTCCCTCGATGATCGCGCGGGCCTCGGCCTCGTGGCCGTACTCCCACAGGTTCGACGCCTTCAGGGCTCTGATCAGGTGCGGGTCGTCCAGCGTGGCCCCGGAGGACAGCAGGCGGTCGTAGAGCGCGGTCGCGGCGGGGCGGTCGCCGGACAGTTCCAGGTGGGCCGCGGCCTGGAGCAGCAGGGCCTCGGCGTCCTCGGGATACAGGCCGGCGGTCCGCTCCAGGCGTGCCGCTTCGGCGGTGTGGTCGACGTTCTCGGCAGGCGTGTCGGGGCGCATGACCGACACCGTACTGCCCACCGGTGTCAAAGGTGAGACCCGCAGGCCAGGACGTTTCAGCACCCTTCAGCAGCCTTCAGCGGCATTCGGTGATCTGTGGCGTCCCGGCCCGGTCCCTGCCCCCTAGATCGTCACCCCGTCGATCTGCAACGTCTGCACCGACTTCGCCGCGAACGACGCCGCCACCGACTTCCCGCTCAGGTACGTGTTCGCGTACGCCCGGTACTGGTCGCCGCCCGTCGTGACCGTGTTCCAGCGGGGGACCAGGCCGCCCGTGCCGCCGGTCACGGTGGAGAAGCGGGAGAGGTCGAAGGTGAGGGTCTGGGCGGAGGCCGAGGTGTTCACCGCGACGATGACCAGGCGGCGGGCCGTCGGGTCGTAGGCCGCCGCCGCGTAGCTCACGCCCGTGTCGAGGATCCGCATGCCGGGGCGGATATGGCGGCTGAACTGGGCCATGACGTAGTGCTTGGTCTGGATCGTCGTCGGCTGGAGCGTGCCCGCGTCGTACGCGATCATCGCCCAGCCCGCCGACGGATCCATGACTTGCCAATAGCACCAGGCCGTCGGGTGCAGCCAGCGGAAGTCGTAGCAGAGGTTCGACGCCAGGGTCAGGCCGGTGCCGTCGCCGTCGCCGGTCTCCGAGTTCCACAGTTTCTTGCCGGACGTCGTCACCACGTCCGTGTAGAGCAGGTCCCGACGTCCGCCCGAACCCTGGTAGCCGTGCACGTTCACCTGGCTCACCAGGGCCCTCGTCGAGGAGCCGAAGGAGGACCAGGTCGAGCGCGCCGTGTCGTAGTTCGTCTCGTCGGAGGCCGCGATCCGGACGCCGGTCAGGCCCCGCTTGTCCAACTCGCTGCGCATGTAGGGGAGTACGGCCGCCTGCACCGCCGGGTCCAGATGGCAGCCCTCCTGAGTGCCGGTGGCCGTCCACCACGACGACGCCGGCTCGTTGAAGGGGTCGACCGTCGCGAAGTTAACGCCCCAGTTGTTCCTCGCGTACAGGGCCGTCGCCGCCAAGTGGGAGGCGTGCTGGCGGTAGTTCCAGGACTGGAGGTTGTTGCCGCCGTCCGCCGCTCCCGACGGGTTGTGGTTCAGACACATCCACCACATGGGGGAGTTGGCGAACAGCTCGGTGATCGCGCCCCGTTGCGTCGCCTTCTGGAGCATCGTGCGCTGGTTGGCGTCCGCCGTCCAGTCCCAGGCCGAGGAGGCGGGGTCCTCGCTGTTCCAGTCCTGCCAGAAGCCCTCGATCTGCTTGAAGCCGGGGATGTTGGGGGAGACCGCCATCGACGCGCCGCTCACGGTGTTCCCACTGCACGCGCCCAGGTTGTAGCGCGCGATGTTCAGGCCGAGGCCGGGCAGCGTCCTGCCGCCGTACGCCACCGACTTCGTCGTGAAGAACAGGTCGGCGAAGTCGTCCCGGGCCCCGAAGACGTTGGCCCACCAGGCCAGGGAAGTGCCCCAGCCCTCCCAAGTGCCGTACGACGTCGACGGGTTGACGGCGATCGTCGCGTCGGCGTGGGCCGTGCCGGTCGCCAGGGCGCTGCCGAGTACCGCGCCGCCGGTGGCGGCCAGCAGTGTTCTGCGTCGGATCATCTTCGACTTCTCCGCTTCACTCGACCGAGCCGGAACCGGCCGTCCCGAACCGGGCCCGTGACTCGCGGGGGGGATGTGAGTGCGTGCGCGCGTCACGAAGCATCGGGTGCGGCGCGCGGTGTTGTCGAGAGTTCCGACGCCCCTTTCTCAAACCTGTGGAGGAAGGGGTGACGACCGCGTTCCTTCGCGTACGGGGCTGGAGACCTCGCCCCGCTGCCCTTATCTTGCGGGCGGCCGGCCCGTCAGGGAGGGGGCGTGACCCGTATGCGCCGTATGCGGATCTCCGTCGTCGAGCACGGCACCCGGCGGCGACGCGCCCGGCGCCGGCGCGTTCTGTGGACGGGCGCCGAACTCCTCGTCACCGTGGGTGTGTTGGGGCTGCTGCTCGTCGTCCATCAGCTGTGGTGGACCAACCGGGAGGCCCGGGAGGGCGCCGAGCGGAAGGTGGAGGCGCTGGAAAAGGAGTGGGCGGGGGACGGGGGCGGGGGGCGACTTGATTCCGGCCGTGCCGACGGCGACCTCGGCGGTTCCGGCGACCCCGGCGGTTCCGGCGGTTCCAACGACTCCGGCCCGTACGGCGGTTCGGGCGGTTCCGGCGGCTCCAGTGGCGAGGGGGACACCTCATCCTCCGGACGCGACCCCGCCCCCTCCCAGGCCTACGCCGTCCTCACCGTCCCCCGCCTCGGTCTCCGCGTCCCCGTCGCCGAGGGCACCAGCAAGCGGGGCGTTCTCGACAAGGGGTACGCCGGCCACTACTCCGGCACCCAACAGCCCGGCCAGAAAGGCAACTTCGCGCTCGCCGGGCATCGCAACAGTCACGGCGAGCCCTTCCGGTATCTCGACCGGCTGCGGGCCAAGGACACCGTCGAGGTGCGGACGGCGGCCGGGACGTACACGTACGCCGTCGATCTCGTCCTGGCGCAGACCTCGGCACGTGACTCGGGCGTCCTGCGGCCCGTGCCGCGGTCGCTCGTCCATCCCGCCTACGGGTTCAGCCGTCCCGGCCACTACCTCACGCTCACCACCTGCACACCGGAGTACACCTCCCGGTACCGCCTGGTGGTGTGGGCGACGTTGGTGTCGACACGGCTCCCCTGACGCACGCGCGATCAGGTATACAAGTAGGACCGGACGAGACGCGGGGAGGAACGGCTGTGACCAGTGGTCGGCTCAGCCTGCGCCTGCGCCCCGCAGCCACGCTCCTGTTCGTCCTCCTCGGCCTCGCCGTCCTCGACGCCGGCGGACTCGCCGTCACCGTCGCCCTCGCCGCGACGGCCACCGCCGCTACCGCCGCCGCCGGCGCGGCCTTCGCCGTGTGCCGTCTCATCGCCGCCCGGTGCGCGCCCGCCGTGGCGCCCACGCGGGTGCGTACGGCCATCCGCGACCGGGACCGTCGTACGGCCTTCCTGCCGCAACGTGATCCCGACGCCTCCGGGCGGCCCAAGCCCAGGGCGCCCGGTCTCGCCCTCCCGACGGCCGTCGCGTAGGGCACATCCCGGCTGTCGCGGGCTCCGGCTCCGGTCGAGCGCCGCGTACCGCATCCGCTGTGTGACCCCGCGCGGGTCGTCATGCCGACAGCACCTCTTCCGGCACGACGAGACCCCCGGAGGGCTCCTCACCCATGTCCGCACTCCTGACCGCGCTTCCGTCCGCCTTCGTCCACCTCGTCGAGCGGTTCGCCGATCTGCTCGAACCCCTGTTCGACGCCTCGGCGGCGGCCGTTGCGATCGTCCTGTTCACCGCGCTCGTACGACTGCTCGTCCACCCCCTGTCCCGGGCCGCCGCGCGCGGCCAGAAGGCGCGGGCCGCGCTCCAGCCGCGGATCGCCGAACTGCGCGGGAAGCACGCGCGGAACCCGGAGAAGCTCCAGAAGGCGGTACTGGAACTGCACGCCGCCGAGAAGGTGTCGCCGCTGTCGGGCTGTCTGCCCAGCCTGCTCCAGGCGCCCGCCTTCCTCCTCCTCTACTACGTCTTCTCGCACTCCACGATCGGCGGCGAGACGAACGGGCTGCTCACCCAGCGGCTGCTCGACGCGCCCCTCGGCGACCGCTGGACCGACGCCCTCTCCGCCGACGGGATCTTCGGCGGGGCGGGGCTGGTCTATCTCGCGCTGTTCGCCCTCGTCGCGGCCGTCGCCACGTTCAGCTACCGGCAGACGAAGAGGATGATGGCGGACAACCCGGCGATGGCGGCTGCCGCGGAGGGCCTGCCGGGGGCCGGGACCGCCCCCGACTCCGCCGCCGCGACCGCCTCCGCCGTCGCCGCCGTCACCCGGGTCATGCCGTTCCTGTCCTTCTTCACCCTCGTCACCGTGGCCGTCGTCCCGCTGGCCGCCGGGCTGTACCTGGTCACCAGCACGGCGTGGAGCGCGGTGGAGCGGGCGTTCCTCTATCGGTGACCGGTGACGGTCCAGTACGTGAACCGGGTCTTGCGGAGTGGACTGCCGGCTTGGAGGATCGACCAGTCCTCCGATGGCTGCGCCCGTACGGCTGCGCCCGTCGGCGGGCGCGGCCCGCCCATCGAGGGAGACTGTGATCATGAAGCTGCTGCGAGTCGGTCCGGCGGGCGCGGAGCGCCCCGCACTGCTCGACGCCGGGGGCGCCCTGCGGGACCTGTCCGGTGTCGTGGACGACGTCGACGGCGCGCTGCTCGCCGACGACGCGGCGCTCGGCCGGGTCCGGGCCGCCGCCGACGTGGGCGAGCTGCCCGAGCTGGACCCGGCCGGGCTGCGCGTCGGACCGCCGGTCGGGCGGATCGGCAAGATCGTGTGCATCGGGCTGAACTACCACGACCACGCCCGGGAGACCGGGGCCGAGCCGCCCGCCGAGCCCGTCGTCTTCTTCAAGGCGGCGGACACCGTCGTCGGGCCGTACGACACCGTGCTGGTGCCGCGTGGGTCCGCGAAGACCGACTGGGAGGTGGAGCTGGCGGTCGTCATCGGCCGTACGGCCCGCTACCTGGAGTCGGCCGAGGAGGGGCTCGCCCATGCGGCCGGGTACGCGGTGGCGCACGACGTGTCCGAGCGGGAGTTCCAGATCGAGCGGGGCGGGACCTGGGACAAGGGCAAGAACTGCGAGACGTTCAACCCGCTGGGGCCGTGGCTGGTGACGGCCGACGAGGTCGGCGACCCGCAGGAGCTGTCCCTCCGGCTGTGGGTCAACGGGGAGTTGAAGCAGGACGGGACGACGGCCGAGCAGATCTTCCCGGTGGGCGAAGTCGTGCGCTACGTCAGCCAGTTCATGACCCTGTACCCCGGGGACGTCATCAACACGGGGACGCCGGCGGGGGTGGCCCTCGGGCGGCCCGAGCCGAAGCCGTACTTGCGGGCCGGGGATGTGGTGGAGCTGGAGATCGGGGGGTTGGGGCGGCAACGGCAGGAGTTCAAAGACGCGTGACGCTCCGCTGGGGGCGCACATCGGCGCGGGGCGGAGCCGCACGCCGGCACGGGGCGGAGCCGCACACCGGCACAGCCCCCCGCCCCGCCCCGTCCTCCGGCCCCGTCAGCGTCGCTTGCTGAGGAACTCCTCCAGCGCCTCCACCACGAACCGGTGGTCCTGGAGCTGCGGCAGCCCGGAGACCGTGACCGCGCCGATCACGCCCACGCCCTCGACGTTGATCGGGAAGGAGCCGCCGTGGGCCGCGTACTCGTCCGGGTCGAGGCGGGAGGACTCCTCGAACGTCGTGCCCTTGGCCCGGTGCCGGGCGCCCACCAGGTAGGAGGACGCGCCGTAGCGCTCCACCACCCGGCGTTTGCGGGCGATCCAGGCGTCGTTGTCGGGGGCCGAGCCGGGCAGGGCCGCGTGGAAGAGCTGCTGGCCGGCGCGGTGAATGTCGACGGCGACCGGGGCCTGACGTTCCCGGGCCAGCTCCACCAGCAGGGAGCCCAGCGCCCAGGCGTCGTCGTAGGTGAACTGACGGAAGACCAGCCGCCGTTCCTGGGCTTGGAGCTCCTCCAGGGTCGGGGTGATCTCCGGGGTGAACTTCGGGGTGATCTCGTGGGTCACAGCGTCACCGCCACTCCGTCTCGTGCCGAACGGCGGGCCGCCTCCAGGACGTCCAGGGCGGCGGCCGCCTCCAGGGCGGTCACCGGGTTGGGCCCGCCCTCGATCAGTGCCCTGGCCACCGCAGCGTAGTAGGCCGGGTAGTCGCCGGGGAGGGTCGGCACGGGGGTTCCGCCGCCGGTCAGCGGCGACTCGCCGGAGCCGACGCGGCCCCACAGCTCCTCGGGTTCCTCGCCCCAGCCCGCGCCGGGGCGCGCGCCCTCGCGCAGGGCGGCCTCCTGCGGGTCCAGGCCGTACTTCACATAGCCCGCGCGCGAGCCCAGCACCCGGAAACGGGGGCCGAGCTGTGCGGTCGTCGCGGAGACGTAGAGGTGGGAGCGGACGCCGTTCGCGTGCGTGATCGCGATGAACGTGTCGTCGTCCGCCTGCGCGCCCGGCCGGCGCACGTCCGACTCGGCGTAGACGGAGGCGGCGGGGCCGAAGAGGACCAGCGCCTGGTCGACGACGTGACTGCCGAGGTCGTACAGCAGACCTCCGATCTCTGTCGGGTCGCCGGACTCCCGCCAGCCGCCCTTGAGCTGCGGGCGCCAGCGTTCGAAGCGGGACTCGAAGCGCCAGGCGTCGCCCAGCTCGCCCTCGTCCAGGAGCCTGCGCAGGGTCAGGAAGTCGTTGTCCCAGCGGCGGTTCTGGAAGACGGAGAGCAGCAGGCCGCGCTCCTCGGCGAGGGCGGCCAGCTCGCGGGCCTCGGCGGCGGTGCCGGCGACCGGCTTGTCGACGACGACCGGGAGGCCCGCCTTCAGGGCGGCCGTGGCGAGCGGCACGTGCGTCTTGTTCGGGGACGCGACGACGATCAGGTCCAGCTCGTCGGCGCGGGCGAGGAGCTCGTCGGGGGTCGCGGCGACGCGTACGTCCGGGAACCCGGCGCGGGCCTGCTCCTGCCGCTCCGGGTTCGAGGTGGTCACCGTGTCGAGGACGAGGCCCTCGGTAGCGGCGATCAGCGGGGCGTGGAAGACGGAGCCCGCGAGGCCGTAGCCGATCAGGCCTACGCGGAGGGGAGTGCCAGCAGCAGTCATAAGGCCCACTTTGGCAACGCTGTTGCCAAAGTGCAAGCGCGGGGGAGAATGGGGTGTGAGCAGGATGGACGACGGTGAGGGTGAGGGGCGCGGTGGCGGTGACGGGGAGGGGTGTGGTGGCCTTGAGGGCGGGGGTGGCGGGGTGAGGCGGGAGGCCGGTGCTTCCGGTGGGGTGGCCGGGCGGGCGGGGCGGGGAGTCGTGGGGGCGAATCTGCTCGGGGTGCGCAGTCACAACGCCGCGCTCGTGCTCGACCTGCTGCGCACCGCCGGGGCGGACGGCATCAGTCGGCTCGAACTCGCCGAGCGCACCGGGCTCACCCCGCAGGCGGTCAGCAAGATCACCGCGCGGCTGCGGGACGAGGGGTTCGCGGCGGAGGCGGGCCGCCGGGCCTCCACGGGCGGCAAGCCGCGGACCGTCCTGCGGCTGGTGCCCGAGGCCGGGCACGCGGTCGGCGTCCATCTCGACCGCGACGAACTGCGGGTGGTCCTGGCCGACCTCGATGGCGCTGTGGTGGGGGAGCGGTGTGTCCCGCTGGACCTGGGGGCGGGGGCGGAGGCCGTCGTGGGGGCGGTGGTGCGGGAGACGGAGGGGGTGGTGGGTGAGGTGCTGGGCGTCGCTGCGGGGGAGGCTGGGGGTGACTCCGCCGCGCGTGGGGCCGGGCGGGGGGCCGCCGCCCTTCTTGGTGTCGGTGTCGCGCTGCCCGGTCCGCTCGATCATGTCCGCGGAGTGCTGCACCGCGTCACCGGCTTTCCCGAGTGGGACGGCTTCCCCCTGCGGGACGCGCTCGCGCGGCGGCTCGGGGTTCCGGTCGTCGTCGACAAGGACACCAACGCCGCCGCGCTCGGTCTCGCCGTCGGCGGTGAACGCGGCTCCTTCGCCTATCTGCATCTCGGTACGGGCCTCGGCGCGGGGCTGGTGATCGGCGGGAGCGTGCACCGGGGGGCGCGGACGGGGGCCGGCGAGTTCGGTCACCAGGTCATCCAGCTGGACGGGCCGCCCTGCCCCTGCGGGAACCGGGGGTGCGTCGAGGCGTTGTGCCTCGCGGCCATCGGGCGGGGGGACGTGGGGGAGGCGGCTCGGGTGCTGGGTGCTGCCGCGGCGAATCTGGTGGGGCTCCTGGACATCGATCTTCTGCTGCTGGGTGGGCGGACGATCGCGGCTGCGCCGGGGCCCTTTGTGGAGGGGGTCGCCGGGATCCTCGCCGCCCATGCCGAGCGCGAGGGCGCCCCGGAGGGGCCGGTGCCGGTGCGCCTCGCCCCGGGCGGGGCGCGTGGGGTGGCCGAGGGGGCGGCGCAACTGTTGCTCGCGCCTGTGTTCGGGCGGGCGGGCGGCTGAGGGGTGCGGCGGGGGCGGTTGCGGTGGCGCAAGCGGTGTTCGCCCCCGCCGCCCCTACCCTTCCCGTCCCGTACCTGGGGGCTGCGCCCCCAGACCCCCGCTTCGGCCCTGAACGGGCCTCGTCCTCAAGCGCCGGACGGGCTGGGTGGGCCTTCGTACCGGGCCTCGTCCTCAAGCGCCGGACGGGCTGGGTGGGCCTTCGTACCGGGCCTCGCCCTCAAGCGCCGGACGGGCTGGGTGGGCCTCCGCACTGGCCCTCGTCCTCAAGCGCCGGACGGGCTGGGTGGGCCCGCCGAACGAGGGGACTTCGTACCGTCGTGCGGTGCGGCGCGGCCCGGTAGCACCGTCCGTCCGGCTAGGTCATATGTTCATGCGACTGTGCACGCCCGTCCCCCTCTGCCTTGCCGCAGCCGCCGTTCTCCTGTCGGTGCCCTCGGCCGCGTACGCGGCGCCGGGGCCGTCCTGTGCCGGGGCGGACGCCGGTGACTTCCCGCTCACCAGCCGGCTCCACGGCGGCCCCGACTCCTACCGGGCCGGCGGCGGCTACGGCACCTGGTATCTCGACCTCACCAACACCACCCGCCGGACCTGCACCGGAGTCCACCCGGTCGTCGTCCTCGTCGACGCCGAGCGCGCGCTCGAGCCGTCGCAGCCCCGGCTGGAGTTCTACGCCGACGGCGCTCCGCACCCCGTCCGCTTCGAGACCACCGACGAGGACGAACTCGTCGGCGCCCTCATGGACCAGCCCGCCGGTCGAGGCGAAGAGCCCGCCCCCGGCCCCACCCCCTTCCCCGGCTTCACGGTCGCGCCGGGCAAGACCCTCACCGTCAAGCTGCGTCTCGCGCTCACCTCGGACGCCGTGCGGAACGAGGTCACCGCCAACGCGGCGGTCGTCCAGCGGCACGGGGACGACGGCGAGTGGATCGGGCAGTCGAACGACTACCGCTTCACCGTCGAGGGCGAACGCCGGGCCGCCGCCCCGGAGACCACCGCTCCCGGAACCAGCGCCTCCGGGACCAGTTCCTCCGGGTCCCGTGACCCCCACGCCACCTCCCCGGACGCCACCTCGCCGAACGCCAGCGCCTCCCATGCCTCCGCGTCCGCCCGCGCCTCCGCCGGCCCCGCCGCCACGGACAGCGCCGCCGCCGAGCCCGACGCCTCGGCGTCCCCGTCCGCCGGCGGTCTGCCCTCCTTCGCCGACGAGGCCGAGGAACTCGCCCTCACCGGCCTCTCCTCACCCGCCGTCCTCGCCGTCACCGTCTGCCTCATCGCGCTCGGCGCCGCCCTGGTGCAGGCCCGCCGACGCCGCTGAACCGCCGCCGACGTGCAGGTCGTGGCCGACAGCGGGTACCGGCGGATCGACAGGGTCCGGATCACGCCGTGCTGACTAGGCTGGGGGCGTCGGTACGCCGTGGTTCCGGCGCCCCCGCCCCTGCCCGTACGCACGCCAGGAGACGCACCACATGGCAGACCGCAAGCCCATACAGTCGTGGCTCACCGACATGGACGGTGTGCTGATCCACGAGGGCGTTCCCATCCCCGGCGCCGACTCCTTCCTGAAGAAGCTGCGCGAGTCGGGCAAGCCGTTCCTCGTGCTGACCAACAACTCGATCTACACCCCGCGCGACCTGCACGCCCGGCTGCGCCGCATGGGCCTGGACGTGCCGATCGAGAACATCTGGACCTCGGCGCTGGCCACCGCCCAGTTCCTGGACGACCAGCGCCCGGACGGATCGGCGTACGTCATCGGCGAGGCGGGCCTGACCACGGCGCTGCACGACATCGGCTACATCCTCACCGACCACGAGCCCGACTACGTCGTCCTCGGCGAGACCCGCACCTACTCCTTCGAGGCCATGACCAAGGCCGTGCGGCTCATCAACGACGGCGCCCGTTTCATCTGCACCAACCCGGACGAGACCGGCCCCTCCACCGAGGGCCCGCTGCCCGCCACCGGCGCCGTCGCCGCGCTGATCACCAAGGCGACCGGCAAGAAGCCGTACTTCGCGGGCAAGCCGAACCCGCTGATGATGCGCACGGGGCTGAACGCCATCGGCGCCCACTCCGAGACCAGCGCGATGATCGGCGACCGCATGGACACCGACGTGCTGGCCGGCATGGAGGCCGGGATGCAGACGTTCCTGGTGCTCACCGGGCTGACCCGGCCGGACCAGGTCGAGGACTTCCCCTACCGCCCGTCGCAGGTCGTCGACTCGATCGCGGACCTCGTCGAGCGGATCTGACCCGGCGGCCGGATCTGACCCGGCGGCCGGCCGACCGCGGCTGCCGCCGCCCCAGCGCCGTCGTCCTCACCCGTTCGGCGTAGCCGCACCCCCGCTGGAGGTGCGGCGGCCGGTGCCCGGGAGGAGCCTCCAGGTAGCTGGGAGGTTCACGATGAGTTCACTGAAAGTCGCTCTCTGTACCGGGGTCGCCGCCCTCGCCACGGCGTTCGTCCCGACGGCCCACGCGGCGGACGGGGAGGGTGCGGGCGGCGTCTCGGTGACGCCGTCGGCGCCCTCCCTGGGCTCCGAGGTCGCCCTGGAGGTGAGTGGGTGCCGCGGCAGGACGGGCACCGCGGCGTCCGTCGCCTTCGTCTCGGCGGCCCGCCTCGTCGGCTCCGACGGCAGCGTCCTGGCCGGCGAGACCCGGATCCGCACCTCGCTGCGCACCGGCTCCTACGACGTGACGGTCACCTGCGCCGACTTCCGGATCGAGAAGAAGATCGAGATCGTCGCCGGCTCCGCCCGACGGTCCGAGGACACCGGGTCCGGCGACAACCAGGCCGGGTCGGGCGAAAGCCAGGCCGATTCCGCCCCCGCCACCCCCGTCGCCCCCGTCCTCGCGGGCGGCGGCGGCGCGGCTCCGCTCGCCGCCGCCGAGAAGGGCCGGGTCGAGGCGCCCGGCGCCGCCCACGCCGTCACCGGGCTGGTCCTGGCCGGCGCCGCCGCCGTCGCCGTGGCGCTGCGCAGGGCACGGCGGCGTGGTGGACGCAGCGGAGCGGAATGACCGCGGCCGACGGGGAACGCTCCTCCGGGCGTCTCCTGACCGTCCTGGCCTGGGCGTTGCTGCTGCTGGGGCTGTGGCTGTGGGGGCGTGAGGTGAGCGACGTGCGGCCGGGGGAGTCCACGGCCGCGACGGGCGTCGTGGCCGGCGTGGGCCGAGCGGACGTCGGTCCGCTCCCGCCCGCCGCCGAGCCGTTGCGCGGCGCGCTGCCGAGGCGCGTGGACATCCCCGAGCTGGGGGTGCAGGCCCCGGTCGTGGCCCGCGGTCTGGACGCGCGGGGCGCGATCGATCCGCCGCCCTACGACCAGGCGGGCGTCGTCGGCTGGTTCGCGGCCGGCGTGCGTCCCGGCGCAGCGGGCGCCGCGCTGATGGTCGGGCACGTCGACACCGAGACCCGGCCGGCGGTGTTCTACAAGCTGAGCACGCTGGAGGCCGGCGGCACGATCCGGATCGCCCGCGACGACGGGGAGATCGCCGAGTTCACCGTCGACGACGTCGCCGTCGTCCCGCGCGAGCGCTTCGACGCCCGTCAGGCCTACGGCGTCCGTGAGCCGGGCCGTGCCGAGCTGCGGCTGATCACCTGCGGTGGCACCTTCGACCGGGCGACCCGCAGCTACACGGCGAACGTGATCGTGTCGGCGTATCTGACGGGCACGGGGGCGTGAGCAGCGAAAAGGCCCCCCGCTTCCGCGAGGGGCCTTCCCGTGTCGTGCGCCGCCAGGGACTCGAACCCCGGACCCGCTGATTAAGAGTCAGCTGCTCTAACCAACTGAGCTAGCGGCGCCTGCTGACGTCGACAACTCTACAGGATGTGCGCAGGTGCTCCCGACCATGTCCGCACGCGCGCGGAGGGCCCCGCGTACGTCATTCGGACCGTCAGCGGGCGCGACCGCCGGACAGTTGGGAAAGACTGACGAATGTGTACAGTCGCGGACATTTCCATCTGGAGTGTGAGGGGAAGCGCATGGAGACTCCGGTGTTCGAGGAATTCGATCCCGCGAGCGACTGCGACTGCCCCGGATGCGTTCACTGGCGGCGGGTGAGCCCGCGCTCCCTGCCCGCCGGGATCGGCGGTCATCCCGCCGCCCACCGCGCCCTCGTCGTGGCGACCGCGGCCTCCGCGGCGCTCGGCGCGGGGCACGTCGTGCCCGCTCTCGCCGCCCCGCACACCGCCGACCGGCCGGGTGTTCCCGTAGGGGACGGGCCGCAGACCCCTCAGGGGCACAAGGCGCCGCTGCACGGGCCGGGCGGCAAGCCGGCCGTGCCGGCGGACACCGTCAAGGTGCCGGCGACGACCCGGGCGGAGATCATCCGGCGGGCGCAGACCTGGGTGGCGGCGCGGGTGCCGTACAGCATGAGCGCGTTCTGGTCCGACGGGTACCGGCAGGACTGCTCGGGCTATGTCTCGATGGCCTGGGGGTTGACCGGGAACGAGTGGACGGGCAGCCTCCACCAGTTCGCGACGCGCGTCACCAAGGAGGAGCTCCAGCCCGGCGACATGCTGCTGTTCCACAACCCGGCCAACCCGGAGAACGGCTCGCACGTGGTCCTCTTCGGCGGCTGGACGGACAGCACGCACACCTACTACGTCGCCTACGAGCAGACCCGTCCGACCACGCGCCGGCTGGCGACCCCCTACGGGTACTGGACCAACTCCGACCGTTATGTCCCCTACCGCTACAAGGGCGTGACCGCGGGCACGGCGACGCAGGACCTGGTGGGCGGCAAGGCTCCCGTCGCCAACGGCGGGCAGTTCGGCGCGGGCGGCAGCGGGGGCGGCGGCGATTCCGGCGGCTCCGGAGCCGGTGTCGCGGGCGCCGCCGCCTCGGCCCCCGCCTATCCGGGGGGCGGTTACTTCGGTCCCGGCGCGAACAACAAGTTCGTGACCCTGCTCGGTCGGCTCCTCGTCGAGCGCGGGGCCGACCGCTTTTACGCCGCCGGACCGGGCCCGCGCTGGTCGGAGGCCGACCGCAGGGCCACCCAGGCGTTCCAGCTGGCCCAGGGCTGGCGCGGCGCGAACGCCGACGGGCTGCCCGGACCGGGCACCTGGCGGCTGCTGGCCACCGGCACGGGCAAGGACATCCCCGTCGGCGCGGCGGGACCGCCCGCCCCCACCACGTCCGCTGCCACCCCGGGCAGGCCCGCCCCCGCCGCCACCCGGGTCCCCCCCTACCCGGGCCGGGCCATGTTCCGGCCGGGGGCCGACAACGCGTACGTCACCCAGCTCGGCCGGCAGCTCGCGAAGAAAGGGTTCGGCAGGTTCTACGCGACCGGGCCGGGCCCGCGCTGGGGCGACGCCGACCGGCGGGGCGTCGAGGCCTTCCAGCGCGCCCAGGGCTGGCGCGGCGGCGCGGCGGACGGCTACCCGGGGCCGGAGACCTGGCGGCGGCTGTTCTCGTAGGCAGCATCCCCTCGCCGTGCCGCGGGCGGGCGTCCCTTCCCTCGCTGCTCGCGGGCCGGCATCCCTTCACTGTCATGGCGTATCTGGCGCGGAGGCTGGAGGCACGCATGAGCACGACCGACACGACCACTCCCCAGACACCCGAGCCCGAGGGTCCGGTTCCCCGGCCCGTCCGGCTGATCAAGAACGAGGCGACCACCGAGATCCCCGTCCATCTGCTGTTCCGCGACGAGCCCGAGCCGCGGCCGGTGCCCCTCGGCCCCGCCGTGGTGGGCAGCCGGGCCGGCACCGGGGAGCAGCCGAGGTTCCGGGGGACCGGGGAGCAGCCGAGGTACCGGACGGGTGAGCAGCCCCGGTTCCGCAGGCCGGTGCCGGCCCGGGACCGGCCGCTCGCCGAGGTCGATCCCGCGCTGGTGGAGCGGCCCGCCCGGGTGCTGCCCGGGGCGGCGGGGGTGGCCGCCGGCGCGTGCGGCGCGGTCGGGTGTGTGGCGGCCTCCTGGTGGGCGGGGGTCCTGCCGCCGCTGGTGGTGGACGCGCTGCGGCTGCCCGCCTACGCCGGTGCGGGACTCGGCCCCGCGCAGTGGGCGGCGTACGCGGGGGCGGGCGCCCTTGGGCTCTTCGGGTTCGGCGGGCTCGCCCGGGGGCGGACCGGGCGGGCCTGGGTGCTGGGCCTGTTCGGCCGCTACCGGGGGACGGTCCGGCGCACCGGGCTGCTGTGGGTGAACCCGCTGCTGCTGCGCCGCCGGGTCGACGTACGGCTGCGGCACTGGCGCAGCGAGCCGATGCCGGCCGCCGACGGCAACGGGGTCGCGTTGCGGGTGGTGGCGCTCGTGGTGTGGCGGGTGCGGGACACCGCGCGGGCGACGCTGGGCGTCGAGGACCACGAGACGTATCTGCGCGAGTGCGTCGAGGCGGCGATCGCCCGGATCCCGGTGGAGACGCCGGGCGCGGGCCGGGGTTCGGTGGAGGCGGCCGGGGAGGCGCTGACCCGGCGGGTGGCGCGGGACGCGGGCGCGATCGGCCTGGAGGTGTTCTCGGTGCAGCCGGTGCGGGTGGAGTACGCCCCCGAGGTCGCGGCCGCGATGAACCGCCGCCGGATCGCCGCGCTGGACGCCCAGCAGCGCGCGACCGTGCTGACCTCGGTGGTCGACTCGGTGGAGGACACCGTGACCCGGCTGACCATGCGGGGACTGGTGGAGCTCGACGACTACGAGCGCAAGGCGCTGGTGAAGGACCTGACGGTGGCGTTCTGCGCGGGGCGCGGCGAGCAGTCTCCCTGACGGCCCGTTCGTCGATCCTGACGGCCCGTTCGTCGATCCTGACGGCCCTTTCGCCGACCCGGACGGCCTCTTCGTCGACCGGTCGAACAGATGCCGCGATTGGTATGGACATGTTGAACAAACGCCCATAATCTCGAACTTGGTCTAGACCTGCACGCACAGCTCACTGAACTCCCCACGTTCACCAGGAGCGGCAGCATGCGCAAAAAGACCAAGTGGTACGCCGCCGCGCTCGGACTCACCACGGCGGGAGCCCTCGTGCTCACCGCCGGAGGCGCGAGCGGCCACGGCTACACCGATCTCCCCGTCAGCCGGCAGAAGCTCTGCCAGAACGGCTCCGTCACCGACTGCGGCGCCATCCAGTGGGAGCCACAGAGCGTCGAGGGGCCCAAGGGCTTCCCGGCGTCCGGACCGGCCGACGGCCGGATCTGTTCCGGGAACAACACCCGCTTCGCCCAACTCGACGGCCCCCGCACCCCGTCGGGCGCGGCGTGGCCGGCCACCAGGGTGAGCGGCGGGCAGAACTACACGTTCCGCTGGCAGTTCACCGCCATGCACGCCACGACCGACTTCAGGTACTACGTCACCAAGCAGGGCTGGAACCAGAACCACGACCTGGCCCGCTCCGACCTCACCCTCACCCCGTTCCTCACCGTCCCCTACAGCGGCCAGCGTCCGCCGGCCACCCTCTCGCACAGCGGCAGGCTGCCGTCCGGGCTCAGCGGACGTCACGTCGTGGTCGCGGTGTGGACGATCGCGGACACCGCCAACGCCTTCTACGCCTGCTCGGACGTCACGTTCTGATTCGGGCATCCACATCTGACGGTCCGTCAACTACCCTGCGCGGGCATGAAGTCCACGCAGGGTACCGGTGCCGGAACCGTCGCCGAGCTCGTGGCCGCCCGGTGGGGCGACCGCCGGCCGGGGCTGTGGTGCGAGGACCGAGTCCTCACCCACCACGAGGCCGCGGCCGGCGCCGCCGCCCGGGCGGCGCTGCTCGACGACCTGCTGCCGCCCGGCGCGCCGCCGCACGTCGGGGCGCTGCTCGACAACACCCCGGAGTTCCCGCTGTGGCTCGCCGGCGCGGCGCTGGCCGGCGCGGCGGTCGCCGGGATCAACCCCACCCGGCGCGGCCCCGAGCTGGCGCGGGACATCCTGCACACCGAGTGCCGTGTGCTGCTCACCGAGCGGAGCCGGCTGCCGCTCCTCGCCGGCCTGGACCTGCCCGGCGTCCGCGTGCTGGTCACGGACACCGAGGAGTACGAGGCTCTCCTCGCCCCCTACGCCGACGCCCGCCCCGACCCCGCCCGGGCCCGGCCCGCCGACCGGCTGCTCCTCTACTTCACCTCCGGCTCGACCGGCGCGCCCAAGGCCGCCCTGTGCAGCCAGGGCCGGCTGGCCGCCGCCGGCCGCTCGCTGGCCGGGCAGTTCGCGGTGACGGCGGACGACGTCCACTACGTCTGCATGCCGATGTTCCACGGCAACGCCGTGATCGCCGACTGGGCGCCCGCCCTGGCGGCCGGCGCGGGCGTGGCGCTGCGGCGGCGGTTCTCGGCCTCCGGGTTCCTGGCGGACGTACGGCGATACCAGGCCACGTACTTCACCTATGTGGGACGCGCGATCCAGTACGTGCTGGCCACCGAGCCCGGTCCGCACGACCGGGACCACCGGCTGCGGCTCGGCTTCGGCACCGAGGCGGGGGCGGTGGACGCGGCGGCGTTCGAACGGCGGTTCGGGGCGCGGCTGGTGGAGGGGTACGGCTCGTCGGAGGGCGGCGCGGCCGTGCAGTGGTCGCCGGGGACGCCGGCGGGTGCGGTCGGGCGGGCCGGGCCCGGTCTCGTCGTCCTCGATCCGCGGACGGGGGCCGAGTGTCCGCCGGCCCGCTTCGACGCGGCGGGACGGCTGCGCAACGCGGACGAGGCGATCGGCGAGCTGGTGAACCGGGGGCCGAACCCGTTCGAGGGCTACTGGCGCAACCCGGACGCGGAGGCCGAGCGCCGCAGGGGCGCGGACGGCTGGTACTGGACCGGCGACCTCTTCTGCCGTGACGCCGACGGCTACCTCTACTTCGCGGGCCGCACCGACGACCGGCTGCGCGTCGACGGCGAGAACCTGGCCGCCGCGATGATCGAGAACATCCTCGCCCGGTACGAGGGGGCGGTCGCCGTCGCCGTCTACGCGGTGCCGGACCCGGTGACCGGGGACCAGGTGATGGCGACGGTCGCCGGGGAGTTCGAGCCGGAGTCGTTCGCCGCGTTCCTGCGGGCCCAGCCCGATCTGGGGACGAAGATGGCGCCCCGGTTCGTGCGGGTGGTCGAGCACATGCCGGTCACGGCCACGAACAAGATCCACCGGGCCCGGCTCAGGAAGGAGGGCTTCCGCTGCGCCGACCCGGTGTGGTGGCGGCCGCCCGGCGAGCGGGCCTACCGGCGGCTGACCCCGGAGGACGCCGAAGGGCCCCTCGTATCCACGAGAGGCCCTTCACCGGTGCGCCGCCAGGGACTCGAACCCCGGACCCGCTGATTAAGAGTCAGCTGCTCTAACCAACTGAGCTAGCGGCGCATGACTCCCGTCCACCGCTCTCGGCGGCCGACGACGGAGAAAATAATACCTGCTCCGGGAGGGTGCTCCGCACCACGGGCGACGGCGCCCCGCACCACGGCCGGGAGGGCTACAGGGCCAGGGACAGCAGTACCGGTGCCGCGCCGCGGTTCAGGGTCTCCGCTGCCTGGCGCAGACGGTGGGCGTGCCGCACGGGGAGGGACAGGGCCAGACAGCCCGCGGCGGAGCCGGCGGTGAGCGGGACGGCCGCGCAGACCGTGCCGACGGCGTACTCCTGGAGGTCGAGCACCGGGACCGTGGCGGGCTGGGCCTCCAGGCGGGAGAGCAGCAGCTTGTCGCTGGTGATGGTGCGCGAGGTGAGGCGGGCCATCTTGTGCCGGGAGAGGTGGTCGCGGCGGCCGTTGTGGTCGAGCTGCCCGAGCAGGCTCTTGCCGAGCGCGGTGGCGTGCGCGCAGGAGCGGAAGTCGACCCACTCGTTGACCGCGGGGGCGGCCGGGCTGTCCGCGTACTGGGTGACGGTGACCTCGCCGTCGACGTACCGGCTGACGTAGACGGCGGCGCCCACGGAGTCCCGCAGCCGGTCCAGGACGTGCTGGAGCTGCTCGCGCAGCGCCTGCTCCCGCTGGTGCGCCGAACCCAGGCGGGCCAGGGCGGCGCCGGCGACGTAGGCCCCCTCGGCGACCTGCTCGACGTACCCCTCGCGGCGCAGCATCCGCAGGAGCGGGGTCAGCCGCCGGCTGCCGAGGCCGGTCCGGCGGGCGAGGTCGGCGTCGGTGACGCCGTCGGTGTGCCGGGCCACTGTCTCCAGGACGCGCAGGGCGTCCTGGGCCGAGTGGTACGGCGCGGTCGGCTCGTGCGTCAGCGCCACGGTCTCCCCCTGCGGTCGCTTGCTGGCCTGATCCGGACGGCGAATCATCTCCACGATAACGGCCGAGGGGGTGACGGGGAGCGGGTGTCGGCGAGATTGCGGGGCTGACGCGCGGTGTCACAGCACGGCGCTGAGGAACTCCCGTGTGCGCTCCTGCTCCGGCGAGCTGAAGATCTTCTCCGGCGGACCGGACTCGATCACCCGGCCGGAGTCGAACATCAGGACCTGGTCGGAGATGTCCCGGGCGAAGTTCATCTCGTGGGTCACGCAGAGCATCGTGATGTCGGTGGAGTTGGCGATGTCCCGGAGCACGTCGAGGACGCCCGCGACCAGCTCGGGGTCGAGCGCCGAGGTCACCTCGTCGAGCAGCAGGATCTGCGGCCGCATGGCCAGCGCCCGCGCGATCGCGACCCGCTGCTGCTGCCCGCCGGAGAGCCGGGAGGGCTTGGCGTCGCACTTGTCGGCGAGGCCCACCAGGTCGAGCAGCTCGCGCGCCCGCTCCTCCGCCTCGTCCTTGGACAGGCCGAGGACGTGGACCGGGGCCTCGGTCAGGTTTCTCAGCACGCTCATGTTCGGGAACAGGTTGAACTGCTGGAACACCATGCCGATCTTCTTGCGGACCTCGCGGACCTGCTTCTCCGGAGCGGGGAAGAGCCGCTGCCCGTCGACGGTGATGGTGCCCTCGTCGGGCTTGGTCAGCGTCATCAGCAGCCGCAGGATCGTGGTCTTGCCGGACCCGGAGGGGCCGATGAGCGTGACGTGCTTGCCCGGCTCCACGGAGAAGTCCAGGTGGTCGAGGACGGTGTTGTCCCCGAACCGCTTGGTGACCTGCTCCAGGCGGATCAGCTCGGTGTTCTGCGGGACGGCGTCGGTCGTGGTCTTGCTGGTCTCAACGGACAAGGCGTCGCTCCAGGGTGCGCAGGAGGAGGGAGGCGAGATAGGAGATGACGATGAAGGCCACGCCGATCACCGTCAGGGGCTCGGTGAACTGGAAGTGCTCCTGGGAGAAGAGCCGGGCCCGGCCCAGCAGGTCCAGGACGGTGATCGTCATCAGCAGCGGGGTGTCCTTGAGCATCGCGATGACGTAGTTGCCGAGCGCCGGCACCACCCGGCGGACCGCCTGCGGAAGGATCACCGCACCCCAGGTCCGGCTCCTCGGCAGGTTCAGCGCCGTCGCCGCCTCCCACTGGCCGGCGGGCACCGCGTCGATGCCGGCCCGGTAGACCTGCATCGTGTACGTCGAGTAGTGCAGGCCGATCGCGAGGACGCCGGTCGCCATCGCCGACAGGGTCACGCCCCACTCCGGCAGCACGTAGAAGAGGAAGAACAGCTGCACCAGCAGCGGGGTGTCGCGGATGAACTCCGTGACGATGCCGACCGGCCACTGCACCCACCGTGTCGGCGTCCGCATCAGCAGCGCCCACACCAGCCCCAGCGAGAAGGAGATCAGCGAGCCGAGAACCAGTGCCTGGAGGGTGACGAGCAGGCCGTCCCAGAACATCGGCATGAAGTCGGAGACGGCGCTCCAGTCCCAGTTCATCGGGCACCCGCCTTCAGATGGTGTTCCAGTCCGCGCATCACCCGCGTCAGCAGGAAGGCGATGACGAAGTAGAGGAGCAGGACGTACGTGTAGATCTCCGCGCTCTCCTGAAGCGCGAGGCGCACCAGGTTGCCGCTGAAGGCGAGGTCGCCCATGCCCATGACGGACACCAGGGCGGTGCCCTTGAGCAGCTCGATCAGCAGGTTGGAGAAGGGCGGGATCATCTCCGGCACCGCCTGCGGCAGCAGGATCTTGCGCAGCCGCTGCCCGGGTGTGAAGCCGAGCGCGATGCCGCCCTCCGTCTGGGCGGGGCTGACGGCGTTCAGCGCGCCGCGCACGATCTCCGAGCCGTACGCGCCGTAGGTCAGGCCGAGCGCGAGCGTGCCCGCCCACATCGGCACCAGTTGCCAGCCGAAGGCGAGCGGCAGCACGAAGAACACCCAGAAGATCATGACGAGCGCCGACGTGCCGCGGAACACCTCGGTGTAGAAGCCCGCGAGGAAGCGCACGAACCACCGCCGGTGGGTGCGCGCGATCCCGACGGCGAACGACACCGCCGCCGCCAGCAGGGCGCTGAACACGAGGAGTTGGACGGTCGTCCAGATCCCCTTGAGGACGAGGTCCCAGAGTCCGGAGGTCATCCGCCGCAGAGCTCCTTCGCCGTGAGGTCGGTCATCTCCGCCTCGGTGAACCCGAAGGGCTTGAGGATGCGGAACAGCTCGCCGCTCTTCTTCAGCTTGCGCAGCTCGACGTTGAAGGCGTCCCGCAACTTCGTCTCGGTCGGCCGGAACGCGAACGCGCCGCCGTCGACACGCGGTTCGCCGTCGACGAGCGGGGCGAACGGCTTGGCCGCCTCCGCCTTGGCCGACTTCTTCACCACGTCACGGACGGTCACGGCCGTTCCCGCGAACACGTCGACCCGGCCCGCCTCGACGGCGTTCAGACCGGCCACCTGGTCCGGCATGACGAGGATGTCGCTCCGCTTGTAGCCGGCCTCGACGGCGTGCTCGATCTGGGCATATCCGGTCCCGGTCGCGAAACGCGCCTTCTTCTCCACGACATCCTGATAATTGTGAAGATTCTCGGGATTCCCCTTCCGGACGATGAAGGAATCCAGCATCTGGTGGTCGGGATCGGCGAATATCACCTGCTCGCAGCGTTCGGGGTTGACATACATCCCGGCGGCCACGACATCGAACTGCTGGGAATTCAGACCCGGAATGAGCGAGCCGAACTCGGTGGGCACGGGCTGCACCTCGTCGATGCCGAGCCGCTTGAATATCACCCGGGCCAACTCCGGTGCCTCGCCGGTCATCCGGCCGTCCTTGTCGATGTACCCGAAGGGGATCTCACCGGCTATCCCGAGCCGTACGACGCCCTGTGCGCGCAGCCGTTCCAGCAGGTCGCCGCCGGGTGCGCCGGAGGCCGTGGCCACGCGCGAGCAGCCCGCCGCGCCCAGCGCGCCGAGCGCCGCCACCCCCGCGAGCAGCGACCGGCGTGTGGGGTTCGCCGTCCGTGGGTCCTGTCTGACGTGCCTGTTCGGTGGAGCCATGGCGGCGCGGCTACCCGGGACCACACGAGTTATGCACCGGGGAAACTCGCGCCCCATGGAGCACTTATGTATTCGTTCAGTGTCCCGGGACGTATCCGCGCTGCTTGTCGACGACATTCACCAGCGGCCGGCCCGCCGCCCACCGCTCGAACAACTCCACGAACTGCGCGCCCAGTTCGTCCCGCCAGCCCACCGTGTCCCCGCTCATGTGCGGCGACACCAGCAGACCCGGCATCCGCCACAACGGGCTGTCGGCGGCGAGGGGTTCGGCCGCGAAGACGTCCAGCGCCGCGCCCGCGATCCACCGCTTCTCCAGCGCCTCCACGAGCGCGTCCTCGACGACCAGCTGTCCCCGGCCCACGTTCAGGAAGCAGGCGGACGGCTGCATCACGCCGAAGCGGCGGAGGTCGAACATGCCGCGCGTGCTCTCGGTGAGCGGGGCCGCCGCGACCACCCAGTCGGCACGGGCGAGCAGCCGGTCGAGGTCGTCCGGGCCGTGGACGCCGGTGCGCGGGACCCGGCCGACGAGCGCCGTGGTCACCCCGAGCGCCTTCAGCGTGCGCACGACCGCCCGGCCGATCGGCCCCGAGCCGACGACCACCGCGCGCGTCCCGGCGACCCGCCGGCTCTCCCGGTGCCGCCACTCCCGCCGCCCCTGGAGCTCCCAGGTGCGCGGCAGGTCCTTCGCCAGCGCCAGGACGAGGGCGGCGACGTACTCGGCGATCGGCTCGTCGAAGATGCCGCGCGCGTTCGTCACCACCGTGTCCGACGCGGCCAGCTCCGGGCACATCAGATGGTCCACGCCCGCGCTCGCCGTGTGCACCCAGCGCGGCCGGGCCCCCTCGCCCGGCCAGGCGGCGCGCACCGCGTGCGAGGCGAAGTCCCACACCAGCAGCACGTCGGCGGCCGGGAGGCGCTCGGCGAGCGTGGCCGCGTCGGCGTGCACCACCCGGGCCCGCCCGGTGAGCCGCCCGAGCCGCGGCGGGGGATCGGCGTCGAGGACGAGGAGCGTGGGGACGGCGGCCATCCGGTGCTCCTTCCTCGCGGCTTCCGTGACCAGGAGCTCGACGTGCGCGGATCGACCACGTTCGCACCCGGGTCCACCGCCGTCAACACGCACCTGGGTCCACCGCCGTCAACACGGCCGCGCACACGGCCCGTTGCGGCGCGTGCCGGTGATCTCGGCCAACCGGGTCACGAGGGGGGCGTCGCTGCGCCGAATGGGTACCCGGGCCGTGGGGCCCCACCCGGCCCTGCTGGACGAGGGGGCGCGGCAGCGGCCTCCCGTACTGCCGGAAGAACAGCAGGAAGGCTGGACATGACCGCACTCGGATTCCTCTACCCGGGCCACTCCGCCGAGGACGACTACCCCCGCATCGAGCAGCTCCTGGGCAGCGACATCCGGGTGGACGTGGTTCACACGGACGTCGGCGAGGACGCCCACCGCGTCGACGCGCTGCGGCAGATCGGCACGCCGGAGCGGCTGGCGAAGGGGGTCGAACAGCTGCGGCTGTCCGGCGCGGAGGCCGTCGTGTGGGCCTGCACCAGCGGCGGCTTCGTGCACGGCTGGGAGGGCGCGCACGAGCAGGTGCGCACCCTGGCCGTCACCGCGGGCCTGCCGGCCTCCTCGACCTCCTTCGGCTTCGTGCACGCGGCGCGGGAGCTGGGCGCGGCCAAGGTCGCGGTCGGCGCGACCTACCCGGAGGACGTGGCCGGGCTCTTCGCGGAGTTCCTGCGGACCGGCGGCCTCGAGGTGAGCGCGGTGCGCGGCTCCGGGAGCGGCACGGCCGCCGAGGTCGGCGCCTGGGGCGAGGCGGAGGTCTTCGCGCTGGCCCGCGCCGCCGACAGCCCCGACGCGGACGCGGTCCTGCTCCCCGACACCGCCCTGCACACGGCCGCCCATCTGTCGGCCCTGGAGGAGCGGCTCGGCAAGCCGGTCCTCACCGCCAACCAGGTCACCGTCTGGGAGGCGCTCCGGCTGGCCGACCGGCGGGTGAACGCGCCGGGGCTGGGCGCGCTGTTCACCCGGGAGCCGATCGTGCAGGCGTGAGCGGCTCCCGGACGGAGGCTTGCGCGAGGAGCGGACGGTGAGGCGCGGGCCCGGGTGCGCGCCGAGCCGGGCGCACCACCGAGGAGTACGGGGCGTATCGCCGAGGAATAAGCGGGGACACCCTCCTGTTAGCCGTGCGAGGACAGCGCACGCCGAGATCAGGAGGAACCCGTGGCGGCAGACGAGACGGCGGCAGGCGGGCAGCCGGCCGACGGGAAGCCGACAGGCCTGAAGCCGGCCGACGCGAAGCCGACAGGCCTGAAGCCGGCCGGTGAGCGGCGGGGAGCCGAGACCGCGGCCGACGGCATCCGAGGCGTGGCGCACGGCGCCGCCCCCGTCCCCCTCTCCGTCCTGGACCTGGTCACCGTGGGCTCCGGACGCACCGCCGGCGACGCCCTGCGCACCAGCGTCGACCTGGCCCGGCTCACCGAGGCCCGCGGCTTCCACCGGTACTGGATCGCCGAGCACCACTCCATGCCGGGCGTCGCCTCCTCCTCGCCCGCCGTGATCCTCGCCCACCTCGCCGCCCACACCGACCGCATCCGGCTCGGCTCGGGCGGCGTCATGCTGCCCAACCACGCCCCGCTGGTGATCGCCGAGCAGTTCGGCACCCTGGAGGCGCTCGCCCCGGGCCGCGTCGACCTGGGCCTGGGCCGCGCCCCCGGCACCGACGGCGCCACCGCCGCCGCCCTGCGCCGCACCGACCGGCTGAACGAGGGCGCCGACGACTTCCCCGAGCAGCTCGCCGAGTTGACCCGCTTCCTGGACGACGACTTCCCCGACGGCCACCCCTACCGCCGCGTCCACGCCGTGCCCGGCCCCGTCCAGTCCACCTCGCCCGGCGGGGTGCAGTCCCGGCACCGCCCGCCGGTCTGGCTGCTCGGCTCCTCCGGCTTCAGCGCCCGGCTGGCCGGTCTGCTCGGGCTGCCCTTCGCCTTCGCCCACCACTTCTCGGCGCAGAACACGATCCCGGCGCTCGACCTCTACCGGGACTCCTTCCGGCCGTCCGCGCTCCTCGACGAGCCGTACGCCGTCATCGGCGTCTCCGTGCTCGCCGCCGACGACGAGCGCGAGGCCCGCCGCCAAGTGCTGGCCACCGGACTGAACATGGTCCGCCTGCGCGGCGGACGCCCCGGCCTGTTCCCCTCCCCCGAGGAGGCGGAGGCGCACGAATTCACGCCGCTGGAGCGGGAGTTCGTCGACTCCTGGACGGCGAACATCGTCCACGGCACCGCCGACGAGGTCCGCTCCGGCCTCGACGACCTCCACAAGCGCACCGGAGCCGACGAGTTGATGCTCACCAGCCACGCCCACCGCGGCGAGCTGCGCCTGCGCTCCTACGAACTCGTCGCCGACGCCTACGGGTTGCCGACCGCGTAGGCGGCGCCCTCCAGCAGCTCCGAGATACGGTCCGGCGTCACCGGGCGGGAGTACAGCCAGCCCTGCCCGGTGTCGCAGCCGATGCTGCGCAGCCGGGTGGCCTGCGCGGAGGTCTCCACGCACTCGGCGGTGACGGTCAGTCCGAGCCGGTGGGCGAGGTCGATCATCGCCGCGACGACGACCTCGTCGGCCGGGTTCGGCGGCGCGTCCGGCCCCTCGTGCTGGAAACCCCGCACGAACGACCCGTCCAGCTTCAGCACCGACACCGGCAGCCGGCTCAGATAGGCGAGGTTGGAGTAGCCGGTGCCGAAGTCGTCGATGGCGATGTTCACGCCCATGTCGCTGAGGGCCTGGAGCGCCTGCAACGGCTGCCCCGCCGAGCCCATCACCGCCGACTCGGTCAGCTCCAGCTGGAGCAGGCGCGGCGACAGTCCCGTCTCGGCGAGGGTCCGCGCCACGTCCGCGACCAGGTCGGAGTCCCACACCTGGCGGACCGCCACGTTGACGCTGACGAACAGCGGCGGCTCGTCGGGGTGTTCCGTCTGCCAGCGGCGGGCCTGCCGGCAGGCGGTGTCCAGCACCCAGCGGCCGAGCGGCACGATCGAGCCGTCCTCCTCGGCCAGCGCGACGAACCGATTCGGCGGCAGCAGACCGAAACGCGGGTGGTCCCAGCGCACCAACGCCTCCACCCCGCGCAGCCGTCCGTCCGACATGCCCACCAACGGCTGGTACTCCAGCCGGAATTCACCGCGCTCGATGGCGGGTCGCAGTGTGGACGCCAGTGCCTGACGGGTCATCAGATGAGCGTTGCGCTCCGGGTCGAACAGCGTCCAGCGGTCCTTGCCGTCCACCTTCGCCCAGTACAGGGTGGTGTCGGCGGCCTGCATCAGCCCGGTGGCGGTGGTGCCGGCCGCGTGCCGCTCGACGACCCCGATCGACGCGGACACGTTCAGCCGCTGGCCCGACAGGTCGAACGGCGCCTGGAGCGCCTTGAGCACGCACTCGGCGAGATCGGCGAGCTGCTCGGTGCCGGTGGAGTCCTCCACCAGCAGCGCGAACTCGTCCCCGCCGAGCCGGGCCACCAGCGGCACGCTCGGCCGGGTCCGCCCGGCCTCCTCGGCGCAGGCGGTGAGCCGCTCGGCGACGGCGGCCAGGAGACGGTCGCCGACCCGGTGGCCGAGGGTGTCGTTGACGGCCTTGAACCCGTCGATGTCCAGGTAGCACAGCCCGATCCGGCCGGTTCCGCCCTCGCCGTACGGCTCCGCCTCCAGCGCGGCCGACACCCGCTCGAAGAACAGGGTGCGGTTGGGCAGCCGGGTGACCGGATCGTGCATCTGGAGGTGGCGCAGCCGGGCCTGGAGGTCGTGGTGGGAGCTGATGTCGGCGACGGAGAGCAGGACGCCGGGGGCGTCGCCGTCGAGGAGCGCGCCGTCGAGGGGCGCGACCGTGATCTGCGTCCACAGCGAGCGGCCGTCGGGCTGCTTCAGCCGCCGGGTGCAGCGCAGTTCGGCCCGCCGGCCGCACAGCACCTCGCGGTAGGCGTGCCAGGTGCGGGGGTCGGCGGCGAGGTCCAGCAGCTCGCCGGCCGGCCGCCCGACCAGGGCCATGCGGTCGCCGCCGAGCAGCGCGCCGAACGCCTCGTTGGCGTCGGCGACCAGACCGGCGCTGTCGACGACGGCCATGGCGAGGGGCGCCGCCGCGAAGACACGGCGGTAGTCGGACGCCTGACCTGACGCCGGACCCGGTGGGGTCTGACGTGGGGAAGCCTCACGTGGCGAAGCCTCACGTGGGGAGGCCTGACGTGGAGACGTCTTGATGTCACTCTCTGTGACGGCGGACCGGTCGAGGTCTGCCGCGGGCGTCGGCCCTTCGGACGTTCCGCTCACCGCTCGCTCCCGCAGTGCACTCGATCTCTGTCCGCGCAGGAAAGTGTGCCGATCATAGAGGCTGCCCCCGGACGCGCGCAGCCACTGCCCAGTGTCCCGGAACAACCGGTGCTTCTGACAGATCGTTTCTGCCCGCAGCTGGCCCGGTTCCGCGGATCGCGGACCGCTTGTGACGTTCCGTGAGTGTTCCGGGGGTGTCGGCGCTGATGTCCCGGTTCCGTCCCCTCACTCGTCCGGGGCAGAAAAACAGGGCGTAGTACGACAAATCAACACAGGCTGGGTGCGGTGTCCCGTGAACCGTCCCCGGAGGTCTTCGTGCCGCGACCGCTCCCGCGCCCCCGACTGCGCAGCGCCGCGGCCCTGTTGACCACCCTCACCGCGTTCGCCGCGTGCTGCCTGGTCAGCGCCCGTCCGGCCGAGCCGTTCTCCGCCGCTCCCTGCGCCCTGAAGCGCACCGGCGCCCACCATTCGGAGGGCCTGGACACCTGGAACGCCGCCTATCCGCGGCCGGACCGCACGGTCGACGCGGTGATGATCTTCCTGTCGTTCCCGGACTCGAAGCCGATGAGCACACCGGCCGAGCTGACCGCCGACCACTTCCCGGCCACCAGCCACTTCTTCCAGCGGGCCTCCTACGGGAAGTTCACCCTGCGTCCGCATTCGCTGAAGCGCTGGATCCGGATGCCGAAGCCGTCCACCGCGTACGCCATACAGCGCGACTGGGGCGCCGCGCACCGCGCCGCCTATCTGCGCGACGCGCTCGCCGTCGCCGACGCCCAGGTCGACTTCTCCCGCTACGACGTCGTCTACTTCGTCGCCGACCCGGACGCGCCCGGCGTGGACTCGGACGCCACCAAGGTCGTCAATCTGCGCACCCCGCTGCGGGCCGACGGCGCCGACATCCGCCGGATCGTCACCGTGTTCGAACAGCATCCGCCGGACCGGCTGGTCCTCGCCCATGAGACCGGCCATGTCTTCGACCTGCCCGACCTCTACCACCGGCCGACGGACGGCAAGGGCGACTGGGACACCCATGTCGGCGACTGGGACCTGATGGGCAGCCAGTTCGGACTGGCCCCGGATCTGTTCGCCTGGCACAAGTGGAAGCTGGGCTGGCTGGAGCCGCGGCAGGTGGTGTGCGTGCGGAGCGGGGAGCCGGCCCGGCTGACGCTGGAGCCGCTCGGCGCGGGGCCCGGCACGCCGGTGACGCTGCCCTCCAGGTCGCCGGCCTTCGGACTCGGCGGCGGCGTGAAGCTCGCGGTCGTGCGCACCGGCGCCGACAGCGTGCTCGCCTTCGAGGCGCGCGGCCCGGTCGGCAACGACGGCTCGGCCTGCCGCGCCGGGATCCTCGTCTACCGCGTCCACAGCGGTGAGGCGTCCGGCGGCGGCCCGGTCGAGGTGATCGACGCCCACCCCCGCACCGAGGCCTGCTGGGAGGACTCCGTCTATCCGCCGCTCGCGGACGCCCCCGTCGCCTTGGGCGAGACCTTCACCGTGCCGGGGGAGGACGTGCGGGTGGAGGTGCAGGGGCGGACGGTGGCGGGGGCGTGGACGGTGAGGATCACGACGGGGGCGGGGCCGCGGGCGTGACGGAGAACGCGGAAGGCCCCTCGCTTCCGCGAGGGGCCTTCCGGTGTCGTGCGCCGCCAGGGACTCGAACCCCGGACCCGCTGATTAAGAGTCAGCTGCTCTAACCAACTGAGCTAGCGGCGCCTGCTGACGTCGTAGACCTTAGCATCCTGGTCGGCGGGGTGAGAAATCGATATGCGCACGGCTGAGCGGGCCGCCCGGACGGCCGCCCAGAGCAGGATTTCCGGGCCCGGCAGCCACGGATGACGGGTGTCGGGGGCGACCACCCAGCGGGTGGAGGTGTCCCCCGGGGAGGCGAGCGGGGCCGGTACGGTCACGGCGTCGCCGTTGCCGTGGCACAGGAGCGGCGGGACGGTGCCCGTACGGCCGTCGGAGCGGCCGTCGGCGCTCCACTCCTCCCACTCCAGCAGCGAGGGCAGCCGCTGGGCGGTGCCCGGCGCGGCGAACAGCAGCGTCCGCCCGCGGAACGCGGCCACCGGTCCGGAGCCGGGCCCGTCGCCCCACAGCCGGTCCAGCATCAGCCGGCCGAACATCGCGGGCGCGCTGACCACGTCGAAGACGGAACCGCAGGGCAGGACGACCGGGGCGTGCGGCCGCTCCTCCCACAGGGCGAGCGTGCTGCGGGGGTAGGCGCCGGCGGAGGCCAGCCAGGCGGCGCCGTCCACGGTGACGACGGCGACACCGGGCTGACCGCCGGGGCCGCCGGGGCTGCCGGGGCCGACGGGGCCGACGGTGGAGGCGGGCAGGGCGTCCCATACGCTGCTCATGCCCCCTGTCTACCGGCGGTGAGGATCCGATCGCCCAGAGTTGCGGGAAACCGGGACGGAAGCGGGTGGGAGACGGTATCTTGCCCGCCTGGCATATGCCCTGGGCCTTACCGGCGGTGAGTGCTCTGTTGCTCACGCGTCCGCCGTGCCAGGAGCGGCTGACCGACGTCAGACGTTTGATGTCAGACTTGTCAGACGTGTCAGACGTGTCAGACGGGGTCGGCGTACCCCCGGCCCTCGACCTCGCCCCTCATGAGGTCCCGGCCGAACTCCACCATCTTCTTCGCGTAGTCCTCGGTCCACTCCGCCCGCTCGGCGATGTCCGCCGGGGTGAGCCGGTCGAACCGGCGCGGGTCGGCGAGCTGCGCCGCGGCCATCGCCTGGAACTCCAGCGCCCGGTCGGCCGCCGCCTGGAACGCCACCGTCAGCTCCGTCGCCCGCGCCAGCAGCGCGCCCGGGTCGTCTATCGACTCCAGGTCGAAGAAGTGCTCAGGGTCACCGGCCGCCTCCGCGGGCTCGAAGAGCAGGGGCGCGGGGCGTAGCCGCGGTTCGTTCCGACGCGGCGTGGGCTCCGCCATGTCTTGTCCTCCTCCTACGGTCGGGATGGCACCACTGATGAGCGGACCACCCTCCATTGTCCCCCGGCAGTGCAAGGGGGCCAGAGCCCCGCACTCTCAATCCGCGCGCGCCCCGCGTTGTTCCCTACCCACCCCAACCCCACCCGACATCACCCCTTCCAGCGCACCCGGCGCTCCGCGAGGCGGGGTCAGGGGCGCCAGCGCACCCGGTGTTCCGTGAGGTGGGCCAGGACTGCGTGGTTGGCTTCCCAGCCGTCCGGGGCTGTGCCTTCCGGCCGCCTCCGGCGGCGTGCCGGACTCCGTCCGGCGGGCGGGCGGGGTCAGGGGCGCCAGCGCACCCGGTGTTCCGTGAGGTGGGCCAGGACTGCGTGGTTGGCCTCCCAGCCGTCCGGGAATTTTACGAGGGTGCCCAGTTGGACCGGTTCCGTGGACGGGTAGTCGTCGAGGAGGTCGGTCACTCCCTCGCGGCAGACCACCACGCACGCGTGGCGGTGGCGGGAGGCGAGGACGCAGAGGCGGCCCGTCTCCAGGTGGAAGGCGGTGGCGTCGGGGCGGCCGGACAGGGGGTGCAGGATCACCGTGACGTCGTACTCTCGGCCCTGGAGCCGGTTCGCGGTGTCCACGGTGACGTCCGCTACGCCCACGTCGGCGAGCGCCGCGCGGATCGCCGACGCCTGGTCGCGGTGGGCCGTGCCGACGGCGATCCGGTCGGCGGTGAGGGGCGTGGCGTCCGGGGAGCGCTCCGAGGTGGCCGCGCCGCCCCGGTCCAGGAGCCGGCGGACGACCGCCGCCACCGCGCGCACCGCCTCCGGGTCGGTGCGGGGCGTGTGCCGCGCGGGCAGTTCCAGCAGGCCCCAGCCCGACTCCGCCGCCTCGTCGATCACCCGGTCCGGGCCGGACCCGTCCGACGGCACGGCGAAGGACAGGCGCCGGTCGCCGTGGCCGGTGCCGCTGCGGAACGGGGTGTAGGGGTAGAACGCGTCGGAGACCAGGGGCGCCGCCGACGCCGGGAGCCGCCAGGACACCGGCAGCCGGTGCTGCGGCAGTTCAGGATTGTGCGCCAGCAGCGTCGACACCGCCGAGGCCGACGGGTCGTACGACAGCCCCGCCCACTGCTCGCTGCCGACGATCGCGAACGGGTCCAGCTGCCCCGGGTCGCCCACGAACAGCGCCCGCTCGAACAGCCCGGCCACGGCCAGCAGTCCGTCCGAGCGCATCTGGTACGCCTCGTCCACGATCGCGTGCCGCCACTGCTCGTCGACCTTCACATGCGCCCACTTGGCCGCCGTGGAGATGACCACGGGCAGCCCGCCGAGATCGCCCGCCTTCGCCGACGTCCGTACGTTCGGCAGGGCGTCCAGCGCCTTGTCGTAGGCGTCGGCGTCGCTGCTGTGCAGTCGGCCCACCGGCAGCTCGGGGCTCTTCTCGGCGAGCCGCAGCACCAGGTCGTCGACCTGCGCGTTGGTCTGCGCCACCACCATCAACGGGCGTCCCGCGTCGGCGAGTTCCAGCGCCGCGCGGACCACCAGCGTGGACTTGCCGGCGCCGGGCGGGGAGTCCACGACGACACCGCGCGCGGTGCCGTGCAGCGTGTCCCGCAGGATCGCCTCGGTGGCGCGGGCGGCGGCCGTACCGGGGTCGAAGGCGGCCTCGGTGGTCACAGGACGTCCTCCCTGGTGACGGTGTCGGGTGCTTCGGGCGTCTGCTCCCCGGGCGGCCCGCCGTGCGTCCACGGCGTCTCCTCCGGGTCGGGCAGCTTCGCGCCGCCGCGCTGCTCGTGCTCGAAGAGCGTGAAGCAGAGCCGGTCGCCCTTCTCGGGCACCGACCCCTGCTCGGGCTCCTTGCCGCGGCCCATCTTGTCGACGATCCGCAACACCAGCAGCGCCCCGTCCGCCCCGCTCTCCCCTCGCCCCCCCTGTTCCCGTTCCTCCCGCTCCACGAACTCCGCCGCCTGCGGCTTCCCGCCCAGGGAACGGAACACCTTCGCCCGCTCCGCGAGATGCGGCCGGTCCTCCGTGCGCACCGTGACCAGCGGGCGCGGGCTCGGCCGCTTGCCCTCGCTGTACGCCATGACGACATCGACGACCTCGCCCGCGAACGCCTCCCCGGCCAGCCGCCGCCCCGCCATCACCAGCGGATCGTCCAGCGCCTCCTGCGCCTCCAGCCGGGCCTGTTCACGCTCGCGCGTGGCGAGCTTGTTCGCGGCGGTGACGGCGTCGTCGCGGCGCGGCTGCGGCGGCTCGCCCGCCACTACCCGGTCCCGGTGGCCGGTGAACGACCAGCGGTCGCGCGTCCACCGCTCCTCGACGTGCGCCCCCTCGGGCAGCGTCCGCAGCAGGTCCAGGCCGCGCCACACCGCGTCCCAGGTGGGCCGCGTCCGGCTCTCGACCAGGTCGCGGATCTCCCGCTCGGCGGCGGTCAGCGCGCCCAGCCGGTCATCGGCCTCCAGACCGTCCTCGGCGGAGGCCAGGGCGGTGCGGGCCCGGTCGTAGCGCTCGACGGCGGGGGCGAGCAGCTTGTTGTCGAACGCCGGGTCCGTCGCCGGACCGGCCGGTGGGCACAGCAACTGGCCCTGCCCGTCGCGCCCGAGCTCGGCGCGCAGCGCGGCCTCGGCCCCCGTCGTGTCCCCGGGCGGGTCGATCCAGGCGAGCAGCGCCCCGAGGTGCTGGTCCTCCAGGCTGGACTGCCCGGTCGCCCAGTGCCGGCCGAGCACCTCCGTCAGGGCCAGCAGCAGCGACGAGCCGGGCACCCGGGCCCGCTCGCCGTAGTGCGTGAGCCACCGGCCGAGCAATGGCACGCGCGGGGGCGCGGGATACGGCGTCTCCGGGTCCTGCTCCGCCGTACGCCGGAAGCGCATGGAGCGGCCCAGGAGGCGGACGAACTCGACGCCGGCGCGGCTCGGCACGATCAGCTGGGGCGCGTCGGCGCACAGGTCGACCTCGACCTTGACCCGCTTGCCGGTCTCCGGGTCGGTCTCGGTGCGCTCGGCGGCCTCCACGACGTCGGCGTAGGAGTCGACGTACGGCAGGACGACGTCGGCCAGCTCGGCGAGGAAGGCGAACCTCTGGTCGCGGTCGCGCGGCTGGGGGACGGCCAGCAGCCGGGGCGCGTCCCGGTCGGCGCCGACGAGCGCGCCCAGCGGGGCGCCGGCCTCACCGGCGGTGGTCAGCGGCACGAACACCAGCGGGCGCGCGGACAGATGCCGGTGCCGGACGGTGGCGGCGGGCTGGGCCCGGCCGGTGGCGACGGCCTCGAGACGGGCGAGGGTGGCGATCAGCGACACATCGCCCCCAGGGCCTCGCCGCGCAGCCGCGCGGCCCGGCGCAGGGCCGCGACCGCCGGGTCGTCGGGATCGCCTGCCTCCCCGCGCGCGGCGGCCAGCACGTCCTCGACCGTCGTCAGACCGCCCAGTTCGGCGCGGACCGGGCGGCCCAGGGTGGTCACCGCGCCGTCCGCGCGGGAGCGGCCACGGCAGTGGAACGCCAGCTCGCACGCGGACAGGCATTCCGGCGCGTACGTCGCCGGGACCGACTCGACGGCGGCCATGAGCCGGTCGGCGGGCAGCTCGGGGGAGAAGCACGTGCCCTCCGGGAGGGCGTCGGCGATCTCCTCGATGCGGGTGAGCCGGGCCAGCTGGCGGTGGGTGACGGCGCGCTGCTTGCGGACGTCCACGGCGGAGGCGGTCGGCAGGTTGGAGAAGTCCTTCGGGCAGACGAGGAGCACCCGGTGGCGCACGGCCGGCGCGGGGTCGAGGCGGGCGGCGACCTGCTCCAGCGCCAGCACGTACACCGCGGCCTGGCGGGCGGCCGCGCCGACCTTCGCCGGGTCCGCCGAGCCGTCCAGCATCGGGAACGACTTGATCTCGACGACGGTCCAGGTGCCGTCGGGGTGCACCACGACCGCGTCCGGCTCCAGGAAGGCGGGGGAGCCGGCGACGTCGAGCGCGAGCATCGGATGGTCCAGGAGCGTCCAGGAGCCGGTCGCGTCGGTGGCCTCGCGCAGGGCCAGCGCCGTCCGCGCGGTACGGCCCTCGGGGCCGATCGCCGTCAGGTCGGGCACGCTCGCCCCGGCGGGCGGTTCGGCGCGCGGGTCCAGCCTCTCGTGCACCAGGCGCAGCAGCTCCGTGCCGCCGTCGGCTTTCACCCGCGCCTCGAAGGCGTTGCCGCGCGTGAGGGCGAACTGCGACTGGCCGAACGCCGAAGGCGAGCCCAGCGCGCTCGCCAGCGCCGTCTTGTTCACCCCGGCGCCGTCGAGGATCGCGCGCCGGCTGCACCCCGGGTTCGCGGCGAGCGCCGCGAGGGCCCGGGCGTCCAGCGCCTTGGCGGGTACGTCGGGGCCGCGCAGCTCAGCGAGCCGCTGCCGGAGCGCCGTCCCCCGCGTCCGTGGGGGAGGCACCCGGCTCGGCTCCGCTGTCGAGGCGCGGCTCGCGCTGCCGTGGAATTCGCTCACCCGTGGAAGTCTGGCATCCGCCACTGACAATCGTGGCCTGTGCGGCGGGGGAGGCCGTCGGGGCGAGCGGGGCGCGCGCCTCGCGCCAGTCCCGGATCCGGTCCACGCGGCGCGTCACGACCGGCGCCAGCAGCAGCCCCAGGCCCATCACGGCCGCGCCCGCGACCGCGTCGAGGAAGTAGTGGTTCGCGGTGCCCATCACCACGATCGTCGTCACCAGCGGGTAGACGACGGCCGCCGTCTTCGCCAGCGGGGTGCGGCCGTGCCGCCACAGCATGACCCCGCACCACAGCGCCCAGCCGACGTGCAGGCTCGGCATGGCCGCGTACTGGTTGGTCATGCCGCCCATCCCGCGCGGCGCGCTCGCCTCGGCGCCCCACCAGCCCCATGAGCTGTACTGCGCCATCGTGTCCACGAAGCCGTGCTCCGCCGCGAGCAGGCGGGGCGGGCAGGTGGGCAGCAGGGTGAAGCCGACCAGGCCGATCATGGTCGAGGTCATCAGCCAGGTGCGGGCGGCCCGGTACTGGACGGCGCGCGAGCGGAACAGCCAGACCAGGATGACCGGCGTCACCACGTAGTGCAGCGACGCGTACCAGAAGTCGGCGGGTATGCCTATCCACGCCTGGGTCCTGAAGAGGCGGTTCAGCGGGTGCTCGGCGTTGAGGTAGAAGAGCTTCTCGACGCGCAGGATCGCCAGACCGTTGTCGACGGCCGTGGAGACGTCACCGCGCGCGAGCAGGCGGCCCGCCGTGTAGCAGGCGTACACCAGCAGGATGAGCGGCAGCTCGGTCCACCAGCGCAGCCGGGTCCGTGGGTGCGCCTCGGTGCCCTGTGTCTCGGTCTGCGGCATCCGATTGCCTCCCCCTTCTCGTCGCTGCCGCGCCGGTGGCACGGAGGTGACACTTTACGGCGTGTGCGTGCGTCCCTTCAGAACGCCCCCGGACCTCAAGAGACGCTGAGATCGCCCGTCGGGTTGCCCCCCTCCAGGGTGAGCGATGATGGAAGGGCTCCGCAGCTGATCAGTCCCCTGGTTCTCCCAGGGTTTCCCCGGAAAGGTCCCCCATGGCACCGCGCATCCTGCTGGCCCGGCACGGACAGACCGAGTGGTCGCTGTCCGGCAAGCACACCGGCAGGACCGACGTGCCCCTGCTGGAGGAGGGCCGCCGGGGCGCGAAGCTGCTCGGCGAGCGACTGCACCGGGCGCCCTTCGACGGGCTCCCCGACGTCGAGGTCCGCACCAGCCCGCTGGCACGCGCGCGTGAGACGTGCGAGATCGCCGGCTTCGGCGAGCGGGCCACCGAGTGGGACACGCTGATGGAGTGGGACTACGGGGCGTACGAGGGGCTGGCCCCCGCCGACATCCAGGCCCTGCGGCCCGGGTGGCTCATCTGGCGCGACGGGGTGCCCGAGGGGGAGTCCCTCGCCGAGGTCACCGCGCGCGCGGACGAGGTCGTGGCGTGGGCGCGGTCCGCCGAGCGGGACGTGCTGGTGTTCGCCCACGGGCACATCCTGCGGTCGATCGGGGCGCGGTGGTTGGGGCTGCCGCTGGACTTCGCGGCGCGGATACGGCTCAATCCGACGTCGCTGTCCGTGCTGGGGTGGGCCTACGGGGAGCCGGCGATCGAGAGCTGGAACGACTTGGGGCACTTGGCGTAGGGGCGAGAGTGCTGCCGGCCGCTGTGGCTACACCTTGCGGGGTGTCGACGCGTGCCGCTCCAGGAACTCTGAGACCCCGGACGCCCGTCGGTGCGGCAGCAACACCCTCGCCGTGCCCGCCAGCATCGTCTGGATCCGGGACGACTGGACCTGGCCCAGCAGGTCGAGCACCCGCAGTCCCGCCGCCGCCGCCTCGTCGGGGCGCCCCCCGCGCGCGAGGTCGTCCGCCAGCTCGGCGGTGTACAGCGCGATGTTGCGGGTGAAGTGCGGATCCTGGAGTTCCGCCGCCCGGCGCGCGTGCCGCGCGGCACGCGGCCAGTCGCCCAGCGTCGACCAGCACTGCGCCTCCAGCCCCTCCAGCTCGGCCTCGCCGTAGAAGGACATCCACTCGGGGTCGGCGTCCGTGGCGCCCCGCTCGTAGAGGGCCTGGGCGCGGGCGAGGGCCTGCTCACAGCCGGTGCGGTCGGCGAGCCCCGCCCAGCCGCCCGCCTCGCGCAGCGCGAGCAGGGACATCAGCCGGGGCGAGCCGAGCGGGCGGGCGACGCGCTGCGCGGCCTGCGCTGCCCGGACGGCCTCGCGCGGGCGGCCCGCGTCGCGCGCGAGGAACGCGGTGTTGCAGAAGGCGTGGGCCTCCAGGGCGTTGTCGCCGGTCATCCGGGCGGTGGCGAGGGCCTCGGCGTAGTGGGAGCGGGCATCTTCGAAGCGCCCGGAGTCGTGCGCCAGCCAGCCCACGGAGATGGCGAGTTCCCCGGCGCCCGAGTGGAGCCGGTCGGCGGTCGCCTGCCGGGTCGCGCCGGCGTCGAGCAGCGCGTAGGCGGCGCGCAGCGGGGTCGCCGCGCGCCGGTAGAGACCGTCGGCGCCGTGCCGGTCGTCCAGCAGCCGGATGCGGCGGACCGCTTCTTCGAGGGCGCTCGCCTGGCTTCCCCCGGCGCGGC
The DNA here is from genome assembly GCF_042890065.1 of Streptomyces sp. NPDC002328. Classification (NCBI taxonomy): domain Bacteria; kingdom Bacillati; phylum Actinomycetota; class Actinomycetes; order Kitasatosporales; family Streptomycetaceae; genus Streptomyces; species Streptomyces sp. NPDC002328. Next base: position 1,232,154 of record NZ_JBIARQ010000001.1, on the reverse strand, counting down.
GGACGGGACGTTCCGTCGCCGACGCCTCCAGGGCGAACCCGAGCGGGCCCAGCGAGGCGGCGGCCACCGTGGCGCCTCCGCCGGTCATGAATGCGCGACGCAGCACGTCGCTCTCCTCGTGGTCGTGGTGCGTGTCGTACGGGTCCTGCGTGTCATACGGCTCGTACGTCCGGCGCGTCTCATCCGTGCCCGGCGCGTCCGCGGGGGAGCGCGCCGGGCGTCCGATGTGCGCCGGGGGCGTTTCGTCGTCCGGGCGAGCCCCTCGTCCGCGTACGGACGAACGGGGTGCGAACCCCAGGTCGGTGAGTGTGCGGCCGGGGAACATGTGCAGGAACACCCGCTCGTACGCGTAGTTGGGGCAGCGGATCTCCCCCGCCTCGACGCGGCCGATGTAGCGCGCGTCGCAGCTGACCCGCTCGTCGATCTCGCGCGCGGCCCGCCGTACCAGTGCGGCGAACTCGGCCGGCGAGCGCTGTCCGCGCAACTGCCGGAAGGCGAGGTTGGGCCGGGGTGGCCGGTCGGGCCGTGGTGGGGTCACCGTTGACGACGCCATGGCCGGGTCCTCTCGTGCGAACCGTCGAACCATGCCGGACGAAGGGTGAGTTGTTCGATCATCCGAAGTGATCACCCTGTTGTCCGGCGAGCAAGAACGTACCTGCTGTGACCGGACCGCCACGCGGTGTTTGGCTACAAACCGGATATCTCCTACGTGATCTGCCATGAACTGCCATCCTTGCGGCGGACTTCCGCCGTAGCCGTTGACGCCGTGACGCGTTGAACCCTGCGGACCGGGAGCCGCCCGACTCCCGAGCCGCTCGCTGAAGGAGGGGTTCCGTGGTGGAGGCCGGGATGGAGACCAGTCAGAGCGTCGACGTCGAGTGCGGTGAGCCGCCGCGGCCGGGATGTGACCTCGTCACCGTCCCGACGCGGCAGGGCCTCGAGGCCGTCGACATCCTGCGCAGACGGGGCCCGGACGACGCGGTGGGGCCCGTGCTGCACGACGACGGGTGCGGGACGCTCGGCTTCGTGGTGCCCGCGGGCACGGCCGCCGCCTGGGACGTGCCCGGCAGCACCTGTACGGAGACGGACGGCCGGGGGCTGCGGCTGCCCGCCGAACCGCCGGTCGAGGGCTCGGACTGGCTGGTCCCGCCCGGCGAGGCGGACCTCGCGACCGATCCGGCGGTGCTGCGAAGAGCGTTGGGCGAGGCGGCCCGCATCATCGAAGCGGCGGACAACTGCCGCTGAACCTCCCGGCCCTTGCCGGGCGAACCTCCCGGCCTTCGCCGGGCGACCCCTCCGGCCCTTGCCGGGCGAACCTCCCGGCCCTTGCCGGGTGACCCTCCCAACCTTCGCCGGGCGAACCTCCCGGCCTCCGCCGGGCGACCCCTCCGGCCCTTGCTGGGCGACCCTCCCGGCCTTCGCCGGGCGACCCTCCCGGCCTCCGCCGGCGGGACCTCCCGGCCTCCGTCGGGCGACCCCTCCGGCCCCTGCCGGAGCGAACCTCCCGTCACCCGCCGGGCGAACCTCCCGTCACAGGGTGCGAAAATGCCCCCATGGCACGGTCCCGCACCTCCCGTCGTGAGCGCGACGCCGACGCCGTCGTCGAGCAGGTCGACGGCGGGGTGGCCCGACTCGTCCCGGACCGGGACCGGGCGCGGGCCTGGACCCTGCTCATCGACGGCGCGCCGCAGTCGCACGTCGACCTCGACGATCCGTCCTACCTCTCCTTCGAGTACCAGCGCCGCCTCGGCCACGTCATCGACCTCGCCGCACCGCAGGGCAAGCCCCTGCACGTCGTGCATCTCGGCGGCGGCGCCCTCACCCTCGCCCGGTACGTCGCCGCCGGCCGCCCCCGCTCCACCCAGCAGGTCGTCGAGCGGGACGCGCGTCTCGTCCAACTGGTCAGGCGCGAGCTGCCGTTGGACCCGGGGGCGCGGATCAGGATCAGGTCGGTGGACGCCCGCGAGGGCCTCGGGAAGACGCCGGACGGCTGGGCCGACCTCGTCATCGCCGATGTGTTCGGCGGGGCCCGGACGCCCGCGCACCTGACCTCCACCGAGTTCCTCGACGAGGTCCGCAGGGCGTTGCGGCCCGGCGGAATCTACGCCGCCAACGTCGCCGACGGCCCGCCCCTGACCCATCTGCGCGGCCAGATAGCCACCGCCGCCGCCCGCTTCGGCGAACTCGCCCTGGTCGCCGACCCGTCCGTGCTGCGCGGCAGACGCTTCGGCAACGCCGTCCTGGTCGCCTCCGACCTGCCCCTGCCGATCGCCGAACTGACCCGCCGCGCCGCCTCCGACCCGCACCCCGGCCGGGTCGAGCACGGCAGCGCGCTCCTCGACTTCACCGGCGGCGCCGCACCGGTCGCCGACGCCTCGGCCGTCGCGTCACCGGCCCCGCCGCCCTCGGTATTCGAATAGGCCCCGCGCGGCGGACAGTTCAGTAAGTACTGACGTCCACCCGCGGCGGTCCGTCGTGCCAGGTGCAGAACACCGTGACCCGGTCCGCGCCCGAGGCGAAGTCCACCCGGATCCACGACTGCGTCTTCCACACCTGCATCGACCAGCCCGCGCCCGGCGTCGCCGAGACGAGCGCGGCGGACGTCGTGCCGATGTCGAGGACCACCCGCCCGCCCTCGGTGTCATAGCTCTTGACCTGGCCGGAGGAGCCGGGCCCGCCGGCGGCTGCCGGGTTCGAAGCGCCCGCGCCGTACGGGGGCGACGCGGACGGCCCGGACGGCGGGGACGATGTGGACGAGGACGGTGCGGACGACGGCGTGCCGGGCGCGCGGCTCGGCCGGGCCGGGGAGGGGCTGGCGGAAGGGGACGGCGAGGAGCCGTCCGCCCCGGTCGGCGGCGGCTCCGTCTCCCGCGCCGTCGCCTCACCCGCCGTCAGCGGCAGGGCGCGCGGAGGGTCGTAGACCGTGCCGGCCATCACCGTGTGGACACCCCACCACGACAGCGTGACCGCCGCGCCCGTGGCGAGCGACCACGCGAGCAGGTGTACGAGTCCGCTGCGCATCGCGGCCATCTTGCCCCACGCGCCTCATGGGTGTCGCACGGGTGCTCGACGGACGCCCCACCGGTTGTCCACAGGCGATGAGTTGTCCACAGGCCCGAATGACGTCCGTCCGCATGGCGTAGGTTGCCGCGCATGGCAAGTGTGCTCGTGGTCGAGGACGACCAGTTCGTGCGTTCGGCGCTGATCCGGCACCTGACCGACGCCTCGCATCTCGTGCGCAGCGTGGGGACGGCGCTGGAGGCGCTGCGCGAGGTCGCCCATTTCCGCTTCGACGTGGTCGTCCTCGACCTCGGACTGCCCGACCTGGACGGCTCCGAGGCGCTGAAGATGCTGCGCGGCATCACCGACGTGCCCGTCATCATCGCCACCGCCCGCGACGACGAGACGGAGATCGTCCGACTGCTGAACGCCGGGGCGGACGACTACCTCACCAAGCCCTTCTCGGTGGAGCACCTGTCCGCCCGCATGGCCGCCGTCCTGCGCCGCTCCCGCGCCGGCGCCGGGGAGGCCGCGCCGTCCACCGTCCTGAGCGTCGGCGGGCTGACCGTCGACCCGCTGCGCCGCCAGGCCGAGCTGGACGGCGTCCGACTCGACCTCACCCGCCGCGAGTTCGACCTGCTCGCCTTCCTCGCCGGCCGGCCCGGCGTCGTCGTGTCGCGCCGGGAACTGCTCGCCGAGGTCTGGCAGCAGTCCTACGGCGACGACCAGACCATCGACGTCCATCTGTCCTGGCTGCGCCGCAAACTGGGCGAGACGGCGGCCCGGCCCCGCTATCTGCACACCCTGCGCGGCGTCGGCGTGAAACTCGAACCGCCCGCTACGACACCGCCCGCTACGACACCGCCCGCCCCCGCGCCGCCCGCCCCGACACCGGAGCCACCGCGATGAGGTGGGCACTGGTCAAGGTCTGTCTGGCGGTCACCGCCATGGTCGTGGTCGCCTTCGCGGTCCCGCTGGGGCTGGTCATCAAGGAGATGGCCCGCGACCGCGCCTTCTCCAACGCCGAGCGGGAGGCCGCCGTCGTGGTCCCCGCCCTGTCCATCACCACCGACCGGGAGCAGGTGGAACGCGTCGTCGCCTCCACCGGCTCCGACGACGGGATGGCGGTGCACATACCGGCGGGCGACGGCCGGCCCGCCGTCGACCTGGGCCGGGCGCGCGCCGCCGACACCGACATCGAGGCCGTACGCGCCCTGGGCCGCGCCTCCACCGCGGAGGTGCCCGGCGGCTCCGTGCTGCTCCAGCCCGTGGCGCTCGGCCTCGGCACCGTGGTGATCGAGGTGTACGTCCCCGAGTCGGAGGTCAGCAACGGCGTCGGCACGGCGTGGGCGGTGCTCGCCGGGGTGGGCGTCGCGCTGATCGTCGGCTCGGTCGCCGTCGCCGACCGGCTGGGCGTGCGGATGGTGCAGCCCGCCCAGCGGCTGGTGGAGGGCGCGCACGAACTGGGGGAGGGCAAGCTCGGCGCGCGCGTCCCCGAGGAGGGGCCGACCGAACTGCGGCTTGCGGCCGTGGCGTTCAACTCCATGGCCGACCAGGTCGTACAACTGCTGGCCAACGAAAGGGAGTTGGCGGCGGATCTGTCGCACCGGCTGCGGACTCCGCTGACCGTGCTGCGGCTCAACGCGGCCTCCCTCGGCGACTCCCCGGCCGCGGAGCAGACCCGGGCCGCGGTCGCCCAGTTGGAGCGTGAGGTCGACACCATCATCCGCACGGCGCGGGAGGCCAAGCCGCAGACGGCCGCCGCCGGACCGGGCGCGGGCTGCGACGCGGCCGAGGTCGTCCGGGAGCGGATGGCGTTCTGGTCGGCGCTCGCGGAGGACGAGGGCCGCAAGGTGCGGGTGGCCGGCGTGGACCGGCCGGTGCGCATCCCCGTGGCCCGCGCCGACCTCGCGGCGGCGCTCGACGCCCTGCTCGGCAACGTGTTCCGGCACACCGCCGAGGGCACCGCATTCGCGGTCGACGTGCACAACGCCGAGGACGCGGTGATCGTGCTGGTGTCCGACGCCGGCCCCGGCATACCCGACCCCGAGGCGGCGATGGCGCGCGGCCGGGGCTCCGGGAGCGCGGGATCGACCGGGCTCGGGCTGGACATCGTGCGCCGGCTCGCGGAGTCGACCGGCGGGGACGTGCGGATCGGGTCCTCCGTGCTGGGCGGCACCGAGGTGCGGATCTGGATCCAGCTGAGCGGGCACGAGCCCTCCCGCCGGGGACACCGCGGAGCGGTCCGCCGGCGCCGCGCGGGCCGGCTGGGTGCGGCCTTCCGCCGCTCGCGCTCCCTCTCCTGAACTCTCCTGACCTCACGCTGTGGCACACCCTCCCCATGACGTGTCTCACATCGGACGAACCGGGCGGAGTCGTGTCGATTACGTTTCGACAACCGGCTTCTTCAACTCTTGACGCATGACAGGACATGCGGCTGTTATTGCGCCACCGTGTTGGGTCAAGTTGATTTCTGGTCGTTCACGGCCGACTTTCAGCCGACCTCCGTGGCCGAACCTGCCCCTGGAGCCGTTCATGCACGACCTCTCCCCCTCCGGACTCCCCACCCCCGCCCCCACCCGCCGCACCCTCCTGCGCGGCATGGGCGGCGCGGCCGTGCTCGGCGCCGGCATCCCCCTGCTGAGCGCCTGCGGCGGCAGCGGCACGGCTGCCGACCCCAAGACGGTCACCGTCGGCTCCAACGCCTCCGACGCCGTGCCGAAGAAGGCCTTCGCCGACATCTACGGGGCCTTCACCCAGCAGTCCGGCATCACGGTCGCCGTGAACACCAAGGACCACAACACGTTCCAGGAGCAGATCAACTCCTACCTCCAGGGCACCCCCGACGACGTCTTCCACTGGTTCGCCGGCTACCGCATGCAGTTCTTCGCGGCCAAGAAGCTCGCCACCCCGGTCGACGAGGTGTGGCAGAAGATCGGCGGCGACTTCCCCGACGCCATGAAGGCGCTCAGCAAGGGCGAGGACGGCAAGTACTACTTCGTCCCGCTGTACACGTACCCGTGGGCGATCTTCTACCGCAAGAGCGTCTTCCGGCGGTACGGCTACACCGTCCCCACCACCTGGGACCAGTTCGTCGCCCTGTGCAAGCGGATGCGGCAGGACAAGCTCGTCCCGATCGCCTTCGGCGACAAGGACGCCTGGCCCGCGCTCGGCACCTTCGACCAGATCAACTTCCGCACCAACGGCTACGACTTCCACGTCGAGCTGATGGCCGGCAAGGCCTCCTGGACCGACGCCAAGGTGCGCAAGGCCTTCGACCACTGGGCCGAGATCCTCCCCTACCACCAGGACGGCGCGGTCGGCCGCACCTGGCAGGACGCCGCCCAGACCCTCGTCTCCAAGAAGGCCGGCATGTATCTGCTGGGCACGTTCGTCGCGCAGCAGTTCACGAACCAGGCCGACCTCGACGACCTGGACTTCTTCGCCTTCCCGGAGATCGACCCCGCCTACGGGCAGGACACCGTCGAGGCGCCCACCGACGGCTTCATGCTCAGCAAGGCCCCGAAGAACAAGGAGGGCGCCTTCAAGCTGCTGGAGTACCTCGGCACCCCGCAGGCCGAGGCGGTCTACCTCAAGGCCGACCCGAGCGTCGTCGCCGCCTCCACCAAGGCCGACACCTCCTCGTACACCGCCCTCCAGAAGAAGGCGTACGAGATGATCAGCGGCGCGAAGAGCCTCACCCAGTTCATGGACCGCGACAGCCGGCCCGACTTCACCTCCACGGTGATGCAGCCCGCGCTCCAGAAGTTCGTCCGCGACCCCAAGGGCGTCGACAGCCTGCTGACCTCGATCGAGCGCCAGAAGAAGACGATCTTCGCGTCCGGCTGATCAGACCCGATGAGCACAGAGACGAACGACACGAAGACGGGCCACCGCCGTCTGCTCACCCGGCGTGACCGGTTCACGCTCGGGCTGATGGCGGGTGTGCCCACGGTCCTGCACGTGGCCCTCGTCTGGGTCACCGCCCTCGCCTCGATCGCCCTCGCCTTCACCGCCTGGGACGGCATCGGCTTCGACTCGATCAAGTGGGTCGGTCTCGACAACTTCAGGGAGCTCTTCACCACCAACCCGCAGTTCTGGCCGGCCGTCGAGCACAACGTCGTCTGGTTCGTCGTCCTCATCCTGGTCCCGACGCCGCTCGGCCTGTTCCTCGCCGTCCAGCTCGACAAGAGGATCCGCTTCAGCCGGGTCTACCAGACCGCGTTCTTCCTGCCGGTCGTGGTGTCGATGGCCGTCATCGGCTTCGTCTGGCAGCTCGTCTACAACCCCGACACCGGGCTGATCAACAGCCTCATCGGCGCGAACGAGCCCGGCCGCTACATCGACTGGATCGGCGACCCCGACCTCAACCTCTGGGCCGTCCTCGTCGCCGCCTCCTGGCGGCACACCGGCTACATGATGATCCTCTACCTGGCCGGCCTCAAGGGCGTCGACCCGGCCCTGCGCGAGGCGTCCGCGCTGGACGGCGCGGGGGAGTGGCAGACGTTCAAGAACGTCGTCTTCCCGACGCTGCGCCCGACCAACACCGTCGTCCTCGTCGTCACGATCATCGAGGCCCTGCGCGCCTTCGACCTGGTCTTCGTCTTCAACAAGGGCGCCGAGGGCACCGAGCTGCTGTCGATCCTGGTCACCGACAACATCATCGGCGAGTCCAGCCGGATCGGATACGGCTCCGCGATCGCCGTCGTCCTGCTGGTGATCTCCCTCGTCGTGATCATCCCGTACCTGATCGCGACCTTCCGGAAGGAGCGGCGGGCATGAGCCACGCCCTGGTGACCAAGCGGCGCACCCCCGTCCGCCCCGCCCGGATCCTGCTGCACGCTTTCCTGGTCGTCACCGCCCTGGCCTGGCTCGCCCCGCTGCTGTGGGCGCTGCTCGCCGCGCTGCGCCCGTACGCCGAGACCAGCGAGAAGGGCTATGTCTCCTGGCCCGACAAGCTGAGCCTCGACAACTTCACCAACGCGTTCCAGCAGTCCGACATGCTGCACTACTTCGGCAACACCCTGCTGGTGGCGGTGCCCGCCGTGCTGCTGACGCTGTTCCTGTCGTCGATGGTCGCCTTCTACGTCAGCCGCTTCGACTTCCGCCTCAACCTGGCGCTGCTCCTGGTCTTCACCGCGGGCAACCTGCTCCCGCAGCAGGTCATCATCACCCCGCTGTACCGGCTGTACCTGCTCGTCGACGTGCCCGGCATCACGGTGAGCGGCAAGCTGTACGACTCCGCGCTCGGCCTGGTCCTCATCCATGTGGCGTTCCAGTCCGGCTTCTGCGCCTTCGTGCTGAGCAACTACATGCGCTCGCTGCCGCACGAGCTGACCGAGGCCGCGCTCGTCGACGGCGCCTCGGTGTGGCGGCTGTACTGGCAGATCGTGCTGCCGCTGTGCAAGCCCGCCATGGCCGCCCTGGCCACCCTGCTGTCCATCTGGATCTACAACGACTTCTTCTGGGCCATCGTCCTGATCTCCACCGGCGAGAACATGCCGATCACCTCGGCCCTGAACAACCTCTCCGGCCAGTACTTCACCGACCCCAACCTGGTCGCCGCCGGCGCCCTGCTCACCGCGATCCCGACGCTCATCGTGTACTTCGTCCTGCAACGGCAGTTCGTCAGCGGCCTGACCCTCGGCGCCAACAAGGGCTGACGACGCGAGCCTCCCGCTCACGAACGCTCACGAAAGAGAACCACCGTGCACCACCCCTTCACCCCGGTCCTCTCCGTCCCCGTGGACCCGCGACGCGCCCTCGTCCACGAGGAGGGTTGGCAGTCCTGGAGCCCCAGCGGCGCCTACGCCCTCGGCGCGACGCCGTACCGCCCCACCACCGCCAACTGGGCCACCGTCTGCTACCGGCCCGGGGTCTCCGTGCCCGACGGCGTCTTCCAGGGGGAAGGGCTGCTCGCCCTGGCCCCGAAGGGGCGCAACGGCCCCGTCGTGGTCTGCGCCGCGCCCGACCCGACGCGCTCCGTGCCCTCCATACGCCTGCGGGTGGACGGCGACCGCGCCGAGATCAGCGCCGACGGCAAGGTCGAGCACTACTCCTACCTCGGCCCCGGCGGCATCCAGGGCGCCCTCGCCGACTGGGCCGCCCACCTCGGCCTGCCCGCGCCCCGGCCCGCGCCCACCGTCTGGTGCTCCTGGTACGAGTACTTCACCGCCGTCACCGAGGACGACATCCACGAGAACCTCCGCGCGATGGACACCCTCGACCTGCCCGTCGACGTCGTCCAGATCGACGACGGCTACCAGAAGGCGCTCGGCGACTGGCTGGTCCTCTCCGGCCGCTTCCGCTCCCGCGCCGGCATCGCCGACGCCATCCGCGCCCGGGGCCGCCGGGCGGGCATCTGGACGGCGCCCTTCCTGGTCGACCCGGCGAGCGACCTGGCCGCCGAGCACCCCGACTGGCTGGTCCGCGACCCCGACGGCGGCCCCGCCCACGCCGGCCGCAACTGGGGCCACGACCTGAACGTCCTCGACACCACCCACCCCGACGCCGCCGCCTACCTGACCGGCGTGTTCACCACCCTGCGCGCCGAGGGCTACGACTACTTCAAGGCCGACTTCCTGTACGCGGGCGCGCTGCACGGCGTACGGCACGAGCCGGTGGACGCGCTGACGGCGTACCGGGACGGCGTCCGGCTGATCCGCGAGGCGATCGGCGCGGACGCCTACCTGCTGGGCTGCGGCGCGCCGATCCTGCCCTCCCTCGGCCTGTTCGACGCGATGCGGGTCAGCCCCGACACCGCCCCGCACCGCCGCCCCGAGGCCGACGACTTCAGCCAACCCGGCCAGGAACCGGCCGAGTTCACCGGCGCGGCCCGCCAGTGGCAGCACGGCCGGCTCTGGGTCAACGACCCCGACTGCCTGATGGCGCGCCCCGCCGTGGAGACCCGTGAGCGCTGGGCCGCGCACGTGGAGGCGACGGGCGGTCTGACGGCCTCCAGCGACCGGCTGCTCTCGCTGGACGAGTGGGGCGTGACCACCACCCGCCGGCTGCTCTCGGGCACCGACGGCTGACCGCCGACGACGGCAACGACGCCCTCTTGTCGCCGAGTTGAGGGCCCTCTTACCCTGCTCTTCCTGCCTGTGTCACTGGTTGACGAGGGGAAGCGGAGTTGGCCACGGTTCCGTCCGAGGAAGAGGTACTGCGGGCCGTCGAACGCCGCATGACCCGGTACAAGATCACCGCCGACCTCTCCGCGCCCGGCGCGGCGACCGTCTCCTGGCCCTCTGTCCTGGAGTGCCGCATCCACCGCTCCCTAGAGAAGCGGCGGGAGGAACCCGGCCGGGCCAAGGGACCGAGGAGCGCCAACCAGCGCGTCGCCGACCGCCCCACGTACACCGATCTCCACGCCAACCCGGTCACCCCGCCGGACGACCCGGCGACGGCCCGGCGGATCGACCTCGTGCGCGAGGGCACGCTCGACGAGACGGCGTGCGACGGCTGCACCGACGGCAGGAAGGACTGCGACGCCTGCAAGGGGCGCGGCGGACGCGACTGCCCCGCCTGGATCGAGTGCGAGGTCTGCGAGGGCGGCCCCGACGCCTGCTGGGAGTGCGACGGCACGGGCACCCCGCGCACCCGGCGGCCCCGCGCGTCGGCCCGGCCCCGCCCCGAGGGCGCCCGGCCGCGCGCCGCCCAGTGCAAGCGCTGCGCCGCCGCCGACGTGGCCTGCCCGAACTGCGCGGGCGAGTGGAAGTGGAAGTGCCCCGCCTGCAAGGGAAAGGGACGGATCACCTGCGGCGAGTGCAAGGGCGCCCGGCGCCTGCCGCACCAGCCCTGCGGCGCCACCGGCCGCCTGACGGTCTGGACCGCGGGCGTCATCACCCACACGCCCGCCACCGACGAACTGAAGCCGGTCTACCCGCCGTTCAGCAGACTCAAGTCGGGCCGACGCCTCACCGCCGAGCTGAACGCCGCCGGCGACGAACTCCCCGACTTCCTCGACGACGTCCACCGCAAACGGCTCGCGCGCCTCCTGGCCGAACAGGACCGCGAGGTCCGCCGCCGGGTGTCCCTCAGCTACCTCCCCCTCGCCCGCGTCGAGTCCCCCGCCGACCCGCGCCGCGTCTACTACGCCTTCCCCGCCGCCACCGGAGGCATCGAGGTCATCGACCGCTTCAGCAGGCAGCGCGTCAGCGCGTTCGCCTGGACCGCCGCGGCGGTCGTCGCCCTCGCGGTCGTGGTGGCCGTGACCGTCCTGAGGTGACCCGGCACGGTACAGCGGGGCGCGGAACAGCGGGGCGAGGAACAGCGGGGCGCGGCACACCCCCCTTGGAGTGCCGCGCCCCTTTCCCCGCTCCCCCGGGAGGGTCAGTTGGTCTCGAGCGCCGGCAGCGTTCCCGTCTTCGCCGCCTGGCCGTACCACAGAGCGCTCGACTTCGGGGTGCGGGCCAGCGTCGCGTAGTCCACGTACACCGCGCCGAACCGCTTCTCGTAGCCGTACGCCCACTCGAAGTTGTCCAGCAGGGACCACAGGAAGTAGCCGCGGACGTCCGCGCCCTCCGCGATGGCCCGGCGGACCGCCCGCAGATGGCCGTGCAGGTAGGCGACGCGCTCCGGGTCGTGGACGCGGCCGTCCGGGTCCGGCTTGTCGTCGTAGGCCGCGCCGTTCTCCGTGATGTAGAGGGGCAGGCCCGGCGCCTCCTTGGTATAGCGCATGATCAGGTCGTGCAGGCCCGTCGGGTCGATCGTCCAGCCCATCTCCGTGCGCTCGCCCGGCGTCTGGTGGAAGGCGACGTCGTCCGCGCCCGGCCACGGGGTGTGGTCGCTCGCGCCGTGACCGTCCGCGCGCGGGCCCTTCGGGTCGGCGTCCGCCGCCGAGACCAGCGTGGGCGTGTAGTAGTTGAGGCCCAGCGCGTCGAGCGGCTGCTGGATCGTGCGCAGATCGCCGTCGAGGACGTACGACCAGTCCGTCACCGACGACGTGGCGGCGAGCAGCGTCTCCGGGTACGCGCCGCGCAGCAGCGGGCCGTGGAAGACGCCGTTGGCCAGGTCGTCGATCTTGCGGACCGCGGCGAGATCGGCCTCCGTCGGCGAAAGGGGCCGCACCACCGAGGAGTTGAGGCTGATCGCGACCGAGTTGCGGGCCGGCATCACCGACCGCAGGGCGGACGCGCCCAGCCCGTGCGCCAAGTTGAGGTGATGCGCGGCGCGCAGCGAGGCCGCCGGATCCGTGCGCCCCGGCGCGTGCACCCCGGACGCGTAGCCGAGGAACGCGCTGCACCACGGCTCGTTCAGCGTGATCCACTGCTCCACCCGGTCGCCGAGCGCCTCCCCGACGATCTGCGCGTACTCGGCGAACCGGTACGCCGTGTCGCGCTCCGGCCAGCCGCCCGCGTCCTCCAACTCCTGCGGGAGGTCCCAGTGGTAGAGGGTCACGGCCGGCTTGATGCCCTTGGCCAGCAGCTCGTCCACCAGCCGGCGGTAGAAGTCCAGGCCCCGCTGGACCGCCGGGCCGCGCCCGGTCGGCTGGACCCGCGACCAGGAGACGGAGAAGCGGTACGCCGACAGGCCCAGCTCCGCCATCAGCGCCACGTCGTCGCGGTAGCGGTGGTAGTGGTCGACAGCGATGTCACCGGTCTCGCCGCCGGCGGTCTTGCCCGGCGTATGGCTGAAGGTGTCCCAGATCGACGGGGTGCGGCCGTCCTCCCGCACCGCCCCCTCGATCTGGTACGCGGACGTCGCGGCGCCCCAGAGGAAGGCGGGAGGGAAGGTCACCGGGGTCACCGAGGTGGCCGACTGTGCGGACTCAGACATGGAAGCGCTCCCATGGTTGGTCGTCGAGGTCGTCGCCGACCGACGGAGGATGGGGGGAAGTGATGCGGAGGGGCCGAGGCGGCGGTGACCCGGCCCCCGGGAAGGCGGGGACGGACGGGCCTCAGCCCTTCACCGCGCCCTGCATGATGCCGCCCACGATCTGCTTGCCGAAGATCGCGAAGACGAGGAGCAGGGGGAGCGTGCCCAGCAGCGCGCCCGCCATGATCAGCGACTGGTCCGGGGTGTAACCGCGGCCCAGGCCGGCGATCGCGACCTGCACGGTGGGGTTGCCGGTCTGGCTCAGCACCAGGAACGGCCACAGGAAGTCGTTCCACGTCTGGACGAACATCAGCATGCCGAGCACGGCCATCGCCGGGCGCGCGGCGGGGAACACCACGTGCCACACCACACGCCAGCTGCTCGCACCGTCCACCCGGGCCGCCTCGATGATCTCGTCCGGCAGCGCCTGGAGCAGGTACTGCCGCATGAAGAACACACCGAAGGCGCTCACCAGGGACGGCAGGATCACCGCCTGGAGCTGGTCGGTCCACTCCAGCTTGGCGACCATCATGTACAGCGGGATCACACTCAGCTGCGGCGGCACCATCATCGTGCCGATGACGATCAGCATCATCGCGCCCCGGCCCTTGAACCGCAGCTTGGCGAAGGCGAACCCGGCGATCGTGGACAGGAACACGATGGTGGCCGCCGAAATCCCGGCCACGATCGTCGTGTTGACGAACGCCGTGCCCAGGTTGGCGTCGTTCCACGCCACATCCAGGTTGTGGAAGAGGTTCGAGCCGAACCAGAACGGCGGCGGAGTCTGCGCCAGCCGGTTGTTGTCGCGGGACGCGGCGATCGCTGTCCACACCAGCGGGAACAGCGAGCCGATGGTGAACAGGGCCAGGATCACATAGGCGACCGGGCCGGCGTGCAGGGTGCCGCCGGCACGGGCCGACTTGGGCCGCCGTACACGGCCGGGCTTCTTCACGGTCGTATCCGGCGGGGTCAGTGTCGTCGTCACGGCCGGTACTCCTAACTACTGGCGCGCAGCCGGCGCGAGATGACGTAGTTGACGATGCCGATCACGATCAGGATCAGGAACATCGTCCAGGCGATCGCAGAGGCTCGGCCCAGGTGCTGGTTCACCCAGCCCTGCTCGTACAGGTACAGGCCCAGCGTCTGGAACTGGTGCTCCGCACCGCCCGACGCGCCCTTGTTGGCGTCGAAGAGGAGCGGTTCGCCGAAGACCTGGCTGGCGCCGATCGTGGAGACGACCACCGTGAACAGAATCGTGGGCCGCAGCGAGGGCAGCGTCACATGGACGAACTGCTTCCACCGGCTCGCGCCGTCCAGCGCCGCCGACTCGTACAGGTCCTGCGGGATCGCCTGCATCGCCGCCAGGTAGATCAGCGCGTTGTAGCCGGTCCATCGCCAGATGATGATCGTGGACACCGCTATCTGCGACGGCCACTTGTCGTTCTGCCAGTCGACCGGGCTGATCCCGACCATGTCCAGCGCCCAGTTGATCATGCCGTAGTCGCGCCCGAAGAGCAGCACGAAGACGAGCGAGGCGGCCGCGATCGACGTCGCGTACGGCGCCAGCATCACGACCCGGTAGAAGGTCGAGGCACGCAGCTTGTAGTTGAGGATGTGCGCGATGCCCATCGCCATCAGCAACTGCGGCACCGTCGAGATGATGCCGATCGTCAGCGTGTTCTTCGCCGCGTTCCAGAAGAACTCGTCGTCGAAGATCCGCGTGTAGTTGCGCAGCCCGACCCAGTTCATGTCGGTGGGCGCGGTCATCTCCACCTGATGCAGCGACGCCCAGCCCGTGTAGAGCAGCGGAAACAGGCCGAACGCCAGGAACAGCAGGAAGAACGGCGAGACGAAGGCGTACGGGCTCCAGCGGATGTCCCGCTGCCAGCGGCGGGACAGCCGGGCGCGGTGCCGCTGCTCCGCATCCGTCGGTGCGGCGGGCGGGCGGCCCGGGGCCGCGCCCCCCTCCTTCACGGGGGGCGCGGCGGTGTCGTGGCGGGTGGCCATACGGGTCACTTGTCCAGGTTGTTGTCGATGGTCTTCGTCGCCGTGTCCCAGGCCTCCTTCGGCGACTTGCCCTTCGTCACGAGGATGACGCCGTTGTCGCTCAGACCCTGCTGGATGATCTGGTCCTTCGGGCCGATCACCTGGACCGGAGCGGCCTTCGCGGCCTCGGCGAAGATCGTGCCGATGTTGGCGCTGCCGGTCATCTCGTTGGTGGCGCCGGTGACTTCGGGCATCGTGTACGCGCTCGGCGCGCTCGGGAAGGAGCCCTGCACCTTGAACAGCTTCGCCTGCTGCTCGGGCGCGGTCAGCCAGGCGACCAGCTTCTCGGCCTCCTTCACGTTCTTGCCGCTGGAGGGCACGCCCAGGAAGGAGCCGCCCCAGTTGCCGGACTTGGGCGCCACCGCGACGGCCCACTTGCCGAAGGAGTCAGGCTTGGACTTGCCCTTGAGGGTGCCGAGCATCCACGGCGGGCAGGCGACCGTGGCGAACTTGCTGTTCGCGATCGTCTGGTCCCAGGCCGGCTGGAACTGGGTCTGCGCCTGGACGAGGCCCTCCTGGGCGGCCTTCGCGGTGAGGTCGAAGCCGGCCTTCACGGCCGGGTTCGTCTTGTAGATGACCTCGCCGGCGGAGTCGTAGAATTTCTCCTTCTCACTGCTGAGGACTGCGTTGAGCAGACCGCCGGGTGAGTCCATGAAGAACGTGCCCGAGGGCGCCTTCGCCTTGTACTTCCGGCCGGTGTCGAGGAACTTGTTCCAGTCGCCCGCCCACAGCTTGCCGACCTCCGCGGGGTCGGTGGGCAGACCGGCCTGTTGGAAGAGGTCGGTGCGGTAGCAGATGGCCATCGGGCCGACGTCGGTGCCGAGCCCGATCGTCTTGTTCTCCTTGTTGGTGGCCTGCGCCCACTTCCAGTCCAGCCAGTTGCTCTTGTTCACGCCCGAAACCTTGGACATGTCCTGGAACCGGTTGGCCTGGGTGGCCGTCACCTCGGAGATGTTGGCGACTTCGATGGCCTGCACGTCCTGGAGGCCGCTGTTGGTGGTGAGGTGGTTGAGGAGCGCCGGGTAGTAGTTCTCGTTCCGCTCGATGACCGTCTCGGCGATCTTGATGTTGGGGTTGAGCTTCTCGTACTCGGCGTAGAGGCCGGCCTCTTTGAAGCCCATGGTGCCGAAAAGGCCCAGCGTGATCTTGGTCTTGCCCTTGCCGTCCTCGGACGAGGATCCCTTGGGACCCTCGTTGCCGCCGTCGTCGGCACAGCCGGCCAGCAGCCCGGCGCCCAGCGTCGCGACGGCCGCGAGGACCAGCGCCTTGCGGGCGGTTCGGGTACGTGCTCGCATTGCGTCCTCCTGTTGCCCTGACGTGCCGACCCCCCGGCCAACTGCATTGTTGGGCCCGTTAGTTTCTCGCTGCGGCTCGGGCGGGGAACGTGCGGGATGTGTATGTGTCAGGTACCGTGGGAGCGCTCCCACAAGTGATGTGTTGAAGAGTCGCGGGTTCGGGCGGGGGTGTCAAGGGTGGGGGCGCGGAAGGGTGTGTTCAGTTATCGGCCTGTTAACTAACTCGGGGGATGGGTGGTTTTCGGCCGGGGAGTCGGTGACCGGAGGTGTGGATGCCGAGGGTGTTGGCGGCCGGAGGCGTGGACGCCGAGGGTGTCGAGACCGAAGGCGCGGATGCCGAAGGTGTTAGGGGCCGGAGGCGTGGACGTCAAGGGTGTCGAGACCGGAGGCGCGGATGCCGAGGGTGTCGATCACCGGGCGGCCGGCGACGGAGGCGGCGGCCTCGGCGGGCGGCGGCCCCGGCCGGACGGCGGCCACGGTTGGCGGTGGCCCTGGCGGGCGGTGGCCCCGGCCGGGCGGCGGCCACGGTAGGTGGCGGCCCTGGCGGGCGGCGGCCTCGGCGGGCGGCGGCCCCGGCCGGACGGCGGCCACGGTTGGCGGCGGCCTCGGCGGGCGGCGGCCCCGGCCGGACGGCGGCCACGGTGGGCGGTGGCCCTGGCAGGCGGCGGTCACGGTGGCGGTCGGGCGAACAGGCGGGACTGTTAGATTCCAGGCCAGCGGGATGACGACGGCGGGAAGGCGGAGCTCATGGCAAGCCACGGAGCGCGGAGCCGGAGCGGTGGCCGGCCCACCCTCGAGGAGGTGGCCGCGCGCGCCGGCGTGGGCCGGGGCACGGTGTCCCGGGTCATCAACGGTTCGCCCCGGGTCAGCGACGCGACCCGCGCGGCGGTCGAGGCGGCGGTCGCCGAACTCGGGTACGTCCCCAACACCGCGGCCCGCGCCCTCGCCGCCAACCGCACGGACGCCATCGCCCTCGTCGTGCCCGAGCCGGAGACCCGCTTCTTCACCGAACCGTACTTCTCGGAGATCCTGCGCGGCGTCGGCGCCGAACTCTCCGACACCGAGATGCAGTTGCTGCTTATCTTCGCGGGCAGCGACCGTGAGCGGCGACGCCTGGCCCAGTATCTGGCGGCCCACCGGGTGGACGGCGTCCTGCTGGTCTCCGTCCACGCGGACGACCCCCTGCCGGACCTCCTCGCGCAGCTGGAGATCCCGGCCGTGATCAGCGGCCCCCGCTCCGCCGCGGAGACGCTGCCGTCCGTCGACTCCGACAATTACGGCGGCGCCCGCTCCGCCGTCGAACACCTGCTCGCGCGGGGGTGCCGCAGGATCGCGCACATCACGGGCCGCCTGGACGTCTACGGCGCTCAGCGCCGCGTCGACGGCTACCGCGACGCGCTGCGCGACGCGGGGCACGAGGTGGAGGAGGGGCTCATCGAGCCGGGTGACTTCACCGAGGAGGGCGGCCGCCGCGCGATGGCCGACCTTCTCGCCCGTACCCCGACCCTCGACGCGGTCTTCGCGGGCTCCGACGTCATGGCGGCCGGCGCGCGCCAGACCCTGCGGGAGGTGGGCCGCCGTATCCCGGACGACGTGGCCCTGGTCGGCTACGACGACTCGGCGATCGCCCGCCACATGGACCCGCCCCTGACCAGCGTCCGCCAGCCCATAGAGGAGATGGGCCGCCGGATGCTGGACCTCCTCCTCACAGAGATCGCGGACCGCCGCCCGGCGGTCTCCCGCGAACTGGAGCGACGCCAGGTGGTACTGGCGACGGAACTGGTGCTGCGGGCGTCGTCGTAAGGGGGGACCGAGCCTCAGCAGGACTCCTCGAACTTGACGGCGGTGAAGCCCACGGGCTGACCGTCGAGCGCGGCGCCGGCCGCCGGGGTCTGGGTGCAGACCTTCCAGTTGGACTCGACGATGATCAGTCGGTCGTCCCCGGACGCGTCGTCGACGGTGATGCTGGTGCCGCTGTCGAGGGCCTGGCGGGCGACCTTGACGGACTTGCCCACAAAGTCGGGCATCGTCGCCCCGGCCTCCTTGACGGGGCCCGCGTCCTGGGCCGGGCAGGACTCCTCCAGTTTGACCGCGCCGAAGTCGATCTCGGCGTCCGTGGGGTGCTCACCGGCCGCGGGCGACTGGGAGCACACCTTCCAGTTGCGGTCGAAGGCCTGGAACCGCCCGCGGCCGAGCGCGTCGTGCGAGGTCAGGTAGAAGAACCCGGCGGCCTGGGCCTGATCCTGGGCGGACTGAAGCCCCTTGCCCCGCAGGTCCGGCAGGCTCGCGGTCTCGGCCGCGACGCTCGTCGCCGCCTCCGGCTCGGTCTCCGCCTTGGGCGCGGCGGCGGGCGCGCTGCTCGCGACGGCGGGGGCGCTCTTCTCCGTCTTGCCGGCGGATACGTCCTTGCCGTCGCTGCCACTGCCGCCGCTGTCACCACCACCGACGATCGCGCCGATGACGGTAATGACGACGAACAGAGCGAAGACACCGAGACAGCCGAAGCCGACGATCTTCCCGGGAGAGGTCTTCTTTGGCGGCGGCGGCCCCCACACCGGCTGCT
The DNA here is from genome assembly GCF_042890065.1 of Streptomyces sp. NPDC002328. Taxonomy (NCBI): domain Bacteria; kingdom Bacillati; phylum Actinomycetota; class Actinomycetes; order Kitasatosporales; family Streptomycetaceae; genus Streptomyces; species Streptomyces sp. NPDC002328. Next base: position 1,213,434 of record NZ_JBIARQ010000001.1, on the reverse strand, counting down.
GGGGCGCTCCGTATCCGGGCTGGTGGTGCTGGCTCATGGTCTCCCCGAGGCATGAATGACGATGTGCGCCTGTACGACTCGTGGAGGAGTTGTGCGGTTGCGGCGATCACGACGGATTAACCGGAACGTGATCTTCGGGGCGCTTCGGGTGCCTCGTGCGGCGGCTGCCATCCCACCGTCATCGGCGGGGGTGCAGAACAGCCTTACCGGAAGTCATGGGACACGACAGCGCCCTCCACGAGGGAGGACACGGGTCGTGTCCTTCGCCTGCGTCTGTTTCGCAGGCGAAGGAGATCAACGGGCTGTCGCCGCGCGATGCTTGTGGTGTCGGCGCATGCGAACGTTGCAGTCCGACACCTTGGAGTAATCGCCCTTCGCCTGGGCGGCCGCGCGTTTTTCGGCCAGGGCTGCGCAGGTGGTGCAGCCCGGCACGGGTGAGGGTGGGGCGGTGGGTAGCTGCAGGAGGTAGGAGACGGCCACGGTCATCGCCGCGCTCCCCTGCGGGCACGGGACCAGGCCCGGTACAACTCGGTTCCGGTCGGGCACCCGAGCCCGGTGTCGTCCCGGGTCGCCTTGCACTCCGTGCATCCCAGCGAGTGGTCGGCCATGGCGAGGAACGCCGTGCGGACGCCGGCGTCCACGGCGCGGACCGCACGCTGCACGGGGCCGCCGCTCAAGCCGTGGCCTCCACCGGCTCGACGACCCGTGTACCGAACGCGTCCGCGATGGCGGCCCGCAGCGCTTCGGCGTCGGTGAGCCACCTGTCATGGCTGGGGGAGATCCTCCAGTGCACGCCCGGCCCCTCCATGCGTCGCGTCGGGGGGATCGTCAAGGTGCTGCCCTCGCCGAGAGCCCGGGTGTTCACCGCGTCCCACTCAGCGGCGGTGCCCACCTCGGTGAAGAAGTACACGGCGGAGGAGATCGGGTCCTCGACGACGGCACCGCAGCGTCGGCCCAGGATGCCGAGCGCGGCGAGACCGACGCTGCGAGGGACTCGGATCGCGTCCCACTCCTGGCCGGCGTCGTGCAGGGTGCAGCCTGCGGCGGACGGTAAGGGTGTCGTCGGCATTCGTGGACTCCTCGGCATCAGTGGTGGTCAGCGCATACAAGCGTGGCCCTCGCTAGAAGCGATTCCGAGGACTTTAAAAGGTCTTCTTGCCGCCTCGAATGGGACTTTCCTTGAGGCGTACGGAGGATAACTGGTCAACGACAGGGCCTTTGGGGACACTTGCCGCAGTGCTCGACACGGAGGTGCAGCAGTGGCACGACCTACGGGTAACACCCGCCTCAAGGCGGCGCGCGTGGCCGCCGGATACCGCTCTCAGCAAGCCCTCGCCGACGCTCTTCAGGTCGGCGTCCGGCAGGTCCGCCGGTGGGAGTCCGACGCTCCACCGTGGCCGCAGCCCGAGGTGGGACAGGCCCTCACGCGCGCGCTCGGGCAGGATCTGGAACAGCTCGGATTCATCCCACCGGGTGGTGGTGCCCGCGTCGACCGCGGCCGCCGCACCGTCCTCGCGGCCACGACCGCCGCTGTCGGGCTGGCCGCGGTCCCCACACTGGCCGTCGCTGTGCAACCCGCTTCGGTCGCGCAGGACTTCGAAGCGGTGACGCGCTCGCATCGCCGCCTTTACTGGTCCGTGGCCCCCGCCACCCTGCATCCCGCTGCGATCTCGCACGCCACCCTCGGCTGCGCTCTGCTTCCCGAGACGGCCGGCCGGACACGGCAGCGCACGGCGGCCGCGCTCGCTGAAACGTGGCTGCTGGCAGGGCGGATCGAGTTCTTCGACCTGCGCGACGCCGTCCGTGCCCAGCAGACCCTGCTCCGCGCGCTCCAAGCCGCGGGCGAGGCTGATGACCCGCTGCTCGGATGCGCGATCCTCGCGCACACGGCGTTCATCCCCGCGTGGGCGGGTGACCGGGAGGCCGCCGTCGAGCGGATGGTGGCTGCGCGGACGTACGCCCGCCGAGGCCCCGCTCCCGCCGAGCTGCTCGCGTGGCTGGACGCGGTCGAGGCCGAGTGCGAGACGCGGTGCGGGCACACCCGCACAGCGCTCCACCTGATCGGGCACGGCGAGGGCCTCCTCGCCGCGGGCAGCGGCCACCCGGTTCCGGAGTGGCTCGACTGGTTCAGCCCCGTGCGGCTCGCCGCCTTCAAGGGCAACACCCAGCTGCGCGCCGGTCACCTGCCGCAGGCCCGCGAGACGCTGCTCGGCGTCCTGGACACACTCGGCCCCACCGGCGAGAAGCAGACCACGGTGATCCTCGGCGACCTGGCCGCCGTTGAGACCGCAGCCGGCGACCCGGAGGCCGCCTGCGGTTACGCGATCCGCGCGCTCGATCAGCTGGAGCGCACGTGGTACGCGATGGGCATGGACCGGGTGCGGGAGGTGCGGCGCGCGCTGGCGCCGCATCAGCACGAGCGGTGCGTGCGGGACCTCGACGACCGGCTGTACGGCTGGTCGACGACGGTCAGCGCTCTCGCTCGTTGACGTCGCGGATGAGGCCGGGCAGGTCGAGGAGGCTCTCTACCCGGAAGGTCGGGAGTTTCTCGGCTTCCTCGGTGTGCCACTGGATCGTCGCCCACGGGCCTCGACGCACGAGCGCGGTGTGCATGCCCGCAGCGGCGGCGGGGCGGATGTCGTTGTCGACGCGGTCGCCGACGTACAGCATCTCGTCGACCGCGGCCGGGACCACCTCGGCGACGCGCTCGAAGAACGCCCGGTCCGGCTTCGAGGCTCCCCAGTCGTCGGAGGTGCCGATCAGGTCGACGTCCTGGGTGAACAACTGCCGAAGGATCCGGCCGGCGCGCACGGTTTGGTTGCCGGCGATGCCGAGCCACAGGCCGTCCGCGCGCAGGGCCGCGAGGGCGTCGCGGACGTCTGGATACAAGTCGGTCTCACCGAAGTGCTCGGGCTTGTCGGCCTCGGCACGGCGCTCGCGTTCGGCGTAGAGGTCGAAGCCGGGCCGGAATTCCTCGAACACCTCGCGGTAGTCGCGGCCTTGGGCGATGACGGCACCGAACATCGCCGCAAAGGTGTGGCGGGGCACGCCGAGCCAGTCGGCCCAGGTGCCGTACTCGGTGGTCTCGTCCACGAGGCATTCGCCGACGTCGAAGATCACAGCGCGAATCATGCGGGCAGAGTATCCGGGCACGACGAAGCGGTCGGCCTGGTCGCCGTTCTCGCATATGAGGGTGCGCTCACGCCAAGGAGGGGGAAACGATCAAGGCCTGCTCCGCTTTCGCGGGGCAGGCCTTGATCTGTCAGGGTGAGTGACGGGACTCGAACCCGCGGCATCCTGGACCACAACCAGGTGCTCTACCAGCTGAGCTACACCCACCATGACCGGCGGTTCACTTGGTGGTTCACCGACCGGCCGAGAAAAAGTGTACAGGGTCCGAAGGGGTGCTCGCGCACGGCTTTTCCGGGGGCCCTGTCGGGGGGTCGCTACCGTTCGGTGACGACGTGCTTCGCGGCGATCTTCTTCGCCGTGTCGGAGTCCGGGCCGGGCTGCGGGACGAAGACGGCCTCGCGGTAGTAGCGCAGTTCGGCGATGGACTCGCGGATGTCGGCGAGGGCGCGGTGGTTGCCGTTCTTCTCGGGGCTGTTGAAGTAGGCGCGCGGGTACCAGCGCCTGGCCAGCTCCTTGATCGAGGAGACGTCCACGATCCGGTAGTGGAGGTAGTCCTCCAGGGTCGGCATGTCGCGCAGCAGGAAGCCGCGGTCCGTGCCCACGGAGTTCCCGCACAGGGGCGCCTTGCCGGGTTCCTTGACGTGCTCGCGTACGTACGTGAGCACCTGCTCCTCCGCGTCGGCCAGCGTGGTGCCGGCGGCGAGCTCGTCGAGGAGTCCGGACGCGGTGTGCATCTGGCGCACGACGTCCGGCATCGTCTCCAGCGCCGCGTCCGGCGGGCGGATGACGATGTCGACGCCGTCGCCGAGGACGTTCAGCTCGGAGTCGGTGACGAGGGCGGCTACCTCGATGAGAGCGTCGTCGGACAGCGAGAGGCCGGTCATCTCGCAGTCGATCCACACCATGCGATCGTTCATGCGACCACCCTAAGGCTGACGTCCGCCGTTGCCATGCCCCCGGTGCCGACGACTGCCTCGGGGACGGAGGACGGGACGGGACGGGACGGGACGCACGGAATGGGCGGGGGCGGCGGGGCGGGGACGATCCCGGCCCCGCCGCCCCCGCCGTCACATCCCGCTACGCGGTCCCGGCAGACTCGCCCGCGGTCCCGCGAACGCGTCCCGTCCGTGCAGCTGGCCGTGCTGGCCGTGCTGGCCGTGCTGGCCGTGCTGACCATGTTGGCCGTGCTGGCTGTGCTGGCCGTGGTCCGACGAAAGCGCCGTCGCCGTGGCCGACGCCACGTGCGGGGCCGGTGCCGGCGGGCCCGCCGTGCGGCGCACCTGCGGCGGCACGCCCGCCTCCGGATGGAACCCGCCCGCTCCCGGCCCCGCAGAAACCGGCGCAGGCGGCTCGCTGTCGGCCGGCGGCCGGTCGCCCTGCGGACGCCGCGCCCGGTACGCCGCCCGGTAGGCCGCCGGCGACGAGCCGAGCTGCCGCCGGAAGTGCCCGCGCAGCGCGACCGGCGAGCGGAACCCGCACCGGCCCGCGACCTCGTCGACGGAGTAGTCCGACGTCTCCAGCAGCCGCTGCGCCTGGAGCACCCGCTGGGTGATCAGCCATTGCAGCGGCGCGCTGCCGGTCAGCGACCGGAAGCGGCGGTCGAAGGTCCGCCGGCTCATGTAAGCGCGCGCGGCCAGCGTCTCCACGTCGAACTGTTCGTGGAGGTGTTCCAGCGCCCAGGCGACGACCTCCGCGAGCGGGTCGGCGCCGATCTCCTCCGGTAAAGACCGGTCGAGGTAGCGCTCCTGGCCGCCGGATCGGCGCGGCGGCACGACCAGACGCCGGGCCAGCGCGCCCGCCGCCTCGTTGCCGTGGTCCGTCCGCACGATGTGGAGACAGAGATCGATTCCGGCCGCCGTGCCCGCCGACGTCAGGACGTCGCCGTCGTCGACGAACAGTTCTCGCGGATCGACGTGCACCGACGGATAGCGCTTGGCCAGCGTCGGTGCGTACATCCAGTGCGTCGTGGCCGGACGGCCGTCCAGCAGGCCCGCCGCCGCCAGCACGAACGCGCCGGTGCACAGACCCACTATGCGGGCGCCCTCTTCGTGCGCCCGGCGCAGTGCGTCGAGCGCGTCCGCAGGCGGCGGGGAGGTGATAGAACGCCAGGCCGGCACGACGACCGTGCCGGCCCTGGATATCGCCTCCAGGCCGTGTGGTGCGGTGAGTTCCAGGCCCCCTGTGGTCCGCAGCGGGCCGTCCTCGCCGCCGCACACCAGCAATCGGTAGCGCGGCACGCCGGCGTCCTGGCGGTCAATCCCGAACACCGACAGCGGAATGGAACTCTCGAAAATGGGGCCGCCGCTGAACAGCAGCACCGCGACGATCTCCTTGCGGCGTCGCCCGGACAGTTTCCGGGCCGCGGTTTCCGGCGCGGCAGTGGAGTCGTGGCTCATCCTGCTAAGCCCCCCTCGGTGGTCGCGGCTCCTCGGTTGTGTCGCTCCTGCACGTTTCCCCTCGGTCCTGCACGAGTCCCCCGCCGTAGACAGTCAAGATCGAATCTACTGTGTCGCGTGATGCCGGCGTGGCCAGTTCAGCACCCGGCAGATTGTCGACATGGCAACTTGGCGTGAAGCATTCGATCACGAAGCGTTGCACTCACGGGCCGTGCAGGGAAGTGCGCCTTGTCGCAGTGGCCAATCCACGTAGGGTGCGCGGGGCCTCCCAGACCCTTTTTCCGCAGGTGGAACGGGGGGTGAGGGGTACTCAGGGCAAGGGGTGCGGGGGTCTTGGAAGTTGGCTGAAAACCGACGGGCGCGTGCGTGAAAACCGGTCAGCCGACCGGTGAGCTTCCGCCGCTGTGACGACCGCCACGGCGCGGCCCGCCCCCGGGGCGGTGACGGCGTCCCCGCCGGGGCCCGTACGACGCCTGCGCACCCCGGGTCACCTGGGAATCCTGGGGTTTGTGGGACTCTGGGGATCCAAGAGACCCAGGGGACTCGGGGGGCTGCTGGGGCTCCTGAAGGTCGCGGGTTTCGTGTGCGTACCGCTCCGAGCGGCGCAGCAGCAGCCGGCAGGCGCCCGTGACGGCGGCCAGGCCCAGCGCGGTGCCGGCGGCGCCGGCGAAGGAGGTGCCGTACCAGAGCAGGACCACCGGGACCAGGACGCAGCTGAAGGCCGCCCAGCGGATCAGGTCGGTGGTCCGTTCGGTGGTCCGGTCGTCGTCGGGGTGGTCCTCGGGGGCGGGGTGGGACGGAGGCATGGGGGCGGGCTCTCCCTGGGGCGGTGGCTCAGGGGGTTCAACGCCTGCCCGACGGGTCGGTCACTCCTCTTCGACGTATCTTCGGCGTACTCGATCATCCACACCTCACGCCGGGAGCGACGCATCGATCGGCCGCCCCGTACGCCGGGGATAAATGAATCCTGTGCAAACCGCCTGTACGGGGCAGCAACCATTGCGTTACGGGCGGCCCCTCGTGCATGCTCCCTGGAACCCCCCAGGGGACGTCCGCGGGATCTGGGCCAACGGGGCTTGCCGCCGTACCCTTGAGGGTATGGGCCTGGGAAGGCGATTCCCGGACACGCTCCGCCGCTCCCGCTCGTCCCATCCGTAGCAAGGATCTATACGCCGAGACAGCCATGGCCGGTCACGAATTCTTCGAACCCGCGGACCGCAAGCGGCCCGTCGCCGATCCCACGGCGGCCGAGCCCCTGGCGGCGGAAGAAGCACGCCCCTCCTGCGATCCCGCTTTCAAGCACGGCGTCGTCGTCGGCTTCGACGGTTCCACCTCCAGTGAGCGCGCCCTCGCGTACGCCATCGGCATGGCTCACCGCTCCGGCTCGGGCCTGATCATCGTGCATGTGGCCAACCGGCTGCCCACCACGGTGTGGGCGGGCTGCGAGCCGCCGGTCTTCGTCGACGTGCCGGACCATCGCACCGAGGTGCTCGGTCTGGAGCTGGCCTGCGCCGACTACCTCTCCGAGGTGCCCTGGATCCTGGTCGAGCGCGGCGGTGACATCTGCCACGAACTCGAAGAGGTGGGGCGGGAGTACGAGGCCGACGCGATCGTCGTCGGCTCGACGCACGGCATCGTCGGGCGGATCTTCGGCTCGGTCGCCGGGCGGCTCGCCAAGCGGGCGAAGCGGCCCGTCATCGTCATCCCGTAGCCCCAACGGGCGCTTCCCGCCGGTGAGATGAGCCCGGCCCTGCCCGGCGCCCCGTCGGCGTCGCTCCCGACGCCCCGTCAGTGACGTTCCCGACGCACCGTCAACTCCCGTGCGCGCCGCACGAATCTACTCGCGCGTAGGGGTGTTCGCGTCCCTGCTCCGGGCATATACCGTGCACCGCACGCCGGTCGAGGCGGCGGGCAGGACGGCGACGCGCTGCCGGCCGGGGGGTGATGGCCACCGGTCGTTCGCAGCGCCGGCCGGGGCGTCGGGCGGCCCCGGCGTACGAGGGCGGGCCCCGCGTGACGGGGTGGCATCACGTGGGGCCCGCTTCTCACTTCGACGAATCGACCGCTAGACCGCTCGACGACTCGACCGCTCGACTACTCGACCGTGACCGACTTGGCCAGGTTGCGCGGCTTGTCGATGTCCCGGCCCAGGGCCTTCGCCGTGTAGTAGGCGAGCAGCTGGAGCGGGATGCCCATCAGGATCGGGTCGAGCTCGTCCTCGTTCTTCGGGACGACGATCGTCTGGTCGGCCTTCTCCTGGCACTCGTGGGCCACCGCGAGGATCTTGCCGCTGCGGGCCTTGATCTCCTCCAGGGCGGCGCGGTTCTTCTCCAGCAGGTCGTCGTCGGGGACGATCGCGACCGTCGGCAGGGCCGGCTCGATCAGGGCCAGCGGGCCGTGCTTCAGCTCGGAGGCGGGGTAGGCCTCGGCGTGGATGTAGGAGACCTCCTTGAGCTTCAGGGAGGCCTCACGGGCCACCGGGTAGCCCCGGACACGGCCGATGAAGAGCATCGAGCGGGCCTCGGCGAACTGCTCGGCCAGCTTCTCGATCTCGGCTTCCTGCTCCAGGATCTCCGCGATCTGGCCGGGCAGCTTGCGCAGCCCCTCGATGATCCGCTTGCCGTCGCGCACCGACAGGTCGCGGGTGCGGCCCAGGTGCAGCGCGAGCAGCGCGAAGGCGACCGTGGTGTTGGTGAAGCACTTCGTCGAGACGACGCAGACCTCGGGACCGGCGTGCACGTAGATGCCGCCGTCCGCCTCGCGGGCGATCGCCGAGCCGACCACGTTGACCACGCCCAGCACCCGCGCGCCCTTGCGCTTCAGCTCCTGGACGGCGGCCAGCACGTCGTACGTCTCGCCGGACTGGGAGACGGCGATGTACAGGGTGTCGGGGTCGACGACCGCGTTGCGGTAGCGGAACTCGGAGGCGGGCTCGGCGTCGGCGGGGATGCGGGCCAGCTCCTCGATCATCTGGGCGCCGATCATGCCCGCGTGGTACGAGGTGCCGCAGCCGAGGATCTTCACCCGGCGGATCTGGCGCGCCTCGCGGGCGTCCAGGTTGAGGCCGCCGAGGTGCACGGTGGAGAAGCGGTCGTCGATACGGCCGCGCAGCACGCGGTCCACGGCGTCGGCCTGCTCGTGGATCTCCTTGTGCATGTAGGTGTCGTGGCCGCCCATGTCGTAGGAGGCGGCCTCCCACTCCACGGTGGTGGGCTCGGCGGTGGTGCGGGTGCCCTCGGTGGTGTAGGTGCGGAAGTCGTCGGCCTTGAGGGTGGCCATCTCGCCGTCGTCGAGGGTGACGACCTGGCGGGTGTGGGCGACCAGGGCGGCGATGTCCGAGGCGACGAACATCTCCTTCTCGCCGATGCCGAGGACGACCGGCGAGCCGTTGCGGGCCACGACGATGCGGTCGTTGAAGTCGGCGTGCATCACGGCGATGCCGTAGGTGCCCTCGACCACGCGCAGCGCCTCGCGGACCTTGTCCTCCAGCTTGTCGGCCTGCGAGCGGGCGATCAGGTGGACGAGGACCTCGGTGTCGGTCTCGGAGAGGAACTCGACGCCGTCCGCCTCCAGCTTGCGGCGCAGGTCGGAGGCGTTGTCGATGATGCCGTTGTGGACGACGGCGACCTTGAGGTCGGCCGACATGTGCGGGTGGGCGTTGACGTCGGAGGGGGCGCCGTGGGTGGCCCAGCGGGTGTGGGCGATGCCCGTGGTGCCCTTGAAGCGGGCCGGGACCTTCGCCTCCAGGTCGCGGACGCGGCCCTTGGCCTTGACCATCTTCAGGCCGGCCGTCTTCGGGGAGGTCACGACCAGGCCCGCCGAGTCGTAGCCGCGGTACTCCAAGCGCTGGAGGCCCTCCAGGAGCAGCGGGGCGACGTCACGCTTGCCGATGTATCCGACGATTCCGCACATAAAAAGGTATCCCCAAGCTTTCGATCAGCCGTAGACGATGCGCCGCAGCTGCCGGAGCGTGAGCTCCGGCGGGGCGACCGCACGGTATTTCAGGTCCGCCTCGATCCGTCCGAAGATCTCCGCGTTGACCAGGCCCCGGGCCTGGAGTTCGCGGTGGCGGCGACGGACGTAGTCCTCGGTCGTCTCGTCGAAGTAGGCGAGCACGTCCTGGACCACCCGCAGCGCCTCGCCCCGCTGGAGGGGCGTGGAGCGCGTCAGATGATCTACGAGTTCGTCGTGCACCCGGTAGATCCTGGGGTACCGGAGCCGGTTTCGCAAGAATCCTGCCCGATTCCGGGCAATCGCTTGTGGACGATCTTTGGGTCAGGGCCTGTCCGGCGGATCAGGTCGCAGGGAATCGGCGGTGGCTGATCAGCGCGGGTGAGCGGGGCTCGGTGCGTCCGGCTGCAAGGCGGAGGAGGGAGTCGACGCGGAGCGTCGGCGACCGACGACAACGCCGCAGACGGGCGTGCCGAGCCCCGCGTCTGCGGCATGATCCGCCGGACAGGCCCGAACGTTGAATCTCTCATGAGTGCCTGTTCGTGAGCCGTCCATCCCTCCGCCCGCGATTCGTTGCCCGGGGGGACGAGTTTCAGACGCCATGGACACTCCTCGCATGGGCGTACCCGAGCGGCTCGCCGCCCGCATGAGCATGGCCGAGCAGCACGAGTACCTGCGCTCCCGGTTCTCCCGGCGCACGATGATCAGAGGCGGCGCCGTCACGCTGGGCGCCGTCGCCGGTGGCGCGTTCGTCCCGGCCGCCACCGCACAGGCCGCCGGCACCACCTCACAGGCCGCGGGCGCCACCGCGCAGGCCGGCGTGCCGACCCGGACCTTCACCGCCGCCGCGGCCGTCGACGGCGCCCTCGTCGCCCCCTTCGGCCGCCACCTCGCCTTCGGCAACGACCCCCGCACGGAGATCGGCGTCTCCTGGCAGGTCCCGCTCCCGGTGAAGCGGCCCTTCATCCGGATCGGCACCCACGCCTCGCACCTCTCCGTCAAGATCGACGCCGAGGTGCGCACCCTCTTCACCCCGGCGGGCGTCGGCGCCAGCGGTGATCACACCCAGTACTACGTGCACGCGAAGCTCACCCACCTCAAGCCCGGCAGGACGTACTTCTACGGCGTCGGCCACGACGGCTTCGACCCGGCCGACCCGCGCTTCGCGGGCACCGTCGGCACCTTCACCACCGCCCCCGCGCACAAGGAGCCGTTCACCTTCACCGCCTTCGGCGACGAGGGCGTCAGCTACCACGGGCTGGCCAACAACAGCCTCCTCCTCGGCCAGAACCCCGCCTTCCACCTGCACGCCGGGGACATCGCCTACGCCGACCCGTCCGGCGCGGGCAAGACCTCCGACGCCGGCTTCGACTCCCGCGTGTGGGACCAGTTCCTGTACCAGACGGAGTCCGTCGCCAAGTCCGTCCCGTGGATGCCGGCCTACGGCAACCACGACATGGAGGCCTGGTACTCGCCCAACGGCTACGGCGGCGAGGAGGCCCGCTGGAACCTCCCGGACAACGGCCCCGACCGCAAGAACCTCCCCGGCGTCTACTCCTTCGTCTACGGCAACACGGCGGTCGTCTCCCTCGACGCCAACGACGTCTCCTTCGAGATCCCGGCCAACCTCGGGATCTCCGGGGGCACCCAGACGAAGTGGCTGGAGGCGCAGCTCAAGAAGTACCGCGCGGCGAAGGACGTCGACTTCATCGTCGTCTTCTTCCACCACTGCGCCTACTGCACCTCCACCGCGCACGCCTCGGAGGGGGGTGTGCGCCAGGAGTGGGTGCCGCTGTTCGAGAAGTACACCGTCGACCTGGTCATCAACGGCCACAACCACCAGTACGAGCGCACGGACGTGATCAAGGGCGGCGCGGTCACCCGCGAACTCCCGATCGGCGGCACGGCCTACCCCGAGAGCGACGGCGTCGTCTACGTCACTGCGGGCGCGGCGGGCCGCAGCCTGTACGCCTTCACCGCCCCGCTGTCGTACGAGGGCCACGAGAACGACGTCGATTCCGTCGCCTCGTTCGTCAACACCAAGGAGGGCAAGCAGAACGAGACCGTCGCCTGGTCGCGGGTGCGCTACCTCGACTACTCGTTCCTGCGCGTCGACGTCACCCCGGCCGCCAAGGGCCGCACGGCCACGCTCATGGTGCGCGGCATCGCCGAGAGCGGCGAGCGGGTCGACCACTTCACGGTGGCCCGCACGGCGAAGTAGGCGGGGCGCACGGTCAGGCGGCGCGGGCGGTCCTCACAGCCGTCTGAGGACCGCCTGCTTGGCCATCGCGAACTCCTCGTCCGTCAGCACCCCGTCGCGGTGCAGCTCGCCCAGCTCGCGCAACCGCCGCAGCAGCGCGTCATGGTCGTCGTCGGGGGAGGCGGGGGAATCGGGGGAGGCGGGGGAGGCGGAAGACGCGGCAGGAGCGGCGGACGCGGCGGCCCCCGCGTTCCCGGCGGCCCCCGCGGTGACCGCGGCCGTCCGGTCGCGCGGCTCGGCCCCCGGCGCGGGCACGGCGTCCTGCGGCGCGCCCGAGGGATGCGGCAGCCGCGCCTGCACCGCCGCCGCGACCAGAGCCATCAGCGGGTCCTTCTTGAACCCCCACAACTCCACCGCGTTCGGGTCGTACTTGGGCGGCGCCTTCGTGGCCGCGTTGCGGACGGTGAAGCGCAGATGACCGTTGCCCAGGCCCGCCGCGGGATGCCAGTCGACGGCCGTGATCTCGGCGACCGGCAGACTGCGGGCGCCGGCGGCGGCCTTGGCCTCCTCCGTCTTCCAGTTCCACTCCAGCCGCACGCGCTCGCCGTCGAAGCTCGCCGTGCCGTCCCCCGCGGACACCGACAGCGGCACCGAAGGCCCCGGCAGCAGATAGGACTCCGCCGGGCCGGTGGGGACCTGGTCCAGCAGCAGCGCGTTGCGCACCTCGTCGACGAAGTACTCGGCGACGCCGTAGCGGTCGCTCTCGACGAGCAGTTGATAGGGGTCGTGGGGCTCGGTGAGCCGGCCGCCCGTCGCGAGCAGCAGCGGGTCGGCGCCGTCGCGCAGCCGTATTCTGAGCCGTCCGGTCTTCTTCCCCTGCTCGAACGAGATCCCCGCCAACGCGCCCAGCGGGACGACGAGTTCGCCGAGGGTCCGGCGCAGCAGACCGACGTTCTTGTCCCTCCCCGGAGTCAACCGCAGGGCGTCGCCGTCGAAGACCCAGGTACCGTCCTTCTGGATGATTTCCGCCATGGGGGGATTCTTTCAAAGACGGCGACGGGCGCCCCCCGAGGACCGTACTCGGGGGGCGCCCGTCTGTCTTGATCAGAACCCCGCGACGGGATTTTCCAGGGTTCCGATCAGCTGGAGGGCGCCCGACGGGTCCGCCAGGTCCACCATCTGCTCGTTGTTGCGCAGTTGGAGCCGGTTGAGGCAGGACAGCGCGAACTCGGGCGCGAACATGTCGTACTGCGCGAACTTCTCGGCGAGTTGGGGGTTCGCCTCCTGGTAGGCGCGGGTGACCTCGGCGACCGTGCGCCAGAAGTCGTCCTCCTCCAGGACCCCTTCGGCGGCGAGGTCCGCGGCGAGGAAGCGGAAGAAGCAGTCGAAGACGTCCGTGAAGATCGACAGCAGCTTCTTGTCCTCGGGGACCTCCACCCGGATGCGCCGCACCTCGGGCGGCAGCACCGCGTCCGGGTCCATCACCGCGATCTCCTCGGCGATGTCCTTGTAGATCGCCCGCTGCACGACCCCGTCCCGCAGGACCAGGATGGTGTTCTCGCCGTGCGGCATGAAGACCAGGTCGTAGGCGTAGAAGGAGTGCAGCAGCGGGGTGTAGTAGGCCTCCAGGTAGTGGCGCAGCCACTCCGTGGGCGCCAGACCCGACTGCTCGACCAGCGCGCCGGCCACCGACCTGCCCATGTGGTCCACATGGACCAGCGAGGCCATCGTGGCGAGCGACTCGCCGTCCTCCAGGGACGGCACCGGGCTCTCCCGCCACAGCGCGGCCAGCATCTTGCGGTACGGCGAGTAGCGGTCCGTCGCGGCCTCGTACTCCAGGTGCCGGTAGCCGACGGCCGCCCGCTCCCGGATGATCGACAGGCCTGCCGACTTCAGCACCGGGTCGTTGTCGATGAGCTGCGCCAGCCAGTCGTTGATCGCCGGGGTCGCCTCCATGTACGCCGCCGAAAGGCCGCGCATGAAGCCCATGTTGAGGACGGACAGCGCCGTCTTCACATAGTGCTTCTCGGGGTGCGAGCTGTTGAAGAACGTCCGGATGGACTGCTGCGCCAGGTACTCGTCCTCGCCCTCGCCCAGGCACACCAGGTTCCCGCGGGCGACCTCGGCGGCGAAGGTGACGGCGAGCTTGTTCCACCACTGCCAGGGGTGGACGGGGATGAGCAGGTAGTCGGCCGGGTCCAGGCCCTGGCCGGCGAGCTGCCTATCGAACCGCTCGACCGTCTCCGCGCCCAGCTCCTGCCGGACGAAGGACTCGTACTCGATGCCGACGCCCGCCGTGAAGGCCGCCCGTGAGCGGTGCGCGGCCAGCCACACCAGCCGGACCGGGCTCGCCGTCTCGGGGGCGTACGACAGGTACTCGTGGACGCCGAAGCCGAGCCGGCCGTTGTTGGCGACGAAACAGGGGTGGCCCTCGGTCATCCCGGTCTCGATGGTCTGGAAACCGCTGCGCGCGAGCTCGGCGGAGGTGAGCTGCGGCTTGGTGAGCTTGTAGCAGGTGCCGGAGAGGGTGGAGGAGATCTCCTCCAGGTAGACCGGCAGGATCTCGTCGCTCAGGCCCAGCGTCTTCTTCAGCTCGATGAAGAAATCCAGGGCGGCGAGCGGGAGTTCGGCCCCGTCCCGGGTGCGGGTGATGGAGTCGGCGTCGACCTGCCAGTGGTCGAGGGCGCGCCGGACGGCGGTGTAGCGGTAGGCGGTCAGACCGTCGTCGCTGCGGACGACGTACTGGTCGCCGCCCTCTTCCTGCGCCTTGGGCGTGATCAGCCGCTCGTGCGCGAACTCCGCGAGGGCTTTGCGCACCAGCAGTCGGTTGGCCTTCTCCCAGCGCTCGGGGGAGAGGTGGGCCACGGCGTCGGCGAGGCGGCTCATGCGGCCACCCCCGTCGCGGCGGCGAACTGCTCCCGCGTGCAGAAGCTCAGCAGCGCCTGCTTCTCCGGCTTCTGGATCTCCCGCTCCGCGACGAAGCCGACGGCCTCGTTCAGGGCGTGGACGGCGGTGTTGGAGACGTCCGGCTCGACGACGACGCGCCGCACCGCCGGGTCCTCGAAGAGGCGCGCCATGACGGCGGTGATGACCGCGCGGGTGAAGCCGTGCACGGGCCGGTCGGTGGGGGCGACCAGGAAGTGCATGCCGACGTCGCCGGGCTGCGGCTCGTAGAGGCCGACCAGCTCGCGGTGGGCCGGGTCGTAGTACTCCATGAGGAAGGCCGGCGCGTCGCGGTGCAGTCCGAGCAGCGCGTGGTGGTGCTCGTCGGCGGCTATCTCCATGTACGCCCGCTCGACGTCCACGAGCGTGGCGTCCTGCATCATCCAGTAGGCCGCCTTGGGGTGTGTCACCCAGGCGTGCAGCAACTCGGCGTCTTTCAGGGGGTCCAGAGGGCGCAGGGTGAGGGCGCCGGTGTCGGTGAGGGTGCCGGTGGTGGGGGTCATACGGCGAACTCCTGGAACGCGATGGTCTTTTCGACCGGGTAGTACTCGCTGCCGAGCAGCTCTCGGATGATGTAGCTGTTGCGGTAGGCGCCCATGCCGAGGTCGGGCGAGGTGATGCTGTGGGTGTGCACGCCCGCGTTCTGGAGGAACACGCCCCGGCCGGTGGTGTCGATGGCGTAGTTGCGGGCGACGTCGAAGTTGCCCTGGGAGTCGTAGCGCAGTCTGTCGCGGACCGGCGCGAGGAACTCCGGCTCGGCGTAGGCGTAGCCGGTGGCCAGGACCAGGCCCTCGGAGGCCAGCTCGAACTCCTTGCCCTGCTCCTCCTGGCGGAAGGCGAGGGTGTACGTGCCGTTCTCGTACGTCGCCCCGCCGAGGGCGGAGTTGGTGAGCAGCCGGGTGGGGACCGGACCGCCGAGGTTCTTCTGGTAGAGCAGGTCGAAGATCTCGTCGATGAGGTCGCCGTCGATGCCCTTGAACAGACCCTTCTGCTGCGAGGTGAGCCGGTAGCGGGTGGCCTCCGGCAGCTCGCGGAAGTAGTCGATGTACTCCGGGGACGTCATCTCCAGCGTGAGCTTGGTGTACTCCAGCGGGAAGAAGCGCGGGGAGCGGGTCACCCAGTTCAGCTGGTAGCCGTGGACGTCGATCTCGCTGAGCAGGTCGTAGTAGATCTCGGCGGCGGACTGGCCGGAGCCGACGATCGTGATCGACCGCTTCTTCTGGAGCTCCGCCTTGTTCTGCACATAGCGGGAGTTGTGGAAGAAGTCGCCGCCCAGACCGCTGACCGCCTCCGGGTAGTGCGGCGAGGTGCCGGTGCCCAGGACCAGACGGCGGGCGCGGAACTCCTCGCCGGCGGTCGTCCGCACCACGTAGACCTCGTCCTCGTACGTGATCTCGGAGACCGTCGTGGAGAAGCGGACGTTGCTCAGCCTGCCCGCGGCCCAGCGGCAGTAGTCGTCGTACTCGACGCGCAGCGGGTAGAAGTTCTCGCGGATGTAGAACGAGTACAGCCGGCCCTTCTCCTTCAGGTAGTTGAGGAAGGAGTACGGCGAGGTCGGGTCGGCGAGGGTGACCAGGTCCGACATGAACGGCGTCTGGAGGTGGGCGCCGTCGAGGAACATGCCGGCGTGCCACTCGAAGTCGGGCTTGGAGTCCAGGAAGATCCCGTCGAGCTCGGCGATCGGCTCGGTGAGGCAGGCCAGGCCGAGGTTGAAGGGGCCGAGCCCGATGCCCACGAAGTCGTAGGTCTTTTTCGTGGTGTCAGGAAGCGCGGTCAAGGGAGTCTCCCAGGTACTGCTCGGCATGGCCGGCGATCAGGTCGAGGACGGCGGCCATGTCGGCGGTCGTGGTCTCGGGGTTGAGCAGGGTGAACTTCAGGTAGTGGCGGGCGCCCACCTTGGTGCCCGCGACCACGGCGTCGCCGGAGGCGAACAGGGCCTTGCGGGCGTAGAGGTTGGCGCGGTCGATCTCGGCCGGGTCGGTGACGGCCGCGGGGATGTAGCGGAAGACCAGGGTCGACAGCGACGGCTCGACGACGACGTCGAAGCGCGGGTCGGCGGCGAGTAGTTTCCAGCCCTCGACGGCGAGGTCGCAGACCTCGTCGAAGAGCTGGCCGATGCCGTCGGCGCCCATGGTGCGCAGGGTCATCCACAGCTTGAGCGCGTCGAAGCGGCGCGTGGTCTGGAGGGACTTGTCCACCTGGTTGGGGATACGTTCCTGCACCATCCGGCGCGGGTTCAGGTACTCGGCGTGGTAGGTGGCGTGCCGCAGCGTGGCCGCGTCGCGCACCAGCACCGCGGAGGAACTCACCGGCTGGAAGAAGGACTTGTGGTAGTCGACGGTGACGGAGTCGGCGCGCTCGATGCCGTCGATGCGGTCCCGGTACTTCACCGAGGCGAGCAGGCCGCAGCCGTAGGCGGCGTCGACGTGCATCCAGGCGCCGTACTGGGAGCACAGCTCGGCGATCTCGGGCAGCGGGTCGATGGAGCCGAAGTCGGTGGTGCCGGCGGTGGCGACGACGGCCATGGGGATGAGGCCGGCCTCGGTGCAGCGCTCCAGCTCACGGGCGAGCGCGACGGTCTGCATGCGCTTGTCGTGGTCGACGGGGAGGGAGACCACGGCGTCCTGGCTCAGGCCGAGCAGTTTCGCGGACTTCTTCACGCTGAAGTGGCTGACCTCGGAGGCGAAGATGCGCAGTTTGGCGAGCGAGGCCGGCCCCTCCCACCCGTCCCGCCCCGGCTTGGCCTCCTCACGGGCGAGCAGCAGCGCCTGGAGGTTGGACTGCGAGCCGCCCGAGGTGAACACGCCGTCGGCGGCGGGGCCGAGGCCGATGCGCTCGGTGGTCCAGTCGATCAGTTTGCGCTCGATGAGGGTGCCGCCGGCCGACTGGTCCCAGGTGTCCAGGGAGGAGTTGACGGCGGACAGGACGGCCTCGCCCAGCACGGCGGGGATGACGACCGGGCAGTTGAGGTGCGCGAGGTAGCGGGGGTGGTGGAAGTAGATCGCGTCGCGGAGGTAGACCTCCTCCAGCTCGTCCAGGACGGCCGCGGTGTCGTGCAGGGGCTTGTCGAGGTCGATCCCCTCGATGCGGGGAGCGAGGGCGTCGACCGAGACGCCGGTGAACGGACGGTCGGTGGCGGCGAGTTTGGCGGCCACCCGCTCGACTCCTTCGGTCACGGAGCGGCGGTACTGCTCCGCGGTCGTGTCATTGAGCAGGTGCGAGCGCATGGTGGGGGTCCTCCGGGTGGGGACGGTCCGCTTGCGAAACGGACACAGGGGGCGGAACCTCGGATTCAACTTAGGCAAGCCTAACCTAAGTTGTAGCGGGGGTGCCCGGCCCCCTCCGTGACGGTGCTCACGTTGCTGCCCACCAGTCAACTTCCCTGGCGGGTACGGGTTTCGCTCACGCCTGCTCGCGCAGCTGCTCTTCGGAGAGGCCCCTGCGCCAGTACCCGACGAAGGTGACCCGACGCCGGTCGATGCCGCGCTCGCCGACGAAATGCCGGCGCAGGAGCTTCACGCACCCCGACTCGCCCGCGATCCAGACGTACGGCCTCTCGGCGGACGGCAGTTGTGCCTCACGCAGGGCGGCGAGGGCCATGGGGGACCCCTCGTCGCCCTCCATGCCGTCCTCGCGGTGCACGAGCCAGGTGATCTCGGCGTCCGCCGGGGTCGCCAGATCCTGGATGTTCCCGGCGTCGTGCACCTCCAGCCAGGCCCGCACCCGCAGACCGGCCGGCAGCGCCTCCAGGATCGACGAGATCGCCGGCAGCGCCGTCTCGTCGCCCCACAGGACCACCAGATCGGCGTCCTCGGGCGCCCGGAAGCGGATCGCCCGGTTGTCGGCGATCGCCGGCCCGAGCAGCACCACCCGGTCCCCGGCCGCGGCCGTCGAGGCCCACCGCGAGGCGGGCCCCGCCGGGACGGCGGCGTCCGGCTCGACCCCGTGCAGCACGAAGTCGACGTCGATCTCCACGGTCCGCCCCGCGGCGTCCCGGCGCAGCGACCGGAGCGTGTACGAGCGCATCACCGCCCGCACGTCGTCCGGGAGTTCCCGCCAGGCCTGCCACCACCCGTCCCCGAGCTCGTACGGCACCCGCGGCTCGCTCTGCCCCGGCTGCGGCAGGAACAGGGAGAGCGACTGGTCGTACCCGTCGGAGAAGAAGTACTGAAGATCTTCCCCGCCGAGGGTCACCCGGACGAGGGACGCACCGAGCCGCCTGGTTCGCGTGACCTGAAGAGCGAAGAACCGGAACGGCGCGGCAACGGCGGTGGTCATGAGAGCTCCTGAAGTGGCGTCAGGTGTCAACGAGGGGCAGGGCAGCTCACCTGAGGGGCGCGGGGCTGTGCCTATTTGCGGCTCCGCCGCGTGGGCGCGACCAGCCACGACCGACTCGCAGTCGCCCACGCCTCACAGCCATCCCACCGATCAGGCGACCTTCTTGGCGGACTCCAGCGCCTTCGCGAGGTTCTCAAGAAGCGGCACACACTTGTCGTAGGACAGAATCGGCTCCGGCGACCGAGCGATGACCTGCCCAGCCTTGACGGCAGCCAACTGCTTCCACGTCGGCTTGGTGATCGCCGAAGGCTGAAGCGCCTGCGACCGGTCGTCCAGCATGATCACGTCGGCCTTGTACTTGTCGACGTTCTCCCAGCTGAGCGCCTCGAACCAGCCGCCGCCCTGCGCCTTTGCGCTCTCCGGCGGCTCGACGAAGTTCACGCCGAGCGCCTTGAAGTACTCGAGGTCGATGGAGAGGTTGGTGCCGGAGACGTAGAAGAGCTGGTCGGACGCGGAGCCGGCCAGGACCTTGATGTCGGGCTTGGCCTTGGCGGCGGCGCGCAGCCGGGTGGCCGCCGCCTCGAAGCGCTTCTTGGCGTCGGTGACCTTGGCGGCCGTCAGATCGGCGCCGAGGGACTCGGCCAGCGCCCACATGCGCTCCAGCGGCGCGGTGAGCTGGCGGTCGTAGACGGATATGCCGACGCTCGGGGCCAGCTTGGCGATCTTGTCCTTGGAGGCCTCGGGGACGTACCAGAGGGTGCCGGCGCTGTCGAACATGGTGGAGATCAGCACGTCGGGGGCGAGCGCCGCGTACTTCTCGACGTTGAACTCGTCCCAGACGTTGCCGAGGATCTCGACCTTGGAGATGTCCATGTCGCCGGCCTGGACGTCGGCCTTGCCGGCGGCGGTCTTGGTCGGGCCGAACACGCCCTTGACCGTGATGCCGTAGTCGAACAGCGCGGCGGCGACGCCGGTGAAGGCGACGATGTTCGCGGGCGCCTTGTCGAGCTTCACGGTGGTGCCGCGGTCGTCCTTGAACGTCCAGGGGCCCGACTTGGCGGAGGGGCCGGCGGTCGAGTCCGAGCCACCGCTTTTCGCGTCGTCGTCCCCGCAGGCTGCGAGCACGGCTCCGAGGCCGAGGGCGCCACCGGCGGCGAGGATGCCGCGGCGGGTGAGGTGGTTGGTGGCGTTGGACATCAATCTGGCTGCTTTCGAACGGGGCTGATCACCCAAGGGCAAGTTCGAATGTAGGTTAGCCTAACCTCAGATCTTGTCCAGGGGGTGGTGCCTGTGAGTGCCTTGCCACCTGATGGGACGTGTGCCCGTTTCCGGGACGCCCACGCATCACGGAAGCGGGGGCGTGTGAACGCGTGCGACACGCGTAGGGCGCGCGGAGGTTGGGCGGCTTCCGGCCAATACGGAACCGGAGTTGCCCGTGCAGAAGGCCGCGGCGAGCACACCCGCCGCGGCCGTACCGCGGAGCCCTCTCCTGTCGGGGATCAGCCGACCAGGCCCAACTCCCGTGCGATCAGCATGCGCTGAACCTCACTCGTGCCCTCGCCGATCTCCAGGATCTTGGAGTCGCGCCACATCCGGGCGACCGGATACTCGTTCATGAAGCCGTAACCGCCGTGGATCTGGGTGGCGTCGCGGGCGTTGTCGACGGCGACCGTCGACGAGTACAGCTTCGCCAGGGCCGCCTCCTTCTTGAACGGCTCGCCGGCCACCAGCCGGGACGCGGCGTCACGCCAGGCGAGGCGGGCCGTGTGCGCCTTCATCTCCATGTCGGCGACCTTGAACTGGATGGCCTGGTTCGCGCCGATCGGACGGCCGAACGCCTGCCGCTCCCGCGCGTACTTCACCGACTCGTCCACACAGCCCTGGGCGAGCCCGGTGGCGAGGGCGGCGATGGCGATGCGGCCCTCGTCGAGGATGCGCAGGAACTGGGCGTAGCCGCGGCCCTCTTCGCCGAGCAGGTTCGCCGCCGGGACGCGGACGTCCGCGAAGGACAGCTCCCGGGTGTCCGAGGCGTTCCAGCCGACCTTGGAGTAGGGGGCGGCGACCGTGAAGCCGGGGGTGCCGGACGGGACGATGATCGCCGAGATCAGCGGCCTGCCGTCCGGCTTGCGGCCGGTGACCGCCGTGACCGTGACCAGCCCGGTGACGTCGGTGCCCGAGTTGGTGATGAAGCACTTCGTGCCGTTGATCACCCACTCGTCCGTCGTCTCGTCCAGCCGTGCCGTCGTGCGCGTCGCGCCCGCGTCGGAGCCGCCGTCGGGCTCCGTCAGGCCGAACGCGCCGAGCATCTCCCCCGAGCACAGCCGGGGCAGCCACTCGCGCTTCTGCTCCTCCGTGCCGAACAGGTGCAGCGGCATCGCGCCCAGGGAGACGCCCGCCTCCAGGGTGATGGCGACGGACGAGTCGACCCGCGCGAGTTCCTCCAGCGCGATGCCCAGCGCCAGATAGTCGCCGCCCATGCCGCCGTACTCCTCGGGGAACGGCAGCCCGAACAGGCCCATACGGCCCATCTCACGGACGATCTCGTACGGGAACTCGTGCCGCTCGTAGAACTCGCCGATCTTGGGGGCGACGACGTCATGGGCGAACTCCTCCACCGTACGGCGGAGTTCCTCGAGTTCGGGGGAGAGACGGTGGTCCATCACTGCTCCTTGTGGGACAGGGCCCGGACGGTGCGGGAGGGGCTGGGTCGGCCCAGTCGTCCGGCCATCCAGACGCTTGTGGCGACGAGGCGGCCGAGGTCGACCCCGGTGTCGATGCCGAGGCCCCGCAGCATCCACACGAGGTCTTCGGTGGCGAGGTTGCCGGTGGCGGACCTCGCGTACGGGCAGCCGCCGAGGCCGCCCGCGGAGGCGTCCACGGTGGTGACGCCGTGCTGGAGCGCGGCCAGGGTGTTGGCGAGCGCCTGGCCGTAGGTGTCGTGGAAGTGCACGCCCAACGCGCTGACGGGGACGCCCTGTTCGGTGAGCGCGGCGAGGAGCTGCCCGACATGACCGGGCGTCGCGACGCCGATCGTGTCGCCGAGGCTCAGCTCGTCGCAGCCCATGTCGAGCAGCGCCCGGCACACCCGCACCACCTGCGGGACCGGGACCGCGCCCTCCCACGGGTCGCCGAAGCACATGGAGAGATAGCCGCGCACCTGGACGCCGTCGGCCTTCGAGCGCGCCACCACCGGCTCGAACATGGCCAGCGTCTCGTCCACCGTGCGGTTGAGGTTGGCCTTGGCGAAGGACTCGGTGGCGCTGGCGAACACGGCGACCCGGGTGGCCCCGAGGGCCAGCGCCCGGTCCAGTCCGCGTTCGTTCGGCACCAGGACGGGCAGCTCGACGGGAAGGTCCGCCACCAGCGGGTACAGCTGCTCGGCGTCGGCCAGTTGGGGCACCCACTTGGGATGCACGAAGCTGGTCGCCTCGATGGTCGTCAGACCCGCACCGGCGAGCCGGCGCACGAACTCCGCCTTCACCTCGGTCGGCACGGTCGACTTCTCGTTCTGGAGGCCGTCGCGCGCCCCGACCTCATGGATCCTGACCCGCCCGGGCAGGCCCTCGGACGGTACGGCCATGGGAAGTCCTCGCAGGGTCACGGAGCCGCCTCCTCGTGCGGTGCGACGACCGCCAGGACCTGGTCCATGGCGACCGTCGTGCCCGGCGTGACGTCCAGTTCGGCGACCGTGCCGGCGTGCGGGGCGGAGATGACGTGCTCCATCTTCATCGCCTCGACCACCAGCAGGCTCTGACCGGCGGTCACCTCGTCGCCGACGGCGACCTTCACCACCGTCACCGTGCCCGGCATGGGCGCGGTCAGCGAGTCGGCGCCCGCGTGCGCGGCCCCCGACAGGGCCGCGGCGACCGGGTCGTGGTCGCGCACGTGCCAGGCGTCGCCGTCCCGGCCCAGCCAGTCGCCGGCCCGGTGGAAGGAGTGCCGGACGCCGTCCAGGGTGACGTGGACGCGGTCGTCGGTGACGGTGTGGGCGCCGCGCGCGCTGTGCTCGACGGGCTCGGTCACCCGTAGGTGGAAGCCGACCGGCCGGGGCACGCCGCCCATCCGCCAGCCACTCGGCACCGAGAAGGGATCCGTCCAGCCGTCCCCGCGGGGCCGCAGCGCCTCCAGGCGTACGGCGGCGGCGGCCTCGTAGACCTCCTCGGGCACGTCGGCGGGGACCAGCTCCTCCGCCACCCGCTCCACGAGCCCGGTGTCCAGCTCGCCCGCCACGACCGCCGGATGGGCCAGCAGCCGGCGCAGGAACCCGGCGTTGGTCTGCACGCCCAGCGTGACCGTCTCCGCGAGGGCCGCCCGCAGCTTGCGGAGCGCCGTCGCGCGGTCGGGGCCGTACGCGATCACCTTGGACAGCATCGGGTCGTACAGGCTGCCGACCTCGGCGCCCTCGACGAGTCCCGAGTCGGTGCGGACGCCGTCGCCCTGGGGCTCGCGCAGTCTGAGCACCGTGCCGCCGGAGGGCAGGAACCCGCGCGCGGGGTCCTCGGCGCACAGGCGGGCCTCGACGGCGTGCCCGGTGAGGGCGATGTCGTCCTGGCGGAACGGCAGGGGCTCGCCCGCCGCCGCCCGCAGCTGCCACTCCACCAGGTCCAGGCCGGTGACCAGCTCGGTGACCGGGTGCTCCACCTGGAGACGGGTGTTCATCTCCATGAAGTAGTACGCCTTGGGGTCGCCGCCCGGGACGATGAACTCCACGGTGCCCGCGCCCCGGTAGCCGCAGGAGCGGGCCGCCTGGACCGCCGCCTCGCCCATCGAGGCCCGGGTGGTCTCGTCGAGGAGGACGCTGGGCGCCTCCTCGATGATCTTCTGGTGCCGGCGCTGGAGCGAGCACTCGCGCTCGCTCAGGTGGATCACGTTGCCGTGGGCGTCCGCCAGCACCTGGATCTCGATGTGGCGGGGCCGGTCGATCCACCGCTCGACGAGCAGCGTGTCGTCGCCGAAGGAGGCGCGGGCCTCGCGGCGGGCGGCGGCGATCTCGTCGGCGAGGACGGCCGGGTCGCGGACCAGGCGCATGCCCTTGCCGCCGCCGCCGGCGCTCGGCTTCAGCAGCACCGGCACGCCGATCTCCCGGGCCGCCTCGATCAGCTGGGTGTCGTCGAGACCACTGCCGGACGAGCCCGGCACGACCGGCACCCCGGCCTCCTGCACGGTCGCCTTGGCGCGGATCTTGTCGCCCATCAGGGCGATCGCCTCGGCCGGCGGCCCGATGAAGACGAGCCCCGCGTCGGCGCACGCGCGCGCGAAGGCGGCGTTCTCCGCGAGGAAGCCGTACCCCGGATGGACGGCCCGGGCGCCCGTGCGGGCGGCGGCCTCCAGCAGCCGCTCGACGGACAGATAGCTCTCGGCGGCCGGGGCCGGGCCGATCCGCACGGCGGTGTCGGCCTCCCGCACGTGCCGGGCGTCGGCGTCCGCGTCGGAGAAGACCGCCACCGAACGCACGCCGAGCGAGCGCAGGGTGCGGATGACACGGACGGCGATCTCGCCGCGGTTGGCCACGAGCACGGTGTCGAACAAGGGTCTCCTCCTCACATCCGGAAGACGCCGAACTGAGGGTCGCTCAGGGGCGCGTTGGCACAGGCGGTCAGGGCCAGGCCGACGACCTGGCGGGTGTCCAGCGGGTCGATGACGCCGTCGTCCCAGAGGCGGGCGGTGGCGTAGTAGGCGTTGCCCTGGCGCTCGTACTGCGCGCGGATCGGGTCCTTGAACGCCTCTTCCTCCTCCACGGCCCACTCCTGGCCGCGCCCCTCCAGCTGGTCCCGCTTGACGGTGGCGAGGACCGAGGCGGCCTGCTCGCCGCCCATCACGGAGATCTTGGCGTTGGGCCACATCCACAGGAAGCGGGGGGAGTAGGCCCGGCCGCACATGGAGTAGTTCCCCGCGCCGTACGAGCCGCCGACCACGACGGTCAGCTTCGGCACGCGCGTGCAGGCGACGGCCGTCACCATCTTGGCGCCGTGCTTGGCGATGCCGCCGGCCTCGTAGTCCCGGCCGACCATGAACCCGGAGATGTTCTGGAGGAAGAGCAGCGGGATCCCGCGCTGGTCGCACAGCTCGACGAAGTGCGCGCCCTTCTGGGCGGACTCGGAGAACAGGATGCCGTTGTTGGCGACGATCCCGACCGGATGGCCGTGGATCCGGGCGAAGCCGGTGATCAGGGTCTGCCCGAACTCCGACTTGAACTCGGCGAAGCGGGAGCCGTCGGTGATACGGGCGATGACCTCGCGTACGTCGTAGGGGGTACGGGAGTCGACGGGGACCGCGCCGTACAGCCCGTAGGGGTCGACCTTGGGCTCGGCGGCCGGGCGGACCTCCCAGGGCAGGGACCGGCGGGCCGGCAGCGTGGAGACGATGGTCCGCACGATCCTCAGGGCGTGCGCGTCGTCCTCCGCGAGGTGGTCGGTGACGCCCGACACGCGCGCGTGGACCTCGCCGCCGCCGAGCTCCTCCGCGGTGACCACCTCGCCGGTGGCGGCCTTCACCAGCGGAGGACCGCCGAGGAAGATCGTCCCCTGGCCGCGCACGATGACGGCCTCGTCGCTCATCGCCGGGACGTACGCCCCGCCCGCCGTGCACGAGCCGAGCACCGCCGCGATCTGCGGGATGCCCGCGCCCGACATCCGGGCCTGGTTGTAGAAGATCCGCCCGAAGTGCTCGCGGTCGGGGAACACCTCGTCCTGCATCGGCAGGAAGGCGCCGCCGGAGTCCACCAGGTACAGGCAGGGCAGCCGGTTCTCCAGCGCCACCTCCTGCGCCCGCAGGTGCTTCTTCACGGTCATCGGGTAGTACGTGCCGCCCTTGACGGTCGCGTCGTTGGCGACGATCACGCACTCCCGGCCGCTCACCCGGCCGATCCCGGCGATCACGCCGGCGGCCGGGGCCTGCCCCTCGTACATCCCGTCGGCGGCGAGGGGCGCGAGCTCCAGGAACGGCGAGCCGGCGTCGAGGAGGGCGTCCACCCGGTCCCTCGGCAGCAGCTTGCCGCGCGCGGTGTGCCGCTCGCGCGCCTTCTCGCCGCCGCCGAGGCGGGCGGCGGCGAGCTTGCCGCGCAGTTCCTCGACGAGTGCGCGGTGCGCTTCCTCGTTGGCCCGCCAGGCCTCCGACGCGGGGTCTGCCGCGCTCGTCAGCTCCGGTGCCTGCTCCATCCTTGCGGTCCCCTCACCCAGTGATCGACTGTTAATGAGCGTTAACCATTTCCATCAGGTTAACGAGCGCTAACCTCGCTGTCTAGAATTGATTTCATGGCCACCAGAACCGACGCCCCCACCCGCCGCGAGCAGATCCTCAAGGAGGCCGCGCGGCTCTTCGCCGAGCGCGGGTTCCACGGCGTCGGGGTGGACGAGATAGGGGCCGCGGTCGGCATCAGCGGCCCCGGGCTCTACCGGCACTTCCCCGGCAAGGACGCGATGCTGGCGGAGCTGCTGGTCGGGATCAGCGGGCAGTTGCTGAACGGGGCGCGGCGGCGGGTCGCGGAGGCGGACGGGAGCGGCGGGGGTGACGGGGCGGGCGGTGACGCCGGGGCGGTCCTCGACTCGCTCATCGAGGGGCACATCGACTTCGCCATCGACGACCGTCCTCTGATCACCCTGCACGACCGTGAGCTGGACCGCCTGCGGGACAGCGACCGCAAGCTGGTGCGGCAGTTGCAGCGGCAGTACGTGGAGCTGTGGGTGGGGGTGGTGCGGGAGGTGTATCCGGAGCTGTCGGAGCCGACCGCGCGCTCCGCTGTGCACTCGGTGTTCGGGCTGCTGAACTCGACGCCGCACCTCGGGCGACCGGGATCCCTGCCGGGCCGGGGCGCCACCGCGGCGCTGCTGCACCGAATGGCCCGGGGGGCGTTCGGCTCCGCCGGTGAGCGGTGAGACTCCGCCCGGGCCCCGGGGGGCTTCGCCCCCGCCGCCCCTACCCGTCCCGTCCTCGGGGGCTGCCACCCCCGGGCCCCCGCTTTCGGCCCTGAACGGGCCTCGTCCTCAAACGCCGGACGGGCTGGAAGGCGTGACGGGCGTTACCACGGGGGGCCCTGGACGTGTTCCCTACTCGCCGGTACCGTGCAATGAGCAAGCGCTTAGACATGCGAGGCAGCTGGAGGTGGCGGCGGTGCGCCGTACGGTGTTCAACGAGGATCACGAGGCGTTCCGGGAGACCCTCAGGGCCTTCATCGAGGCCGAGGTCGTCCCCGTCTACGACGAGTGGTTCGCCGCCGGCCAGGCGCCGCGCGACTTCTACTACAAGATCGCCGAGCTCGGCGTCTTCGGCATCCGCGTCGACGAGGAGTACGGCGGCGCCGGCATCGACTCGTACAAGTTCGAGGCCGTCCTGTACGAGGAGACCGCCCGTGCGGGCGTCACCTTCGGCGGCTCCGGCGTGCACGTGCTGCTCGGCCTGCCGTACATCAAGATGCTGGCCAACGACGAGCAGAAGAAGCGCTTCCTGCCGAAGTTCGTCTCCGGCGAGGAGATGTGGGCGATCGCGATGACCGAGCCGGGCACCGGCTCCGACCTCGCGGGCATGAAGACCACCGCCAAGCTCTCCGAGGACGGCACGCACTACGTCCTCAACGGCGCCAAGACCTTCATCACCGGCGGCGTCCACGCCGACCGCATGATCGTCTGCGCCCGCACCGCCGCCCCCACCGCCGAGGACCGCCGCCACGGCATCTCCCTCTTCGTGGTGGACACCAAGGCCGAGGGCTACTCCGTCGGCCGCAAGCTCGACAAGCTGGGTCTGAAGACCTCCGACACCGCCGAGCTGGCGTTCGTCGACGTGAAGGTCCCCGTCGAGGACCTCCTCGGCGAGGAGAACAAGGGCTTCTACTACCTCGGCCACAACCTCGCCTCCGAGCGCTGGGGCATCGCCTACGGCGCCTACGCCCAGGCCAAGGCCGCCGTCCGGTTCGCCAAGGACTACGTCCAGCAGCGCACCGTCTTCGGCCAGACCGTCGCGTCCTTCCAGAACACCAAGTTCGAGCTGGCCGCCTGCCAGGCCGAGGTGGACGCCGCCGAGGCCGTCGCCGACCGCGCCACCGAGGCCCTGGACGCCGGCGAGCTGACCCCCGCCGAGGCCGCCTCCGCCAAGCTGTTCTGCACCGAGGTCGCCCACCGCGTCATCGACCGCTGCCTCCAGCTGCACGGCGGCTACGGCTTCATGAACGAGTACCCGATCGCCCGCCTGTACGCGGACAACCGCGTCAACCGCATCTACGGCGGCACCAGCGAGATCATGAAGTCGATCATCGCGAAGGACATGGGCCTGTAAGCCGTGCGCAATCACCGGCCGATACAACTGACTCCATGAGCCAGGCACTTCAGGATCTCCTCGATCTGCTCGACCTGGAGCAGATCGAGGAGAACATCTTCCGCGGCCAGTCCCGGTCCGCCGTCGTCCCCCGCGTCTTCGGCGGACAGGTCGCGGCCCAGGCCCTGGTCGCCGCCGGGCGCACGGTCCCCGAGGACCGGCACGCCCACTCCCTGCACGCGTACTTCCTGCGCATGGGCGACCCCGGCGCGCCCATCGTCTACAACGTCGAACGCATCCGCGACGGCCGCTCCTTCACCACCCGGCGCGCGGTCGCGGTCCAGCACGGCAGGCCGATCTTCGCCCTGTCGGCGTCCTTCCAGACGTACGAGGAGGGCCTCGACCACCAGGCCCCGATGCCGCCCTCGCCCGACCCGGCGACCCTGCCCACCTCCGACGAGCGGCTGCGCGGCTACGACCACCTCGACCCGGCCGTCGTCGAGAAGTTCCTCGAGGCCCGCCAGGCCATCGACCTGCGCTACGTCGACGAGCCGCCCTACGGGAAGTTCGGCGAGCCGCGCGAGCCGCACAGCCAGGTCTGGTTCCGCACCAACGGCAAGCTGGCGGACGACCCGCTGCTGCACGTCGTCCTCGCCACCTACGTCTCCGACATGACGCTGCTCGACTCCGTCCTCCTCGCGCACGGCCGCGGCGGCTGGGCGGTCGGCGACGTCGTCGGCGCCTCGCTGGACCACGCGATGTGGTTCCACCGCCCGTTCCGCGCCGACGAATGGCTGCTGTACGACCAGGAGTCGCCGTCGGCGCACGGCGGCCGCGGACTCGGCCAGGCCCGTATCTACACGCAGGACGGACAGCTCGCGGTCTCGGTGATCCAGGAGGGCGTGGTCCGCGTCCCCCGGTAGGCAAGGGGACGGCGGACGCCACGCCCGCGGTCCGAGATGCCGACGTGCCGCCCCGGGACTAGGCTCGAAGACTGAACGCCGCACGCGCGGCACATCCGGCCGACCGGTTCCGGCACAGCACGGGACGCGTCCGACGCGAGCGCCGTGAGCCACCGAACCCGGCGCGGCGCCCGAGGACACGTGGTCGAGCCCGTGCCTCAGGGACAGCCCCGAGGCAGCCTCCCGGACACCAGCGACGACACCCGGGGCGACACCCGCGGTGACACCCCGGGACCCTGCCGCGTCGTCCGTTCCGCGGTTGCGGCCATCCAGTCCCGCGCCCCTCGAAGGCGGCGCGGGCGACGATGGAGCGAAAGGTGATTCCCATGCGAGCACGAGGTGCGAGGCGCTTCGCCGCGCTGTCCGCCGCCGGCCTGCTGCTGGCCGGCGGCATCGCGGCAGGCACGGCGGGCACCGCTTCGGCGTCCACCGCCTCCCTGGACCGCAGCACCCAGAGCGGCCACGGCCACTGCTACGACGGCTACTACTGGTGGTACGGCAGCTGTCACAGCAACCGGTACGCCGGCGACGTCTACGGCCTGAGCCCGTTCTTCGTCAGCCCCTACAGCCCCTTCGTGGGCAACGTCTTCTACGACAACGGGTTCGGCGGCTACGGCTACGGCTACGGCAACGGATTCGGCGGAGACGGGTTCGGCGGCAACGGCGGCGACCACCGCTACAAGGGCTGAGCGGACTCAAGGGCTGAGCGGACTCAAGGGCCGAGCAGCTTCTGAGCCGCCCGCCTACGCCAGTCCCGCCGCCGCCAGCAGGTACGCCGTCATCGGGTCGTAGTGGCGCGGGCTGACCACATGGTCGTCCAAGGGCACCGTCACCTGCACGGTGCCCTCCGCCTCGGCGATGAACAGGGCCGGGTCGTTGCAGTCGGCGTACCCGACGGAGTCGACGCCGTGCTGACCGGCGTACCCAGCCCAGCCGTGGTCGGCGACGACCAGGTCCGGCAGGGGGCGTCCCGCGCGCTCCAGGGCGGTCAGGATGGCCTTCATCGGCTCGCCCGAGTGGGTGTGCCAGAGCGTCGCGCCGTGTTCGAGGACCGCCACGTCGGCGAACTGCATGACGTATCCCTCGTCCGTCTGGAGCCCGTCCGGGATGACGACGATCTCGCAGCCGGCCGTGCGCAGGGCCGCGGCGGTGGCCCGGTGCACGTCCAGCAGGCCGCCCGGGTGACCGGTGGCGAACAGCACCCGCTGCCGGTCCTCGGCCGCCTTGCGCAGCCGGCCCGCCATCCGGTCCAGGGCGTCCACCGTCAGCTCGGGGTCGATGGTGTCCTGGCCGTACCGGAACTCGGGGTCGTCGTTGACGCCGACCCGCTCCGCCATCACCGCGAGCACGTCCTGCTCGTCGGTCCAGCGGTCGCCGAGCTCCAGGCCGAGCCAGAAGTTGCGTACGCCGTTCGCGAGTTGGCGGTAGTGGGAGAGGTTGTTCTCGCGCGGCGTGGCGACGTCACCCGCGATACGGGTTCTGACGAGGTGGGCGACGAGCTCGTCGCGGCTGGGAGTCCCGGGTATCGGCATGGTCCTTATTGTGAGGCAGCCGGGGGCCCACCGTCTGCGTGAGCCTGCGGTGTTCACAGCCGTTTCAGCGCGAACCACAGCTCCATGCGCACGTCCGGGTCGTCCAGGTCGGTGTCGAGGAGGGCGGCGCAGCGGGCGATCCGCTGCCGGACGGTGTTGCGGTGCACGGCCAGCGCGACCGCCGTGCGGTCCCAACTGCCGTGCAGGGAGAGCCAGGTGCGCAGGGTCTCGGTGAGGGCCGGGGCGGCGGCGACCGGGCCGAGGAGGGCACGGGCGTGCGCTTCGGCCTCGTCGCGCGGGACGAGGTCGGCGAGGGCGGACGGCGCGCCGTGCCGGACGAGCGCGGTGCGGGTCGCGCGGGCGCGGGCCAGGGCGCGGGCCGCCTGCACGTCGGCGGCGGCCCACTCGGCGGGCTCCACGACGGCGGACACCCCCAGCGTCCAGCCGGCCTGGGCGGCGACCTCCCGCTCGGCCGGCACCAGCACCCGTACGACCCCCTCGGTGAGGTCGGCCAACGGCGAACCGAGGGCCGCGCCCAGCGCGGAGGCGGCAACGGCGTCCGGGGCCCCCGCCGCCTCCGGCCGCCCGTGCGCCACCCGCCACCGCTCCCCGCCCAGCAGCGGGGCCACCGTCTCCGGCGCGGCCCCCAGCAGCAGCCGCACGAGCGCCGAGGAACGGGCCGCCCCCGTGCCGCTGCGGTGCTCGCCGGTGAGGAGGGAGAGCAGCACGGCGGCGACGGAGGCGATGGTGTGGTCCCCGGGCTCCCGTCGGGGCGACGCCACGCCGAGCACGAATCCCTGCCCGGCCCCGAGCGCGTAGGCGGCGAGGTGGTTCCCGTCGACGGTGTCGGTGGCGGAGGAGGGAACGGCCCGCCCGACGCCGCCCGTCCCCGCCGGGCCGGCGGCAGCAGGAGTTCCCGTCGGCGTCGGGGCGTCCGCGCCGGCGATGCCCGCCTCCGGAGCGCGGGGCGCGGTGTCGGGGCGTACGACGGCCGCGAGCCCGGCCAGCGCCGTCCGCGCCCGGCCGCCCTGGTCCCTGCCCGCGGACGCGATCTCCGTGCCGTCGGGCCCGTACAGCACCGCGCGCCCCCCGACCCGCTGGGCGAGCTGCCGCAGCACCGACGAGGCCGGGTCCGGGCGGGACGCGGCGGCGGCGAGGCTCTGCTGGGCCTCCGTCACCCGGCGCAGTTCGGCGTGCCGGGCCTGGGCCATGAGCTGCCAGACCGCGCGGGCGACGCCGGAGAAGGTGGTGCGCGGCGGGACCTCCAGCAGCGGCAGCCCGTACCTCTCGCAGGCCGCGACCAGCGCGCGCGGCACGAAGTCGTGCACCGGCGCGAGACCGAAGCCGAGCGCCGCCCCGCCCGCCGCGACGACCCGGGAGACGTAGTCGTCGAAGTACGTGCCCGACCCCGCCGCCTCCGGGACGTGCACCCCGGCCGTCAGCAGCAGCTCGCCGCCGAGCAGGTACGGATACGGATCGGCCATTTCCGAGGTGTGCGCCCAGTGCACGACCAGGCTGGGGTCCGACGGCCCGGCGATCTGCCGCAGGCCCAGGTCCTCGCGGGCCAGCAGGGCGGCGAGCGGCACCGGCGGCGTGGGCGGGACGGCGGGATCGGGCGGGGAGACGGGCATGGTGTGCGTTCCTTCCAGCCCGGATGCGTCGAGTGGATGAAACGTACACTTCCAGGCCACTTTCCAGCCACCTAGGGTCAGTGCCCGAACCACCTCGGCCGTCGAACGAAGGGTGGGCCCCCATGGCCGTCGACTACATCGTGATCGTCGCCTATCTGGCCGGCATGCTGGCCATGGGCTGGTGGGGCATGCGCCGCGCCAGGTCGAAGAGCGAGTTCCTGGTGGCCGGACGCCGCCTGGGCCCCGCCCTGTACTCCGGCACCATGGCGGCGATCGTCCTGGGCGGCGCGTCCACCATCGGCGGCGTGGGGCTGGGCTACCAGTACGGGCTGTCCGGCGCGTGGATGGTGTTCACCATCGGCCTCGGGCTGCTCGCCCTGTCGGTCTTCTTCTCGGCCCGCATCGCCCGGCTGAAGGTCTACACCGTCTCCGAGATGCTCGACCTGCGCTACGGCGGCCGGGCCGGCGTGATCTCCGGTGTCGTCATGTGGGCGTACACCCTCATGCTCGCGGTCACCTCGACCATCGCCTACGCCACGATCTTCGACGTCCTGTTCGACGTGAACCGGACGCTCGCGATCGTCCTCGGCGGCTCGATCGTCGTCGCGTACTCCACGCTCGGCGGCATGTGGTCGATCACGCTGACGGACATGGTGCAGTTCGTGGTCAAGACGATCGGCGTGCTGCTCCTGCTGCTGCCGATCGCCGTCGTCCGGGCGGGCGGGTTCGGCGAGATGCGGGCGAAGCTGCCCACCGAGTACTTCGACCCGCTGGGCATCGGCGGCGAGACGATCTTCACCTACGTCCTGATCTACACCTTCGGGATGCTCATCGGGCAGGACATCTGGCAGCGCGTGTTCACCGCCCGCAGTGACAGGACGGCCAGGTGGGGCGGCACGGTCGCCGGCGCCTACTGTCTGGTGTACGCCCTGGCCGGGGCCGTCATCGGCACCGCGGCGAAGGTGCTCTACCCGAACCTGGCCGCCGCCGACGACGCCTTCGCCACGATCGTCAAGCACGAACTGCCCGTCGGCGTGCGGGGGCTGGTGCTGGCCGCCGCGCTCGCGGCCGTGATGTCGACCTCCTCCGGCGCGCTCATCGCCTGCGCGACCGTCGCCAACAACGACATCTGGTCCCGGCTGCGGGGCGCGGCGCGGACCCCGGACGGCGAGCACGACGAGGTCAAGGGCAACCGCGCCTTCATCCTCCTCATGGGCGTCGCGGTGATCTGCACCGCCATCGCGCTGAACAACGTCGTCGAGGCGCTGACCGTCGCCTACAACCTGCTCGTCGGCGGGCTCCTCGTGCCGATCCTCGGCGGGCTGCTGTGGCGGCGGGGCACGGACCGGGGCGCGCTGGCCTCCGTCGCGGCCGGCGGACTCACGGTCGTCGTCCTGATGATCACCCACGGCATCCTCGCCAACGAGCCGGTCTACTACGGTCTGCTCGCATCCCTCGCCGCCTACGCCGTGGTGTCCCTGGCGACCCGGCCCACCGACGCCGCCGTCCTCGCCGCCTGGCGCGAGCGGCTCGCCGGACGCGACCCCGAACTCGTGTCCGACCCCGTCCCGGCTCCCCAGTAGAGTCGTCCTCAGTGGTACAGAGCAGTGCATACGCGATGAAGCGTAGGAAAGAAGGCAGTTCATGAGCAGCAACGAGACGCCGCGCGGCCCGGTCGACTCCTCGCGGATCCCCCGGTACGCCGGCCCCGCGACCTTCGCCCGGCTGCCCCGCCTCGACGAGGTGGGCCGCGCGGACGTCGCCGTCGTCGGCGTGCCGTTCGACTCGGGCGTCTCGTACCGGCCCGGCGCCCGCTTCGGCGGCAACGCCATCCGTGAGGCGTCCCGGCTGCTGCGGCCGTACAACCCCGCCCAGGACGCCTCCCCGTTCGCCCTCGCGCAGGTCGCGGACGGCGGCGACATCGCGGTGAACCCGTTCGACATCCACGAGGCCGTCGAGACGGTCGAGGCAGCGGCCGACGACCTGCTCGGCACCGGCGCCCGCCTGATGACCCTGGGCGGCGACCACACCATCGCGCTGCCGCTGCTGCGCTCGGTGGCGAAGAAGCACGGCCCGGTCGCCCTGCTCCACTTCGACGCCCACCTCGACACCTGGGACACCTACTTCGGCGCCGAGTACACCCACGGCACGCCGTTCCGCCGGGCGGTGGAGGAGGGCATCCTCGACACCGAGGCGCTCTCCCACGTCGGCATCCGCGGCCCGCTCTACGGCAAGCAGGACCTCACCGATGACGAGAAGATGGGCTTCGGCATCGTCACCTCGGCGGACGTCTACCGGCGTGGCGCCGACGAGGTCGCCGACCAGCTCCGCCAGCGCATCGGCGACCGGCCCCTCTACATCTCCATCGACATCGACTGCCTCGACCCGGCCCACGCCCCCGGCACCGGCACCCCCGAGGCCGGCGGCATGACCTCCCGCGAACTGCTGGAGATCCTGCGCGGCCTCGCCTCCTGCAACCTGGTCTCGGCCGATGTCGTCGAGGTGGCCCCCGCGTACGATCACGCCGAGATCACGTCGGTGGCGGCCTCCCACACGGCGTACGAACTGACCACGATCATGTCCCGCCAGATCGCCGCGGCGCGTGAGGAGAACGAGGGCAAGTGACCCACGACCACGACCTGGTGCTCCGTCCGACCGCCGCCCAGACGGAGGCCGCGCTGAACCCTCCCCCCGGCCGCAACGGCGGAGACCTGGTCGTGGAGACGCTGGCCGGGCTCGGCGCGACGACCGTCTTCGGCCTGCCCGGACAGCACGCCCTCGGCATGTTCGACGCGCTGCGCCGCTCCGACCTGCGGTACGTCGGCCTGCGGGTGGAGAACAACGCGGGCTTCGCGGCGGACGCGTACGGCCGCGTCACCGGCGAGGCGGCCCCGCTGCTGCTGTCGACGGGGCCGGGCGCCCTGACCTCGCTCGCCGCCCTCCAGGAGGCGGCGGCGGCCAGTGCGCCCGTGCTGGCGATCAGCAGCCAGGTGCCGACGGCCGGGCTGGGCGGCGGCCGTCACGGCTATCTGCACGAACTCCCCGACCAGGCCGCCTCGTTCCGGGGCGTCGTCAAGTCGGTGCACACCGTCCGCACCCAGTCGCAGATCCCGTCCGCGATCGAGGCGGCCTGGAAGTCGGCGCTGAGCGCGCCGCACGGCCCGGTGTGGGTGGAGATCCCGCAGGACGTCCTCCTCGCGAAGACGTCGATCCCGGTGGTGACCGGCGGGGACGCCTTCCCGGAGGAGCTGCCGCCGCGCCCCGAACTGACCGCCGTGGCAGCCGACTTGCTGTCCCGCGCCGCCCGCCCCGCGATCATCGCGGGCGGGGGAGTCATCCGGGCGGAC
The DNA here is from genome assembly GCF_042890065.1 of Streptomyces sp. NPDC002328. Taxonomy (NCBI): domain Bacteria; kingdom Bacillati; phylum Actinomycetota; class Actinomycetes; order Kitasatosporales; family Streptomycetaceae; genus Streptomyces; species Streptomyces sp. NPDC002328. The sequence continues at coordinate 1,177,816 of NZ_JBIARQ010000001.1, read as the reverse complement.
GCGGCCGGCAAGCTGAGGAAGCTGGCCGAGACGCTCCAGGCGCCGGTCGTCACCACCCCCGGCGGCAAGGGCGCGTTCCCCTGGAACCACCCCCTCTCCCTCCAGTCCTGGATCGAGGACCGTCATACGACGGACTTCCTGGAGGACGCCGACGTGCTCCTGGTGGTCGGCTCGGGTCTCGGCGAACTCTCCTCGAACTACCACACGTTCAAGCCGCGGGGCCGGGTCGTCCAGATCGAGGCCGACCTCGGCAAGCTGGAGTCCAACCACCCGGCGCTGGGCATCCACGCGGACGCCCGCCTCGCGCTCCAGGCGCTGCTGGAGACGGTGTCCGAGCGCCCTGACCCGGCCGCCCCCGAGCGCGTCCGCGCCGTCCTCGCGAAGGTCGCCGACCGCATCGCCGCCCAGGAACTCACCCTGGAACAGGAGGTGTTGGCGTCGGTGCGCCGGGCGCTCCCGGCCGGCTCCCCGTCCTTCTGGGACATGACGATCCTCGCGTACTGGGCCTGGTCGGCCTTCGACGCCAAGGGCCCCAACCAGATGCACTCCGCGCAGGGCGCGGGCGGCCTCGGCTACGGCTTCCCGGCGGCGCTCGGCGCGGCCGTCGCCGACCCCACCCGCCCGGTGCTGGCGGTGTCGGGCGACGGCGGCGCCCTGTACTCGATCGCCGAACTGGCGACGGCGAAGCAGTACGGGCTGAACGTCACCTGGCTGATCGTGGACGACGGCGGCTATGGCATCCTGCGCGAGTACATGACCGACGCCTTCGGCCAGGCCACGGCGACCGAGCTGACCCGCCCGGACTACGTGGCGCTGGCCGAGTCGTTCCGCGTCCCCGGGGTGCGGACGACCCCGGAGACGCTGGAAGCCGACCTCGCGAAGGCGCTGGCGACACCGGGGCCTTCGGTGGTCGTCCTCCCGGCGGTGCTGCGGATGTTCGCGCCGACGCACCTGGAGTGAGAAGCGCCTCTCAGGCGGGCCGGCTGTCGCGGCCGCCTACCAGATCGCCTCGACCCACTCCGGGTGGTCGATGAACGGGTTGCGGTTCTTCTGGTAGGTGTCGTAGATGACCTGGTTGCGGCGCTCCTCGAAGGCGTCCGGCGGGTCCTCGTCGTTCCACTGCTTCAGCACGGAGAGGCGGCCGTGGTAGCGGGTGCCGCCGTTGGTGACGAGGTCGTTGGGCTCCAGGTTCGGCCAGCCGTCGTCGCCCTCGTAGCGGACGGCCATGTAGAGGATCATGCGGGCCACGTCGCCCTTGACGGCGTCACGCGGCTCGAAGGAGTTCGAGTCGGTGAGGCTGCCGCCGGAATTGGTGAAGCTGCTGCCGCCGTTGTCGAAGTCCTTGTTGCCGCGGACGGCGTTGACCGTCACGTCCTCGGGGCGGATGTGGTGCAGGTCGGTGCCGGGTCCCGCCGAGGTGCCGAAGTCGCCGTGCGACTGGGCCCACACGTGTTCGCGGTTCCAGTTGCCGCTGTTGCCGCCGTTGAGCGACTTGCTGCGGGAGATCCCGGAGTAGAGCAGCTTCACGTTGCTGCTGTTGCTCGGGTCCTGGTCGGTGACCTTCAGCGCTTCCCACAGGGCGGCGTAGGAGAGCTTCGTCTGCGGCGTGATGATCGTGTGCAGGGCCGACTTCAGGCTCGTCCCCGTCTTGCCGATCGCGTTCTTGTAGTACGTCGAGTCGTACGCGGTCGTGGTCGCAGCGGCGGGGGTCGCGGTGAGGGCGGGGGCGGTGAGGCCGACCAGGACGGCGGAGGTGGCGAGGGCCACCGACTTCCACCGGCGTGTGCGTGTCGTCGTAGCCAGCATGTGGGGAGTCCGATCTACGCGGGTTGAGGGGAGGCGGCAATCGGGAGAGTGACATGGACATGCGGCCTTGTAAATGAATCCGACATGTCGATCGGATGACGGAAACTGGCAAGTCGGGCTTTGTCTACGCGAGTCGACTGCCCCCGGCGCACGGGAACGGCCCCCGACCGTTGGGTCGGGGGCCGTTGACGGTGCGTCAGTTCACGTCCGAGGCGTCCAGACGGTAGATCGTCGAGGAGTTGGAGGAGTTGGAGGAGTTGGAGGAGTTGGAGGAGTTGGAGGAGTTGGAGGAGTCGGAGGTGTTGGAAGAGCTCGACGAGTCCGAGGAGTTCGCGGAGTTCGAAGAGTTCGAGGAGTCCGACGCGTTCGAGGACGCGCCGCTCGAAGTCGACTCCTGCGAAGCCGCGTCGGAGCTGTAGTCGCTCTCCTTCACCGCCGTCCCGTTCTGCTGCACCCACGCCGTCACCTCGGAGCTGACGGTGGAGCCGCCGCCGGGGCCGCCGCCCATGCCGCCGCCGAGCTGGATGTAGTGCAGCTCGCCGTTCTTCACCAGCTCCTTCAGCCTGGCCAGGGTCATCGCGTTGTCACTGCCGGACCAGCCCCACATGGAGATGACGGGCTCGCCGCTGCTGACGATGAGCTGCGCCGCGCTCTGCGAACTGGACACCGCCAGCAGCCACTTGCCACCGTCCTGGTTCTTCTTCAGGTACGTGATGAGTTCGCTGCTCGCGCCGCCCATCCCGCCGCCGCCCATGCCTCCGCCGAAGCCGCCCCCGCCGCCGGGGCCGCCGCCGGTTCCGGCGCCGTTCTCGGACGCGTCGCCCTGGGGCGCGCCGCCCTCGGCCGTGCCGCCGGCGCCGCCGTCGCCGGTGCCGCCCGGAGGCGTGCCGCCGGCCGTCCCGCCGCCCGGCAGTTCGCCGGTGCCGCCGCCCGGCGCCGTCTGGCCGCCTTCTGCCGAGCCGCCGCCGGGGAAGCCGCCGGCCTGCCCGCTGCCGCTCTGCCCGCCGCCCGCCTGCCCGCCGGGCTGTCCGCCGGCCTGCGCACCGGGCTGCCCGCCCGCCTGGCCCTGAGCACCGCCCTGAGCGCCGCCCTGGCCGCCGCCGGGGAACCCGCCCCGACCGCCGCCGCCGCCCCCGAAGCCGCCGCTGCCCGTCGTCGGGCCGGCCGTCGGGTTGGTGCCGCCCATGCCGCCGCCGGCGCCGGTCGGCACCGACCAGGCGTACGCGGCCGGACCCGCCACCGCCGCGACGACCGCCGCGGCCACGGAGGCGGCCAGCAGCCGCGCCCGCGCCCCGGAACGGAACAGGAACAGGCCCACGATCGCCAGCGCCATGACGACGCCGATCGCCGGCCACAGCCAGGTGTTCCAGCCGGACGCCCGGCGCAGCAGCACGATCGCCCAGACCGCGGTCACGCCGAGCGCGAGCGGCAGCACCCACGCCCAGCGCCGGTCGGCGCGGAACGCGCGCAGCAGCATCGCGCCGCCGCCCCCGCACAGGGCCGCGATGCCGGGGGCGAGCGCGGTCGTGTAGTACGGGTGCATGGTGCCCTCGGCCAGGCTGAAGGTCAGGTAGTGCAGCACCGTCCAGCCGCCCCACAGCAGCAGCGCGGCGCGGGTGAGGTCGGTGCGGGGCGCGCGACGGCCGCACAGCACCAGGCCGGCGACGAGCGCGACGGCCGAGAAGGGGAGCAGCCAGGAGATCTGGCCGCCGAGGATGTCGTTGAACATCCGGCCGATGCCGGCGGTCCCGGAGAAGCCTCCGCCGCCGCCTCCACCGCCCCCGCCGTTGCCCTCGCCGCCGAGGATCCGGCCGAGGCCGTTGTAGCCCATGATCAGGTTCCAGGCGCTGCCGTCGGTCGAACCGCCGATGTAGGGGCGCTCGTCGGCCGGGACGAGCGAGACGGCCGCCGCCCACCAGAAGCTGGACACCGCCAACGCCACGCCCGCGATCAGCAGGTTGACGATCCGCTTCGCCAACTTGGGCTTCGCCGCGTACAGATAGACCGCGAAGACGGCGGGCAGCGCGATGTAGCCCTGGAGCATCTTGGTGTTGAAGGCCAGCCCGAAGCAGGTCGCCGAGCCGACGAGGGGCAGCAGCCTGCCGTTGTGCACGGCCCGCAGGGCCAGCGCCGCACCGCCCGCCATGAGGAACACCAGCAGCGTGTCGGGGTTGTTGTCCCGGTTGATGGCGACGGTGATCGGGGTCAGCGCGAGCACCAGCGCGGCGACCGTGGCCGCGCCGTGGCCCCACACCCGCTTCACGGAGGAGTGCGTGATCCAGATCGTCGCGACGGCGACCAGGATCATCGGCAGCATCATCTGCCAGGTGCCGTAGCCGAACAGACGGCAGGACAGGCCCATCACCATCAGGGCGAAGGGCGGCTTGTCGACGGTCAGGAAGTTCCCCGCGTCCAGCGAGCCGAAGAACCAGGCCTTCCAGCTCTCGGTGCCGCTCAGCACGGCGGCGCTGTAGAAGGTGTTGAGGCTGGAGCCCGAGAGGTTCCAGGAGTACAGGGCCGTCGCCAGGATCATGATCGCGATCAGGGCGGGCAGCGACCAGCGCGGCGCCCGCTCCGGCGGGGGCGTCACATCGGACGCGGTCGCCGGCGGCGGCCAGTCGGGGGACACGGAGGCGCCGGACGCGGCGGACGCGGTCGCGTGGGGGAGTGGATCGGTGGCTGAGGTCACCCTGCGCATGCTGTACGCCGGTTGTGGGTGACCGCTGTGCCGAAGCTGGCCGTCTGCTGTGAAGACGCTCAGGGCCTGGCAATGCCGTGACCGGGATCGGGCCGACAGCTCGGTCAACTGTTTGTATCGCCCCGAATGGCTCGTACAACTTTTCGCCGAACTCGTGTGTCAACCCCGCATGACTCACCGGACATTCAGACGTACGAGGAGAATGCTCGCCACCACCATCGGCGCCGGCATCCTCATATCGGGCGTGGCCGCCGCATCACCTGCCGCGGCCGCCCCTCCCGCCGTCAGCTGCACTTCCGCCAAGGCGGGACTCGCCGCCAAGCTCCAGAAGGACATCACGGCCGCCCTCGCGGGCCGCAAGGGCACGGTCGCCGTCGGCGTCTACGACCGCACCACCAACACCACGTGCGGGCTGCGCGCCTCCACCGCCTTCGATTCCGCCAGCGTCGTCAAGGTCACCGTCCTGGGCGCCCTGATGTGGGACGCGCAGAAGACCAAGCGGGGGCTGACCGCCCGTGAGCGGACCCTCGCCACGGCCATGATCACCAAGTCGGACAACGCGTCCACCACCGCCCTGTGGAACCAGCTCGGTCTGACGAAGATCAAGGGCTTCCTCGCCGCCGCGAAGATGACGCAGACCAAGCCGGGCGCGAACGGTTACTGGGGCCTGACCCAGATCACCGTCACCGACGAGCAGAAGCTGCTGCGACTGCTCACGGCGAAGAACGCGGTCCTGCTCGACTCCTCCCGCGCCTACGTCAACCGGCTGATGGGCCAGGTCGTGGCCGGTCAGCGCTGGGGCACGCCGTACGGCAAGCCCGCGAACGTCACCCTCCAGGTCAAGAACGGCTGGCTGTCGCGCGCGACGAACGGCTGGCGGGTGCACAGCGTCGGGCACTTCAAGGGCGGCGGCCACGACTACCACATCACCGTCCTGACCCACGGCAACAGCACGATGAACTACGGCATCGCCACCATCCAGGGCGTCGCCAAGGTCGTCCACCGGGACCTCGCGGCCTCCTGAGCCCCGCGAGCTCCGCGACACCGCGAAACCCCGACTACAGGATCGGGTAAGCGGCATACCGTGCGTAGCGAGAACCAAGCGCGCACGACGCGCCGAGCGAGAACCAAGCCGGCGCACGCCAACGCTTTCGGGCAACCGGGCAGGTTCCGTCCCGGCTGGCGCTGAGGGAGTCAGACCTCGCTGGTCGCTGACCGGTGAGGCTTCCTGAGCCAGGAATCCCCCTGCCTTCAGCTGGGGGAGGGTTCAAGATGCGTCCTACCGGCCGTCACCCGGCGCTCCTACGGTGGCGGCCATGCGCCTGCGATCCGTACTCGCCACCCTCACCGCCTGCCTGGCGGCGGCAGCCTGTCTCACCGCCGCCGGGCCCGCGAACGCCCAGCAGAACGCCCAGCAGAGCAGGGCCTGTTCGCCCCGAGTCGCCCTCGACGGCTTCTCCGACGCCCTCGACAAGACCTCCTACGACGGAACCTTCGTCGGCAACTTCTCCGCGCTCGCCGTCGACAGGGACGGCTCCCTCGCGGCCCTCTCCGACCGCTCGTCCCTCTTCCGCCTGGACCCGCGCACCCTGAAGCCGGCCGGCGTCGTCCCCCTCGCCGACGAGACCGGCGCGCCCCTCGACTCCGAGGGCCTGGTGATCGACCGGGACGGCACCCGGCTGATCAGCTCCGAGACCGAGCCGTCCGTACGCCGCTACTCCCGCGACGGCAGGATCCTCGACCGGCTCCCGGTCCCCGGCCCCCTACGGGTCGCCCCGGCCGGGCGCGCCCCCTCCAACGGCACCTTCGAGGGCCTGACCCTCCTCCCCGGCGGCCGCACCCTGCTGGCCTCCATGGAGTACGCGCTCTCCGGCGACAGCGCCGGCACCGTCCGCTTCCAGACCTGGCGGCGGACCCGGGACGGCCGCTTCGCCCTCGCCGCCCAGTACGCCTACCGCGCGGACGCCGGCCTGGGCGTCCCGGAGGTCCAGGCCACCCCGGACGGCCGCCTCCTGGTCCTGGAGCGCGGCTTCACCGCGGGCGTCGGCAACACCGTCCGCCTCTACCTGGCCGACCCGCGCCACGCCACGGACACGTCCGCCGTCGAGAACCTCACGGGCCAGGACGGCGTACGCCTGATCGATAAGACCCTGCTGACGGACATCGTCACCTGCCCGTCACTGGGAGCGACGGCGAAGCAGCCGCAGCCCAACCCGCTCCTCGACAACATCGAGGGCATGACGATCACGGGGTACGGCAAGGGCGGGCTCCGGGTGCTCCTGGTGAGCGACGACAACCAGAACGCGACGCAGACGACCCGCGCCTACCGTCTCAGGGTCCGCATCGGCGGCCCACGCCGTCTCAGGGTCCGCGTCGGCGCCCACGAAGCAGCCCGCAACGTAACGGAGGGATGAAATCCGCTTACATCCGCGTTGGTGCCTTCTGGAAGATCAGGCCGACCGGAGGGCACCGAGTGAAATCGCGACGGGGATGGACCAGCCGACTGTGGGGCTACGCGTGGCGCCACCCGACGGACGTCACCCTCGCGCTCGTCTCCTCCCTCGCCGGCATGGCCGTCATGGCCCTCGTCCCCCTGGTCACCAAGGTGATCATCGACGACGTGATCGGCGACCGGACCCGCGCCATGGCCCCCTGGGCCGGCGCCCTGGTCGCCGCGGCCGTCCTCGTCTACGGCCTCACCTACGTGCGCCGCTACTACGGCGGACGGCTCGCCCTCGACGTCCAGCACGACCTGCGGACGGACATGTTCCGCACCATCGCCCGGCTCGACGGCCGCCGGCAGGACGAGCTGTCCACCGGGCAGGTCGTCGGCCGCGCCACCAGCGACCTCCAGCTCATCCAGAGCTTGCTCTTCATGCTCCCGATGACCATCGGGAACGTCCTGCTCTTCCTGATCTCCCTCGGGATCATGGCGTGGCTGTCCCCGGCGCTCACCCTCGTCGCGCTCGCCGTCGCCCCCGCCCTGTGGTGGATCGCCCGGCGCAGCAAGGCCAGGCTCCACCCCGCGACCTGGTACGCGCAGGCCCAGGCGGCGGCCGTCGCCGGCGTGGTCGACGGCGCCGTCAGCGGGGTCCGCGTGGTGAAGGGGTTCGGGCAGGAGGAGCAGGAGACGGGGAAGCTGCGGGAGGTCGGCCGCAGGCTCTTCGCGGGGCGGCTGCGCACGATCCGCCTGAACTCGCGGTACACCCCGGCCCTCCAGGCCGTCCCCGCGCTCGGCCAGGTCGCGATGCTCGCCCTCGGCGGCTGGCTCGCCGTGCGCGGGAACATCACCCTCGGCACCTTCGTCGCCTTCTCCACCTACCTCGCCCAGCTGGTCGGCCCGGTCCGCATGCTCGCCATGGTCCTCACCGTCGGCCAGCAGGCCCGCGCCGGCACCGAACGCGTCCTGGAGCTGATCGACACCGAGCCGTCGATCCGCGAGGGCGCCAAGGAGCTCCCCGCCGACGCGCCCGCCACCGTCGAGTTCGACGACGTCTCCTTCGCCTACGAGGACGGCCGCCCCGTCCTGGACGGGCTGACCTTCGAGATCCGCCCCGGCGAGACCCTCGCCGTGGTCGGCTCCTCCGGCTCCGGCAAGTCGACCGTCTCCCTGCTTCTGCCGCGGTTCTACGACGTCACCCGGGGCGCGGTCCTCGTCGGCGGCCACGACGTGCGCGAGCTCACCCTCGACTCGCTGCGCGCGGCGATCGGCCTGGTCCCCGAGGACTCGTTCCTCTTCTCCGACACCGTCCGCGCCAACATCGCCTACGGCCGCCCCGACGCCACCGACGAGGAGATCGAGACCGCCGCCCGCGCCGCCCAGGCGGACGGGTTCATCGCCGAGCTGCCCGACGGCTACGCCACGACGGTCGGCGAGCACGGTCTGACCCTCTCCGGCGGCCAGCGCCAGCGGATCGCGCTCGCCCGCGCGATCCTCACCGACCCGCGGCTGCTCGTCCTGGACGACGCGACCTCCGCCGTGGACGCCCGGGTCGAGCACGAGATCCACGAGGCGCTCAAGCACGTCATGGAGGGCCGCACCACCCTCCTGATCGCCCACCGCCGCTCCACCCTCAACCTCGCCGACCGCATCGCCGTCCTCGACGGCGGCAGGCTCGCCGACCTGGGCACCCACGAGGAGCTCCAGAAACGCTCCGCGCTCTACCGCCGCCTCCTCACCGACCCCGACGAGCTGGGCGGCGTCTCCCCGGGCCGCGCCCACCCCGCCGCGCCCCGCGAGGACACCTCCGTGCGGGACGAGCTGGACGCCGAGTTCGACGCCGAGCGCGGGGTCACCCCCAGGCTGTGGACCGGCGACCGCGTGCCCAAGGACGCCGCGCTCGCCGGCACCCCGGCCACGCCCGAGCTGCTCGCCCGGGTGGAGGCGCTTCCGCCCGCGACCGACGTCCCGGACGTCGACGAGTCCCGCGCGGTCACCCCCGAGGAGTCCTACGGGCTGCGCCGGCTGCTGCGCGGCTTCGGTCTCCCGCTGCTGGCCAGCCTGGGCCTGGTCGCCGTGGACGCCGGCATGGGACTGCTGCTGCCGGTGACGATCCGGCACGGCATCGACGACGGGGTCGGCCGGGCGGCGCTCGGCGCGGTCTGGGCGGCCTCGCTGCTGGCCCTGCTCGCCGTCCTCGCCCAGTGGGCCGCGCAGACCGGCGAGATCCGGATGACCGGCCGCACCGGCGAACGCGTCCTGTACTCGCTGCGCCTGAAGATCTTCGCCCAGCTCCAGCGGCTCGGACTCGACTACTACGAGCGGGAGTTGACCGGCCGGATCATGACGCGGATGACCACCGACGTGGACGCGCTGTCGACGTTCCTCCAGACCGGTCTGGTCACCGCGTTCGTCTCGGTCGTCACCTTCTTCGGCATCCTGGTCGCCCTGCTGGTGCTGGACGTGCAGCTCGCCCTCGTCGTGTTCGCGACCCTGCCGCCGCTGGTCCTCGCCACGTACTTCTTCCGCCGGGCCAGTGTGAAGGCGTACGAACTCGCCCGCGAGCGGGTGGCGTCGGTCAACGCCGACCTCCAGGAGTCGGTGGCCGGGCTGCGGATCGTGCAGGCGTTCCGGCGCGAGCGGGAGGGCTCGGAGCGGTTCGCGGAGCGCAGCGACGGCTACCGCCGGGCGCGCATCCGCGGCCAGTGGATGATCTCGGTGTACTTCCCGTTCGTGCAGTTCCTGTCGTCGACGGCCGCCGCGGCCGTCCTGGTGGTGGGCGCGGGCCGGATCGACGACGCCACGCTCACCACGGGCGCCCTGGTCGCCTACCTCCTCTACATCGACCTGTTCTTCGCCCCCGTCCAGCAGCTCTCCCAGGTCTTCGACGGCTACCAGCAGGCCACCGTCTCGCTGGGCCGCATCCAGGAGCTGCTGCGCGAGCCGGCGTCCACGCGCTCCGCCGACGAGCCGCTGGAGGTGCTGTCGCTGCGCGGCGAGATCGCATTCGAGGACGTGCACTTCCGCTACGGTCCCGACGACGCGCCCGAAGAGGCCCTGACCGGCATCGAGTTGAGGATCCCCGCCGGGCAGACCGTGGCCTTCGTCGGCGAGACCGGCGCGGGCAAGTCGACCCTCGTCAAGCTGGTGGCCCGGTTCTACGACCCGACCTCCGGCCGGGTGCTGGTCGACGGCACGGACCTGCGCTCCCTCGACCTCACCTCCTACCGCCACCGGCTCGGCGTGGTCCCGCAGGAGGCGTACCTCTTCCCCGGCACGGTCCGCGACGCCATCGCCTACGGCCGCCCGGACGCCGGCGACGCCGAGGTGGAGGCGGCGGCGCGGGCGGTCGGCGCGCACGAGATGATCGCCACGCTGGACGGCGGCTATCTGCACGAGGTCGCCGAGCGGGGCCGCAACCTGTCCGCCGGGCAACGGCAGTTGATCGCGCTGGCCCGCGCCGAGCTGGTCGACCCCGACGTCCTGCTCCTCGACGAGGCGACGGCCGCCCTGGACCTGGCCACGGAGGCCCAGGTCAACCAGGCCACCGACCGCATAGCGGGCCGCCGTACGACGCTCGTGGTGGCGCACCGGCTGACCACGGCGGCGCGCGCCGACCGGGTGGTGGTGATGGACCACGGCCGGGTCGCCGAGGACGGCACCCACGAGGAACTGCTCGCGCGCGACGGACGGTACGCGCGGCTGTGGCGGACGTTCGTGGGGGAGCCGGTCGGCACGTCCGGCTGACGTCGAAGCGGGGGGCCGGGCAACCGTTCGCCCCCCGCTGTGCGTCCGTACACCAGTACGGCGATGACGGCGGAGCGGGGAGGCGCGGACCGTGGACTCTGGTGCGACACATGGGCGGTTGACGGCCGCACCGACCGCGCTGGCCGTGCTCGTCGCGTCCTTCCTGCTCGGGCTGCTCGCGCCGGGCAGCGCCGAGGCCGCCTCCGCGCCCTGCGCCGGCCGGAAGGTGCGGACGGTGACGTTCTCCACCGGTTCGGTGCACGTCTACAAGAACCACGGCATGGTCTGCGCCTTCACCGTCCAGAAGCGCCCCGGCGCGAGCAAGCGGATGTCCGTCAGCGTGCAGGCGCGCGGCCACCGGGCCCGGCAGCTGGCCGGCAACCGCAGCGCCCGGATCGGGCCGATCGACGTGTACGCCGGCCACCGCTGGGTGCTGGTCAGGGGATCCGTGGGGCGCGGCTCGGGCAGCTCGGGCTGGTTCCGCTGCTGACGGTCGCGGCGGTCGTGGTGGGCGAGGCGTGGGCGAGGCGCGCGCGGCGGACCTGGGCCGCTGCCCAACCCCCTCTGGTGTGAAGGGTGTTGCTCCGATAGCTTCCGGCACATCCGACTCACAGGGAAGGGTGCACGCGCATGCGCAAGGCGCTCAGATGGCTGCTGGCTCTCACCGTGCTCATAGGCACGCTGAGCACGGCCCAGGCGGCGACCGCCGCACAGCCGGAAGCCACCGACATCAAGGACCGGCTGCTCTCGATACCGGGCGTCAGCCTGATTCAGGAGAAGCCGTACCCCGGCTACCGATACTTCGTCCTGAACTTCACCCAGCCCGTCGACCACCGGCACCCCTCCAAGGGCACGTTCCAGCAGCGGATCACCGTGCTGCACAAGGACGTCAGCCGGCCCACGGTCTTCCACACCGGCGGCTACAGCGTCTCCACCAACCCCGGCCGCCGCGAGCCCACGCAGATCGTGGACGGCAACCAGGTCTCCATGGAGTACCGCTTCTTCACCCCGTCCCGCCCCGAGCCCGCCGACTGGTCCAAGCTGGACATCTGGCAGGCCGCGAGCGACCAGCACCGCATCTTCAGGGCCCTGAAGAAGATCTACGACAAGAAGTGGATCTCCACGGGCGGCTCCAAGGGCGGCATGACGGCCACCTACTACGAGCGTTTCTACCCGCGTGACATGGACGGCGTCGTCGCCTACGTCGCCCCCAACGACGTGGTGAACAAGGAGGATTCGGCCTACGACCGCTTCTTCGCGAAGGTCGGCACCAAGGAGTGCCGCGACCGGCTGAACGCCGTCCAGCGCGAGGCGCTGGTGCGCCGTGAGCCGCTGGAGAAGAAGTACGAGGCGTACGCGGCGGCGGAGGGCTTCACCTTCGACACCATCGGCGGCCTGGACCGCGCCTACGAGGCCGTCGTCCTCGACTACGTCTGGGGCTTCTGGCAGTACAGCCTGCTGTCGGACTGCGACACGATCCCGGCGGACGCGAAGACCGCGACGGACGACGAGATCTGGACCTCGATCGACACGATCTCCGGGTTCTCCTTCTACACCGACCAGGGTCTGTCCCCGTACACCCCGTACTACTACCAGGCGGGCACCCAGCTCGGCGCGCCCACCATCCACTTCCCGCACATCGAGAAGAAGTACATCCGCTACGGCTACCAGCCGCCGCGCAACTTCGTCCCGCGGGACATCCGGATGCGCTTCCAGCCGTTCGCGATGCCGGACGTCGACGCGTGGGTCAAGCACAACGCCCGCCACATGCTGTTCGTCTACGGCGAGAACGACCCGTGGGGCGCGGAGCCGTTCCGCCTCGGCCGGGGCGCGAAGGACTCCTACGTCTTCACCGCGCCCGGCATGAACCACGGCGCGAACGTGGCCGGCCTGGTCGCCGACGAGAAGGCCCTCGCCACGGCCCGCATCCTGAACTGGGCGGGCGTAGCCCCACCCAAGGTCCAGGCGGACGCCACCCAGGCGAAGCCCCTGGCGAAGTTCGACGCGAAGCTGGACGTCCGCGATGTGGAGCGGGAGCCGACGCTGCGGCCGTGACGTTTGTCGATCGACGAGTGAATGAGTGAAGCAGTGAGCTGAGGGCGGGCCGGAGACGGCCCGCCCTCGTTCAGTCTCGCGGGCATACGGGGTCTTCATCTTCTGCGGGGAGGTAGGCGTTGCGTTCCTCGGGGGTGAGGTCACGGCCGACTGTGCGGCAGATCCGCCGGATCGCTCGGTCGGGTTGCGGAGGGACGACATTCCACAGCCGGACCGTCCCTTCGTAGCCGGTGGTCGCGAGGGTGCGGCTGTCAGGACTGAACGCCAGCGAGTAGATGGCATCGGCGGCACCGGTGAGTGTGGCGCGGGCTTTGCCGGAGACGGCGTCCCAGAGGCGGACGGTTCCGTCGTTGCCGGTGGTGGCGAGGGTGCGGCCGTCGGGGCTGAAGTCCACTGCCTGCACTGCTGCGGAGTGCTTGGTCATCGAGGTACGCGTCTTGCCGGTGGCGGCGTCCCAGAGACGGACGGTTCCGTCGCTGCTGCCGGTGGCGAGGGTGCGGCCGTCGGGGCTGAAGCTCACCGTCAGCACCGAGCCGTCGTGGCCGATGAGTGAGTCGAGGGTTCGGCGGGAGGCCACGTCCCAGATGCGTACGGTGGAGTCTTCACTCGCCGTGGCGAGGGTACGGCCGTCGAAACTGAAGGCCAGCGCGTACACGGCCTCGTTGTGTCCGGTCAGTGAGCCGACATCCTTGCCGGTTTTCGTGTTCCAGAGGTGGACGGATCCGTCGTCGCCGCCGGTGGCGAGGGTGTGGCCGACGGGGCTGAACTCCACCGACCACACCGCGTTGCGGTGTCCTTCCAGCGGGGTGAGCGGCTTGCCGGTCGCGGCGTCCCAGAGGCGGACGGTTCCGTCGGCGCCGCCGGTGACCAGAGTGCGGCCGTCGCGGCTGAAGGCCACCCTGTTCACTTCGCCGGTATGCCCCTTGAGAGGGGTGAGGGGTTTGCCGGTGGCCCGGTCCCACAGGAGAGCGGTTCTGTCGGCGCTGGCAGTGGCGAGAGTACGGTTGTTGGGGCTGAAGTCCACCGACAACACGGCGTTCTTGTGTCCGGAGAGTGTGGTGCGGTCGTCGTCGGTGAACGCGTTCCACAGGCGTACCGACTTGTCACGGCTTGCAGTGGCGAGGGTACGGCTGTCCCGACTGAAGGCCAGCGCGAGAACCGCGTTGGCGTGCCCGGTGTAGGTGGTTCGGGGCGCACCGGAGGCCGCGTCCCACAACCGTACGAAGCGGTCGCTGCCGGTGGCGAAGGTCTTGCCGTCGGGGCTGAAGGTCAGCAGGGGTGCATAGTCGTACAGTGTGGTGCGGATCTTGCCGGTGACAGCGTCCCTGAGGTGAGTGTCGTAGCTGTCGCCGGTGGCGAGGGTGCGGCTGTCGGGGCTGAAGGCCACCGAGGTCACCGGCAGCGTGTGCCCCTCGAGCTTGGTGACGGGTTTGCCGGTGGCGGGGTCCCACAGTCGGACGGTCTTGTCGGCCCCACCGGTCGCGAGCGCGCGGCTGTCGGGGCTGAAGGCCACCGACGTCACCACATCAGTGTGTCCGTTGAGGGTGGCGCGGGTCTTGCGGGTGGCCAGGTCCCACAGTCGGACGGTCGCGTCGGCACCGGCGGTGGCGAGGGTCCGGCCGTCGGGACTGAAGGCCACCGACCTCACCTGCCCCGTGTGCCCCTTGAGCGCGGTGAGGTGTCTGCCGGTGGCGGGGTCCCACAGTCGGACGGTCTTGTCGGTGCTGGCGGTGGCGAGGGTCCGGCCGTCCGGGGTGAAGGCCACCGCGTTCACCGCGTCGGTGTGTTCGCCGAGAGTGGCGCGGGTCTTACGGGTGGCCAGGTTCCACAGGTGGACCCTTGTGTCGACGCCACCGGAGGCGAGGGTGCGGCCATCGGGGCTGAACGCCACCGCGCGCACCCCGCTGGTGTGCTTGGACAGGCGGTGATGCGCCGGCAGGGCCGCGACACTTTGCAGACTGTCGAACGCCTCGGGCGTGTGACTGCTGCGGTACGCCTTGACCGCCAGGAGCGAGGCGAGTTCCGGATTCGTGTACACGAGTTCGTCGACCTGCGCGGCAAGCTGTCGGGACAGCGCCTCCCGCTGTTCGGAGATCACCATCCTCCACTGCCAGAACGCGCCCGTGAAGGCCAAGACGGCGAGGGCCAGCATGCCGCCGAGGAATCTGTTGATCCGTTTGCTTCGGCGCTTGGAGGCCCGTTGGCGCTCCCTGCTCGCCTCCACATACCCGGTGATGTCCCCCGGCAGCCGCCGTCGCCGCGACCACTCCAGGCCCTCCGCGAGCGCGGTTCCCCCGAGCAGGTCACCCGGGTCCTTCTTCAGGGCCCAGCGGCGGCGCCGCTCCTTCGTGCGCACCAGCCATTCCTGGAAGCGACGATCCTGGTCGACCCACTCCCGCAGCGCCCCCCAGTCCCGGATCAGCGCCTCATGGATCAGCTCGGCCACCGGCTCCCCGGGTGGAGCCCCCGGGCGTTGCGGGGCGTGGAGTGTCTGCGTGGTGATGATGCGGCGGCGGGCGAGCGCGGCGATGACGGCGTCGACGGCCGCCTTCTCGTCGTCGGGCGCGTCGCTCGGGTCGGCCGCCAGGTCGCGCAGTTCGTCGAGGGGGACCTGGGTGCGCACGGCCGTGACGTTGTGGCTGGGGTCGGCGGGGTGCACCAGGGAGGTCAGCGTCCGCCGGGCGATGAGCCGTTCCTCGGCGGACAGCTCCGCCAGGGCGCTGTCGCACCACGTCGTGACGCTTCCGCTGACCCCTCCGATGCGCCGGTACGCCTCATGGGTGAGATAGCCGTCCTGCCGCCGGAGCCACAGCTGGCTGAGCGTCATCTCCAGCAGGGGCAGCACGGTGACCGGCGCCTCGCGGGTGAGCGCGGCCTCGGGGGTGATGTTCAGGACGTCATCGATGATCCACTCGGGCAGCCCCGGCTGGAAGTGGAGCCCCACGTCCTCGGCCGGCAGCACGATGATGTCGCGCAGATCCTGCTGGCTCAGCGTGCCCGGCACGTTCAGCAGCCCCGGCATGGCCGCCTCCAGCAACCTGGGCGCTGTGGCGGCCAGTTGGTGGTAGAAGTCGTCCCGCATGATCAGGATCACGGTGATCTTCGTGTACGCGTCCGCGGCCGTGGTGACCTCGTCGATGACGGCCAGGAGGTCCCGCAGCCGTCCGTTGGTCGTCTGGACCAGAAGCTCCTCGAACTGGTCGATGACCAGCAGGACGCGCTGACAACCGGGATCGGCCGCGAGCCTCTGGTTGACCGCCGCCACGATGCCGTCGCCGCTCGCCCCCGGCAGCCCCGCCCGCTCGAGCTCCGCGAGCATGTCCTGCCTCGGCCGGGTGAGCACGGGCAGCCACCGGTCGCTGCCCGGCAGATCCCCGGCCGCCAGCGCCCGCAGCACCCCCGCCTGGATCAACGACGACTTGCCCGACCCCGACGGCCCGAGCAGCAGGTTCAGCCGCCGCTGCTGGGCCAGGTTCGCCAGCACCTGCCGTACGGCCTCCTTGCGGCCCTGGAACCACCGGGCGTGCTCCGCCGTGAAGGGCTCCAGTCCCCGGTAGGGGCACACCTCCCGCTCGGCCAGCTCCGGCAGGATCTCCCGCAGCACCTGCGTCGGGGTGACGTACGCGATGCCCTGTCCCCGGTTGTAGGCGTCGGGCGCGGTGATCTCGGTCAGCATGCCGAGGACCAGGCCCGTCCTCTCGTCGAGGACGGGGCCGCCGCTGAAGCCGGTGGTGAGGTCGTTGGCGGCGGTCAGCTGGAGATGCGCGCCGCGGCCGTCCGCGCCCGGCAGCAGGTCGCCGACCACGCCGAAGCCTAAGTGTCCTTCGGGCCAGGCCTGGGCCGGGAAGCCGTACGAGCGCACCTCGTGGCCCCGGCACCCCGCCGCGGAGCCCAGCGGCAGGGCCCGCAGGCCGGGCACGGTACCGCTCAGCCGGATGAAGGCGACGTCCTCGTGCTCGGCGCGGCGCCACAGCTCCTCGGGCACCCGCCCCTCCACCCGGTCCGCCCCCGCCACATGGGGGAAGGACAGCAGAATCCGTCGTCCGGGCCCGCTTCCGGCCGTGTCGACGACGTGCGCGCAGGTGACGACCACACCCTCGGCCACCATGAACCCCGTCCCGGCCACCGTCCCGTCCGGTCCGAGGACGCGGGCCACGGCGGTGAGCAGGTCCGGTCCGATGCCGTCGCCCGGCGTCTTCTGCGCGCTGGTCACGGGTGATCGGCCCCCGCATTCTCGTGATCGCTCGTCCACGACACGGTCACCCGCAGATGGCAACCGGCCTGACTGCTGGTGATCACGGCTCCGGCCTTGAAGGCGAGGTCCACCCCGAACTCGACCGTGATCTCGTCGGGGCGGGCCTTGCGCAGCTGGTCGAGTGCGGCCTGCGCCACCGCCGTGACCGGCTGTAGAGCCTCTTGCAGGGTCACCGGGATGTCACGGATGGCGTCACCGACACGTCCGGCCTTCACCGGACCGTCCCCCGCGGCCGCCGATTGCTCGACCAGCACGCTGCCCCCGCCCTCCAGCGGGATTCGAGTCAGAGGTGCCACGACGCCTCCTCGGCGGCTCGCGCAGGATCTCCCGGGACTCCGTCAGCTTCCCGGTCTCCGGCATATGCCGCATTCCGGAGTGAGCTGTCGGCGTGAGGCCGGCGCGGTTCTCGGCGGTCACAGCGGCCGTGCGCATCCCACCGGGGCGTCGCCGTCGAGGCGGACGTACAGGGTGGTCGACGCGGGGCACGCGGAGCGGGTGTCCACGGCCTTCATCACCCTGAACTGCGGTCTGCTCGTCCCCGTTCCGTCGCACGCCGTCTCCCGGACCCGGCCGCCGCCCGTGGCGCGGACGCAGTCGCCGACGATCGTGCGGCGGCTGGAGGGCGCGCATGCACGCGTAGCCGCGCGGGATGCGGCCGGCGCCCTCGGCTGCCGTCTGCTCGCCGATGTGCAGGACGAAGTCGGTGGTCCCGGGGCACGGCGGGCCCGCGTCGGCCGGTCCGTCGTGCCGGGCGACGACCCGGCCCCCGGCCCGCTCGCCGGAGCACGGGACTTCGGTGACACGGGTCGTCCCGAAGGAGCCGCACTCGCCGACACCGAGGAAGACGGCGGGGGTGGGCGGGTCGGCGGGGGCCGGGGTGGAGGGGGCCGCCGCGGTCGCGGTGCGGTCGGTGTGCTGACCGTCGGCGTGCGTGCCCTCGGCGTGCGTGCCGTCGGTGTGCGCGCCGTCGCCGGACGGGCCTGGCAGGCCGCCAGCAGGAGGGCGGCCAGGGCCGGCAGCAGTCCGGTGGACAGCAGCCGCCCGGTGGACAGTGGCTGTCCGGTGGCCGGTGGCCGGTGGACAGGTTGCCGGTTCGATCGGCCGTTGTTCGTGCATCGCCGCTCCCGCTTGCCCGCGACCAGCGTGCGCCCGGCCAGGCGGGCGCACGCTGGTCGCGGCGGGGGCTTTGCGGCAGGTGAGGGAGGCCGTCTCGGCGGGCGGCGTAGGGGTCAGTACGTCAAGCCGTGGCCGATCGGATACAGCATCTGCGCCGGGTCGTCCGCGCGCGGTACCGGCACGGGGAGCTTGCCGAGCGGCGGCACGACTCCCGCGATCACCCGTGCCGCGGCGCGCAGTTCGACGTCGGTCCAGGAGTACGACGCCAAGTATGCCCGTACGGAGGGCAGTTGGGCCACGTCGTGCGGGTTGCGGATCGCGAGGGCGATCGTCGGGCGGCCGGTGGCGAGCAGGCGTTCCACCAGCGTCCGCTGCGGGCTGTCCGCGGTGACGTCGTACGTCGCCGCCACCACCGCGTCGGCCTCGCCCGCCTCCGCCACGGCCCGGTCGATCGTCGCGGCGGACGGGGCCGTGCCCGTGGACAGGGCGGTCGCCGTGAAGCCCAGCTCGACGAGGGCGGCGGCGAGGACCGTGACGGGCGGGCCGGTGGTGCCGGTCGGGGAGGCGGGGTCGGCGCCCACCACCAGCAGCCTGCCGTGCGTGCGCGGGGACAGCGGCAGCAGTGGGCCCTCGTTCACCAGCAGGGTCGTCGTCCGTTCGGCGATCCGGTCCGCCGCCGCGAGGTGCGCCCGCGTGCCGACCGTCCGCCGTACGCCGGCCCGGCTGACGTACGGCTCCGAGAAGAGGCCCAGCCTTCTCTTCAGCCGCAGGATCCGCAGGACCGACTCGTCGAGCCGCGCCTCGGTGAGCTCTCCCGCCCGGACGGCCGTCAGGACGGCGTTCCAGGCGAGGTCCAGCTTCGGCGGGTTGAGGAGCTGGTCGACGCCCGCCCCGAGCGCGAGCACGGGGACGCGGTCGTCGCCGTACTCGGTGCGGACGCCCGCCATGTCGAGGGCGTCGGTCACCACGACCCCGTCGTAGCCCAGGTGTTCGCGCAGCAGACCGGTGACGACGGGCCGGGAGAGGGTGGCCGGGTCGCCCGAGTCGTCCAGGGCGGGCATCAGCAGGTGCGCCGTCATGATCGAGTCGACGCCGGCCGCGATCGCCGCCCGGAACGGCACGGCGTCCAGCTCCTCCCACACCTCGCGGCTGTGCGTGATGACCGGGAAGCCGTGGTGGCTGTCGACGGCGGTGTCCCCGTGCCCCGGGAAGTGCTTCGCGGTCGCCGCGACCCCCGCCGAGCGGTAGCCCCTGATCTCGGCGTCGACCATCGCCGCCACCGCCTCGGGGCCGGCGCCGAAGGAGCGCACCCCGATCACCGGGTTGGCCGGGTCGACGTTCACGTCGGCGACGGGGGCGTAGTCCTGCCGGATACCCATCGCGCGCAGCTCCCGGCCCGCGATCCGTCCGAGGGTGCGGGCGTCCGCGCGGGAGCCGCCGGCCCCCATCGCCATCGCGCCCGGAAGGAGCGTGGCCGGCGCGCCGACGCGGGCGACGATCCCGTGCTCCTGGTCGGTGGAGATCAGCACCGGCAGCCCGCGCGGCCGTCGCAGCGAAGCCCGCTGGATCCCGTTGGAGAGCTCCGCGATCTGGTACGGGTCACGGGTGTTGTGCGCCCAGCCGAAGTAGACGACCCCGCCGACGTGGTAGCGCTCGACCAGCTCGGCGGCGGTGCGCACGCCCAGCTCGGCGAGGTTGGCGTCGGCGTCCGCCGGGTCGGGGTCGGTCGCCGAGTGCCCGTACACCCGGGTGACGAAGAGCTGGCCGACCTTCTCCTCGACGGTCATGCGCGAGATCAGCGCGCGCAGCCGGCGGTCGTCGGCGTGGGCCGTGCCGCTGAGGGAGAGGGCCGCGGTGAGGCCGGCGGTGGCGGCGAGGACGGTACGTCTGGAGGGCATGCGCGCTCCTTGCGGGGCCGGCGGGGGTTCCGGTGGCGCACGGTACCTCCGGCGGGGCCGCCATCGGCGCATTGGAGGGGGGCGCGCCGATGGCGGCGTGCTGCCGGCCGCGGTACGGCGGAGAGGGTGGGTCAGCGATCGCAGCCAGCAGCGAGGGCCGACACCGCACCGAGGTGACTCTCCGACAGCTCGCCGTTTGGACGATCGGCACGCGGGCGGGGTTCCCGGTCGGGGACGGATTCCCGGAAGTCGGGACGGGAGTGAGGAGATGTGACGGGTGGGGCGACGTTCGCCCCCTCTGCCCGGTGGCCGCTCTGCCGGGTGGCCCCTCTGGTCGGTGGCCTCTCTGGCCGGTGGCCTCTCTGCCGGGTGGCCCCCCTGCCCGGTGGCCTCTCGCCGGGTGGCCCCCTGCCCGGTGGCCTCTCGCCGGGTGGCCCCCTGCCCGGTGGCCTCTCTGCCGGGTGGCCCCCTGCCCGGTGGCCTCTCTGCCGGGTGGCCCCCTGCCCGGTGGCCTCTCTGCCGAGTGGCTACCTCTGCCGGGTGGCCCCCTGGCGGTCAGTGGACGGCTGCTGCCTTCGGCCAGTGCTCGGTCAGTGTCCGTACCGTTTCCGCGATCGCCGGGCGGCGTGCCGCGCCCGTGCGCCACAGCGCGTACAGCCGGCGTACCGGCATCGGGTCGAGCGGCACCTCCACCACCCCCGCGGGCAGCGGCCCGCGCCCCAGCCGCGGGATGAGGGCGACGCCGAGGCCCGCGGCGACCAGGGCGACCAGGGTAGGGTTCTCCTCGGCCTGGTGGACGAGCTCCGGCTCGTGCCCCGCCGCGCGCAGGGTGCGGACCAGCCAGTCGTGGCAGACCCGGCCCGGCGGCTGGCAGATCCACCGCTCGCCGCCCAGCTCCTCCCGCCGGACGGCGCTCCGCCCGGCGAAGGGGTGCCCCTCCGGGACCAGCAGGTCGCACAGGTCGTCCCCGATCACCGCGTGCTCCACCCCCGCCGGGGCGGGCAGCGGCGCGATGTCCCAGTCGTGGGCGACGACGAGGTCGACGGCGCCCTTCGCGACCAGGTCCACGGACAGGTCCGGGTCGACCTCGGTGAGACGGGCGTCCAGCGCCGGGTGCCTGCGCGCGAGGTCGGCCAGCACGGCGGGCATCAGACCGCGCGCCGCCGAGGCGAACGCGGCCACGGTCAGCCGCCCGGCCGGAACGCCCCTGCGCTCCTCGAGCCCCGTCTCCGCCCGCTCGATGATCGTCAGCAACTCCTGTGCGGTCGAGGCGAGTTGGAGGGCCTCGTCGGTGAGCCGGACGCCGCGGCCCTCGCGTTCCAGCAGGACGGTCCGGGTCTCCCGCTCCAGCTTGGCGATCTGCTGGGACACGGCCGACGGGGTGTAGCCGAGGGCGGCGGCCGCGCCGCCGACGGTGCCGTGGACGGCGACGGCGTGCAGGGCGCGCAGGCGCTGGAGATCGAGCACGGCGGGCTCCTCACTCTCGTAAGCGATGCTTCATCCAATCATGCAGCAATCATCGCTGGTGCTTCACGGTCGTGCGGCGCGATCCTCTACGCATGCGCCTCCCTCCCTCCCATCTCGCCCTCGCCGTGCTGGTCGCCGCCCTCTGGGGCGTGAACTTCACGGTCATCGAGATCGGCCTCGACCACTTCCCGCCGCTGCTCTTCTCCGCCCTGCGCTTCCTGGTGGCCGCCCTGCCCGCGGTGTTCCTGGTGGGCCGTCCCAAGGTGGCGTGGAAGTGGATCGTCGCGGTGGGCCTGGCGCTCGGGGTCGCCAAGTTCGGGCTGGTGTTCGTCGGGATGGACGCGGGGATGCCGGCCGGACTGACCTCCCTGGTCCTCCAGATACAGGCGGTGTTCACGGCGGTGATCGCCGCGGTCTTCCTGGGTGAACGACCCACCCCGCTGCGGCTGTGCGGCATGGGAGTGGCCCTCGCGGGCATCGCCGTGGCCGCGGTGGACGAGGGGTCGTCGGGCCCGCTCGGCGCCTTCGCGATGGTCGTCGCGGCGGCGGCGTGCTGGGGCGCGTCGAACGTCCTCACCCGCCGGGCGTCCCCGCCGGACGCCCTGAACTTCATGGTGTGGGTCAGCACGGTCCCCGTGCTGCCGCTGCTCGCGCTGTCCCTCCTGACGGAAGGCCCGTCGCGGGACTGGGAGGCGCTGCGCACGCTGGACTGGCAGGGCGCGGGCACGATCGCCTTCGTCGCCTGGGTCACGACGGTCTTCGGCTTCGGCGCGTGGGGCTGGCTCCTGCACCGCCACCCGGCGTCCACGGTCGCCCCGTTCTCCCTCCTCGTCCCCGCCTTCGGCATGACGTCGGCGGCGGTGTTCCTCGACGAACCGGTCAGCGGCCTGCGCTGGTGCGCGGCGGCCCTGCTGGTGGGCGGAGTCGCCCTGACCTCACTGGCACCGGCGGGTCGACGGGGCCGAGAGGTACGGGTGACTTCGGGACCGCCGCCGGAGGAGGCGCCGGCTGACGAGGTCCACGTCCCGGACGAGGTGACAGCGGCGGGCCGGGGGAGGTGAGGGGCGGGGTCTGCGCGGCACGGGCAGTCCCGGGTGACGGGTGCCGCACCGCGCCGCACGGGTTGCACCGCGCCGCACGGGTTGCACCGCGTGACACGGGCAGCCCCGTGCGCAACGTGCGCCGCCGCGCGCAGCGCATGCCGCCGTGAGCGATACCCTCCGCCGGCGCGAGCGACGCATGCCGCCCCCCGTGCCACACCGCCCCCCGCCGGAGGCGACACGTGCCGTCACCCCAACTGCGCCGCCGCCTCCCCCAGTTCCTCTCGTACCGCTGTCAGTACCGGATCCCCCTCCGACCCCTTCCGTACGGCGACGAAGACGTTCCGGGACGGCGGGGTGCCCTCGGCCGGGCGGAGGGTCAGGTTGCGGTGGGTGTACAGGGAGCGGGCCAGGCGAGGGACGAGGGCGACGCCCTGGCCGGCCTCGACCAGGCCGGCCAGCGCGGCCCAGTCGTCGACGGCGTGCCGGATCTCCGGGGTGAAGCCGGCCGCCGCGCAGACCGAACGCGTCACCGCCCCGCAGCAGCTCAGCGTGTTGCCGACGACCCACGTCTCCCCGGCCAGTTCGCGCAGCGGCACTTCGGCCCGGCCGGCGAGGGGATGGTCGGGCGGGAGGGCGATGTCCAGGACGTCGGTGAGCAGGTCCGAGCGGCTGTAGCGGCGGTCGGTGGACGGCGGCGCGGCCGCGAAGTCGACGGCCACCGCCACGTCGACCTGCCCGCCGTCCAACGCCGTGAACAGATCCGGCGGTTCGGCCTCCACGACGTCCACCCGCAGCTCCGGCAGCCGCGCGCGCAACCCCCGCAGCGCGGCCGGCAGCAGCCCCAGGATGCCGCTGGAGAAGCAGCCGAGCGTCACCGTCCCCCGGCCGCCCTCCGCGTACGCCGCCAGGTCGACGCGGGCCCGTTCCAACTGGGCGGCGATGACGTCGGCGTGCGCGAGCAGGACCTTCGCCTGCCCGGTGAGGCGTACGCCTCTGCCGTCGCGTTCCGTCAGGGGGACACCCAAGTCGCGCGCGAGTGAAGCGAGTTGCTGGGAGACCGCCGACGGCGTGAGATGCAGCGCCTCGGCGGTCCTCGCCAGACTGCCCCGGCGTCTCAGCTCGCGCAGGACGGTGAGACGGCGCAGATCGATGGTGAAGGCAGGGCTTAACGGTTCCACGCGCAAAGATTAACTGGACCTTGGCGGACGGTCCCGGAAATCATGGGACGCATGACCGCACGCTCCGTCCTCATCCTCCACGGCTGGCAGAACCACCGCCCCGAGGGTCACTGGCAGCACTGGCTCGCCGACCGGCTGACCGAGCAGGGCCACGCCGTCATCTACCCTCAACTACCCGCCCCTGACACCCCGTTGCTGGAAGAGTGGCTGGACGCGCTCGCCGCGCACCTCGGCGCGCTCGACGCCCGGCGTGAGCGGATCGTCGTCGCCCACAGCCTGTCCGTCCTGCTGTGGCTGCACGCCACGGCCCGCGGCCTGCCGGGGCTCGACGCCGTCGACCGCGTCCTGCTGGTCGCGCCCCCGTCCGCCTCCGTGCTCGCCCGCCACCCGGAGGTCGCCGGCTTCACGCCTCCCGACCTCCGCGCGCTCACCCTGCCCCGGTCCACCCGGCTGGTCGCCGGCGACGACGACCCGTACTGCCCGGAAGGCGTCCAGTGCGCGTACGGCGACCCGTTGGGCCGCACCGCCGAACTGCTCCCCGGCGCGGCCCACTTGGATCTGGACGCCGGGTACGGCTCCTGGCCGTCCGTGCTGGAGTGGTGCGTCGACGAGGGCACAGTCCTCGCGCCCCGGCCGGAGGACGCGCCTCAGGGCCTCGCGGGTCCGGCGGGAGCAGCGGCAGCCGGGAGCCCTCCGGGCCCCTGATCGCCGCCGCCCGGCGCGACCGCGCCGACACTCAAGCCGACTCGTTCAACAGCCGCCCGAGATGCTCCCGCCCGGCACCCAACAGCCCCTCCAGCGGCTCGGCGTTCTCGTACCACCGCTTCTCGTACTCCCAGCACAGCCAGCCGTCCCAGCCGTGCCGGGAGAGGACCTCCACGCACTCCGCGAGCGGCAGCACGCCCGCGCCCAGTGCCAGCGGGGTGGTGTCCTCGGTCGAGGCGATGTCCTTGACCTGTACGTATCCGAGATACGGCGAGAGCGCCGCGTACGACTCCAACGGCTGCTCGCCGCCCCGCCAGGTGTGCATCACGTCCCACAGCGCGCCGACCTGGCGGTGTCCGACCAGGCCGAGGACGCGCATCGCGGCGGCGCCGGTGGGGTGAGAGTCGTGGGTCTCCAGCAGGATCCGGACGCCGAGGTCGGTGGCGAACTCCGCGGCGACCCCGAGCCGCCGGGCGGCGACGGCGTCCGCCTCGGCGGGGGACTGCCCGTCGGCGCCGCCGGGGAAGACGCGGACGTAGGGCGCGCCCAGGTCGCGCGCCAGTTCGGCGAGCGTGCGCACCTCCTCGATCACGGCGTCGTCGTCACCCGGCGCGGCCACGCGCGCGTACCCCGCTACACCGAGGATCTCGACCCCGGACGCCTTGAACGCGGCGGCCACCTCGGCCCGCCGCTCCGCGTCGAGGCCGGGATGCACCGGCTCCTCGGGATGAGCGCGCAACTCGACGCCGTGATAGCCGTGCGCGGACGCGAGCCGCAGCACCTCGTCGATCGACAGTCCGGGAACACCGAGGGTGGAGAAGGCGAGCCTCATACCGATCGACACTACTCGCCACCCCCCCGAGGACCATCCCCGGGCCGGTTGCAAAGAAATCCTTGCAGAGAACTCTTTGCAAAGATACCTTTGTACTCATGGACGACACGCACGGCACGCACGGCACGGACGCCGCGGACGCAGTCGACGACCCGCAGTCACAGGACTTGCCGCTGCACCGTCTCGACGCCCGCTCGCTGCGCGGTCTCGCGCACCCGCTGCGCATGCGGCTGCTCAACACCCTGCGGCGCGGCGGCCCGGCGACCGCCTCCCAACTGGCCGTGAAACTGGGCGAGTCCAGCGGTGCCACCAGCTATCACCTGCGTCAGCTCGCCGCGCACGGCTTCGTCGAGGACGCGCCGGAGCACGGCAAGGGGCGGGAGCGGTGGTGGAAGTCGGCGCACCAGGGCGTGCGTTTCGACGAGTCGCTGCTGGAGGACCGCGACCCCGAGGTGCGCGGCGCCGCGGACCTGTTCCTGCACGAGGTCGCGAACCAGCACACCCGGGAGCTGTCGACCTGGCTCGGCACCCGTCACGACTGGTCCGAGGAGTGGAACCGCTCCACCGACATGAGCGACTGGACGCTGAGCCTCACGCCCGAGCTGGCTCTCGAACTCGTCCGCAAGATGCACGAACTCGTGGGCAGCTACCGGGCGTTGGCCGTCGACGAGGGCGCTCCGGACGCCGAGCAGGTGCGCGTTCACACGCACGTCATTCCCATCCGCACGGACTGAGAGGCCGCTCGATGCATCCCGAGACCCACCTCGCCCCGCACCGCGCCCACGCCGCCGGACTCCGCGTCGCGGACCTGCGCGCCGAGGCCGACGCCCACCGCCTCGCCACGACGGCCCGACGCCCCCGGGCGGTGCCCACCCGGAGCGTACGCACCCGACTCGGCTGGACCCTGGTGGAACTCGGCCTGAAACTGGCCGCCACCCCCAGGACGCCAACCCCGACCCCCTGCACCTGACGCCCCACAACCGGCGCCTACGCCGGCCTCGGGACACCCCCGGATTCCGTCACCCCCGGGACGCCCGGGTTTCTCCGGAAACCTCGGATCCCCGTCGACCCCGGCCGCCCCGGGTCACCCCCGCCTGCGTCGGCCCCCTGGGGTGCCCCCGGTCAGCGGCCTTGGGTCCCCACCCCGGACCGCCCCGACTACCCCCGAGCCACCCCCAACTACCCCCGAGGCCCCCCAGAAGACCCCCGCACCATCAACTCCCCCCGTACCGTCGCGATTCCGCCCGGTGGGGGCTCCTCGCGGCCCATGGCGATGCGGCCCGCTCGGGCGCCCGCCTCTGCCAGCGGCAGCCGTACCGTCGTCAGGGAGGGCACCGCGTCGATGCTGAACGGCAGGTCGTCGAAGCCGGCGACGGAGACGTCCTCCGGGATGCGCAGTCCCGACTCCCGCAGCGCGGCGCACGCGCCCAGGGCGACGGAGTCGTTCGCGGCGACCACGGCCGTCAGGGACGGGTCGCGGCGCAGCAGCTCCAGCGTGGCCTCGTAGCCGGACTGCCGGTCGTAGCGTCCGTACACCGTCCAGCGGGGGTCCTCCGCTATGCCGGCCGCCTCCAGTGCCGCCCGGTGGCCTTCGAGCCGGTGCCGGGTCGTGGTGCGCTCCTCGGGGCCGGCGATGTAGCCGAGCCGCCGGTGGCCGAGGCCGATCAGGTGCTCGGTGAGCTTGCGCCCGCCGCCCCGGTTGTCGAAGGTCAGCGCGATCGCGCCGGTGTCGGCGGAGGGCGGGCGTCCGCACAGCACGACCCGCGTGCCCGCCTCCGCCAGCTTCCGCAGCTTCGCCGACACCGCCGACGCGTGCGGCTCGTGTTCCACGGCCCCGCCGGTCAGCACCACGGCCGCCGCCCGCTGCCGCTGCAACAGGGTCAGATAGGTCAACTCCCGCTCGGGCGAGCCCCCGGTGTTGCACACCACCGCAAGCCGTTCGCCGCCGGCTCTGCCGCCGGGCCCCCCGATCTCGGACTGGATCGCGCTCGCCATGATCCCGAAGAAGGGGTCGGCGATGTCGTTGACCAGGATGCCCACCAGGTCGGAGGTCGCGGCCGCCAGCGCGCTCGCGGGCCCGTTCAGCACGTAGTCCAGCTCGTCCACGGCCCGCAACACCCGTTCCCGGGTGGACGCGGCCACGGGGTAGTTCCCGTTCAGCACGCGCGACACCGTCGCGGGGGAGACCTGCGCGCGGGCCGCCACGTCCGCCAGGGTCACCGTCATTTCGTCGTCCTCCGGTCGCGCATCTCGTCCTGCTTCGTCGTTCGCCCACGTAGACAGCCATGCGGGAGGCATGGTTCCGGGGCGTGCCGAGCAGACCTTACGGCCAGGAGCCCCGTTTGTTCGCCCCCTCGAACAACTCGGGATGGACACGGTCTTGTCCGGACCACTGCTCAGAGGCTAGCTTCTCATCAGATAGAAAGCGCTTGCTGCATCGCTGATCAGGACGAGGCGTAGGCGGAGCGCACATCCGCGACCAGACGCGTACGAGACGCGCACCAGCGCCGCCTACGACGCCTACGAAGGGACCGACGTGACACGCAAGACGGTGCGTATCGCCATGAACGGCGTGACCGGGCGCATGGGCTACCGCCAGCACCTGGTCCGCTCCATCCTGGCCCTGCGCGAGCAGGGCGGACTCGACCTCGGCGACGGCACCGTGCTGTGGCCGGAACCGATCCTGGTCGGCCGTCGCGAGCACGCGCTGAAGGCGCTCGCCGAGCAGCACGGCCTGGGCCTCGACAACGTCTCGACGGACCTGGACGCGGTCCTCGCCGACAAGAGCGTGGACATCTACTTCGACGCCCAGGTGACCTCCGCCCGCGAGGAGGCGATCAGGAAGGCGATCGCCGCGGGCAAGCACATCTACACCGAGAAGCCCACCGCCACCGGCCTCGACGGCGCCCTCGAACTGGCCCGCCTGGCGAACGAGGCCGGCATCAAGCACGGCGTCGTCCAGGACAAGATCTTCCTCCCCGGTCTGCTGAAGCTGAAGCGCCTCATCGACGGCGGCTTCTTCGGCCGGATCCTCTCCATCCGCGGCGAGTTCGGCTACTGGGTCTTCGAGGGCGACTGGCAGCCCGCCCAGCGGCCCTCCTGGAACTACCGCGCCGAGGACGGCGGCGGCATCGTCGTCGACATGTTCCCGCACTGGGAGTACGTCCTCCACGAGCTGTTCGGCCGGGTGAAGTCGGTCCAGGCCCTCGCCACCACCCACATCCCGCAGCGCTGGGACGAGAACGGCAAGCCCTACGGCGCCACCGCCGACGACGCCGCCTACGGCGTCTTCGAGCTGGAGGGCGGCGCCGTCGCCCAGATCAACTCCTCCTGGGCCGTCCGCGTCAACCGCGACGAGCTGGTGGAGTTCCAGGTGGACGGCACCGAGGGATCCGCCGTCGCCGGTCTGCGCAACTGCCGCGTCCAGCACCGCAGTTCCACCCCCAAGCCGGTCTGGAACCCGGACATCCCCGCCACCGAGGTCTTCCGCGACCAGTGGCAGGAGGTCCCGGACAACCAGGACTTCGACAACGGCTTCAAGGCCCAGTGGGAGCTGTTCCTCAAGCACGTCTACGCCGACGCCCCGTACCACTGGGACCTGCTGGCCGGCGCCCGCGGCGTCCAGCTCGCCGAGCTGGGCCTGAAGTCCTCCGCGGAGGGCCGCCGCCTCGACGTCCCGGAGATCGCGCTGTGAGCATTCGACTCCCGGACGCCACCGGTGCCTTGCGGACCTACGAGCCGCGCACCGAGCCCCTCGCACTGAGCCCCGGTTCGCCCCTCACCTCCCGTACGGTCTTCTCGGCCGCGCACGTCGTCGCCGACCCGTTCGCCGACACGACCCCGGACGCGCCCGCCGCCGTCGACTGGGACGCCACCCTCGCCTTCCGCCGCCATCTGTGGTCCCACGGACTCGGCGTCGCCGAGGCGATGGACACCGCCCAGCGCGGCATGGGCCTGGACTGGGCGGGCGCGGCGGAGCTGATCCGCCGCTCCTCCGCCGAGGCGAAGGCGGTCGGCGGCCGTATCGCCTGCGGCGTCGGCACCGACCAGATCGCCTCCGGCACGCTCGCCGAGGTCCGCTCCGCCTACGAGGAGCAGCTCGCCCTCGTCGAGGAGTCCGGCGCCCAGGCCATCCTGATGGCCTCCCGCGCGCTGGCCGCCGCCGCCCGGGGCCCCGAGGACTACCTGGAGGTCTACGGGCACCTGCTCCGCCAGGCCGCCGCGCCGGTGGTCCTGCACTGGCTCGGCCCGATGTTCGACCCGGCGCTGGAGGGCTACTGGGGCTCCTCCGACCTGGACGCGGCGACCGACACCTTCCTGGAGGTCATCGCCGCGCACCCGGACAAGGTCGACGGCATCAAGGTCTCGCTGCTGGACGCCCAGCGCGAGATCGACCTGCGCCGCCGCCTCCCGCAGGGCGTCCGCTGCTACACGGGCGACGACTTCAACTACCCCGAGCTGATCGCGGGCGACGAGCAGGGTTTCAGCCACGCGCTGCTCGGCATCTTCGACCCGCTGGGCCCGCTGGCCGCCGAGGCCGTCCGGGTCCTGGACACCGGTGACACGGCGGGCTTCCGCGCCCTGCTCGACCCCACCGTGGAGCTCTCGCGCCACCTCTTCCAGGCGCCCACCCGCTTCTACAAGACGGGCGTGGTCTTCCTGGCCTGGCTCGCCGGCCACCAGTCGCACTTCACGATGGTCGGCGGCCTCCAGTCGGCCCGCTCCCTCCCGCACTTCGCCCGCGCCTACGAACTCGCCGACGGTCTGGGCCTGTTCCCCGACCCGAAGCTGGCCGAGGAGCGGATGCGGAACCTGCTCGCCCTGTACGGAGTCACCCAGTGAGCAACCCGGACCTGAGCCGCTTCTCCATCAACCAGATGACGGTGAAGCAGCTGTCGATGCCCGAACTCGTCGACGCCTGCCGTGACTTGGGCGTCGTCAACGTCGGCCTGTGGCGGGAGCCGGTGCAGGCGCACGGCCTGGAGGCGACCGCGAAGCTGGTCCGCGACGCGGGCCTGACGGTGACGACGCTGTGCCGGGGCGGCTTCTTCACGGCGATCGACCCGGACGAACGCGCGGCAGCCCTGGCCGACAACCGCCGGGCCGTCGACGAGGCCGCCGCCCTCGGCACCGAGGTCCTGGTCCTGGTCTCCGGCGGCCTCCCCGCCGGCTCCAAGGACCTGCACGGCGCCCGTGAACGCATCGCCGACGCACTGGCGGTCCTCGGCCCCTACGCCGAGGAGCACGGGGTGAAGCTGGCCATCGAGCCCCTCCACCCCATGTACGCCTCCGACCGCTGCGTGGTCTCCACCCTCGCCCAGGCCCTCGACCTCGCGGAACGCTTCCCGGCGCACCAGGTCGGCGTCACGGTGGACACGTACCACATCTGGTGGGACGACCAGGCCCCCGCCCAGATCGCCCGCGCCGGCGCCGGCGGCCGTATCCACACCTTCCAACTGGCCGACTGGACCACCCCGTTGCCCGAGGGGGTCCTCAACGGCCGCGGCCAGATCGGCGACGGCGCGATCGACATGCGCGAGTGGCAGGGCTACGTCGAGACGGCCGGCTACACCGGCCCGATCGAGGTGGAGCTCTTCAACGACGCCCTCTGGGCCAGGGACGGCCGCGAGGTGCTCGCCGAGACGGCGGCGCGGTTCGCGGAGCACATCGGCTGACGAGCCGGTTCGGCGGCGGTCAAGATTTTCTCAAGAAACCGTGCAACCGTGACGGCCCTTCGGCGGTCGTACAGGGCGTCAGGACTCTTGGAGGGGGATCTGGGGGGATCGCGGGGGGTCTTGATGCTGGAGGGGGTGGACGAGGGGCCCGGTCGCTGACCGGGCCCTTCGAAGCGTTCACGCGCGCCCGCTGTTCAGCGGCTCAGAAGAACACCCCGCACCGCAGCAGCACATTCGCGTACGGCCGGGCCTCGCCGGTCCGCACGACCAGCCGCGCCCGCGCCGACAGCCGCTTCAGCTCCTCGTGCGGGACCAGGGCCAGCCCGGGGAAGTGCCCGTCCAGCAGCGCCGAGGCCACCGGATTGGCCTCCCGCACCTCGCTCGCCGCCGTCGCCCCCTCCACGACCAGCTCGTCGAGCAGCCCCTCCAGGACCACCGCGAAGGACGGCACCCCCGCCCGGAAGGCGAGGTCGACCACCCGCGGCCCGTCCGGTATCGGCATGCCGGCGTCGCACACCAGCACCCCGTCCCCGTGCCCCAACTCGGCGAGCGCACCGGAGAGATGGCGATTGAGGATCCCCGCCTTCCTCACAGGGCGTCGACCTCCTCCGCCGTCGGGAACGACTCCTGCGCGCCCCGCCGGGTGACCGCCGCCGCCCCGACCCGCGCCGCGTACGCCGCCGCCTCGGCCAGTGCCGCGCCCGTCCCCAGCTTCCAGGCGAGGGCCGCCGTGAAGGAGTCGCCCGCGCCCGTCGTGTCCACGGCGTCCACCTTCACCGACGCCACCCGGGTGACGCCGTCCGCCGACGCCGCCAGCGCGCCGTCCGCGCCGAGCGTCACGACCACCGAGCGCGGCCCCTTCGCCAGCAGGATCCGCGCCCAGTCCTCGGGCTCGTCGCCCACCGCCGCGTCCCCGAGGATCACCTTCGCCTCGTGCTCGTTGACGATCAGCGGATCGCAGGCCGCCAGCACCTCGGCGGGCAGCGGGCGCGGCGGGGAGGGGTTGAGGACGAAACGGCTGCCGGGCGCGAGGGAGCGCACGACCTCCACGACCGTCTCCAGCGGGATCTCCAGCTGCGCCGACACCACCCGCGAGGCGTGGAAGAGACCGGCCGCGGCCCCCACGTCCTGCGGTGCCAGTCGGCCGTTCGCGCCCGGCGACACCACGATGCTGTTGTCGCCCGACGGGTCCACCGTGATCAGCGCGACCCCGGTCGGCGCCCCGCCCACCAGCACGCCCACCGTGTCCACGCCGGCCGCCCGCTGCGAGTCCAGCAGCAGCCGCCCGTGCGCGTCGTCGCCGACCCGGGCCAGCAGCGCCGTACGGGCGCCGAGGCGGGCCGCCGCGACGGCCTGGTTGGCACCCTTGCCGCCCGGATGGACGGCCAGGTCGGAGCCGAGGACCGTCTCCCCGGCCCCCGGCCGCCGTTCGACGCCGATCACCAGGTCGGCGTTGGCCGACCCTACGACCAGCAGGTCGTAGTCGTACATGAAGGAACTCCCCTGCTGCGTGGGCTGCGTGACTGCTGAATGCCCGATGCGTGTCTGCTGCGTGCCCGTTGCGTGTCTGCCGCGTGCCGAGGGGCGGGCGGCCCCCACCGGGGTGACCGCCCGCCCGCTCGCCCGTGTCAGCCGCTGAACCCGGCCACGTTCTCCTTGGTGACCACCTTCACCGGCACCTTCACCGTCTGCTCGACCTTCTCGCCCCGGAGCGCCTTGAGCGCGTTGTCCACGGCGATCCGGCCCAGCTCGGACGGCTGCTGCGCGACGGACGCGTACAGCGTCCCCTGTTCAACGGCCTTCAGCCCGTCCGGAGTTCCGTCGAAACCGACGACCTGCACCGACTTGCCGGCCTTGGAGCCCAGCGCCTTGATCGCGCCGAGCGCCATCTCGTCGTTGGCGGCGACGACGCCCTGGACGTCCGGGTGGGCCTGGAGCAGGTTCGACATCACGTCGAGGCCCTTGGTGCGGTCGAAGTCGGCCGGCTGCTGGGCCAGGACCTGGATGCCGGGGAAGGCCTTCAGCCCCTTGGCGAAACCTTCCGCCCGCTCCCGTGCCGCCGAGGTGCCCGCCTGGCCCTGGAGGATCACGATCTTGCCGGTGCCGCCCAGCTTCTCGGCGACCGTCCTCGCGGCCAGCTCGCCGCCGGCGACGTTGTCGGAGGCCACGAGCGCGTCCGTGGTCGCCTTGTTGACGCCGCGGTCGACGGCGATGACCGGGATGTCGGCCTTGCCGGCGGCCCGCACGGACGGTCCGGCCGCGTCCGAGTCCACCGGGTTGACGATGATCGAGTCGACGCCGGAACTGGTGAAGTTCTGGAGCTGGTTGGCCTGCTGCGAGGCGTCGTTCTGCGCGTCGGTGACCGTCAGGTCCACGCCCAGCTTCTTCGCCTCGGCCTTCGCGCCCGACTGGATCTGCACGAAGAACGGGTTGTTGAGGGTGGACAGCGCCAGCCCGACCTTCGGGTTCGCGCTCGCGGAGGAGCCGCCGTGCAGGAAGGAGGTCGCGCCGACGATCGCCGCCGTGACCACGGCCGCCAGCCCGTACGTCACCGCCTGCTTGCCCCGGCCGCCGCCGGCCCCCGCCGCCGGGGTGGCCGCCCCGGCCTTGCGGCGCACGGTGTCCAGCAGCACCGCCAGCGCGATGACGACGCCGATGACGACCTGCTGCCAGAACGCCGAGACGCTCAGCAGGTTGAGCCCGTTGCGCAGCACCGCCAGGATCAGCGCGCCGATCAGGGTGCCGGAGGCCTTGCCCGTGCCGCCCGCGAGGGAGGCGCCGCCGATGACGACGGCGGCGATCGCGTCCAGCTCGTAGCCGTCGGCGGCCTGCGGCTGCGCCGAGGACAGCCGGGAGGCGAGCACGATGCCCGCGGCGGCGGCGAACACGCCGGACAGGGCGTAGATGGCGAGCTTCTGCTTCTTCACCCGCAGACCGGAGAGCCGGGCCGCCTCCTCGTTGCCGCCGATGGCGTACATCGAACGGCCGATGTAGGTCCGGCCGAGCACGAACGCCGCGATCAGACCCATGACGATCATGACCAGCACGGGGACGGGCAGCCAGCCGCCCAGCGTGTCGCCCAGGTGCGAGACCGAGTCGGGGAAGGCGATCGGGGAGCCCTCGGAGATCACCAGCGACAGGCCGCGGGCCACCGACAGCATCGCGAGCGTGGCGATGAACGGCGGCAGCTTGCCGTACGCGATGAGGAAACCGTTCACCAGACCGCACACGACGCCGGTGACGACGGCGAGGACGACCGCGAGCGCCACGGGCACGCCCTGCTGGGTGGCGCTCCACGCCAGCACGGTGGCCGACAGGGCCGCCACCGAGCCGACCGACAGGTCGATGCCCGCCGAGACGATCACGAAGGTCACACCGAAGGCGAGGATGGCGGTCACGGCCGCCTGCACGCCCACGTTGAGCAGGTTGTCTGCGGTCAGGAAGTCGCCCGACAGCGCCGACATGGCGACGAGAAGGACGATGAGCGCGGTGAGCGCGCCGTTGTCGAGGAGCAGACGGCGGACCGCCGCGGCGCCACCGGCGCCCGTTGTGCTCTTGAGCGTGTCAGCGGCCACGGCCGGCCTCCACTTCAGGGGTCGTAGGGGTGGTAGGGGTGGGGGTGCTCACGGCGAGTGCCATCACCGCGTCCTGGGTGGCCTCGTCGGCGGGCAGCTCCCCGGCGATCCGGCCCTGGGCCATCACCAGCACCCGGTCGCTCATGCCGAGCACCTCGGGCAGGTCGCTGGAGATCATCAGGACGGCGGCGCCGGCCGCCGTCAGCTCGTTGATCAGCTGGTAGATCTCGACCTTCGCGCCGACGTCGATCCCGCGCGTCGGCTCGTCGAGGATGAGCACCTTGGTGTCCGCGAGCAGCCACTTGCCGATGACGACCTTCTGCTGGTTGCCGCCGGACAGGGTGCGCACGTGCTGGTGGAGTCCCGCCATCCGCACGCCGAGCTGCCGGGCGATCCGGTCGGCGGCCTCGTGCTGCCCCTTGAGGTCGACGAGCCCCGCGCGCGTGGCCGACCGCATGGTGACCAGCCCGAGGTTCTCCTCCACCGAGGCGTCCAGCACCAGGCCCTGGCCCTTGCGGTCCTCGGGGACGAGCCCGATCCCGGCCGCCATGGCCGCGTTCACGTCATGACGCCGCAGTCCGGCGCCCGCGACCCGCACGGCTCCCCGGTCGTAGGGGTCCGCCCCGAAGACGGCCCGTACGACCTCGGTACGACCTGCGCCGACGAGCCCCGCGACGCCGACGACCTCGCCGGCGTGCACCTCGAAGCTGACGTCGTGGAAGACGCCGTCCCGGGTGAGCCCCTCCACCGACAGCAGAGCCTCGCCCTTGTCGGCGCGTTCGCGCGGGTACTGCTGCTCGATGGAACGGCCCACCATGAGGCGGACGAGTTCGTCCTCGGGCGTGGAGGCGGGCACCTGGCCGACGCTCTTGCCGTCGCGGATGACGGTGACGCGGTCGCCCAGGGCGGCGATCTCCTCCAGGTGGTGCGTGATGAACACGACGCCCACGCCGTCCTCGCGCAGCCTGCGCACGATCGAGAAGAGCTTCTCGACCTCCTCGGAGGTGAGCACGGCGGTCGGCTCGTCCATGATCAGCACGCGCGCGTCCAGGCTGAGCGCCTTCGCGATCTCGACCATTTGAAGGCGCGCGATGCCGAGTTCACGCACCCGCGCGCGGGGGGACACGGTGACGCCGACCCGCTCCAGCAGGACGGCCGCCTCGGCCTCCATCCGCCCTCGGTCGATCATCCCGAAGCGGCGCGGCTGCCGCCCCAGGAAGATGTTCTCGGCGACCGTCAGATCGGGTACGAGGTTGAACTCCTGGTAGATGGTGGCGATCCCGAGGCGCTCGGAGTCCTGCGCACCGTTGATGCGCACCTCCTCGCCGCCGGCCAGGATCCGCCCGGCGTCGGGCGTGTAGGCGCCGGAGAGCATCTTGATGAGGGTGCTCTTGCCCGCGCCGTTCTCACCGAGCAGCACGTGCACCTCGCCCCGCCGCAGGTCGAAGTCGACGCCGTCGAGCGCGACCACACCGGGGAAGGTCTTGCGTATGCCTTCGATGCGCAGCAACTCGTCCGGGTTGCTCACGACGTACTCCTTCGTACGGGGGACTGTGCGGGGCCCGGCTCGCCGCACGAGCGGCGTACGACGAGACGGGCGGCGAGGGTGACGGACAGCGGGGGCCGCCCCTCGATGCGGTCGACGAGCGCGCGTACGGCGGCCCGGCCGAGTTCGCCCGTGGGCTGGGCGATGGCGGTGATCGGCGGATCGGTGTGCACGAACCAGCGGATGTCGTCGAACGCGGCCAGCGCGACATCGTCCGGGACGCGCAGCCCACGCGCGCGTACGGCGTCCAGCGCGCCCAGCGCCATCAGGTTGTCCGCGGCGAAGACGACCTCGGGCGGCTCGGGCAGGTCGAGGAAGCCCTCGGTGACCCGGCGTCCGCTCTCGGCTTGGAAGTCGCCCTGCCCTGTGTAGGCGTCGGGCAGGGGGAGCCCGTACTCGGCCATGGCGGCCCGGAAGGCCTCGACGCGCTCGCTGCCGGTGGTGGTGGCGGCCGGGCCCGCGATAATGGCGAGCCTGCGGTGCCCCAGCCCGTGCAGATGCGCGACCAGGTCCCGTACCGCCTCCCGGCCGTCCGCCCGCACCACCGGCACGTCCACGCCCGGGATCCACCGGTCGACGAAGACCATCGGCGTCCCCGCGCGCGCGGCGTCCAGCATCAGCGGGGAGCCGCCGTCGGTGGGGGAGATGAGCAGACCGTCGATGCGGCGGTCCAGCAGGTTGCGGACGTGGTGGTCCTGGAGGTCGGGCCGCTCGTCGGCGTTGCCGATGACGACGCTGTAGCCGAGCGCGCGGGCCTCCTCCTCGACGGAGCGGGCCAGCTCGGTGAAGTACGGGTTGAGCACGTCGCTGATGACCAGGCCGAGGGTGTGGGTCTGGTCGGTGCGCAGCGACCGGGCGACGGCGTTGGGGCGGTAGCCCAGCGTCTCGACGGCGGCCAGCACGCGGGTGCGTGCGTCGGCGCTCACGGACGGGTGGTCGTTCAGGACGCGCGAGACCGTGGCGACGGAGACCCCCGCCGCGGCGGCGACGTCCTTGATGCTCGCCATCGCCGGTCCACCTCCTTGTGGAATCAGCCGACTCCATGAACCTTGGAATCGATTACATCGCTGTGTGCGGACGATTGGAATCGATTACACGGCCGGAAGGCAATACCCCGAGACCGGATCGTGATGTCAGACCCCGCCGGTACCGTCGGAGCATGTCTGATCAGGCGGGGGCGGCCCCGGCGGGGGAGCGGCGCACGGCGACGCTCGAAGGCGTGCTCGAACGCATCACCTATGCCAACGAGGAGAACGGCTACACGGTCGCGCGCGTCGACACCGGCCGGGGAGGCGGCGACCTCCTCACGGTCGTCGGCGCGCTGCTCGGCGCCCAGGTGGGCGAGTCGCTGCGGATGGAGGGCCGCTGGGGCTCCCACCCGCAGTACGGCAAGCAGTTCACCGTGGAGAACTACACGACGGTCCTGCCCGCCACCGTCCAGGGCATCCGCCGCTACCTGGGGTCGGGCCTGGTCAAGGGCATCGGCCCGGTCTTCGCCGACCGCATCACCCAGCACTTCGGCGTCGACACCCTCACGATCATCGAGGAGGAGCCGAAGCGCCTGATCGAGGTGCCCGGGCTCGGTCCCAAGCGCACGAAGAAGATCGCCGACGCCTGGGAGGAGCAGAAGGCGATCAAGGAGGTCATGCTCTTCCTCCAGACCGTCGAGGTCTCCACGTCCGTCGCGGTGCGCATCTACAAGAAGTACGGCGACGCCTCCATCTCCGTGGTGAAGAACCAGCCCTACCGGCTGGCCGCCGACGTCTGGGGCATCGGCTTCCTCACCGCCGACAAGATCGCCCAGTCCGTCGGGATCCCGCACGACAGCCCCGAGCGCGTCAAGGCGGGCCTTCAGTACGCCCTCTCCCAGTCCGCCGACCAGGGCCACTGCTACCTGCCCGAGGAGCGGCTCATCGCCGACGCGGTCAAGCTCCTCCAGGTCGACACCGGGCTCGTCATCGAGTGCCTCGCCGAGCTGGCCCGGCCGGACGAGGACTCCGGCGAACCCGGTGTCGTACGGGAGAAGGTGCCCGGTGAGCACGGCGAGGAGGTCGTCGCGATCTACCTCGTCCCCTTCCACCGCGCCGAACTCTCCCTGTCCGCGCAGCTGTTGCGCCTGCTGCGCACCGGCGAGGACCGGATGCCGGGCTTCCGTGACGTGGCCTGGGACAAGGCGCTCGGCTGGCTCAGGTCCCGCACGGGGGCCGACCTCGCGTCCGAGCAGGAGGCCGCCGTCCGGCTGGCGCTCACCGAGAAGGTCGCCGTCCTCACCGGCGGCCCCGGCTGCGGCAAATCGTTCACGGTCCGCTCGATCGTGGAGCTGGCCCGCGCGAAGAAGGCCAAGGTCGTGCTCGCCGCCCCCACCGGCCGCGCCGCCAAGCGCCTGGCCGAGCTGACCGGCGCCGAGGCCTCCACCGTCCACCGCCTGCTGGAGCTGAAGCCCGGCGGCGACGCGGCGTACGACCGCGACCGTCCGCTCGACGCCGACCTCGTGGTCGTCGACGAGGCGTCGATGCTGGACCTGCTGCTCGCCAACAAGCTGGTCAAGGCCGTGCCGCCGGGCGCGCACCTGCTGTTCGTGGGGGATGTCGACCAGCTGCCCAGCGTCGGCGCGGGCGAGGTGCTGCGGGATCTGCTGGCCGACGGCAGCCCGGTGCCCGCCGTGCGCCTCACGCGCGTGTTCCGCCAGGCCCAGCAGTCCGGAGTGGTGACGAACGCCCACCGGATCAACGCCGGGCAGCACCCGGTCACCGACGGCATGAAGGACTTCTTCCTCTTCGTCGAGGACGACACGGAGGAGGCCGGCCGACTCACCGTGGACGTGGCCGCCCGCAGGCTCCCCGCCCGCTTCGGCCTCGACCCGCGCCGGGATGTGCAGGTGCTGGCCCCCATGCACCGCGGCCCCGCGGGGGCCGGGGCCCTCAACGGCCTGCTCCAGCAGGCCATCACCCCGGGCCGCCCCGACGTGCCGGAGAAGCGGTTCGGCGGCCGGGTGTTCCGCGTCGGCGACAAGGTCACGCAGATCCGCAACAATTACGACAAGGGGGAGAACGGTGTCTTCAACGGCACCGTGGGCGTGGTCACCGCGCTCGACCCGGTCGACCAGCGCCTCACGGTCCGGACGGACGAGGACGAGGAGGTGCCGTACGAGTTCGACGAACTGGACGAACTGGCGCACGCGTACGCGGTCACGATCCACCGTTCACAGGGCAGTGAATATCCCGCGGTGGTGATCCCCGTCACCACCGGAGCATGGATGATGCTCCAGCGGAACCTGTTGTATACGGCCGTGACGCGCGCCAAGAGGCTTGTCGTGCTGGTCGGTTCGCGCAAGGCGATCGGACAGGCCGTGCGCACGGTGTCGGCGGGGCGGCGCTGCACGGCACTCGACTTCCGCCTCACGGGCTCCTGACCTCGCCGGGCCCAAAAATGATCGATCAAATGAGTCGTGAAGGTCACAAGGCACTTCCACAAGCGTGACGAAGGCGGCAGGATGAGCAAGTTGACGGCACTGAGTGCCGCCAGCAAGCCCAATGGTCGACCCCGAGTGCACTCTCCTGCGCCAAATGGGGGATGGTAGAGACAGTCAGGGCAACCTCGAAGAAGAGGCACAACGTCGGTGAGGGATGACGTGAGCGAGCACACCAACAACGCTGTAGTACTGCGGTACGGCGACGGCGAGTACACCTACCCGGTGATCGACAGCACCGTCGGCGACAAGGGCTTCGACATCGGGAAGCTTCGCGCCCAGACCGGTCTCGTGACCCTGGACAGCGGATACGGCAACACCGCCGCCTATAAATCCGCCGTCACCTACCTCGACGGCGAGGCCGGCATCCTGCGGTACCGCGGCTACCCGATCGAGCAGCTGGCGGAGCGCTCCACCTTCCTGGAGGTGGCCTACCTGCTGATCAACGGTGAGCTGCCGACCGTCGACGAGCTCAGTGTCTTCAAGAACGACATCACGCAGCACACCCTGCTGCACGAGGACGTCAAGAACTTCTACCGCGGCTTCCCGCGCGACGCCCACCCGATGGCCATGCTGTCGTCGGTGGTCTCCGCGCTGTCCACGTTCTACCAGGACAGCCACAACCCGTTCGACGAGAAGCAGCGCAACCTCTCCACGATCCGGCTGCTCGCCAAGCTTCCGACGATCGCGGCGTACGCCTACAAGAAGTCGATCGGTCACCCGTTCGTCTACCCGCGCAACGACCTCGGCTACGTCGAGAACTTCCTGCGCATGACGTTCTCGGTCCCCGCTCAGGAGTACGAGCTCGACCCGGTCGTCGTCTCCGCCCTGGACAAGCTGCTCATCCTGCACGCGGACCACGAGCAGAACTGTTCGACCTCCACGGTCCGTCTGGTGGGCTCCTCGCAGGCGAACATGTTCGCCTCGATCTCCGCCGGCATCAACGCCCTCTGGGGCCCGCTGCACGGCGGCGCCAACCAGTCCGTCCTGGAGATGCTGGAAGGCATCCGCGACGCGGGCGGCGACGTCGACTCCTTCATCCGCAAGGTGAAGAACAAGGAGGACGGCGTCCGCCTGATGGGCTTCGGCCACCGGGTCTACAAGAACTTCGACCCCCGCGCCAAGATCATCAAGGCCGCCGCGCACGACGTCCTGTCGGCCCTCGGCAAGTCCGACGAGCTGCTGGACATCGCGCTCAAGCTGGAGGAGCACGCGCTCTCCGACGACTACTTCGTCTCGCGCAGCCTCTACCCGAACGTCGACTTCTACACCGGCCTGATCTACCGCGCCATGGGCTTCCCGACCGAGATGTTCACGGTCCTCTTCGCCCTCGGCCGCCTCCCGGGCTGGATCGCCCAGTGGCACGAAATGATCAAGGAGCCGGGCTCCCGCATCGGCCGCCCGCGCCAGATCTACACGGGCGTGGTGGAGCGGGACTTCATCCCGGTCGAAGAGCGCTGAACCCTGCGGGGCTGAGCGCGGTGGTCGTGCCGGCCGGGGCTCTCCGGGCCCTGCCGGCCGGGCCCAGCTGACGTCCTGCCGGTCGGGCCGCGGTGAACGACCGCCCGAGCGGCGTGTGTTGAGCCGCTGCCGGCCGGGTGCCGCTCGGTCGGCGCGTGCCTTCGGGCGGCGCGGCCGGGGGTCCGGGGGTTGTCCCCCAAGGTGACACTGCCACCGCAGTGGTGGAGCGGGACTTCATCCCGGTCGAAGCGCGCTGAACCCTGCGGGGCTGAGCGGTTGTCTGCTGTGAGCAGGGGTTGTCCGTCAGGGCAGCCCCTGCTGGCGTTCTGAGGGTGAGTTTCGGGGGGCGTGGGCATGGCTGTGCGCCCGTCTCCGGTGGCGAGACGGGCGGGCGTAACAGAAGGCGCCCTGGTGCGCCGGTCCCCCCACGGGCCGACGACCAGGGCGCCTTCCCATGTCCCGGTGCGGATTCCCCCCACGGGATCCGGCCGGGCGCTTGTGAGGACACAGCGCCTGAATCGCTGATGCCATATGCGGTTGTCCTACCGGCGGGAGTTGAGCATAACGAGCAGAACTCGTCGTACTCCTGCCGTCTGCGATCTGCCGGGACAACGCACGCTGGGAGGGCCGCTCAAAGCTTCCCGGTGTACGTGCCCCGGCAACGCATCTCCGAGGAAGTCCCCCAAGACATCCCCAGATGCCAGTTCGCGCCCCCCAAGACGCTCGCTGACATTCGTCAACTTAGACCTTCGAACCCCTTCGATGGTTACGTTCACGTCACTGTGATCTGTGTCTCTTGCATATGTCCCGTTAGCTACGCAAGAGCCCGGATACGGCGATCGAGGCCCAAGCGTAAGGATGATGCGCGAGCCTTGTGAAGAGCTTATGTGAGGCGCGCGCCGGACTCCAGGGGGACTGTTGTTTCGAGTTCGCCTAACCACCGGTAACTTCCGGCCCCCCGGTCGGCCCCATTCGGCTCCCGGCCGAACTCCGGCAGCCCTCCGCTCAGCGGAACGTCCGCAGCCGCAAACTGTTCGTCACGACGAAGACCGACGAGAAGGCCATCGCCGCCCCCGCGAGCATCGGGTTCAGCATCCCCGCCGCGGCCAGTGGCAGCGCGGCCACGTTGTATCCGAAGGCCCACAACAGGTTGCCCTTGATCGTGCCCAGGGTCCGCCGCGACAGCCGGATGGCGTCCGCGGCGACCCGCAGATCCCCGCGCACCAGCGTCAGATCGCCCGCCTCGATCGCCGCGTCCGTCCCCGTCCCCATGGCCAGCCCCAGATCGGCCGTGGCGAGCGCCGCCGCGTCGTTGACGCCGTCGCCGACCATCGCGACGACCCGCCCCTCACCCTGCAACCGCCTGACGACCTCGACCTTCTCCTCGGGCAGCACCTCGGCCACCACCTCGTCGACGCCGACCCGCGCGGCCACCGCCTCGGCCACGGCCCGGTTGTCCCCGGTCAGCAGCACCGGCGTCAGCCCCAGTGCGCGCAGCTCCCGCACCGCCTGCGCGCTGGTCTCCTTCACCGCGTCCGCGACGGCGAGCACCCCGCGCACCGCCCCGTCCCAGCCCACGACGACGGCGGTACGTCCGTCCCGCTCGGCCTCGTCCTTCGCGCGCGCCAGCTCCGGCGGCAGCTCCCCGGCGTTCTCGGCGAGCCGCCCCACGGCCACCTCGTGGCCCTCCACGCGCCCGCGTACGCCACGACCGGGCACGCTCTCGAAGTCCTCGACGGCCGGCAGCCGCCCGGCCCGCTCCTCCGCGCCCGCGGCCACCGCCCGGGCGACCGGGTGCTCGGAGGCGTGCTCCAGGGCGCCCGCGAGCAGCAGCAGCCGCTTCTCGTCGACGCCCTCGGCGGCGTACACCTCCTGGAGGGCCATCCGGCCGGTGGTGACCGTGCCCGTCTTGTCGAGGACGACGGTGTCGACGCGGCGCGTGTTCTCCAGGACCTCCGGGCCCTTGATGAGGATGCCGAGCTGCGCGCCGCGGCCCGTGCCCACCAGGAGCGCGGTGGGCGTCGCGAGCCCCAGCGCGCACGGGCAGGCGATGATCAGCACCGCGACGGCCGCCGTGAACGCGGCCACGCCGTCCCCGGTGAGCCCGAGCCACGTGCCGTAGGTCGCCGCCGCGATCAGCAGCACCACGGGGACGAAGACCCCGGCGATCCGGTCGGCCAGCCGCTGCACCTCGGCCTTGCCGCTCTGCGCGTCCTCGACCAGCCGCGCCATCCGCGCCAGCCGGGTGTCGGCGCCGATCCGGGCGGCCTCGACGAGGAGTCGCCCGCCGGCGTTCACGGTGGCCCCGGTGACCGCGTCGCCCGGCCCGACGTCCACCGGCGCCGACTCGCCGGTCAGCATCGACACGTCCACCGCGGAGACGCCCTCGACGACGGTGCCGTCGGTGGCGATCTTCTCCCCGGGCCGTACGACGAACCGGTCCCCGACGGCCAGCCCGTCCACCGGGATCCGCACCTCGCGCCCGTCCCGCAGCACGGCCACGTCCTTGGCGCCCAGCTCCATCAGCGCCCGCAGCGCCGCGCCCGCGCGCCGCTTGGCGCGGGCCTCCAGGTAGCGGCCGAGGAGGAGGAAGGCGACGACGCCGGCGGCGACCTCCAGGTAGATCGCCGAGGAGCCGTCCGTCCGTGAGACGGTCAGCTCGAAGGGGTGCCGCATGCCGGGCATGCCCGCGTGGCCGAAGAACAGCGCCCACAGCGACCAGCCGAACGCGGCCAGCGTGCCGATGGAGACGAGCGTGTCCATGGTGGCGGCGCCGTGCCGCAGGTTCGTCCAGGCCGACCGGTGCAACGGCAGACCGCCCCAGACGACCACGGGCGCGGCGAGGGTCAGCGACAGCCACTGCCAGTTGTCGAACTGGAATGCCGGGATCATCGCCAGGAGCACGACGGGCGCGGCGAGGGCGGCGGAGACGAGGAGCCGGTGCCGCAGCTCCCTCAGCTCGGGATCGGCCGGCGCCTCCTCGGCCGGCTCGGGGTCCGGGGCGGGCGGCGCGGGCTCCTCGGCGGTGTACCCGGTCTTCACGACGGTGGCGATCAGGTCGGCGACCTCGATCCCGGCGGGGTACGTGACCTTCGCCTTCTCCGTCGCGTAGTTGACCGTGGCGGTGACGCCGTCCATCCGGTTGAGCTTCTTCTCGACGCGGGCCGCGCAGGCCGCGCAGGTCATACCGCCGATGAGCAGCTCGACCTCGGCGGTTCCGCCCGCCTTCGGAGGGACGGCGGCGTCGGCTGTCGGGGTCCCTGCGGCTGTGGTGCTCGACATGTCCGTACTCCAGAGGGCGAACGGGTAGGGGCGCCTCGGATCAGGCTCAGACGCGGCCGACCAGCTCGAAGCCGGCCTCGTCGACGGCGGCCCGCACGGCCTCCTCGTCCAGCGCGGCGGCGGAGACGACGGTGACCTCGCCACTGGAGGCGACGGCCTGCACCGAGCTGACGCCGGGGAGTTCGGAGATCTCCCCGGAGACGGCGCCCTCGCAGTGGCCGCAGCTCATCCCGCTCACCTTGAAGACGGTGGTGACGGAGCCCGTGGTGTCGGTGTGGGCGGTCATGTCGTTGCTCCTCGTCGAGATGTGGGGCCGATGGGGTCCGTGAGAGGCCCCCAGTCAGGACACTATACCCCTAGGGGGTATTTCTCAAAGGAGGCTCGGCCCTGCCGCGGGGGGTGTCAGCCCTTGCCGAGGCGGTCGCCCGCCAGCGGCTCCAGATAGCGGATGAGGACGTCCTTCAGCTCCTGGACGTACGCGTCCCGCTCGGCGCCCTCGTGGCCGA
Source organism: Streptomyces sp. NPDC002328 (assembly GCF_042890065.1). Taxonomy (NCBI): domain Bacteria; kingdom Bacillati; phylum Actinomycetota; class Actinomycetes; order Kitasatosporales; family Streptomycetaceae; genus Streptomyces; species Streptomyces sp. NPDC002328. The sequence goes on along the minus strand of NZ_JBIARQ010000001.1, from coordinate 1,133,062 downwards.
GGATCAGCTCCAGGCCCGATTTGTAGATGCCGAAACACATGTGGGCGGTCCGGGTGAGGTCGGCGGGCGGCGCGGCGGGCAGGAACGAAATGAGCACGTCCTCGATCCGGGAGAGCAGCGTGGTGTGCAGCGCGTCGTGCTGTTCGGCGATGCGGCCCGGGATGTCGGGGCCGTGCATCAGGGCGAAGAACACGGGGTGCTCGCAGTTGAAGGCGATGAGCCGGTCGACGGCGGCGTCGACGGCCTCCTCCAGCGGGGTCGCGGGGTCGACCGGGGTGAGCGCCTCGCCGTAGGTCTCCCGCATCTCGTGCATGAGCCGGCCGCCCAGCTCGATCGCGATCGCTTCCTTGTTCGGGAAGAACTGGTAGAGCGTGCCGGGGGAGACGCCGGCCTCGCGGGCGATGGCGTTGGTGCTGGCGGCCGTGTAGCCGGTGGTGCAGAAGACCGACGCGGCGGCTTCCAGGAGTTGGGCGATGCGGCGCTCGCCGCGGGCCTGGCGGCGGCGCGGCTGCTCCTTCTCCGGGCTCTCGCCCCGGCTCTCGGCGGTGTCGGGCACGCGTTATCCCCAGTTCTCCGGACGTGATTGACAAACGCGAGTGACCGCTCGCATTCTTGATCTCAGCAGAACGCGAGCGACTTCTCGTGTTTGTCAGTCTATGGCTATTGCAGCTCCATGCTGCCTGTTCGGGACCGCCGGGGCGTAACACGCCCGGCGGTCGCGGCGGATCCAGGTGAGTCAAGTGAAGGGGCACCGCACGATGACCGAAGTCAATGGCCCGCCGCGCGTCGGGGCTGGACCCTCCCCCACGCTCGGCTTCGCTCGCGCGGGAGGTACCCCCATCGTGACCGCGCGCCCCCGGCTGACGCTGCTCGCCGCCCTGCTGCTCACCGTCCTCGCGGTGCTGGCCGGCAGCGGGGTCGCCGACCGGCTGGGCAGCGGCGGCTGGGAGGACCCGGCCGCGGAGTCCACCTACGCGATGAAGGCCCTGGAGCGCGAGTTCCCCGACTCCCAGCCGAATCTGCTGCTGCTCGTCGACGCCGGCCGGGCCTCGGTCGACGATCCCGCGGTCGCCGCAGAGGCGACCCGGCTCGTGGAGCGGCTGGCCGGCGAGAAGGGCGTCGTCGGCGTCGGCTCCTACTGGCAGGCGCCCGCAGCGCAGGCCCCCGCCCTGCGCGCGGAGGACGGCCACGAGGCGCTGATCGCCGCCCGCCTCACGGGCGACGAGAAGGCGATGGGCGAGACCCTCGACCGCATAGCCCCCTCCTTGCGCGGCACGCACGGCCCGCTGGAGGTCAAGCTCGGCGGCATGGTCGCCGTACGGCACGAGATGCAGACGACCATCCAGGAGGACCTCCTCCGCGCCGAGATCATCGCCCTGCCGATCACGCTGGTGCTGCTGGTGATGGTCTTCGGCAGCGCGGTCGCCGCCCTGCTGCCGCTAGGCGTCGGCATCGTCGCCATCCTGGGCACCAACGCGGCGCTCAGCGGCCTCGCGGAGTTCACCGACGTCTCCATCTTCGCGATGAACCTCACCACGGCCCTCGGTCTCGGGCTCGCCATCGACTACGCCCTGTTCATCGTCCGCCGCTTCCGCGAGGAACTAACGGGCGGCGCCGAGCCGCCGGCCGCCATCGCCACCACCCTGCGCACGGCGGGGCGCACGGTGTTGTTCTCCGCGCTCACGGTCGCGGTGTCCCTGGCCGCGATGCTCGTCTTCCCCCAGTACTTCCTGCGGTCCTTCGCCTACGCGGGCATCGCGGTCGTCGTGCTGGCCGCCGCGGCGGCCCTGATCCTGCTCCCGGCCGCCCTGATCCTGCTCGGCCACCGCGTCGACTCCCTGGACCTGCGCCGCCTGTTCCGCAGAAACCGACCGACGAAGGAAGCCGGCGAGGCCCCCGGCACGGAGGGCGGTGCGGCATGGGCGCGCACGGCGACGCTGGTCATGCGCCGCGCCCCCTTCTTCGCCCTGGCGACGACGGCCGTCCTCGTCGTCCTGGGCCTGCCCTTCCTCGGCGTGCGGTTCGGCACCGCGGACGACCGCCAACTGCCCTCCACGGCCGAGTCCCACGTGGTGCAGCAGCACATCCGCGACGGCTTCCCGGGCAGTCCCGGCGGCGGCCTCGACGTCCTCGCCGAGGGCAGCGCGACCGAGGCCCAGTACGCGGGCTACAAGGCCCGCGTCGCCGACCTGCCCGAAGTGGCCCGGGTGGACGGCCCGTTGGTGAACGGCGACACGGCCTACTTCACGGTGCAGCCCGAGGGCGAGGCCGTCGACGACGCCGCGCAGCGCCTGGTCGGCGACCTGCGCGCGCTGGACGCCCCCTTCGACACCAAGGTGACCGGCACGGCGGCCGTCCTGGTCGACTCCAAGCACGCGATCGCCGAGCAGCTCCCCTGGGCGGTGGCCTTCATCGCGATCGTCACCCTGCTCCTGGTCTTCCTGCTCACGGGCAGCGTGCTCATACCGGTCCAGGCGGTGCTGCTCAACGCCCTGAGTCTGACGGCGATGTTCGGCGCGGTGGTCTGGGTCTTCCAGGACGGCCACCTCTCCGGACTCCTGGGCTTCACCAGCCCCGGCTCCATCGAGACGACGCTGCCCGTCCTGATGTTCTGCGTCGCCTTCGGCCTCTCCATGGACTACGGCGTCTTCCTGCTCTCCCGCATCAAGGAGGAGTACGACCGGACCGGGGACCACGAGGGGGCGGTGAGGCTGGGCCTTCAGCGCACGGGCGGTCTGATCACCGCGGCGGCCGTCATCCTGGCCGTGGTGATGGTCGCGATAGGCACCTCGCGCGTGACCAACACCAAGATGCTCGGCCTGGGCATCGCGCTGGCGGTCCTGATGGACGCGATGGTCGTCCGCAGCCTCCTGGTCCCGGCGATCATGCGCCTCACGGGCCGGGCCACCTGGTGGGCGCCGGCGCCGCTGCGCAGGTTCCACCGACGCTTCGGCCTGAGCGAAGGCGAGCCGGCACCGGTGAACCCGCCCGCGGAGCACCTCGCCGCCGCGGAGCACCCCGCCCCCGAGGACGCCCCGGAACCCGCCCGCCAGGCGACCACGGCCCGACGCTGACACAGAGCCCTCTCCGCGCAGCGGCTAGCGTGCTGGGTGATCTCCGGGTGATGCCCGGGGAGTCCGGAAGCCGGCCGAGGGAGTCGTGGGATGCGGGCAGTGGTCTTCGAGCGGTACGGGGAACCCGCCGAGGTGCGGGAGGTGGCCGACCCCCGGCCCGCACCCCATGGAGTGGTGGTGCGGGTCGAGGCCACCGGCCTGTGCCGCAGCGACTGGCACGGCTGGATGGGCCACGACCCGGACATCGCCCTGCCGCACGTCCCCGGTCATGAACTCGCCGGGGTCGTCGAGGAGGTGGGCGCCCGGGTCACGCGCTGGAGCCCCGGCGACCGGGTCACCGTGCCCTTCGTGTGCGGCTGCGGCGCCTGCCCCGCCTGCGCGGCGGGCGACCACCAGGTGTGCGAGCGCCAGACCCAGCCCGGCTTCACGCACTGGGGCTCCTTCGCCCAGTACGTGGCCCTGGACCACGCCGACGTGAACCTGGTCGCCGTCCCCGACGACCTGTCGTACGCCACCGCCGCCTCCCTCGGCTGCCGGTTCGCCACCGCGTTCCGGGCGGTCGTGCGGCAGGGCAGGGTCGCGGCGGGGGAGTGGACGGCGGTGCACGGCTGCGGCGGGGTGGGCCTGTCGGCGGTGATGATCGCGGCCGCCTCGGGGGCGAGGGTGGTCGCCGTGGACGTCTCCCCGAAGGCGCTGGACCTCGCCCGGAAGTTCGGCGCCGCGGCGTGCGTGGACGCGCGGGAGACGCCGGACACCGCGGCGGCGGTCCGTGAGCTGACCGCCGGCGGCGCCCACCTCTCCCTCGACGCCCTCGGCTCGCCGGCCACCTGCGCCGCGTCGGTGAACGGCCTGCGCCGCCGCGGCCGGCACGTCCAGGTCGGCCTGCTGCCCTCGGCGGACGGCACCACCCCCGTCCCGCTGGCCCGCGCCGTCGCCCTGGAGCTCGAACTCCTCGGCAGCCACGGCATGGCCGCCCACGCCTATCCGGAGATGCTCGAACTGGTCCGGGCGGGTGCGGTGCGCCCCGACCTGCTGGTGACGTCGACGATCGCGCTGGACGCCGTACCGGAGGCGCTGGCCGCGATGGGGACGGCGCCGGGGGCCGGGGTGACGGTCATCGAGCCGTGGCGGTGAGGGCGGCCCACTCCCGGTCCAGGAGCGCCATCAGGATCTCGTCCACCCACACCCCGCCCCGGAACGCGGCTTCCCGCCGCACCCCCTCCACCACGAAACCGACCTTCTCGTAGGCGCGGCGGGCGCGGGCGTTGTCGCCGTACAGCTCCAACTGGATCCGGTGCAGCCCCAGTCGCTCGAAGCCATGGCCGACGATGAGCCGGGTCGCCTCGGTGCCGAGCCCCCGGTCGCGCCCCCGGGGCCCGAGCAGCGTGCGGAACGTGCAGCTGCGGGCGTCAGGGTCCCATTCGTGCAGGACGACCTCGCCGACGAGTTCGCCGGTCGCGCGGTCGGTGACGGCGAGATCGAGCCGGTCGGGCTGCGCGGAGCGGGTGGCGTACCAGGACCGCACGTGCTCGCGCGTGAGCTCGCCGTTCGCCGGAAAGGTGAAGCGGACCACCTCGGGGTCGCCGATGATCTCCCACATGGTGTCCGCGTCGGCCTCCGCGAAGGGCCGCAGCACGGTCTTCTCACCCGTGAGGAGCGGTTTGACGCCGAAGTCGGTACCGAGATCCATGGGAAGCACTGTGCCCCACCGGAGGGCGGGGCACAGAACCATTTTTCTCCGCCGTCTCAGACCTGTCTGCGGCTGCGGCTGCGGCTGCGGTTGCCGGGCCGGGACGCGACCCAAGCACGGACGGTGTCCGCGTACCAGTACGGTTTGCCGCCCTCCACCTGGTCGGGCGCGGGCAGCAGCCCGTGCTTTCGATAGGACCGTACGGTGTCCGGCTGCACCTTGATGTGCGCCGCGATCTCCTTGTAGGACCAGAGCCGCCGGTCGGTCATGGGCCGCACCTCCCTGCGCGCGCCGGGACGGCGGCCGGAAGGCCGCCCGGGGGGCCGGGCGCTGCGCTGACGATCACCAAGCCATTGCCCCCTCAACGACACAGAGTGACCGCATGGATGCGGCTGTGGACACCCCGTGACACCCCGCCCGCGCACACATGACATACGTGACACAAACGCGGCCTTCGTGACAGAAGTGACACAGAACATCACACCCGTCAGCTGCAACCCCCCTAAGGAGCGCGGGGAACTGCGCGCCAAGCCACGACGAACCCCGCACCCGCCCTGCAAGGGCACCCGGCAGACGCCTAGGCGAACCCGCCCCACCGCCGGAGGCTCATGCTCCGCAGGACCGCAGAAACGCCCGAGTCCGCTGAGCGATGGGCAGCGGAGTGTCCGGCTCGCACGGGTACATGTCCTGCTCGACGATCGCGAACAGATCGACGTCCAGCTTGCGCGCCGCCTCCAGCACGGGCCCCAGCGCCGGCACTCCGGCGGGCGGCTCGCACATCACGCCCTGGGCGACCGCCGGCCCGAACGGCGTCCCCTTCGCGCGCACGTCCGCGAGGATCTCCGGGTCCACCTGCTTGAGGTGCAGGTACCCGATCCGCTCCCCGTAGGTCTCGATCAGCTTGACGCTGTCGCCGCCGCAGTACGCGTAGTGCCCGGTGTCGAGGCACAGGGACACCAGGTCGGAGTCCGTGCCGTCGAGGAACCGGACGACGTTGTCCTCGCTGTCGATGTGGGTGTCGGCGTGCGGGTGGACGACGATCTGAAGCCCGTACCGCTCCCGCACCTCCCGCCCCAGCCGCTCGGTAAGCGAGGTGAGGTTGCGCCACTGCTCGGGCGTGAGGGTGTCCGGCTCCAGCACCTCACCGGTCTTGTCGTCCCGCCAGAAGGACGGGATGACGACCAGATGGGAGGCGCCCATGGCCTGCGCGAGCACCGCGTTGTCCGCGACGTGCGCCCAGGTCTTCTCCCACACGGCCTCGCCGTGGTGCAGCCCGGTGAAGACCGTGCCGGCCGACACCTTCAGGCCACGTTTGGCGGTCTCCTCGGTGAGGACGGCCGGGTCGGTCGGCAGATATCCGTAGGGGCCGAGCTCGATCCACTCGTAGCCGGACTGCGCGACCTCGTCGAGGAAGCGCCGCCAGGGCACCTGCTGCGGGTCGTCCGGGAACCAGACGCCCCAGCTGTCGGGGGCCGATCCGATCCGGATGCGGGACGCGCCGGAACCGGAATCCGTGGACCGGGGCGAGGGCTGAGGTGACAACGACGTCATGGCCGTCAGCGTGAAGTCTCACCGAAGGGGTGTCAAGGGCTCGTCCGAATGTCTGGACAAAACATTGACAGGGCGCATCGCGCGGGGCTAGAAAGCCGTGGAGAGCCGACACGGCGATCGACACGGCGGCGCGTCCGGGACCGGGTGCGGGCCGACACGAAGGGATCTCGATGGCGTACGACCTGATCACCATGGGGCGGATCGGGGTGGACCTGTACCCGCTTCAGACGGGTGTGCCGCTCCCGCAGGTCACGTCCTTCGGGAAGTTCCTCGGCGGCTCGGCCGCGAACGTCGCGGTCGCCGCGGCCCGCCTCGGCCGCGACACCGCGGTGATCACCCGCACCGGCGACGACCCCTTCGGCGTCTATCTGCACGAGGCCCTGCGCGACTTCGGCGTCGACGACCGCTGGGTCACCGCGGTCCCCGGGCTGGCGACGCCCGTCACCTTCTGCGAGGTCTTCCCGCCGGACGACTTCCCGCTCTACTTCTACCGCCGCCCCAAGGCGCCGGATCTGGAGATCGACGCCCATGAGCTCGACCTCGACGCCGTCCGTGAGACGCGCGTCTTCTGGGTCACCGGCACCGGCCTGAGCGAGGAGCCCAGCCGTACGGCGACGCTGGCGGCCCTCGCCCACCGCGCGAAGGCCGGCACGACGGTCTTCGACCTCGACTGGCGCCCCATGTTCTGGACCGACCCGGACGCGGCCCGCCCCTTCTACGCCGAGGCCCTGAAGCACACCACGGTCGCCGTCGGCAATCTGGACGAGGTGGAGGTCGCCACCGGGCTGCGCGAACCGCACGCCGCGGCGCGGGCGTTGCTGGACGCCGGCGTGGAGCTGGCCGTCGTCAAGCAGGGCCCGAAGGGGGTCCTCGCGGTGAACAGCCGGGGCGAGTCGGCCGAGGTGCCGCCGCTGCCCGTCGAGGTCCTGAACGGCCTCGGCGCGGGCGACGCCTTCGGCGGCTCCCTCTGCCACGGCCTGCTGGCCGGCTGGGACCTGGAGAGGATCATGCGTCACGCCAACGCCGCCGGCGCCATCGTCGCCTCCCGCCTGGAGTGCTCCTCGGCGATGCCGACCCCGGCCGAGGTCGAGGCCGCGCTCACCGCCGGAGCGGTGCGGTGAGGGCGAACCACAGGGAGGACGCCAGGGAGGACGCCGTGGCGAACACCCCCCACACCCCGGACGCCACGCCCCCCGGCACACCGCCACCACGAAAGCCCGCGCCCACCTCCACCGCGCCCACCGCCGACGCAACCACCCCCAGCGCGACCGCCCCCAGCGCGACCGCCCCGGGCGCGACCGCCTCCACCCCGACCACCCCCACCGCCCCCGGCGGCCTCCCCGAAGTCGACGTCTCCGAACTCGTCCGACTCCGTACGCACTACCCCGAGGCCATCGCCGAGGCCGCCGCCCGGCGCCCCCGACGGCCGTTGCTCGACGACTCCGGTCGGCTGATGATCGTCGCCGCCGACCACCCCGCCCGGGGCGCGCTCGGCGCCGGCGGTGACAGGCTGGCCATGGCCAACCGCGCCGAGCTGCTCGAACGCCTCTGCCTCGCGCTGAGCCGCCCCGGCGTGGACGGCGTCCTCGCGACCGCCGACATCCTCGATGACCTGCTCCTCCTCGGAGCCCTCGACGGCAAGGTCGTCATGGGCTCGATGAACCGCGGCGGCCTCCAGGGCGCGGTCTTCGAGCTCGACGACCGCTTCACCGGCCACCGCGCCGAGGACATCGAGCGCCTCAACTTCGACGCGGGCAAGCTGCTGCTCCGCATCGACTACGACGACCCCGGCTCCCTCACCACCCTGGAGACGACCGCCCGCGCGATCGACGACATGGCGGCCCGCAGACTGCCCCTGTTCGTCGAGCCGTTCATCAGCCGCCGCGCCCCCGACGGCAAGCTGAGCAACGACCTCTCGCCCGAGGCCGTCACCAAGTCCATCGCCATCGCCTCGGGCCTGGGCGGCAGTTCGGCCTACACCTGGCTGAAGGTGCCGGTCACCGACAACCCCGACGACATGGCCGAGGTCATGGAGACCTCCACCCTGCCCGCCGTGCTCCTGGGCGGCGAGGTCGGCGGCTCCATGGCGGACCAGGACGCCGCGTACGAGAAGTGGCGCGGGGCGCTGCGACTCCCCACCGTCCGGGGCCTGGTCGTCGGCCGTTCCCTGCTGTACCCGGCGGACGGGAACGTCGCCGCCGCCGTGGACACCGCCGTAGGACTGCTGTGAGGGTGGCATGACGAACAAGCGGCACAACGACCTGTACGTCCCCGACGGCGCGACGGCAGAAGGCGGTTACTCCCTCGCCATCGACCCCGAGCGCGCCGGCTGGACCCACAGCAGCCTGCGGATCGTCGCGTTGGAGCCGGGCGGCACGCACGCCTTCGACACCGGCGACAGCGAATGGATCGTCCTCCCCCTCGAAGGCGCGTGTACGGTCCGGACAGACGGAAACGAGTTCCAACTCCTGGGCAGGGAAAGCGTGTTCGCCGGAGTCTCCGACTTCGCGTACGTACCCCGTGACGCCCGGGCACAGATCGCCTCCGGCGCGGGAGGCCGCTTCGCCCTGGCAGGAGCGAAGTGCGAGCGACAACTCCCCGCCCGCTACGGCCCCGCGCCGGAGGTCTCCGTCGAAGAGCGCGGCAGCGGCAACTGCGCCCGCCTGGTGCGCAATTTCGCCTCCGCCGACGCCTTCGACTGCGCCAAGCTGATCGCCGTGGAGGTGATCACCCCCGGCGGCAACTGGTCCTCGTACCCGCCGCACAAGCACGACGAGTACCGGCCGGGCGTGGAGTCGGAGCTCGAGGAGATCTACTACTTCGAGATCGACGGCCCGAACGGCGTCGGCTACCAGCGGGTGTCCCCCTCGCGTGAGGGCGGAGCCGACGTCCTCGCCGAGGTCCGCTCCGGCGACGCCGTCCTCGTCCCCGACGGATGGCACGGCCCGTCGATCGCCCAGCCCGGCCACGCCATGTACTACCTGAACGTCATGGCGGGTCCGGGCGAGACCCGGGAGTGGCGGATCTGCTTCCACCCGGACCACGTAGAGAGCACAGGGGGTTACCGATGACGGCGCAGACCTCGACGACGCGGACCTCGACGACGAGGCTGACGGTCGCCCAGGCACTGGTGCGCTTCCTCGCCGCCCAGTACACCGAGCGCGACGGCGTGCGGCAGCGGCTGATCGGCGCGACCTGGGGCATCTTCGGCCACGGCAACGTCGCAGGACTCGGCCAGGCGCTCGTCGAGTACGCCGACGACATGCCGTTCCACCAGGGCCGCAACGAGCAGTCGATGGTCCACGCGGCCGTCGGCTACGCCCGCCAGTCCAACCGCCTCTCCACGCACGCCGTGACGACGTCCATCGGCCCCGGCGCGACCAACCTGGTCACCGGAGCCGCCCTCGCCACGATCAACCACCTCCCGGTGCTGCTCCTGCCGGGCGACGTCTTCGCGACCCGGGTCGCCGACCCCGTCCTCCAGCAGCTCGAAGTCCCCTACGCGGGCGATCTGTCGGTCAACGACAGCCTGCGCCCGGTGTCGAAGTACTTCGACCGCGTCACCCGCCCCGAGGCCCTGATCCCGGCCGCCCTCCAGGCGATGCGCGTCCTCACCGACCCCGTGGAGACGGGCGCGGTCACCCTCGCGCTGCCCCAGGACGTCCAGGCCGAGGCCTACGACTGGCCGGACGCGTTCTTCGCCGAGCGCACCTGGTCCGTACGGCGTCCGGGGGCCGACCCCGCCGAACTCGCCGAAGCCGTCGCCACGATCAGGTCGGCCCGGCGGCCCCTGATCGTCGCGGGCGGCGGAGTCCACCACAGCCGCGCCGAGGAGGCCCTCGCCGAGTTCGCCGAGGCCACCGGCATCCCGGTCGCCTCCACCCAGGCCGGCAAGGGCTCCCTGCGCCACGACCACCCCCAGGACGTCGGCGGCGTCGGCCACACCGGCACCGCGACGGCCGACGAACTGGCCCGCACGGCCGACCTGATCATCGGCGTGGGGACCAGGTACACCGACTTCACCACCGCCTCGAACACCCTCTTCGCCGCCGACGGCGTCCGCTTCCTCAACCTCAACATCGCCCCGTACGACGGCCACAAGCTCGCCGGGCTGCCGCTGGTCGCGGACGCCCGCAGCGGCCTCCAGGAGCTGACCGAGGCACTGCTGCTGCACGGCCACCGCGTCGCGGACGCGTACGTCACCGAGTACGGCGACGACAAGGAGCGCTGGGAGCAGCGCGTCGACGCCTGCTACGAGGCCGAGGAGCCCGACGTCCGCCCGACGCAGCCGCAGGTGCTCGGCGCGCTGGACGCCCTGGTCGACGAGTCGGACGTGATCATCAATGCGGCCGGCTCGCTCCCCGGCGATCTGCACAAGCTGTGGCGGGCGCGCTCGCGGGACCAGTACCACCTGGAGTACGGCTACTCCTGCATGGGCTACGAGATCCCCGCCGCGATCGGCGTGAAGCTGGCCGCCCCCGAGCGCAACGTCTGGGCGCTGGTCGGCGACGGCACCTATCTGATGATGCCGACGGAGATCGTCACGGCGGTGCAGGAGGGGATCGCGATCAAGATCCTGCTCGTGCAGAACCACGGCTACGCCTCGATCGGCGGTCTGTCGGAGTCGGTGGGCGGCGAGCGCTTCGGCACCGCGTACCGCTTCACCTCCGAGGACGGCACGTTCACCGGCGCGCCGCTGCCCGTCGACCTGGCCGCGAACGTGGCCAGCCTGGGCATGCGGGTGCTGCGAGCGAAGACCGTCCGCGAGCTGCGCGCGGCCCTCGCCGAAGCGCGCGCCGCCGACACTCCCACTTGTGTCTACGTCGAGACCCAAACGGCAGACACAGTGTCGGGCCCGCCTCCGGCGCAGGCCTGGTGGGATGTACCCGTGGCCGAGACCGCGACCCGCTCGTCGGCGGTGAAGGCCCGTGAGCTGTACGAACGGCACGTCTCAACCCGACGCCGCCATCTGTGAAGGAGCACTCGGTCATGACGAAGATCGTCAACCACTGGATCGGCGGCAAGTCCGTCGAAGGGGCGTCGGGTACGTACGGGCCGGTCACCGACCCGGCCACCGGCGCGGTCACCACGAAGGTCGCGTTCGCGACGGTGGACGAGGTGGACGCGGCCGTCGCCGCCGCCAAGGACGCCTACCTCACCTGGGGGCAGTCCTCGCTGGCCCAGCGCACGTCGATCCTGTTCAAGTTCCGCGCGCTGCTGGACGCGCACCGCGACGAGATCGCCGAGCTGATCACCGCCGAGCACGGCAAGGTGCACAGCGACGCGCTCGGCGAGGTCGCCCGCGGCCTGGAGATCGTCGACCTCGCCTGCGGCATCAGCGTGCAGCTGAAGGGCGAGCTGTCCACGCAGGTGGCGAGCCGGGTGGACGTCTCCTCGATCCGCCAGCCGCTGGGCGTGGTCGCCGGCATCACGCCGTTCAACTTCCCGGCGATGGTCCCGATGTGGATGTTCCCGATCGCCATCGCGTGCGGCAACACGTTCGTGCTGAAGCCGAGCGAGAAGGACCCGTCGGCGTCGCTGAAGCTCGCCGAGCTCCTGTCGGAGGCCGGTCTGCCGGACGGCGTCTTCAACGTCGTCCACGGCGACAAGGTGGCCGTCGACCGTCTCCTGGAGCACCCGGACGTCAAGGCGGTGTCCTTCGTCGGCTCGACCCCGATCGCCCGCTACATCCACACCACGGCCTCCGCGAACGGCAAGCGGGTCCAGGCTCTCGGCGGGGCGAAGAACCACATGCTGGTCCTGCCGGACGCGGACCTGGACGCGGCGGCCGACGCGGCGGTGTCCGCGGCGTACGGCTCGGCCGGCGAACGCTGCATGGCCATCTCGGCGGTGGTGGCCGTGGGAGCCATCGGCGACGAGCTCGTCGACAAGATCCGCGAACGCGCCGAGAAGATCAAGATCGGCCCCGGCAACGACCCCACGTCGGAGATGGGCCCGCTGATCACGGCGGTCCACCGCGACAAGGTCGCCTCGTACGTCCAGGGCGCGGCGGCCGAGGGCTCCGAGGTGGTCCTCGACGGCACCGGCCTCACGGTGGACGGCTTCGAGGACGGCCACTGGATCGGCATCTCCCTCCTCGACAAGGTGCCGACGACGGCGAAGGCCTACCAGGACGAGATCTTCGGCCCGGTGCTGTGCGTCCTGCGCGTCGACACCTACGAAGACGGCGTGGCCCTGATCAACAGCTCCCCCTTCGGCAACGGCACCGCGATCTTCACCCGCGACGGCGGCGCGGCCCGCCGCTTCCAGCTGGAGATCGAGGCCGGCATGGTCGGCGTCAACGTCCCGATCCCGGTCCCCGTCGGCTACCACAGCTTCGGCGGCTGGAAGGACTCCCTCTTCGGCGACCACCACATCTACGGCAACGACGGCACCCACTTCTACACCCGAGGCAAGGTCGTCACCACCCGCTGGCCGGACCCGGCCGACGCCCCGTCAGGAGTGGACCTGGGCTTCCCCCGCAACCACTGACGCCCACCGCCCCGTTCTCCCCTCTCCCCGGGGGAGAACGGGGCGCTGAGTTTTCATGGGCGTGGGGCGTACGTCCGCGGGAGCATTTCGAGTTCGGTCCTCGGTCGACAACTTGTCGACAGGTTGACCCCGTACCGTTGACGCATGGATCTTCGACTGCCCGGGCGGCTTCGATCGGGGCGGCCCCGGGGTGCCCGGGGCGCTCTCGCCGCCGCTGTGGCCGCTGTCGTCGTGCTGGTCGGCGCCGCCGGGACCTGGTCGGCCGTCGCCTCCGACGAGCCGGTGAAGGTGAGCCGAGACGAGCAGGTCATGGACATGGGGGGCGGGGTCCGGCTCGACACCTCGTACTTCACCGCCGGCGGCGACGGACGTCGTCCCGCCGTACTGCTCGCGCACGGCTTCGGCGGCAGCAAGGACGACGTACGGCAGCAGGCCGAGCAGCTCGCACGGGACGGCTACGCCGTGCTGACCTGGTCCGCGCGCGGCTTCGGCGAGTCCACCGGCAGGATCGGGATCAACGACCCGAAGGGCGAGGTCGCCGACGTCTCGAAGCTGATCGACTGGCTGGCGAAGCAGCCGCAGGTCCGGCTCGACAAGGCGGGCGACCCGCGCGTGGGCATGGCCGGCGCCTCCTACGGCGGCGCGGTCTCCCTGCTCGCCGCCGGACACGACGGCCGCGTCGACGCCATCGCCCCCGCCGTCACCTACTGGAACCTCGCGGACGCCCTGTTCCCCGACGGCGTCTTCAAGAAGCTGTGGACCGGCGTCTTCTTCAACTCCGGCGGCGGCTGCGCCAAGTTCGAGCCCACGCTGTGCGCGATGTACGAGCGGGTCGCGGAGTCCGGTGCCCCGGACGCGGCGGCACGCCAACTGCTCGAAGCGCGTTCGCCGTCCGCCGTCGGCGACCGCATCAAGGCGCCCACCCTCCTCATCCAGGGACAGACCGACTCCCTCTTCACCCTCGCCCAGTCCGACGCCGCCGAGAAGGCGATCCGCGCCAACGGCGCCCCCGTCGACGTCGACTGGATCGCGGGCGGCCACGACGGCGGGGAGATGGAGAACGGCCGCGTCCAGGCCCGCGTCACCAGCTGGTTCGACCGGTACCTCAAGGACGACGAGAGCGCCGACACCGGCCCCGCCTTCCGCGTCACCCGCACCCTCGGCAACGGCAGCGGCGACGGCGAACCCCGGCTGAGCGGCGTCACCGCCGACACCTACCCCGGCCTCGCGGGCAAGCCCCGCTCCTTCGCCCTCACCGGCCGCGAGCAGAGCGTCGACAACCCGGCCGGCGCCTCCCCGCCCGCCGTGTCGGCCCTGCCCGGCCTCGGCGGCGGCGGCCTCGCCCAGCTCTCCACCCTCGGCGTCGGCGTCTCCCTCGACTTCCCCGGCCAGTTCGCCGCCTTCGAGTCGGCCCCCCTGCGCGACGACGTCCAGATCACCGGATCGCCCACGGTCACCGTCCATGTGAAGTCGACCGCCGACGACGCCGTCCTCTTCGCCAAGGTGTACGACGTCGGCCCCGGCGGCGAACGGCAGCAGGTGCTGCCCTCCCAGCTGGTGCAGCCCCTCCGCGTCGAGGGCGCGAAGGCCGGCAAGGACGTCACGATCACCCTGCCCGCCATCGACCACGAGGTCGACGACGGCCACCGGCTGCGCCTCGTCCTCGCCTCCACCGACCTCGGCTACGCCTCCCCGACGGCCCCGGCGACCTACACCGTGTCCGTCAAGAGCGACCTGACGGTGCCGACGGCCCTCAACGAGGCCGACACCCCGGACACGCTGCCCGCCTGGGTGTGGTGGATGCCGATCGCCGGCGCGGGCATCGCCCTCGCCCTGCTGCTGACCGCCCGCCGCCGCACCGCCCCGCCCGCCCCGGCGGACCCCGCGCTGGCCGAGGTGCCCCTCCAGATCACCGGCCTCACCAAGCGGTACGCCAAGTCGGCCGACCGCTACGCCGTCAAGGACCTGTCCTTCCGCGTCGAGAAGGGCCAGGTGCTCGGACTTCTCGGCCCCAACGGCGCCGGCAAGACGACCACCCTGCGCATGCTGATGGGCCTGATCAAGCCGGACGGCGGCGAGATCCGCGTCTTCGGCCACGCCATCGCGCCCGGCGCCCCGGTCCTCTCCCGGGTCGGCGCGTTCGTCGAGGGCGCGGGCTTCCTCCCGCACCTGACCGGCCGCGAGAACCTCGACCTGTACTGGCAGGCCACCGGCCGCCCGCCGGAGGACGCCCACCTGGAGGAGGCCCTGGAGATCGCGGGCCTCGGCGACGCCCTCGCCCGCGCGGTGCGCACGTACTCCCAGGGCATGCGCCAGCGCCTCGCCATCGCCCAGGCCATGCTGGGCCTGCCCGATCTGCTCATCCTCGACGAGCCGACCAACGGACTCGACCCGCCGCAGATCCGCGAGATGCGCGAAGTGATGATCCGCTACGCGGCGGCCGGCCGCACGGTGATCGTCTCCAGCCATCTCCTGTCCGAGGTCGAGCGGTCCTGCACGCATCTGGTCGTCATGGATCACGGGCAGCTCGTCCAGGCGGGCCCGGTCGACGAGATCGTCGGCTCCGGCGACACCCTCCTGGTCGGCACGGCCGCACCCGTGGAGGAACCGGTCGTCGAGAAGGTCGCCGCGCTGCCCGGCGTCGTCTCGGCCGTGCGCACCGACGCCGGGCTGCTCGTCGGCCTCGGCTCGGACGGCAGCGCGTCGAGCCTGGTCGCCGAGCTCGTACGACTGGAGGTGCCGGTGGAGTCGGTCGGCCCGCACCGCCGCCTCGAAGACGCCTTCCTCACCCTGATCGGAGACTGAAGCATGAGCACGGTGACGGACCGCGCCGAGCCCGTCGAGGTCGCCGACGGCTACCGCGCCGGCCGCACGCTGCCCCTCCGGGTCGAACTGGTCCGGCAGCTCAAGCGGCGTCGCACGATGGTCATGGGCGGCGTCCTGTTCGCCCTGCCGTTCGTGCTGCTCATCGCCTTCCAGGTGGGCGGCGGCCCGGGCGCGGGCAACAACCGCGTCAACCTGATGGACACGGCCACGCTGTCCGGCACGAACTTCGCCGCGGTGAACCTGTTCGCCGCCGCGGGCTTCCTGCTGGTCATCCCCGTCGCGCTGTTCTGCGGGGACACCGTCGCCTCCGAGGCCGGCTGGTCCTCGCTGCGCTATCTGCTCGCCGCGCCGGTGCCCCGCGCCCGTCTGCTGTGGTCCAAGCTCGTCGTCGGGCTGGGGCTGAGCCTGGTGGCGATGGTCATGCTGCCGGTCGTCGCCCTCGCCGTCGGCACCGCCGCCTACGGCTGGGGCCCGCTGGAGCTGCCCACCGGCGGCTCGATGCCGGCGGGCACCGCCGCCCAGCGCCTGGTCATCACCGTCGGGTACATCTTCGTGTCCCAACTGGTCACCGCCGCCCTCGCGTTCTGGCTCTCCACGAAGACCGACGCCCCGCTCGGCGCGGTCGGCGGCGCGGTCGGCCTGACCATCGTCGGCAACGTCCTCGACGAGGTCACCGCCCTCGGCGACTGGCGCCACTTCCTCCCCGCGCACTGGCAGTACGCCTGGCTCGACGCCGTGCGCCCCCGACTCGACTGGTCGGACATGATCCAGGGCACGTCCCTGTCGATAACGTACGCCCTCGTGCTGTTCGCGCTGGCCTTCCGCGGTTTCGCCCGCAAGGACGTGGTGTCGTAGGTCAACGGAAGATCACCCACCGGTCTCGATGGGCCTGTGCCGTGCCCTCTTCGAGACCCTTCCGCAACGCCCCGTAGCGCACGTTCCGGTCCGCTGTGCCGTCACAGTCACGTACGGCGACGTCAACGGACCCAGGGGGGCCACGGCACATGGACATCCACCGGACACGACGACTGCTCGCCGGCGCCGCCGCCGCGCTGGTGCTGCTCACCGGCTGCGGCGCGGGCGGCTCGGGAGCCTCGGACAGCGGCAGCGCGGACCGAGCCGGCCAGGGCGGCGACTTCCCGGCCCCGAGCGCCCCGCGCGACAACGACGACGGCACCGCGGACGCGGGCGACGGCACGACCGGCGACGGCACATCCCGCGACGGGGCATCCCGCGAGGCCGACGGCGACGCCCCGTCCCCCGACCACCTCTCCACCTTCGCCCTCGACGTCGACACCGCCTCCTACGGCTACGCCCGCCGCGCCCTCGCCGACGGCACGCTGCCCGACCCCTCGACGATCCGCCCCGAGGAGTTCGTCAACAGCTTCCGCCAGGACTACGAACGGCCCGACGGCAACGGGTTCTCCGTCACCGTCGACGGGGCCCGCACCGGCGAGGACGACTGGTCCCTCGTCCGCGTGGGCCTCGCCACCCGTACCGCGGGTACGACGGGCGAACGCCCGCCCGCCGCCCTCACCTTCGTCGTCGACGTCTCCGGCTCGATGGCCGAACCCGGCCGGCTCGACCTCGCCCGCCGGTCCCTCGGCACCATGACGGACCGGCTCCGCGACGACGACTCCGTCGCCATCGTCGCCTTCAGCGGCGAGGCCGAGACCGTCCTGCCGATGACCCGGCTCGACGACGAACGGGACCGCGACCGCGTCCACGACGCCATCGACAGCCTGGAGCCCACCGACTCCACCGACCTCGGCGCAGGCGTCGAGACCGGCTACGACACCGCCGTCGAGGGCCTGCGCGAGGGCGCCACCAACCGGGTCGTCCTCGTCTCCGACGCCCTCGCCAACACCGGCGACACGGACGCGGACACCATCCTGGAGAACATCGCGCAGGCCCGCCGCGAGCACGGCATCACCCTCTTCGGCGTCGGCGTCGGCAGCGACTACGGCGACGCGCTCATGGAACGCCTCGCCGACAAGGGCGACGGCCACACCGTCTACGTCTCGGACGAGACGGACGCCGCGAAGGTCTTCGCCGAGCAACTCCCGCGCCACGTCGACCTCACCGCCCGCGACGCCAAGGCCCAGGTAGCCTTCGACCCCCGCACGGTCGAGGAGTTCCGCCTCGTCGGCTACGACAACCGCCGGGTCGCCGACGAGGACTTCCGCGACGACCGCGTCGACGGCGGCGAAGTCGGCCCCGGCCACACGGTGACCGCCCTCTACGCGGTCCGTACCAAGCCAGGCGCGAAGGGCCACCTCGCCACCGCCACCGTGCGCTGGCTCGACCCCGCCGCCCGCACCCCGCACGAGGCCTCGGGCAGCCTGGAGGCGGACGCCCTGCACGACGGCCTCGCCGACGCCTCCGCCCGCTTCCGGGTCACCGCCACCGCCGCCTACTTCGCCGACGCCCTGCGCCGCGGATCCGGCGAGCGGAGCGCCCTGCCGGACGCGCCCGCCCTGAGCGAACTGAAGCAGGACACCGAGGACTTGGCGCGCGAGACGGAGGACAGGGACGTCCGCGACCTCGCGGAGGCCATCGAGCGGGCGAGCCGGCTCGACACGTAGGTGACTCCTCGCCCGCTCCTCGCCCGCTCTTCGTCCGCGGCGCGGGGACACGGGAACGGCGGGCCACCGGAGAACCGGTGACCCGCCGTCGCGGCGCCGAGAGGAATCAGCCGTTGCCCGCGCCGTTGCCGGCCAGGACCGAGATGTCGTCCAGGATGTGCGACAGCGGCTCGTCGCCCTTGGCCTGGGTGCTGTTCTCGACGCACTGCTGGTTCTGCGGGGCCGAGAGGATCGGGATGTCCTGGACGGCGATGTTGGCCGCACCGACGAGGGCCTGGGTGTTGACCTCGGCGGGCAGGCCGATGCAGGGCTTGTTCAGCGACCCCTGGACCAGCGAGAGCTGCGGGCTCATGTCGCCGGACGTGGCCGAGTTGCCGAACTCCGACGAGGCGCCGTTGCCGCTGGCGGACGTGGTGCCGCTGTCGTCGCCGATGGCGAGGGCCTGCGGCGCGGTCACAGCCGTGAGACCGGCGACCGAGGCGGCGATAGCCGCGGTAGCCCACAGCTTCTTCATGTTCGTTCCCTTCGAAAAGCGGACTCCGGGGAAGGAGTTGCATGATCGTCAACGGTCGGACCCCGCCCGGGGTTGCGTTCTTTGCCCCGATCGGCCCAGCGCACTGGCCATGACGCACGCGCGCCCCTCACCACCGCCCGCACGCCCGCACGCGTGCACGCAGAACAGCGGGCCGCCGGTCACCCGGCGGCCCGCTGTCACCTCGATCGGTCGGTCAGTCGGTCACTCGTTGCCCGCGCCGTTGCCGGCGAGCACCGAGATGTCGTCCAGGATGTGCGACAGCGGCTCGTCGCCCTTGGCCTGGGTGGAGTTCTCGACGCACTGCTGGTTCTGCGGGGCGGACAGGATCGGGACGTCCTGGACGCCGACGTTGAGGAGCGCGGCGAGCGACTGGACGTTGGCCTTGGCCGGCAGACCGATGCAGGGCTTGTTGAAGGAGCCCTGGATGAGCGCCATCTGCGGGCTCATGTTGCCGTACGTGGCCGAGTTGCCGAACACCTGGGAAGCGCCGTTGCCGCTGGCGGACGTGGTGCCGCTGTCGTTGCCGATGGCGAGCGCCGGGGCTGCCGCAGCGACGGAGACGCCCACGACGGAGGCGGCGACCGCGGCGGTGGCCAGAACCTTCTTGATCACTTGCTTGTCCCTTCTGGAAAAACCCCGTCCACCGGAGCGCCTTGGTCAACTCCGTCCGGCGGGCTTGGTTCCTGCGATTCACCCTGATGGCCCACAACCGGCCCGAGGGGGAAAGCGGACCTCCGCCCTTTTCCCGCCTGCGATTTCCGCGGTTCCCCCGAAACCGGACGCCGCCGAACGGGTGACGCCCCGGAACCATTCCCGGCACGCCGGGTTGAGTGCGGAGGCAGGACCGTGCGTCCTGGCTGGAACCAGGAAAGGAAAGCGAAATGCTGAAGAAGGCAATGGCCGCGGCGGCGGTCGCCGCCTCCCTCGTGGGTGTGACGGCGGCAGCCGCCCCCCAGGCGCTCGCCATCGGTGACGACAGCGGCACCACCTCCGCCAGCGGAAACGGGGCCCGCGAGGTATTCGGCAACTCGGCCACGTCCGGCGACATGAGCCCGCAGCTCTCGCTGGTCCAGGGCACGCTGAACAAGCCCTGCATCGGTCTGCCCGCCGAGATCAACGCGCAGTCGCTGGTCGCCGTCATCGCCAACGTCGGCGTGCAGGACATCCCGATCCTGTCGGCCCCGCAGAACCAGCAGTGCGTCGAGAACTCGACCCAGGCCAAGGGCGACGAGCCGCTGTCGCACATCCTGAACGACATCTCCGCCCTGTCGGGCAACGGAGTGGGCAACGGCTGACCTCCGCCCCCTCTCCGTCGGACGGCCCGTCGAGTTCCCGCGGGCCGTCCGCGCGTTTTCCGGCGTTTCCTCTCTTCTCGCGACTCCTTCCCACTGGTCCGGCCGTGTGGATTCCATGGACGCGTTCGAGTGAATTCACCGACGGCACGCGTTCGTCGGCTTCCTCCGCTGTCTATTTGTCGTGTGCAGCCCGCAGGTCATGGTGCGAGCCCATCCGGCTGTGCTCGCTCGTTTTCGACCGTCATCGAGGCATGACCGCTGAGAAGGGAACGTCATGAAGAAGACTGCCGCTGTCGTCGCGGGCCTGGTCCTGGCCCTCGGCGGAGCCGCCCCCGCCTTCGCGGACGCCGGCGCCAACGGTGTGGCCGCCAACTCCCCGGGCGTCCTCTCCGGCAACGTGGTGCAGATCCCGATCCACGTGCCGATCAACGTCTGCGGCAACACGATCAACGTGATCGCCGCGCTGAACCCGGCGGTCGGCAACACCTGCATCAACGACTGACGACGGGTCTGACCAGCCGTACGGCTGGGTCGAGGTCGGCCTTCGACGACCGCTTCGGTGTCCCAAGGCCGGCTCTCCCACTTCTCCCATCAGGAAGACGAAGAGATGCGACAGACCCTGAGCAGGGGAATGGTCGTGGCGGCGGCCGCGACGAGCATGCTGTCCCTGTGCGGCGGCGCCGCCGTCGCCGACTCGTCCGCGAACGGGGCCGCCGTGGGCTCGCCCGGCGTGGTGGCGGGCAACGACCTCCAGGCCCCGGCGACCGTCCCCGTGAACGCGTGCGGCGACGCGGCCGACCTCGCCGCCGCGCTCGACCCGGCCTTCGGCAACGCCTGCGCGAACCTTTCCGCCGACGCGGACCACCCGGACGACACCGACCGCACACCCCACACCGAAGACCCCGGCTCAGGCCCAGGCTCCGGCTCCGGCTTCGGAGGAGACGAGGCACCGGACTACGGCGGCTCCGGCTCCGGCTCGGGCTACGGCGGTGACGACGACTTGGGTTACGGCGGTGCCGGCGGTGACGGTGGCTCGGGTTACGGCGGCAATGGTGGTGCCGGCGGTGACGGTGGCTCGGGTTACGGCGGTGCCGGCGGTGACGGTGGCTCGGGTTACGGCGGTGCCGGCGGTGACGGTGGCTCGGGTTACGGCGGTAATGGCGGTGCCGGCGACGGCGGCGGCTCGGGTTACGGCGGCAATGGCGGTGACGGCGGCCCGGGTCACGGCGGCGGTGACGACGACTCGGGCTACGGCGGCGGGAACCCGCCCCCGGGCGGCGGCGGGACCAATCCGCCCCCCGGCGGCGGCCACACCACGCCCCCGCAGGGCGGCGGGGACAACCCGCCCCCGTTCAACAGCGGTGGCGAGCCCCTGCCTCCCGGCGACGGCGGCGAGGGCATCCCGCCCGGCGACGCCCCCGAGCGGCCCCAGCTGTCGAACACCGGCAGCGAGAGCCTGCTCGCCGCCGGGGGAGTGAGCGGGGCGCTGATCACCGGCGGCGCTCTCCTGTACCGACGCGGCCGAGCCGCCTCCCGACGCTGAACGCACGGGTGCCGGACGCCCCGCGCCCGGCACCCGCTGCCCCTCCTACGACCTGACGGCCCCCGTCAGCAACTGCCCGCCTTCTCGTCGCCGGCGGGACCGCTCACGTCCGGACCCCCGGTCACCCCCGACAGACCACCCGAGGCCGACGAGGACGAAGGCGACGACGCCGTCGGCGCTGCCTGGCACACCACGCGCGGCAGGTCCGCGCCACCGGCCTCCGCGCCGCTCCCGACCCCCCGAACCCGCTCCCACACCCGCCGCGTCACATGCGCGCACCACAGGGCCCACATCGCCCGCCCGGGAGCGGCGTCGTCCCGCGCGTGCCAGGCCAGTTCCCGGCCGCCACGGCGCGGTCGGAGCGCCGGCAGCGGGGCGTAGTTCTCCACGACGAACGTCCGCCCCGGCCGCGCCCGCCCGTCCGGCAGCGAGCGGTGCGTCAGGTCCAGGTGCTGGGCGCGTACGACGTCCAGCCCGGCGGAGTCGGTGAAGAGCCGGAACTGCGCGCCGGGGCGCGGGTTGAAGTCGAGCAGGTGATAGCGGCCGGTCGTGCCGCAGCGGCGGTAGTCGAGGTCGAGGATGCCGCGGTAGCCGAGCCGCTCGGCGAGCCGCTCGGACTGCTCCCGCACCCCGCTGTTGGGGACCCATTCGCCCACCGCCGTCAGACCCGCGCCGCGCGGCCAGGCGCTCAGCTTGCGGCCGGTGCCGCCGCCGCGCACCGCGCCCGAGCGGTCGGCGTACCCGTGGAAGAACCAGTCGCGGTCGGCGCCCGGCGGCAGGAACTCCTGGAGGAGCAGCCGGCTGCCGGCCTCCTCGCTGCGCAGATACAGCTCCCGTGCCTCCCGGGAGGAGCGCAGCACGGCGGTGCTGCGCAGCCCCGTCCCGGAGGGCAGCAGCCAGGGCCGGCTCCACTTCGCCATCACCGGAAGCCCCAGCCGCCAGGCGGCGGAGGCGGCCTGCTCGGCGCTCTCGGGGGCGACGGTGGTCGGGTGGGCGACGTCGGCAGCCGCGCACATGTTGGCCAACTCACCCTTGTCCGCGACCCGTTCGGGCAGTGACCCGGGCTGCTGGGGCAGCAGGTAGGCGGGCGTCAGCTCCTCGCGCAGCCGGCTCACGGCGACGGCGCCGGCGTCGTCCATCGGGATGAGCACGGCGGGTCGTTCGATCCGGGCGGCCACCCCCAGCAGCAGGGCGGCGATCTCCTCGGGGGAGGCGCCGGGCGGCGGCGGGGGATGCAGCCGCCGCAGGAACCGGGACTTGCGAATGGGACTTCCCGTCACCTCGGCGACGACGTGCACGTCCACTCCGGCTCTGCCGAGGGATCGCACCGCGCCCAGCGTTCCGTGGTGAAAGGGATTCCGGTCGATCCGCAGCAGTACGGCGGGGACGCGGGTGTCGAGCAACGACACGGTGTTTTCCTTCGGGTCGGTTCACCGGTGTGGGCGATCAGTGCACTCGAAAGCCGTAACGGCGGTGGCGTGATTCCTTTTCATCTGACTTACATATGACTGCGTGTCAGTCATATGTAGTCAGCGCACGAAACAGCGTCAGAGTGGAGAAAGGAGCAGGCATGGCCCCACAGCAGCGACGTGCCCCCTCCCGACGGCTCGCCGTCGTGGCGGCGGCGGTCGCGACGGCGGCGGCGTTGGCGTCCGGTCCTGGATTCGCCGCGGGCGCGGGGGTGGCCCGGGTCGCCGCTCCCGTTCCCGCGCCGGCCGCCGCGAACCCCGCGGGCGCGGCGGCGAAACCGGCACCGCCCGCCCCGTCCGGCACCGCCTTCGGCGCCTACCTCGACTACGGCTCCCGCGGGGTGGCCCGTATCGCCCAGCTCAGCAAGTGGCTGGACGGCGCCGACCTGCGGGTCGGCCACACCTACCTGCCGGGCGACCGGTGGAGCAGCATCGAGGGCCCGCCCGGGTTCCTCGACGTGTGGGCGAACTGGCGCAACGGGCGCGACGACCGGATGCTCGTCCTCAATGTCCCCATGCTGGAACGCAACGAGGCGGACCTCTCCGACCGCACGGTGCGGCGGCTGCTGCGACTGGGGGCGGACGGACGGTTCGATCACCACTTCCGCCGGCTGGCCGAGCGGCTGGTCGGGGTGAACGCGCCGGACACGGTGATCGTGCTCGGCTGGGAGATGAACGGCATTACCTACACCCATCGCTGCGGGCCGGACCCGGAGGCCTGGAAGGCCTACTGGAAGCGGATCGTCACCACCATGCGGGCGGTGCCGGGTCAGAAGTTCAAGTTCGACTTCGCGCCCAGTCGCGGCCGCGACGCCGTTCCCTGGACCCAGTGTTATCCGGGGAACGACACGGTCGACGTCATCGGAATGGATTCCTACGACCAGCCGGCCGGAATTTCGTTCGACCAGCAGGTGACAGAACCCTATGGACTCCAGGCGCATGTGGACTTCGCGAAAAGCCACGGCAAGCCCATTTCCTACCCCGAATGGGGGTTGTTCCGCAACGGCGACAATCCCGGCTACATGCGGAGCATGCTCGCCTGGATGGATCGGCACAGGCCGCTGTACAACACGCTGACCGACTACTGCCCGCACGGCGTGTGGCAGTGCGGGCAGAACCCGCAGGCGTCGCGGATCTATCGCTCGCTGCTCTCCGGCCGCACCGGAGGGCCGGACGCCGTGTCGTCGACGTCGGCCTCCACACTCCCCGACCCCACGAAGGAGCCCGCCCCGGAGCCGACCGCCGAGCCCACCGTCGGCCCCACGAAGGAGCCCGCGCAGGAGCCGGTGAAGGAGCCGGCCGGGGAGCCGGTGGCCGAGCCGGCGCAGCCGCCCGCCCCGGCGACGCCCGCCCCTCAACCCGCGCCCACCTGCGCGCCGTTGGGCCTCAGCGAGTGGATCGAGCACTGGGTCGGCGGCAAGCTGTGCGTGCGCCTGGACCGGTGGTCGCCCGGCCGCTGAAAGCGGACGCGGTGGCGGCCGGCCGGCGTCAGGACCCGCCGCCACCGGCGCCCTCCTTCTGCCGCTCCCAGCGGCGCAGCAGCTCCTTGCCCCGTCGGCGCGCCGCCACATCGCCCAACACCGCCGAGATCAGCGGTGCGGTGCGCCGACGGGCCAGCAACAGCCGCTGGTTGACGACGGGTTCGGGACGCCAGTGGTGCTTGTACGGCTCGTTGCCGCGCAGCAGGCTCAGCGTGCCGCGTTCGCCGCCGCACGTGTGCTCCGCGCACGCGTCCAGCAGCATCACCGCCACGTCCGCCTTGCACTCCCGCAGCCGTGGATGCGCTCCGTACAGATAGCCGCCCGCCAGGCCGCGCGACAGCAGGGTCAGATCGACGGCCACCACGTCGTCGTCGAGGCGGAACTCGGTGACCACCGCGTCCCCCGAGCGCACCATCGGCCCGACCGAGCGCACCAGGTGGTCGCAGAACCGCGACTGGAGGTGCTCGCCCGTCACCTTGCGCCCCTGCCACTGCAACCGGTGCAGTTCCAGCAGGCGGCGCAGCGCCGGCTCGACGCCGTCGGGACGCACGATCTGGCGTTCGACGCCGAGCGCGGACAGCTTGCGCAGCTTGGCCCGCACCCGCTGCTGGGCCTTCGCCGACGGCAGCCGGGCCACCAGCTCGTCCATCGCGACGGCCGGCAGCTCCAGGCACACCGAGTCGCTCACCCGCCGCCGAGGTCCGCGCCAGCGGTCGTACACCTGCTCGACCGCGCCGCCCGGCCGTACCTCGCGGAAGTCGATCAGCGCGCTGCGGGCGGCCGTCGAGAGGGCCTCGGTGAGCGCCTCGACGGCCGTCTCCCCGCGCTCGTCGTCGACCAGTACGTCCCCGTAGTCGGAGATCGCCCCGCCGAGCGGCACCAGCGCGGGCAGCGGGCGGCGCACCGCCATCAGCGGGGCCACGGCGAGCAGTCCGCCGCCGTCGCGCACCGCCAGCACCCGCAGCCGGCCGCGCCTGCCGTACGACAGCCACCACGAGTGCAGCCAGGCGTGGTTCTGGAAGGGGGTGGCCGTCGCGCACCGCCGGTACAGCTCGCCCCAGTCGGGGGCGAGGGCGGCGAAGGCCTCCTCGTCGGTGACGACCTGCGTCGTGTACGCCGGTTTCACCGTGCCCCGCGAGTGTCGGCGGCGAGGGCGGGGCCGGGCACGGGAGCCGGACGGCCGCTCTCCCCCCGACCCGCCTCCCTGTCGTCGCCCCGGTCTCCCCGGTCGCCGCGGTCTCCCCGGTCTCCCCGGTCGTCGCGGTCGCCCCGGTCTCCCCGGTCGTCCCGGTCTGCCCGGTCTGCCCGGTCTGCCCGGCCGTCCCGGTCTGCCCGGCCGTCCCGGTCTCCCTGGCCGTCCCGGTCTCCCAGGTTGCCTCGGTCGTCCCGGCCGCCCAGGTCGTCCCCCCGCCCCGTCTCCCGCTTGGCCTTCGGCCGTACCAGCAGGGCGAGTCCGCCGAGCAGACCGCCCGCGCTCGCGCCCACCAGGCCGGTCACCGTCGCCGACGCCGAGGACGGCTCGGCGGGTTCGACCGCGCGGGCGAACTGCTGGAGTTCGACGTTGGTGGCGGACATCGAGTCCTTCGCGTGCCGGATCAGCGCGCGGGAGACCGCGTTGGCCATGTCGGCGGCCTGCTCGGGCTCCGAGGAGGTCGCCGTGACCGCGACCATCGGCGCGTCCGGGGAGGTCGCCGTCTGCACACTGTCGCGCAGCGTCTGCACCGGCACGCCCGCCGACACCTGCGCGTCCCCGAGCACCGCGAGCTGGGTCGCGACCCGCCCGTAGGCCTGGGCGAAGCCCAGCGCGGACGCCGGGTCCGACTTCGCGGTGGGCACGGCGACGACATACGCGGTGGCCGTGTACACGGGCGGCTTCAGCGCGCCGTACGCGCCGCCGGCGAGGCCGCCCGCGAGGGCGCCGGCGGCGAGCAGGGTCCAGGGCGGCAGCGCCCGGGTGCGGCGCCGGCCGCCGGCCGCGCGGACCGGCGGGACGGTGTTCTCGTTCATGAGGAAGTGACTCCCTGAGGTGAAGGGGACGACGGGGACGGCAGGGGCTGTCGGGACAGGGCCGCCGCGTACACGTCCATGAGCCGGGCGGCGCTGCGGGCGATGTCGTAGTGGCGGGCGGCCTCGGGGACCGTGCGCGGGCGCGGTCGGCGGGCGTGGGCCTCGGCCAGCGCCCGGCCGAACGCCTCGGGGCCGCCGCTGACCCGCTGTGCGCCGGGCGCGCTGTGCGCCGGCAGATCCTCCAGCGCGGGGCACGACGCGTACACGACGGGCAGCCCCGACGCGAGCGCCTCGACGACGGCCAGGCCGAACGACTCCTCCGGGGACGGGGCGGCGAGCACGTCCATCGCGCAGGCGAGGGCGGTCAGGTCGGGGCCGGGGCCGCCGTCGGGGACGTAGGGGCGCTCCCCGGCGAACAGGACGCGCCCGGCGACGCCGCACTCGTGCGCGGTGCGGCGCAGCGCGCCCTCCTCGGGGCCGCCGCCGACCAGCAACAGCCGCACCCGCTCGGGGAGTTCGGTGAGGGCGCGGATGACGACGTCGAAGCGTTTGCCCGGGTGGAGCCGGCCGACGCCGCCGATGACGTAGGCGTCGTCCGGCAGGCCGAGCTGCCGCCGGGTGCGGTGGCGGCGGCCCGGGTCGAAGCGGAACCGGGCCAGGTCGATGCCGTTGGGGACGACGCCGACGCGGGCCGGCGGGACGCCCCAGCGGTGGAGGCGGCCGGCGACGGTGGGGGAGACGGCGACCGTGGCGTGGCCGAGGCGCTCGCCGGCGAGGTAGAGCGCGCGCACGCCCCGGGTGAGCGGGCGGCCCTCCATCTGCGAGTCGCCCAGCGAGTGCTCGGTGGCGACGATCGCGCGCACGCCCGCGAGCCGCGCGGCGAGCCGGCCGTAGAGACAGGCGCGGTAGAGGTGGGTGTGGACGAGGTCGTAGCCGCCTGAGCGGACGAGGCGGACCAGGCGGGGGACGGCGGCCAGGTCGCGGTTGCCGGTCATGCCGAGGTCGACGACGCGCACGCCGTCATCGGTCAGCCCGTCGGCCACCGCCCCCGGGTTGGTCAGCGTCACGACGTCGCACTTGACGGGCAGGTGCCGCAGCAGCAGCCGCAGTTGCTGCTCCGCGCCGCCGACGCCCAGCCCCGTGATGATGTGCAGCGCCTTCACCGCAGCCCCTCGACGGGACGCCGGCGCAGCCGGTGCAGCCGGTACTTCAGGAACAGCCGGGCGGAGGTGTCGTTCTGGCCGACATGGACCCGGGGCAGCGCGTGCACGCCGTTCAGCGGGCCCGGGTCGATCGCGCACGCGTACGCGTACCCGGCCGCGCGCACCGCGTCCACGGCCCGCCGGTCGATCGTCCCGTAGGGGTAGCAGAAGCCGTCGACCTCGGCGCCGAGCAGCTCGCTCAGCGCGATCCGGCTCTCGACGGTCTCCGAGGTCAGGGTGGGGTCGTCGGCCTTCGTCAGGTCGACGTGGGTCAGGCCGTGCGAGCCGATCTCGACTCCCTCGGCGGCGGCCTCCCGGATGCCCTCGGCGGTCAGCAGCGGCTTGCGCGGGCCCAGCGGGTCCCACGCGTTGTCGCCGCCGTACCTGCCGGGCAGCGCGAACAGGGTGGCCGTGCAGTCGTGGCGGCGCAGCACGGGCAGCGCCCCGGTGAGGAAGTCGGCGTACCCGTCGTCGAAGGTGAGGCCGACCAGGCCGCGGCCCTCGCCCCGGGTGTGGGCGGCGAGCAGCTCGCGCACGGAGACGCCCCTGAGGCCCTTACGGGTCAGCCAGGTCAGCTGCCGGTCGAGGCGTTCGGGGGTGACCGTGACGCGGTAGGGGTCGTCGGAGCAGTCACCCACGGAGTGGTACATCGCCACCCAGGGGACCGGGCCGGGGGCCGGTGACGGTCGTCGTGCGGTGTCAGCGGGAACGGACATGCGGAAGCCTTCGGATCGCGGAACGGACGGAACGGAGTGCGGTGTCGACGCCCTGGGCGCCCAGGACCCGGCCGACCAGGACGAAGACGGCGGTGGCGGTGAGCGACCCGGCGGCGAACGCGGGTATCGCGCCGTCGATCCGGCTCGCGGCGAACGCGCCGGCCGGCGTGGCGACGGCGGCGGCCCGCAGCGGACGGCTCAGCTCGCGCAGCACGGGCCGGACGCGGATCGGCACACAGCGGGGGAGGCCGTGCCGCGCCGAGCGCAGTC
Source organism: Streptomyces sp. NPDC002328 (assembly GCF_042890065.1). NCBI lineage: Bacteria > Bacillati > Actinomycetota > Actinomycetes > Kitasatosporales > Streptomycetaceae > Streptomyces > Streptomyces sp. NPDC002328. The sequence continues at coordinate 1,104,326 of NZ_JBIARQ010000001.1, read as the reverse complement.
CGGGCAGCGCGGCGGGCGCGCCGGCCAGCAGCACCAGGGCGGTGACGGTGATCCCGGCCGCGTTGGCGGCGGCGATCCCGTACACGCCCCACGGGCCGACGGCGAGCGCGCCGGACCAGGCGGTCACGACGATGCCGACGGCCATCGCGCCGAACGGGTACCAGGCGGCGCGGCCCGCCGAGAAGTACGAGCGGGCCAGCACGCCCACCATGGTCTGGCCGAGCAGCCCGAGCGCGTACACGCGCATCACGCCCGCGGTCGCCGCCGTGTCCTTCGCGGTGAACGCGCCCCGCTGGAAGAGGAGTTCGATGATCTGCGGCGCGCAGGACACCACCACGGCGGTGCCCAGCAGCACCACGCAGACGGCCAGCGCCAGATCGCGCTCGACCCGGTCCCGGGCCCGCTCGACGTCCCCCTCGGCGAGCGCCCGCGCGACCACCGGGTAGGTGACCGTGCACAGCATCACCGACAGGATCATCGGCATCTGGGCGACCTTCTGCGCGTAGTTGAGGTGCGAGATCGCGCCGGACGGCAGATGCGAGGCGAGGAACCGCTCGACGAGGACCTGCGACTGCCGGCACAGCGCGAACAGCAGCACGGTCGCCACGACGGCCCCGCCGAGCACCCGCGGCTCCTCGGCGGCCTGCCCGGACTGGCCGGCTTCCCCGGCCTGGCCGGCTTTTCCGGCTTCTTCGGCCTCCGGTCTCCTTCGTTTCAACTGCTTGATCAGGGACGGCAGTTGCACGACGACCATCAGGCAGCCGCCGATGGCGACCCCGGCCGCCGCCGACCGCACCCCCCAGCGCCCGCCGAGGACGAACATCCCCGTGACGATGCCGACGTTGTACGCCACGTAGATCGCCGCGGGCGCCACGAACCGCCGGTGCGCGCGCAGGGCCGCGCTGGCGTACCCGGCGAGCCCGAAGCTCACCGCGCAGGTCGCGGTGAGCCGGGTGCAGTCGACGGCGAGCCCGGGGTCGGGCAGGCCCGGGGCGAGCAGCTCGACCAACTGCGGCGCGACGCCGACGAGCAGGACGCCGACGGCGACGAACGCCAGCGACAGCCGCGGCAGCGTCCCGGCGACCAGGGCGCGCACCGGGTCGCCGGGCGCGCCCTGGGACCGCCTGGCCAGCGCCACGCTGAACGCCGGGACCAGCGCGAACGCCAGCCCGTCCTCGATGAGCAGCGTGGCCGCGAACTCGGGCACGGTCCACGCCACGAGGAACGCGTCCGTGTCCCGGCCCGCCCCGAACAGCCGCGCCAGCGCCTGGTCCCGCACGAGCCCGAGGAGCGCCCCGGCGACGGAGAGGGCGGCGGTGACGAGAGCGGCCTTGGCGAGGAAACGCCGGGAGGCAGGCGGGAGTTCGGGTGCCCGGTCGGGTGTCACCGTCATCGGGTGGGCGCCTCCTCGGGGTGCGTGGCCGAGGCCAGGGCCCACCAGGCGGCGAGGCCCAGACAGACCGCGGTGAGCACGGTCGAGGGGCCGCCGATGTCGGCGTACAGGAAGTCGGTCAGCTGCCAGATCAGCAGACCGCAGGCGACGAGCGCGCAGTCGAGGCCCGGGGCGCCGAGCCCGCGCACCCGGAACAGCCCGAGCAGCGCGCAGCCGAGCAGGGCCAGCCAGCTGCCCACGAGGGTGAGCAGCCCGATCAGCCCCTGTTCGCCGAGGATCAGCAGGTACATGTTGTGCGGGGACAGCAACGGCTGCTTGCGGAAGCCCGAGCCGGCGCCGGCGGTGTCGCTGCCGGCGGACAGCGCCAGCGAGGCGTGCGCGTCCCGGTGCTCCGGGAAACCCTTCAACCCCACGCCGGTCAGCGGCTGTTCGCGCCACATGCCGAGCGCCGCCGCCCACATCGTGTACCGGTCGGTGACCGACTGGTCGGGGGCGTCGGCGACCTGCGTGATGCTGCCGACGCGCTCCTGGAGCATCGCCGAGCCGACGCCGAAGCCCCCCACCAGCACCACGCCCAGCGCGACCGCCGCCGCGCCCACCTTCAGCGCCCGCCGCATCCCGGCCAGCGCCAGCTGCGCCGAGCAGGCCACCGCGGTCGCGATCCACGCGCCCCGGCTGAACGACAGGGCGAGCGGCAGCAGCAGGGCGAGCGCCGCGAGACCGGCGACCGTCCGCTGCCGTACGGAGTTCCGCCCGAGGGCGAGCCCCACCGCGCAGATCAGCCCGAAGGACACGACCGTCGCCATGCCCATCACGTCCTGCGGCCCGAAGGTGCCGACCGCCCGGATGTCCTCGCCCTGGTAGGAGGCGCCGGTCCCGGTGGCGAACTGGTGCACACCGACCGCCCCCTGCCACCCCGCCAGCCCCACGAACGACCAGGCAAGCAGCCGGAAGTCGGCCCGGCCGCGGATCAGCAGCAGCACGGCCACGGGGATGATCACGAAGACCTGGAGGTACCGGCCGAGGCCGCTGACCCCCGCCCCCGCCGAGCCCGCGCCCATCGCGGCGAGCGCGAGCCCGGCCACCGGCAGCCCGAGGACGACGGCCGCCGTGCGGGACAGGGGGCGCCGCCGCTGCCGCAGCAGCCGGACCGCGCAGAACAGCACGACGAGCGCGGACAGCGCGTCCGCCGGGCCGGCCCCGCCCTCGCCGCCGGGGGAGACCGGCAGCGCGAGCAGGGCGACGACGGCGACGACCGGCAGCACCGGCGACAGCGTCCGTGCGCGCGGCAGGGACAGGGCGTGACTCATCGGACGGTTCAGCTCCCGGTCGGTCGCACGAGGGCGGCCGCGGTGCGCAGCAGGATGCAGACGTCCTGCCACAGCGACCAGTTGTCGATGTACGCGTTGTCGAAGCGGGCCCGGTCCTCGATGGAGGTGTCGCCGCGCAGCCCGTGGACCTGGGCGAGCCCGGTGATGCCGGTCCGCATCCGGTGCCGGGCCGCGTAACCGGGGTAGCTCTGGCTGAACTGGCGGACGAAGTAGGGCCGTTCGGGGCGCGGGCCGACCAGGCTCATGTCGCCGCACAGGACGTTCCACAGCTGGAGCAGCTCGTCGAGCGAGCTCTGCCGCAGGAACCGGCAGAAGCGGCTCATCTGCTGATCACCGGCCACGCTCCACCGGGTGGCGGACTCGTGCGGGTCGGCCGGGCGGTGGGTGCGGAACTTCAGCAGGGTGAACGGCCGTCCGCCCTTGCCGATGCGCTCCTGCTGGAACACCACGCCCGGCCCGCTGGTCAGCCGCAGCACCAGCGCGAACACCAGCAGCAGCGGGCTGATCGCGAGCAGCAGCGTCCCGGAGACGACGATGTCCAGCAGCCGCTTGGCACGGCTGTCCGGGTAGCCGACGCCCATGTCGAGCCGACGGCAGGCGAACCCGGCGAGCTGCTCACGACTGGCGTACGAGGGGCTGTCGGCGTCGAGTTCCCACACCGTGCAGCCCGACTCGGCGAGCGCCCGCAGCAGCGGGCCCTGCGTGGAGCGCACGGCGGGGTCGACGCACAGGACGTCGCGGACGCCGTTCTGGATGAGGGCGCGCTGCACCTCCTGGCCGGTGGTCAGCACGGGCAGCCCGTCGGAGCCGTCGTGGTGGTGACGGGCGACGATGCCGACCGGCTCGATCCCGTACCGCGGCAGGCGCAGTATGGCGTCGGCCACGCGTTGCGCGGTCCGCACGGGGCCGACGACGAGCGCGGCGTGCGGCCGGCGCAGCAGCCTCCGGCGGTGGCGCTGGTGGACGAGGGCGCGGCCGGCGCAGCAGACCGCGGCCTGGGCCGCGAAGCCCAGGAGGAGGGTGCGCCAGGAGAGCGCGTGCGCCGGCGCGTACGCCGCGACGAGCGCCCCGAGGGCCAGCCAGGTCATCGCGATCCGGCCGCACACCGTGGGCAGTTCGTCCAGCAGCCCGTGCACGGGCCGCGGCCGGCCCGAGCGCAGGAACAGCGTGGTGGTGATCAGCGCGGTGAGCAGCAGCGGGCTGTGCCGCGCTCCGGCCAGGGCCGGCACGCCCGCCAGCGCGCCCAGGCCGTCGGCCAGCAGGAGGGGGAGAGGGGAGGCGGCCCGCGCCGGGGGCCGCCGGGCAGGGAATCGGAATCCGGCTTCGTTGTCGTGCCACGGGATGACCGCGACGGGTGAGAATCCTGGCTGCGTTCCGGGAGAGGGAAAGGTGCTTTCCGCAGTCACGAGTGGATTGACTCCCTGCGCTCGTCGGAGCTGTCGTCGGTGGACCGCCCGGCGGGCGGCTCGGCGGTGGGGCGCGCGGTGGTGGGTGGTGCGGTGGTGGGGGGCTCGGAGGGGATGGGGATCTCGGAAGGCGGGTCGTCGGTGGTGAGGTGCACGGTGGTGGAGGTGTCGGTCGGTTCGGTTGCGGCGGGGTCGGTCGCGGTCGGCTCGGTCGCGGTCGGTCGGGTCGCGGTCGGTTCGGCGGTGGCGGGGCGCTCGGTGGTTTCGGCGAGTTCGGCGAGTTCGGCGGGTTCGGCGAGTTCGGCGGGTTCGGCGGGTTCGGCGGCTCCGGTGGCGTCGGCGGGTTCGGCGGCTCCGGTGGCGTCGGCGGCTTGCGTGGCATCCGCGGGTTCGGTGGCTTCGGTGGCTTCGGTGGCTTCCGTGGCTTCCGCGGAGGTCCGGGGGGCGGTGGGGTGGGGGAGCGTGAAGGACCGGCGGGGGGTGAGGAGTTCGCGGTACAGGTCGGTGATCGCTGCCGCCGTGCGCCGTACGTCGTGCGCGGCGAGGACGTGCCGGCGTCCCTGGTGGCCGAGCGCCTCGCGCAGCAGCGGGTCGAGCAGCAGATGGGCGACCGCCCCGGCCAGCGCGGCCGGTTCGTCCGGGGGGACCAGGCAGCGGGGCGCGAGCGCGGCCGGCAGGCTCTCGCGCGCGCCGTCGACGTCGGTCACCACCACGGGCCGCCCGCAGGCCAGCGCCTCCAGCGGGGCCAGCGCCATGCCCTCCCAGCGCGACGGCAGGACCACCAGGTCGGCGGCCTGGTACCAGGGCACGGCGTCGGCGACGGCGCCCACGAACACCACCGACTCCGGGGCACGGGCCCGCAGCTCCTCGCCGTCCGGGCCGTCGCCGACCAGCGCGAGCCGGGCGTCGGGCACCCGGTGCAGCACGGCGTCCCACGCCTGGAGCAGCACGTCCTGCCCCTTCTGCCGGCACAGCCGTCCCACGCACACCACCAGCGGGGCGGCCGGGTCGGCGTCCGGCAGCAGCGCGGCGCGCACGGTGTCCACCGGGGCCGGGTGGAAGCGCTCCAGGTCGATGCCGTTGGGCACGACGCTCCAGCGCCCGGGGATCCCGGCCCGCCGGCCCGTCGCGCGCTCCGCCTCGCTCACGCACACCAGCCGGTCGGCCCACCGCGCCCCGAGCCGTTCCCAGCGCAGGGCTAGGGCGGCGGTGGCGCCGCCGACCGCCTCGAAGGACCAGGCGTGCGGCTGGAACACGGTCGGGATACGCCCCCGCACGGCGAGCCGCCCGGCCAGTCCGGCCTTGGCGCTGTGCGCGTGGACCAGGTCGGGCCGTACCGTCGTCAGCATCCGTCCGAGCCGCCGTGCCTCGCTCGGGAGAGAGGGCCCCGGCGCCCGGGTCGCCTCCCACCGTCGTACGTCCGCGCCCAGGGACCGCAGGTCCCGGGCGAGGCCGCTCTCGGGGCAGGCCACCGTGACGCGCATCCCGGCGGCGAGCTGAGCCCGCGCCAGATCCGTCACTACGCGGGCGACTCCGCCGTCCACTGGTTGGGTGATGTGCAGGACCCGCGGTGTGAAGTCGGGTTCTGGCTGATGCATCGCGCGGTTTCCTCGCTCACGGGCTGGCGCCGGGGTACGGGCGGAAAAACGAGCTGGCAGGCCCGCTGGTCACCGCTTTCTCGGAAACCCGCGCGCGGTATCGAACACGGCCGTTCGGTGGCCGAGGGGTGGTCATGCGCCGGAACGTGCGCCTCCGCGAACGGCCCGGCGCGCTGAGCGTGGAGTTCGCGGAGACGGTCGCCGGAATGGAAACCTCCGTTAACGCGCGGAGGTTGCGAAGGACTCGGTGAATCACCCGAACGGCCCTACGTACGCGCGTTCGATCGTCAAGTCCGTACCGCCCTCGCTTCACTCCAACGGCGGCACAACCCCCGGCCCTGTCGCGCGTTGACACAGCGCCGGACATTTCCGTCCGGTGTGTGTGTCAAAACCCCAAGGAGCACCTCTCCATGTCGCGTATCGCGAAGGGCCTGGCCCTGACCTCCGTTGCCGCTGCGGCCGTCGCCGGCGCCTCCGGTATCGCCGTCGCCGACAGCGGCGCGAACGGCGTCGCCGAGCACTCCCCGGGCGTGCTGTCGGGCAATGTCGTCCAGGTCCCGATCCACGTCCCGGTCAACGTCTGTGGCAACACCGTGAATGTGATCGGTCTGCTGAACCCGGCGTTCGGCAACACCTGCGTCAACGACTGACGTCACCTCCTGCGAGTTGTCTCTGGACGCGATCACCCGCGGCGGCCGCCCTTCCTTCGGGAGGGCGGCCGTTTCGCGTGTGCCGCCGCCGCCCTCATTGCCCCGAACGGGGGCCGTGGCGACGACCCGCGCCGAGGGCCCCGCCGTGCCGTCCGACCAGCGGCGACGCCCCAGGTGGCGGACGGTGTGCATTACGGTGCGCTGTCGACGTGTTGCGGAGTGTGAACACCCCTCCCACGGTGGAGGTGCGACTCGACGCACTTCGAAAGGAACCTTGATGCGCGCTCAGCCCCCCGTACGGCGTATAGCGTCCTCCGCACTCTGCGCCGCCCTCGTTCTCGGCATCGCCGCCCCCACCGCCCTCGCGGTGGACGGGGACGCGACCCGTGAGCGCGCTGCCGCGGCCTCCCGTACGCCCGTCCCCGGCGCGGACGCGCTCGTCGGCCAGGTCGAGGGTCTGGGCGACCTGGGAGCCGTGCTCACGCCGGTCACCGACCTCCTCGGCACCGGACTGACCGCCGAGGGCGGCCAGCTGACCGCCGATCAGGCGAACCGGCTGGGCGACGCCGTGCGGGAGGCCCTCGCCAAGATCAATGCGACGACCGCGGCGACGCCTGCTTCCCTGACCACTCCTGCGGCCGACATGGCGCCGTCCACGGACGCGGCGGTCACGCCGTCCGGCGAGGCGGCGACGGTGCCGTCCACCGATGCGGCGGCGGTGCCGGCACCGGCCGGGGAGGCCGCGGCTCCGGCTGCGGATGCGGCCGTCTCGGGGACGGACGCGGGGACTTCCGCGGCTTCGGCCGGTTCGGCCGCTTCGGTCGCTCCGGCCACGGACGCTGCCGCCCCGGTCGCCGACGCGGCCGTGCCCGTCGTCCCCGCCGCCCCGGCCGCCGACACCGCCGCCGTGCCCGCCGCCGGGGCGGCCACGGCCGTGCCGCCGGTCGGCCTGCTGCGTGCCCTCGCCCCCAGCGGCGACGCCACCGTGCAGGGCCGGGCCGTCCGCGCGAAGGCCGCCGACGCGAAGGCCGACGCGCTCGCCGACCTCCAGCAGGCGCTCGACGCGCTGCTCGCCGCCGTGACCTCCGGCAACGCCGAACAGGTGCTGCCGGCGGCCACCGACGTGGTGACCGGACTGGTCGACCTGGTCGCCGCCACGCTGGAGGACGGCGGCCTGACCGCCCCGGCCCTGGCCGCCCTGCCGGAACTGCCCGCCGTGCCGGAACTCGACCTGCCGGCCGCCCTCCAGGCCGCCCCCGCGGCCCCGGAGAACGCGGCGACCTCGGAGAACACGGCGGCCTCGGAGAACGCGGCGGCTCCGGCGACCCCGGCGCTGCCGCCCGCGCTGCCCGCCGCCCCGCCCGCGCTGCCGACGGAGGGCCTGTCTCCCGCCGCCTGACGCGCACCGCCTCATTTTGCGCGGACGGGGTTTCCGCAGGCCGTGGGGATCGTTAGGCACGGCGTCAGCATTCCCCTTGGTGACGCGAGTCGCCGCAGAAAGGAACCCGATGAAGTCCCTTAAGGCCGCCGCTGTCGTTGCCGGTTCGATGGTGATCGCCGGCGTCGCCGCCCCCGCGTTCGCCCACGACACCGCCGACCTGACGCCCACCAGCCTCAACGGCGCCGTGAACACGCTCACCAAGGGCCCCATCGACGTGATGCCGCTTCAGCAGCAGTCGGACGCGCTCGACACCGAGAACAAGGGCTCCGCGCTCAGCTCCGTCAACGACGCCACCGGCGCCCTCAACAGCGCCCGGCTCCTCGGCGGACTGCCGCTCAAGGGCTGACGCTCAAGGGCTGACGCTCAACGGCTGACGCCCCCGCCCGGCGGCCTCGCGAAGGGCCGGTCCCGTGACGCACTCCTGTGTACGGGACCGGCCCTCGGCCGTTGTTTCGAGCCGCGACGCCGCGCGCGTCCCTCGTTCGTGTGGAGAACCGCGCGGCGTCCTCCGCGCGGGTGAGAACCCGTCCGGCCGCACGCCAGCCCGCCGATAAGGTCGCGCGGTGACCTCAACCCCCAGCGCAACCCGCCTCCCCCGCGCCTCCGACCTGGGCACCCTCGTCGTCATGCCGTGGAGCGGCGAGGCCCCCGACGGCGGCGACATGCCGTACCTGCTCGCGTACTCCCTCGGCGACGCCGCCGACGGTCCCGAGGCCTCCGTCGCCGCCATCGAGCACCTGCTGAACGAACACAAGCTGCCCATCGGCGGGAACCTCGTCGACGGCATGGCCAGGCCCAGTCTGCCGGTCAGCCTGCTCGTCGAGTCCGGTGCGGCCGTGCTCACCCTGCCGGGCCTCACCGCCCAGTGCGTGCCGCCGCGCGAGTGGATCGCCGCCGTCGAGCAGCGCGGCTACGCCTACCTCGTCTTCACCACCCGCCCCTGGCCCGAGGCCGTCCCCGGCAAGGCCGTCGAGCCCGAGGCGCTGGCGGCGTTCGCGGGCTCCGAGGAGACCCTCCTGGCGGCGGCGCACGTCCGCCTTCCCGCCCGCAGCCTGCGCGTCTGACGACAGCGTCGGACGGCAGCCCGCGTTCTGTGGGATTTACGGACGAGCCGACGAGCCGTCCGTCGTACTACTGCGGCAGCCGGGGGAATTGAGCGCCGGCGAGCTCTGATGACGTTTCCCGGCTCGTTGACCGGTACGCAGGCGCCGCCCCCCTCCGTACTCCGAAAGGTCCCGTACCCGAGATGAAGCCGACCTCCCGACGAACCCTCGCCGCAGTGATCACGTGTGTGGCGGCCGCGGCAGGCGCCGCCGCCTCCGCGACCCCGGCGGCCGCGGCGGGCGCCGTCCCCGTCCCCGTTCCGCTGGGCGGCGCCGAGACGGCCCTCGGCATGGAACTGCCCGAGATCGGCGGCCGGGTCCCCCTCCCGACGCCCGGCGCGCCCGAGGGCCCCCGGTACGTCGAGGGCCGGCTCATCCCCGAGCGGGCCGTCCCGCAGCTCCCCGTGAGCGCCGGACTGCCCGGCGCGGGCCTGCGCGCCCCCCTGCCGGAGGCCCTCGGCGACGACTTCAACCACCTCGGCCTCGACGCCCCCGCCTCCGACCTGCGTACCCTCGGCCCGGGCCTGGAGCTGGACGCCCCCCTCACCCCGCCCGACGCCCAGGCGTTCGGCCTCCCGGGCCTCGAGCTGCCGCAGGCCGGCGTGGTCACCCCGTTGCTCCAGACGGTCCCGGCCGCCAACCTCGGAGCCGGCCGAGGCCTGTAGCCCCCGCCCGCGCGGGAGAACCCGGGCCCGGACGACCTCCGTCCGGGCCCCTCCCGTGTGTCCGGACCCCGGTCCGTCACCACTGGGGGCGAACCGTACGTGACCAGGCGGCCCGCCCGGCGGTTAGCGCAGTGGACAACCGGACCGGACGAGGAGCACACCATGGTCAGCGTCGACGGAGTACCCGTGACGGCAGCGCCGGTGGGCGCGACAGACCGCGGAGCACGAGGCGGCGCGCGGGGCAGGGCACGGCGGGACGTACTGCGCGGGCTGATCGGCGCCGCCGCCGCGCTCGCGCTCGCCCCCGTGGTCGCCGCCTCCCGCCCGGTGCCCCGCACCGACGGGCCCGCACCGGACACGGACACCTCCTTCGACGAGATGTACCGCGGCCGGCGGCTGCACGGCGTCCTCACCTCGGCCGGCCGCGCCGCGGGCGGCGAGCGCTGGGACGTCACCGTCGACGGCCGCCCGCTGCACCTGATGCGCCGCGCCGACGGCACCTGGCTGAGCATGGTCGACCACTACCGCTCGTACGACACCCCGCTGGAGGCGGCCCGCGCCGCCGTCGACGAGCTGGGCCCCGGGGAGATGCTCCGCGACACCGGTTCCGCAGACAGGCACACCGACAGGGGGGAACACCATGGCCTACACCCGTAAGGACGTCAGCACGCTGACCGCCGCCGAGCGCAGGCGCTTCGTCAAGGCGCTGCTGGAGGTCAAACGGCGCGGCGAGTACGACGAATTCGTGCGGATGCACATCGAGTACTACGTCTCCGACGGCGAGGGCGGGCTGCGCACGGCCCACATGGCGCCCTCCTTCCTGCCCTGGCACCGCAGGTTCCTGCTGGAGCTGGAGAAGGCGCTGCGCCGGGTCGACTCCTCGGTGACGCTGCCCTATTGGGACTGGACCCGGGACCGCACCCCCACCTCCGCGCCCTGGACCGCCGACCTCCTCGGCGGCAACGGACGGCGCTCCGACCTCCAGGTGACGACGGGGCCGTTCGCGTACGCCACGGGCGACTGGACCATCAAGGACGGGGTGACCGACCGGCGGTTCCTCACCCGGGACCTGGGCCGCGCCCGCGACCCGATCGACCTGCCCAAGCAGAGCGACCTGGAATGGGCGCTGGCGGACCCGGTGTACGACACCTCCCCCTGGGACTCCACGGTCACCCGGGGCTTCCGCAACAAGCTGGAGGGGTGGGGGAGCGGCCGGGGCAGCACCGCCTGGCGCAACCACAACCGCGTGCACCGCTGGGTCGGCGGGGTGATGGTCGGCGGCGCGTCCGTCAACGACCCCGTGTTCTGGCTGCACCACGCCTTCATCGACCTGCTGTGGACGCGCTGGCAGCGCCGCCATCGCGAGCACCGCTACCTGCCCGCCGGGCCGCCGGCGGCGGGCACCCGGCCGCACGGGCGGGTCGTCGCCCGGCACGAGAAGCTGCCCCCGTGGGACGTGACCCCGGACCAGCTGGAGGATGTGGGAGGGATTTACCGGTACGCGTGAGGTGGCGCGCGCGACACGCATACGCGTGAGGCGAGGCGGATGCGTGTGACACGGGCAGAGCCCTGGCGCTCGAGGTGCCGGGGCTCTGTCGTGGTGTGCGGTGCGGGGCGTCAGCCGCCGTAGCTGCCGCCGCTGTTGTGGTGGCTGCCCTTGTCCTCGTCGTCCTTGCCCTCGTCGTCCTTGCCCTCGTCGTCCTTGCCGCTGTGCGAGCCGTTGTCGCTGATGTTGGCGCAGGTGTTGCCGAAGGCCGGGTTCAGCAGACCGACGACGTTGATGGTGTTGCCGCAGACGTTGACCGGGATGTGGACCGGGACCTGCACGACGTTGCCGGACAGGACGCCGGGCGAGCCGACGGCCGCGCCCTGCGCTCCCGCGTCCGCCATGGCCAGGCCGGCGCCGCTGACCACCATGGCGCCCGTGCCGACGGCGACGGCGGCTGCCTTCGCGATGCGAGACATCAGGTTCTCCTTAACTCACTCGGTTCACGCGGCAGCGGAACGTGCCACCGCACTCCCCGTTCAACGCCGGGCCTCCGGGCAGGTCACGGCGGGGCCGTCCGGATCACCCGTTGCGAACATCGGTGAGCCCGACGCCGTCAGTCGTGCTTGACGTGTTCGGCGACGAAGTCGGCGAGCGTGGCGATGGACTGGAGGCTGTCCAGGCTCAGGTCCAGCGCGGCGACGTCCACCCCGAAGCGGGTGTGGACCGCGCCCAGCAGCGTCACGCCCGCGAGCGAGGTGAGGCCGATCAGCGGGCCGAACAGCTCGGTGTCGGAAGGGAGTTCGGCGACCGCGGCGGGGTCCAGACGGGCCGCCTCGGCGATCATCGAGCGGAGCTCCGCTTCGACCGCCGCCCGGTCCGTTCCCAGGGCGGGGGAGGAGGGGGTGTGGGCGTCCGTCACGCTTCGGCGTCCTTTCGGGGGGCTGATGGGGTGGGGGCGGCCTCGGTGGCTGGGGCTGCTTGTGCGGCTTGGGCTGCTTGTGCGGAGACGTGCAGCCACGCGGGGGGCTGCGGGAGGTCGCCGTCGAGGGAGCGGCCGAGGACAGCGGCGACCTCCGGGGTGCCCTCCCGGGCCTTCTCGGTGTCGTCCGTGCGGCGCAGGCCCGCCTGGCGCAGCAGGATCCGCATCTCCAGGTTGGCGTCGGTCGGCCGCAGGGTGATCCGGAACTCCCGCGCGCCCGCCGCCCGTGCTTCCTCCATCAGCCAGAACAGGAAGGCCGCGGCGGCGCCCCGTCCGGCGACCCGACAGGAGAGCGCGAGCAGCGGGACCGACCACAGGCCCGGGGCGGTCCGGTCGACCAGCGCCGCCCCGATGATCCCGTACTCGCCGAAACGGTCGGCCATCCGGGCGGTGTACAGCGCGTGCCCCGCCTCGGACACCAGCCCGCCCAGCCGCTCGGGGCTCAGCCCGGAGGAGTTGAGACGGTGGGTGCGGGCGGCGAGCTCCAGCGCGCGGGGAACGTCGTCGGGCCCTGCGGCGCCGACGGTCAGGCGCATTTCGCACCAGCGCAGGAACTCCTCACGGGTGCCCTGGAAACGCTCGCCCTCGGCGCGGCGGGTCTCGTCCGTGCGGTAGCGGCGCACCCGCTCCCGCGATTCCGGGGTGACCTCCCGCCCCTCGAACGCCGCCAGCAGGGCGGGCACGTCCTCGGGGGCGAGGGTGCGCACGCCGGGCAGCAGCGCCTCCACCTCGGCCCGCTCGTACGGGGAGTCGTCGACGAGGACCAGCGCCTCGACGGCGATCCCCAGTTCCTTGGCGATCCTGCGCAGCGACTCGCTCTTGTCCTGCCAGGACACCTGCGGCGCGAGGAAGCGTTCGCGCAGCTCCGGTACGGCGCTCAGCCGGTCCAGGACCGCGGGCGCGCTGCGGCTCGCGAGGCTGCTGAGCACCCCGCGGGCCGCCAGCGCGTCGATCGCCGCGAGCATCCGCGGCCGGGGCACGGGCAGTTCGTCGGTGGGCGCCTCGACCGCGATCTCGTCCCACAGGGTGCCGTCGAGGTCCCAGACGACGCACTTGATCCGGTCGGGGTCGAGGACGACGCCCTCGGTCCGGACCGGGGCGTGGCCCGTCGGCTCCGGCCCGGTCATCGGGCGCTCTCCTCCGGGAGGCGCAGCTTCATCGTCAGCGTGGCGGGGTCGAAGCCGAACTTGCGGTAGACGGTGCGCATCGGGACGTTGCCGACGTGGACCCGTCCGACGACCTCCGTGATGCCGTTCGCCAGGCAGAACTCCAGGCCCGCGGTGAGCAGCAGTTCGGCCACGTCGGCGCGGTTGTCGAGCGGGGCGACGGCGAGGGAGCGGAAGTTGGCGTACCGGTCGCCGGTCATCGCGTTCTGGTTGATGCTCACCCAGCACCAGCCGACCGCCTCCCCGCCCGGCCCCTGGGCGACGATCATGCCCTCCTTCGACTTCTCCATGGCACGGCCCAGCCGGGACGACCACCGGGCGGGGTCGTCGACGGCGTCCTCGCCGAAGGAGACGCGGGCGATCTCGGCCTCGAACTCGCCGATGGCGGGGAGGTCTCGCTCGTCGGCCTGCCGCGTGAGGTAGGGCTGCGCCCGCTCGACGAGGGCGGCTCGGGTCTCGGGGGTGGGGGGGTGCCAGGCGGGGCGTTGGGGTGCCGGTGCCGGTGCCGGTGCCGGTGCCTGTGCCTGTGCCGGTGTGGGGGCGGGCGCGGGAGCGGCAGCCGCGACGGGAGTCGGGGCCGGAGCCGGAACCGGGGTCGGAGCCGAGGCCGGGGCCGGGGCGGGTTCCGTCGCCGGGGTCTCCTCCACCGCGACCAGCCGGCCCGGACGGAAGGGGCCCTTGCCGCACTGCGGGCAGCCGTCGGCGCGGAGGGCCGCGACGGCGGTCCAACGGGCGCCGGGGCCGACGCGGACCTCGGCGCCGCAGGCCACGCACGTGTACTCACGCTGCCGGGTCCGCTTGTCGCCGGTGTAGAGGGGGCCGCCGTACTCGCCCTGCCGGGAGGCGGTCGAGGTGGTGGTGAGCAGGTGCTGGAAGAAGCCGACCCCGCCGAGGATGCCGCTGCCCTCGTACTCGTTGAAGTTGCGGATGTAGCCGTTGGTGACCAGGCCGAGGGCCATGATCTCCCGCTGGACCTCCAGCATCTCGTCCGGGCTCTTGCCGCCGAAGGAGAAGAAGACGCTGTGCGCGGGGCCGGGCCGCAGGCCCTCCACGGCGCGCGACAGGAACAGCCGGGCGCCCTCCGGGGTGTAGGGCGGGTCGGTCATCGCGACGTCGAATCCGCCGTGCAGCTCGGCGGGCAGCGGCCGGCGCAGGTCGTGCTCGACGGTCTCGACGCGGGTGCCGAGGCCGGCGGACACCTTCTGCACGTAGGCGAGGATCTCGGGGGAGATGTCGACGACGGTCACCCGCTCGACGATCGGGCCGCCGAGGACGTCCCCGACGACGGCGACGGCCAGGGAGATCAGGTCGTCGTCGCCGATCAGCAGCAGGGAGCCGCCCGGCAGCGCGCCCGCCGTGAGCAGCGCGAGGACGCGGCGCACCTTGGTCTCGGGCGTGCAGTGGGACTGGTCGATCGCCATGTCCGCGGCGGGCCCGGTCTCCATGACGGCGCGCAGCCGCCGCACGGCCTCGTCCAGCACGTCCGGGATGACGAGTTCACGGCCGTCGCACGTGGTGCAGGTGGCGTCGAGGGTGAGGTCCATTCCGAGCCGGGCGACGAGGTCGAGGCCGGCCGGGGTCAGCCGGGAGGGCCGTTCGCTGGTCAGCAGGTCCCGGCGGCGCAGTTCGTTGCCGAGGGCGGCCACGATGGGCACGGGCAGGCCGGTCGCGCGGCTGATGTCCTTCGTGGAGGCGGGAGCCAGGCGGCGCAGGGCTCGCAGGACGGACCGCACTCCGGGCGGGCCCTCCTGAAGCCTGACGGCGTCCGCGACTTCCGTGAGCACTTGATCGACGGTGGTACTCCGGCGGTGTCGAGGCGCGTTTTTCACAATGCTGCTCCGGGCGGGCTGTATGGAATCCAGGAGTATCGAGTATACGGGCTGGCCGGAGCCTCCCCCGACCCGCCGAGGGTACGGGTCAAGGAGAAGGGGAAACGGATTGTCGAGGGATTGATTCCGGCGCTGCCCGCAAAAACACCGCAAAAACAATCCACGGAAACAAAAGTGGCGGGAAAAAGGCGACAGGGAGGCGAGAACGAGAGAAAAGTGAGGCGGGAAAGGGGCGGTGACGGGCCGAAGGCGGATTAACTCGACGATGTCTGCGCGCGAGCCGAGGAGCGCCCCGGATGCTAGGCTGGGCAACGCCCAGCGTAGATCTATGCGAAAGGAGACGGGGGTGGCGGTTCGCCTCCCCCGGTTCCCCATGACCAACTCCGCCAGCCTCGGCACCGAGGGCATAAACGTCGACGATTTGTGCTCGTACGCCGTCGACGTGTGGGTGAGCGACCACAGCATCCTGACCGACGAAGAGCGACTCCTCAAGGTGTTGCGCACGGCCGCCGAAAAGGGAAACGCCCAGGTTCTCGGCGAAGCCTCGCATGTTTTCCCGAATGGTGCCGTCACCGCGATTCTGCTGCTTTCCGCATCGCACCTGAGCATTCACACCTGGCCGGAATTCAGCCTGGCCAACGTCGACCTGCTCGCCTACGGCCGGCTGAACGGCGAGCGGATGATGCAGAGCGTGGAACTCGGCCTGTCCCCGACGAAAATCAACGTGACGCGCATGCTGCGCGCCGTGCACTGAGGTTCCTTTCCGAGCCGGACACGCGGGCGATGCCGGTGACGCGGGCGGGGCTGGTGACGCGGGCGATGCCGGTGGTGCGGCCGGGACTGGCGTCGCCGAGCGGGCCGGCGGTGTCGGCGTGACCGGCGCGGTGCGGGTGCAGGTGTGGTGGGCGCGCCTGAGCGGCGTCCGCCCCGGGCCGGCCGCACTCACCGAACTGCTGGACCCGGTCGAGCGCACCCGGTACGAGGCGATCTCCAAGCCCGCCGACCGGGAACGCTTCCTGGCCGGCTGCGCCCTCAGCCGCATCGCCCTGAGCGAGCCGCTGGGCCTGCCGCCCGCCGAGATCCCCCTGCGCCGGGTGTGCCCCCGCTGCGGCGGCCCGCACGGCAAGCCCGGCCTGGCGGCGGCGCCGCACGCCGACGTCGGCTTCTCCGTCACGCACAGCGGCGACGTCGTGGGCGTCGCGGTCGGTCGTGGCGTCGCGGTGGGCCTCGACGCCGAGGAGAGGGACGCCGCCCTCGACGTGGCGACGGTGGCCCCGGTCGCGCTGACGGACCGCGAGCTGACCGCCCTGAACGCCCACCCGGCCACCGCACGGGCCGCCGCCTTCCTGCGCACCTGGACGCGCAAGGAGGCCGTACTGAAGGCCCTGGGCGTCGGCCTCACCGTCCCGCTGCGCCGACTCGAGGTGTCCGCGCCCGAGAATCCCCCGACGGTCCTCTCCTGGCCGGAACAACTCCCCGCGCCCCCTGGCCTGGCGATAGCGGACACGGACGTTGAAGGAACCGCCCACCCGCCGGCGATCGCGGCGGTGGCCGTTCTCGGCGCGACCGCCGTCCGCCTGGACCACCGCGACGGAACGGACGCACTGTCCGCGTACGGCGCGGCGCGTGGCCGGATTCCGCCCCTGTAGAGGGCAACGAGAAACCCCTCACCGGATGCCGCTGGTGAGAGGTGAAGGGCGCCCCCGGCAGGA
This sequence comes from Streptomyces sp. NPDC002328, assembly GCF_042890065.1. Taxonomy (NCBI): domain Bacteria; kingdom Bacillati; phylum Actinomycetota; class Actinomycetes; order Kitasatosporales; family Streptomycetaceae; genus Streptomyces; species Streptomyces sp. NPDC002328. Next base: position 1,087,564 of record NZ_JBIARQ010000001.1, on the reverse strand, counting down.
CTCGAACCTGCGGCCAAGCGCTTAGAAGGCGCTTGGTGAGATCACCGGTGCACGTCCTCTGACCTCGCGTTCTTCGGCTGACGACTGTGGACGCGCGGAGTCTTCGACACGCATTCGGCAGAGGGGCGGACGCCGGGTGTCGGCTCAAGCCACCCGCCCGGGGTATCCGCCTGAACATGCTTGCTCTGGTTGCTTACCGCTCGTACGACGGCGCAACGACGGTGTCGGCCTTCGTGATTGCCCTTCTCATCGTGCTGGTGGCGGGCTGGTACATCCGACGCCAGAGGTAGGCGCGACACCCGCAGGCCTGCTGCCCAGGTCCCGCAGGCCGCTACAGACGGTTGATCGGGATCTCGTAGACGATCTCGCAGTGAGCGGCGGGCACCACGATGTCCGCCGTCTCCACGGGCCGCCCCTGGTCGCTGTAGTACGTCCGCCGAATGTGCGTGACGAGAGCGGCCTTCTGGATGCCCAGGAGTGACGCCTCCTCGGCGGTCGCCTGCCGCGGCTCCGGCTGCTCGACGGCGTGACCGACGGTGATGCCGATCGCGGCCATGCGGTTCACGACACCCGCGCCGGCATGCGGCCCTCCCTCGGGGAGGACGACGAGAGTGCCGGCGGTGAGGTCGTACGGCTCCCAACTCGTCGACAACTGCACGGGCCTGCCGTCGGCCAGGAACTCGTACGTCGTACGGACGCACGGCTCGCCCTCGTCGATGCCGAGCCGTGCCGCGATCTCCGCCGGCGCCGGCACCTTGGCGTCGGTCCGGCTCTCCCAGTCCCCTTGCCTGCCGACGGCCTTCATGTCCGCACGGAAGGGCGACCCGTTGGGCTGCTCGCGCGCAGAGGAACGCACCACTCGCACTCGCTGCCGGGGCTCGGCGACGTACGTGCCTGATCCGGCGCGGCCCTCCAGCACGCCCTGGGAGATCAGCAACTCCTGAGCCCGGCGGACCACGTTCTCGCCCACACCGCACTCTTCGCCGATCTGGGCACGGGAGGGCAGGCGGTCTCCCGGCTCCCACACGTGCTCCGCGATCCGCCGCCGGAGTTCGTCGGCGATGCGGAGATAGGGCGGCTGCTCAGACATATAGAAAATCTAGTCCACTAGCTCTAATCTAGTTAACTAGCTTCACTCAAAGTGATCGCCGGTGACGGAGGCTGCCCTGTGCCCGCTTCGGGAGTTAGCGCGGTGGCCATCGCCGCCCGGCTGTCCGCCCTCGGGCTTTCCACGCGAGTGGAGGTGCACCCCCGTCACACATCGGTGGAGGCGGAGGTGCCGGAAGAGCTCTCCGCCGAGTCATGGCGGGAGGTCCTGGACGTGGTGGCTGGAGCCGATCGGTTCGGGCTCCTCGCCACCAGCTTGAACGGCCGCACCCTCTGGGCGGTCGTACGCAAAGCGGTCCCCACGACGGGCGATGTCGGGGGACCGGGCAATCAGCGATAGGAGCTGATCAGCGTGTTCAACCGTATCCGCCGGCTTGTCGCCCTCACCAGAGGGCCAAAGGGCCGGCATCGCCGCTCGTTACCGCCCATGCCAGGCTCCTCGACCACCCCGGACGCGCCCACGCTCAGCCTGTGCCGTGTCTCCGACGCCTCCGACAGCGCACCGCGCCGGTATTCGCTCGCGGGCGAGGACGTCGCGCTCGTCCGTCCGTACGTTCTGGCCTGGGAGCAGCGTGCACGACCCCGTCCGGTGGTCGTCGCTCCCCGTCTGTCGGCCGAAGCATGGTCGTCCCTCGCGGGGGTCCAGTGATGTCTTCTCGCCGACAACCGCACGTTCCGAGCGCCTCGCTCACCCCCTACCGCTCGGCCTCCTGCCGCATCGGAACCCACCTCGCCTGTGCGGACTTCGCTCCTGCACCGCCCCCGGTGGGCCTCCCCGTGATCTACGAGGCCTGTGACTGCCCCTGCCACCCGGTGGCTGACCAGGCTGCCTCCACGGAGGTGAACCGGTGAAGGGATGGAGCCCCGGCGGCATGCTGGTCGCCAACATCGAAATCACCTCGACCACAGTGCAACGCGGCGACATCATCCAACTCGGCGGCCGGGCATGCCGCGTGAGCGACCTCTTCCAGCTTCCGCACGGGGCCAAGCAATTGGTCCTCGACTCGGGAAAGCTGCTGACCATCCACACGCGGACCCGGCTCATCGCCGTACGGCCGCTGAGACGGCGGTGACGGAGGCCGTGCCTTCCCGCCATCACAACATCGCCGACGATCTGCGACGCCAGATCACGGCGGGCCGCTTGGAGGCCGGCGAGCGCTTGCCCTCCGAAGCTGCACTGGCCGACGGGTACAAGGTCAGCACCCTCACGCTGCGGCGGGCACTGGCCGTGCTCCAGGGCGAAGGCCTCGTCGACAAGATCCACGGAAAGGGAAACTTCGTCCGCCGCCGTAGCCGTAAGACGGTGTACGTCGGCGGCTGGGGCATGCTGGACCCCTGGACCGCCGCCGAAGCCTCCCTGCGCGTCACTGTCCGCAGTACGACGGTGCAGGCTCACGGGCATCTCTCGACCTTGCTCAAGGTGCCAACGGGCAGCCCCCTGGCCGAGTTCTTCTGCGTCAGCCTCGAAGGAGGCGCCCCACACGGGATGGCCCACATCTACCTCCCGCGTGACCTGGCCCCGGCCGGGGTGTTCGACGACGAGTCCGTGTGCAGAGAGGCGGTATCGAGATTTGCCGTCCTCGGCCCGTCGCCGGCCACCATCCGCGAGACGGTGTGCGCTCGTCCGCCGACGCCAGATGAGACCTCGGTCCTGCGGATCAGCTCAGCCTCACCCGTCCTCGCGGTCACCCGCGCCGCGACCGACACCACCGGCCGAGTCGTCGAAGCCGCCCGCCTGGTGTTTCCCGGGGACCGCGTCGACGTGCTCTTCACCACCCACCACACGACCGATGAAAGGCAGACGCAAGGATGACGGCACGTAACGAACTGCGGCTCCTCCCCTGGTCGGGATCGGAGGGCAAGCCCTGCTACCTGAGTACCGATGACTGGGGCGGCTTCATGGCCCGCCTGGCCGACGGCATCGAGGCAGACCAACTCGACTCGGCGGCAGACCTGTTGGAGGCGGCGTCCGAAACCCTCGACGACGGTGAGGCGGACCCGCAGGAAGTGCAGCTCCTGGCACAAGAACTGACTGGAGCCCTGCGAGACGTCCTCCGCGTCGCAACCAGCCGCGGTCACCGCCTGGCGGCGAGCGAACCACACCGCATCTGACGGAGGGGGCGTGAGCGGCGCCCGCCCTCGACAGGCCTCCCGCGGGAGGGGAACCCGAGCACCGAGCCGGGCTCCCCTCCCCGTTGCGTTCTATGCGGGCCCCGGCCGATGCGCCGCATGCCGGTGCCAGGGCCCTTCACGCCTGGCCGTCGGACCTTCAACCGACGACAGTCAGCCGCGACGGCGGGCGCGCCAACCGACCACCCACGCGTATGCCTCCCTGCCCTCCCGCCGACCTGAGCCACGCTGTCAGCCGGCGGCCAGAGCAAGTCCCGAGGGCGGGAGCGCATAGGCGGCACCTTGCGTGACGACCTCTTCGTGCCGAAGCAACTTGAACGGTGGCTCTGCCTCGGGCTGGTGTTCCTCTTACCTGCGCTGATGGTCCGCAGGCGTCCGCGCTTGTTCGCCGTCGTCCGCTGGCGTTGTCACGCAGTTAGACACTCACCATGGCGTTCGTCCAACCCGACTGCATGAGGCCAGCGTCCCATTCAACGCACCGGCTGTCGGCACCCGCGGCTACTCGTCGCTGTTGTTCGTCGTTGACGTCGGCTCGGTGCGCCGATGGGCGTGGCGTTGACGCAGTCGCCGCAGCGTCAGACCCGACACGCTGACCATTACGCCGCTGAGCACGTTGATGACGAAGTCCTGGATCAGTGACCCCATGAAGGCGTGGGTGCGCTGAAGGGCCGGGCTGCGCACCGCGCTCCTTGCATGCAGACGTCAGACCAGTGAAGTGACGACGCTGGATCAGCCCCGGCCCGAAGCAGAAGCCAGCGAGAACGGCGACCATCCGCCGCTCGTGCTGGGTTCGAGCCTCAGGGAGTTAGGGAGATGTCCGGTGGGTGGGCGGCCCAGTCGCTGTCTCAAACGACCCTGCCGAGCAAGGGCATTCACGACGTGGACGTTTCCTTGCGCTGCTCTGCGCACACCTGTGATCACGGCTTGCCGAGAATAGGGCTCCGTTACGCCCTTGCGTCTGATCACAACGAGGGACAGGGCTTCGGAGGTTGCGAACTTCAGCCCACACGCAGAGCATTGTCGGCGTCGCCTGATTGGGGAAGCACCGTGGCCTTCGCTGGTCGCTACTACGATCGTGGGCGCAGAACACGAGGGACACTGCATGGGGCGCCTCCTCGGTCAGAGCAGCTCGACGCCACCACTGTAGAGCCCAGTAACGGCCTGGATTGCTCGAATGGTCCAATGTGAGCGGAGCGACCAACTTGCTGGCAAGTAACACCCCATCTTGCCGGACGGCCACCCCTGGGGGGAAACCCGTCCGGGTCGGGGGCTGTGAGCTGGCGTTTCGCTGGTGGCGGCTCCGGCTCGTCTGTCACTGTCGATCACCGTTGGTCGACCTCGGGCACCCTCGCACGGCCCAGAGACGGCCCAGGGTTGATCATCACGGTTCCGCCGGTTGTCGACGACGGACACCTTCGAGGCTGCCCGCCTGAACCTCAGCCGACGACAGTCAGCCACGACGGCGGGCGCGCCGACCGACCACGCACGCGTATGCCTCGCTGCACCCCCACCGGCCTCGGCCACGCTGCCATGCCGTCGACCAGAGCAAGCCCCGCCGGCCGAACCGTGATCTGAGCCCCGACCGAACTCGTTGGCGCCTGCTGCTGGTCGGAAATCAAGCTCTGTCAGTGCTGCTTGCCAACTTGGCCGCGCTGTGGCCGTCTGGAGCATCAAGTCGGCTCTGTCGCCGGCAGCAGGGACATGTAAGGAGTAGCTGCCAAGTATGAGGACGAAAGACTGTGAAGAGTGCGGGACAGCGTTCGTTCCCGCTGGACCAGCTCGTTATTGCGGAGACGAATGCCGCGCAGAGGTACAAGCGCTGCAACTGACGGCAAGCATATACGGACTGACTCTGGAACAAACCAGGGTCGTTCGTTCTATAGGCGCTTGCATGATCTGCTCATCTACCGCCTCGGGGTTCGAGTCCGGAATATTTGCGGTAGATCATTGTCACGACAGCGGAGTCGTACGTGGCGTGCTCTGCCAATCCTGCAACTTCCTACTGGGCAACGCCCGTGATGAAGTCGAAGTCCTCTTCGCCGCTATCAAATACCTACTCAAAGACCACACGACTGAGCCCTGGAATCAAGGTAGGCGCAGAAAAGAAATCGTCGCCGAACGAAAGGATCAACGTCTCACAGCCCGAGTTGAGCGAGCCGAGAGTGCTCTAGAGGCAGCTGAGCAACGCATCAAAGAGCTTGAGGCCATTTTGGCGGAAGTAGCTGAAGACACGGCAGTCGCCGCCTTGCGCCGAGCTAGAGATGCCGATGCCGTTGAGAGGTTCATCGGTGAGTTCATATCACCTGCTCCTCGCGGGACCTCTCGTATCCAGGCAGGTGCCCTCCGAAGTGCTTGGACAGACTGGACCGGAGGTGCCTCCTGCCCAGTGCAGAGTCTTCATGAGGCCCTGCATAAACTGGGGGGCGTCCAGCGCCGGTCCTCGACTGGACGGTACTGGGATGGAATAGCCCTGCGCCCTACCCCAAAAATCGACGCTGGGGACTAGACGGTGAGAGCACACGGGTGCCCCGGAGTGGCGGGGGCGTATTTACCCCGGCCCCCAGCGTTTCCAGCTGCGAGCGGCTATGCGACGCAACCCCGACATAGTGCGCGAGTTTGTCTACCGATGACAAACCCTACGCCCACGCCTGCAGTAACTATAAATCGCGGGGTTTGATCAGCTTTTCACCTCGCCGGATGGATCTGACATGGTGAGGGAGACCAGCCAGCATGGAGTCCAAGTCGTCTTCTTCCTCACTGGTCGCAAAGATGATCTGACTTCCAGCCGCACCATTAACTGCGGCGCGACCCAAGAGCTGCTGAAAGCTGGCACGAGCTGCCTCTTGCTGTCTCGGCTCATCGAAAATCAAGATTTGCGGATGATGTCCACGAAATTCGCGAGATACCTCCATGAAGGAAAAAAGGTATGCCCAGATCACGCGGATCATATCGCTCGCCGACAAATCAAAGCCGAGATCGAATCCCTCATGAATCGGACGATATGTTTTCTTGGAGATTTCGAGTGACTGTGGTACCAGTGAGCGAAATCCGTACGCATCAAGCTGAGAGACGAGCGATGACCTCAGGGCACCGATCTTAGCTGCATCAGAAGCCGTAAGGTCCCTACCCTTGAGCGCGGCCAATTCTTCCTTATTGCGTCGCCATGTTGCAGCCAGCGAGTCAAGCTCATCAATCGACGACTCAATTGAATCCCTGATGCTACGCAGCGCTTTGACCTTTTCTTCCAGTCGCAAGCGCTCTGCCAGAAGGGAAGAATCCGGCAGTGAGTTGGGGCTGACTAGCGCGTCCTTTTGTGACCGGATGGCTGCCCGCAACCCCTCCATCTCTTCGCGCAACCTGTAGACGCGGGCCTGGCTGATCTCTGCAGTCCGTACGGCGTCGAGTGCCATAGAGCGGAAGGTCGCTAGTTCTCTCTCTAGATGTGCAATGTTGTCCTCGATCGCCAATGGGTAGTCGGTGATTTCAAAGCCATCGGGAAGGCTCTGTCCACATGTCGGGCAGTTTTCGTAGGCGGTGCCCAAGTCATCGGGCGACCCAAGGCGCTGAAGGAGAAGGGCATCCTTGTGTTTTCGTAGGTCTTCTTCCAGCGCTTCGATGCGCAGTTCCAGGGATTGTCGCTGCTTGTTCGCCTGTTCCCAGTCCTCTATCGCAGAAGCCAGCACCATACTTAGTTGGGTTACCCTCTCCTGATTCCTGGATAGGGCTTCTTCGATCTCAGTCGCGGCCTCCCCGACGAAGGCGACTGGCCGAACTTCTTGGGCATCCAAATCCCTCGTGAGTCGGTCAATCTCGTCGTCAAGCGAAATCCATCCAGATCCGGAATCCACCTCTAGGCCAACTAGATCTTCCCTGCGCCAGGTAGTACTCGGTTTTTTGGGGATTCCACGCACGAGAATTCCAGCCCTGGATGCCACATCAGAGATGCTACGATGCACGCTTTTCCAGTCGGCCTCAAGAAGCGAGATAGCCGACTCGATTCTCTGCACTTCAAGAACCATGTCCATGGCGTCCATGGCCAAGATGAACTCGGCTGATCGTTTGGAAACATCCTGAATCCCCAAGTATGTGGGGATTCTGGCTTGAACGCCGGACCAGCCGTGTTTCTGCTCAACAAAGAAGTAAGGAAAAAGGCATTCCAGATAAAGTGGCCCTTCGCTCCCGTCTATTCGGGTTACTCGTGGAGGCTCCCAGCCTAGGAAACGAGCCAGTTCATAGTGGAAGCCGGCCTCTCTCTGTGCGGCTCCGGCTCGACGGACAAAGTAATCCCGCTGCGTGTAGGCGCTGCCAGGTTGCGACAGGGTGGGCCCACTCCGGGTGCGAACGAGGCTAGTATCGTGCCGGGAGCTCTTAACAGGGCGACCAATCGTTAGAACTTCACCCCGAGAGTTCTCAATTTCGAGCGCGACGCTTGACTCGGTTACACGGTATTCTCTCCCCTCAACCTCAATAACGTCCGTCATGGCATGAGGGAGGGGGATATCCCGACTAGGGCTCATCATACCCTCAAGGCCCAGTGCGTAGATAATTGACTGCAGGCATGTGGACTTGCCGCTAGAGTTGTCGGCTCGCAGGATATTGAGGCCTGTCTCAAAACTCAGATCTGTTCCACATGTGGGCCCGGAGGTGCGGACATTTAATGAAAGCCTCCTGATTTTCACGACTTAGGACCTCCACTCCAATAGATCGTTAACGGACTTCTGCGTGATTCGGGCTGGCAGGGTAGCTAAGAACTCTTTCTCAAGCAGTAAGATTTCTGGATGGGTCCAGAGTTTGTTAGCGAGTCGTTCCCCCTTCTCTGTGAGGGAGATGGTGGAGTTATCATTCCTCTTTGCCAGTCCTGCAGCCACGGTCAGGTTGATTGTGCGGGTTGTCGAGGGATCATGGCGGATGATTAGACCGTTCGGCTTGCGGTGCTCGGTAAACCACTCTTTGATCACCTTGCGTCCCTGTGCAGAGCGTAGGGCCCAGGCAAGTACGTGAATCTGCTCCAGGTTCGCTGTATTTCCCCGACAGCGCTTCAGAATCAAAACAGCTGAAGCCAGCCTCCATCCCGTACGGAGGTCGCCAGGGATTGGGTCGGGGCGTCGCGTAAAAACTACCCCGCTTGTGATGCCCGAGAAAGCACGCTCTAAGATGGATGTGTTACTCATGATGCACTCTCCATCTCAAAGTCCAATGGGCATCGCATGAGCCAGTCAGCGATCGAACCCCACGACATGGCATCGACAAATGCATCGTCTAGCGCGGGTGCCTGGCGGGCCAACTCCTCTTTTAGCGCCCTTACGATGGTAGTGACGTCTGCCGCGCTATTGGTGCTTCCAGGAGGATATTCTAGAACTAGTTTGCGCTCCTTGCGCACTCTCGCCCCTGTTGCAGCTTCCCACTGATCGGGATACTTTTCTCGCAAACGAGTCAAGGCGTTTTCTGAGTCAAGGAACTGATTTACCAGCTGTTCGAGATATGTCTTTTGGGCAGTCGGGGACAGCCTGAGTTTGGCGAGTTTCTTGAGCGCGACGTGAGCAAGTTGAGAGTTACCCTCCATCCAGTCATCGACCTCATCGGGAGGGGTAGGTACGACGTCGATTAGAGACGTGGGTCGTTCCAGAACTTCACTTCGCTCTGCGGCGTAGATTGCATCAGTAGCTACTGTGACCTTGAAGCCATCTGCGATGAATGGGAGGCCTTTGCCGCGGATCTCATCCGACTTTGTGCTGGCGTGCTGAACGAGTTGAGCAGAATCGAAGATGGGCACCAGGAATATATAGTTGTGAATCTTCACATCTCCGAGCAGCTTGTGAAGTTCCTTCTGTTTGGTATCCAGCTTTCTGAGGTCCGTCGAGAGTTTGTCCCGCTGCTTCTCGTAGCGTTCAGCAGTAGACAGTGGCTCGACTGGGGCATAGCACTGAAACGCTCGTCCACAGAAAGTGAAAGCCTCAATTCCAAGGTCTCCGCCGTGTCGAGCCGGGACTTCTTGAACCTGGTCTGCCCCGTAATGACGTCGAGCCAAAAGGAGGCAGTACTGCTCCCAGTCGTCTCCTGAGTAGTGGTGAGTTGCTACCAAGTAGACCCCCAACCTCGCGGGCTGCCGCCCAGCCCATAAAGGGCCTGCCTGTGAGGCCCTCCGCCCCCAGAACATGATAGGGAGAGGTTTTGCCCGGTGACCTCTGCTTTCAATCATCTAGGTCGGTGGAGCGGGTTTGGCCGGTGGCCTGCCCGGTCTGGGGTCGAGCATGACCAGGGGGCCGTACGCTGGCTGGCAACTCGGGCAGGCTTTGGACCTGCCCGCAATGTGCACGAGTGGCTGCCTTGGTCTTGCTCGACGCGGGACCCGGATCGGGGAGGTGGCTAAAGCCGTGGAGCCGACCGCTCCAGCCACGACGTACCCCCTTCTCTGACTTCAGGCGGCTGATCGCTGTGCGCGCGGCACGGGCGCCGGCCGGGCTGGAGCGGGGCGGAGACAGGAGCGCAGGCCCGGCCGGGGGCCGGGCCGCGCGCGGGGAGCGGAGCGAGCCGCCTTGATGATGGAGAGAAAGTCTTATCCCGCTGGGATGAGGTGCTTCCCGTCGTGGCTCCGTACATGGGGGCCGTTGCCGTCCAAAGCGTCCAGGAGCCTGATGGCGAAGGCCTCGGACATGCGCTCGCTGACCTCGTCGGGTGTGAGCCATGAGACTGCCGTGGACTCACTTGATGTGCGCTCGATGCCGCCGGAGGGCTTGCAGCGGAAGACCAGGGCGACGACGCCGCGGGTCATGTTCTTGTAGACGCCGGTGAGTTCGTCCACCTCGACGTGGATGCCTGTTTCCTCCAGGACCTCGCGGGTGACGCCGGCCTCCGGGGTTTCGTCGAGTTCGAGGATGCCGCCCGGGAGCTCCCAGGTGCCGTTGTCGGCTCGGCGGATCGCCAGGAGGCGGCCGTCCTCGCGCACCACCACTCCGGCTACGGACACGGAGTGCAGGGGAGGCGGTGTCGCTTCCTGTGGTTGACTCATGTAGAGGAGCTTAGGAGGCAGAGAAGGACTATGGGAACTGCTGCTGGAGGGGGCACGGCCGGGCCTCGGTACGTGCAGATCGCGGAAGAGATCGTGCAGCAGATCCGGGCGAGGGTTCTGAAGCCTGGTGACATGGTCCCGAGTGAATCCGAGCTGGTGGATCGCTACGGCGTGTCTGGTGGCACCATCCGTAAGGCCATGGCCGAGGTGCGGGCCAGTGGACTCGTCGAGACCCGGCACGGTAAGGGCTCGATCGTGAAGAACCGGCCTCCTGTGCGGCACCGTTCCTCTGATCGCTTCCGGCGTTCGCTCCGGCAGGGAGGGCAGGCGGCTTACCTTGCGGAGTCCGCCCAGTCCGGCGCCACCGCAAAGGTGAGCGTCCTCTACATCGGGCCCATGGAGGCTCCCGAGGAGGCCGCCCGGCGGCTGGGTGTTCCCGCTGGTGCGCAGGTCCTGGCTCGTCGGCGTCTCTACTTCCGCAACGGCGTTCCGGTCGAGACCGCCACGTCCTACCTGCCGTGGGACGTCGTGAAGGAGATCCCGGAGCTGTTCGCCGAGAACCCCGGCGGGGGTGGCATCTACGCCCGGCTCGAAGACCACGGACATGAGTTCGCGGAGTTCGTCGAGACGCTGCAAGCGAGGCCGGCCTCGAAGTCGGAGGCCTCGGAGCTTGCGCTGAGCCCGGGTGCTGCCGTGATTCATCTGATCCGGGAAGCCCGTACGACCGCGGGTCTCGTGGTCGAGGTGTGCGACACGCTCATGGCCGCTGACCAGTTCGTTTTCGAGTACCGCATCCCTGCCGACGACTGACGTTCCCTCAACTCCTCACAGCCCGTCGCGAGTTCTTCTTCGCGGCGGGTTGACTCATGTATAGGAGTGGTGCACTCTTCTTCATGTCACTCATGTACATGAGTGGCGGAGTCCAGCATCTATAGAGGAGTGCTTCGCTATGCGTCAGATTCCCGTCGACACCTCCGCCGCGATCGTGATGGTCGCTAAGACCCCGCAGCCCAAGGTCAAGGACCGCCGTACGGGCGAGATCGCCATGGACATCGAGTCCGGCTCGAAGCTGATGACGGTCGACGTGATGTTCGCGGCGAACGAGGAGGTGGAGATCCTGTCCATCACCGTCCCGGAGCCCGGGATCAGCGGTGAGCTGGCCATGGGCACGCCGGTCGCGCTCACCGGCCTGGTCGCTCGACCCTGGGAGAACGACTTCAACGGTCAGAAGCGGCACGGCATCGCGTTCCGTGCGATCGCGGTCACCTCGCTCGCCAACGTCAACGCCGCCGCAGGGCCGAAGGCGGCCTGATCATGACCGGCTTCACGGTCGTTCTGGTGCTGGTCGTCGCCGCCGCGGGTCTCCTGCGGTGGCGGCGTCCCGCCTGGTACTGGCTGGCCTTCGGGGTCGCCCTGGCCACGCTGCGGGTTCTGGCCCGGTACGGCTCGGTCATGGACGCGTGCGGGCTGACCGTACCGCCCGCGAGATGGCGGCTCGCCCTTGCACGGGCCACGAACCGCCCTATGCCGGAGTCCCGTCCGCCGCGCATCCTGCGGCTCCGGCCGACTCGCACCGGCCTGGTCTTGCGGCTCAAACTGCGCCCCGGACAGGACGCCTTCGACGTCGCCGCTGCCTCGGACCGACTGCGGCACTCGTTCTCGATGTACGGCGTCACCTCGCGTGAGCTGCGGTCCGGCGTCGTAGAGGTGCGGATGACCGGCTACGACGTGCTCAAGCGGGTGCAGATGCCCGCCACGACCGAGACTCGGCCCATGCGGGTTCCCGTCGCCCTGCGGCAGGACGGCTCGGTGCACTACCGCGATTACCGCGCGATACCTCACGCCCTCACCCTCGGCGCCACGGAATCCGGCAAGTCCGTCTACCAACGCAACTTGGTCGTCGGACTCGCCCCGATGGACGTCGCGCTCGTCGGCATCGACTGCAAACAGGGGGTCGAGCTGTTCCCGCTGGCCCGCCGGTTCTCCGCGCTGGCCGACAACCCCGACACCGCCGCCGAACTGCTCGACACGCTCGTGACTCGGATGGCAGACGTCTATCAGCTCATCCGTGCCCAGCAGCGGATCACGGTCGACGTGCCGGACGCGGAGATCGCCGCCGACATCTGGGACCTGCCCGATGAACTGCGTCCGACCCCGATCGTGGTCCTGGTCGACGAGGTCGCCGAACTCGCCCTGTTCGCCAGCAAGGAGGAGGAGAAGCGGCGGGACCGCATCATCACGGCGTTGGTCCGCCTCGCCCAGCTCGGCCGCGCGGCCGGCATCTACCTGGAGATCTGCGGGCAGCGCTTCGGCTCCGAACTCGGCAAGGGCATCACCATGCTCCGTGCCCAGCTCACCGGCCGCACCGCCCACCGCGTCAACGACGAGACCAGCGCCAACATGGCCTTCGGCGACATCTCCCCGGACGCCGTCCTCGCCGCCATCCAGATCCCGGCGGAGATGCGGGGAATCGCCATCGCGGGTGACTCCTCCGGCGGCTGGCACCGCATCCGCGCCCCACACACCTCGCTCCGCCAGGCCGTGAACGTCTGCAACCGGCACGCCGACCGGACCCCGGCCCTGCCCGAACTGGCACCGTTCCGGCCCGCCCTCGCCGGACCCGCCGCCGCTCCCGTGCCGTCGGCCAAGCCTTCTCCGGCCACCGCCTGATCTCTCGCTCGCCCCATCGGCCGGCGCGACCGTCCCTCGCGCCAAGTCCCTACCCCTGCCATGCCTGATGAAGGGAGAACCCGCATCATGTGCCCCGACTGCGAGGACTTCGCCCGGACCGTCCTGCTCCTGGGCCAGCTCGCCCTCTACGCCGACACCACCGGCGCCGACCTCGACTTCGTCGACGTCGTCAGCCCCGCCCTGGCCGCCTCGCTTCCCGAGCCGCCCGCCATGCCCGGTGAGGGGTTCTGATGCCCGCCCGTCACGGTCTGCGCGTGGACGCCGTCCTGGTCCAGGCCGTCATCGCCGGAGCACTGTCCTTCGCCCACCTGCACGACCTCGCTGCCGCTGCCGGTCAGGACGGCTGGAAGGCCTGGGCCTACCCAATCAGCGTGGACCTGCTCCTGGTCGCCGCCTGGCGACGACTGCGCTCCGAGGGCCCGTCCCGGCTTGCCTGGTGCTGGTTCCTCATCGCCCTGTTCGCCTCCCTCGGGGCGAACGTCGCCACCGCCGGGTTCCTCGACCTGGCCGAACCACCCGCCCTGCTCCGCCTCGGCATCGCCGGATGGCCCGCCCTCGCCTTCCTGGGCGGCACCCTCCTCGCCCACTCCGCCGACCACCGGCTCCCGGATGAGCCGGCACCCGCACCGGAAACCGACTCCGTCACAGCCCCCGAGCGGGAAAGCGACCCCGTGCCGGACCCGGTGCCCACCGCGGCCCCGGTGGAGGAACAGTCGGCGCTTCCGCCCGCTGACCCGGCCCCCGCGGTTCCCGCCGTCCTCGTCGACCACGCCCGCAAAGTCGCTGCCGACTACCGCGACCGCACCGGTGCCCCGATCGACACCGACACCCTGCGCGCCCGCCTCGGCGTTCCGCCCCACCTCGCTGACGCCATCGCCGCCCAGCTCACCTGACCGGAAGGCACGACAACAGATGACCTCCGACCCCGCCGACTTGACTGCCGCCGACTACCTCGACGGCGCCCGCGAGATGACCGCCGCCGACCGGCCCTACCTCGCCCATCTGCTCGCCGAGGAAGCCGCTCAGCGCACCGCCGACCCGGCCACCGCCGCCGGTATCCGTGCCAGCTTCCCCGACCCGACCGCGACCCGTGAGGAGACCGACTGACATGCCTGCCCGCGACAACTTCCACTCCGTGATGCGGATCGGCCCCGTGCAGATCGGCACCCACCGCGACCGCACCGGCCGGACCGTGCACGCCGCCGTCTGCACCGCCGACCGCTGCGGCTGGTCCGCCGATTACTCCAGCGGCACCGCCGCCCAGCTCGCCGCCCGCACCCACCGCTGCCGCGTCCGCTAGGAGACACCGCCATGCAGGTTCCGCTCTGGTTCGCCCTCGCCGTCGTCGGCTACCTCGGCTGCAAGCTCTTCCGCCCGCCGCTCTGGCTGGTCCTGGTGCTGCTCCTCGGCGGCTACCTCATCGCCGACAGCCTCCTCGCCCCCGTCATCGACACCGCCATCACCAAGTAGGGAGACCCGTCATGCTCCGCCCGAAGATCCCCACCATGCCCACCCCGACGGGACTCGTCTCCCGGCCCGCCGCCGTCGAGCCGACCACCGTCACCCCGGGCGTTCCGGTACCACCGTCGACGCCCGTCGCCCCGGTCCCGTCCCGCCCGGTCGTCCAGCTCACCCCCGGCACCGCGCTCGCGCTCGTCGGCGCCGGCACGGCTGTGGTCTTGGTCCTCGGTGCCGTCCTGGTCTCGCTGCTCCTGGCGGTCGCCGTCACCGGCGTGTCCGTCGCCGTCTGCGCCGTCGTCCTGCGCTCCCTGATCACCGCCGACGCCAAGCGACGCTGACCGGCCCCCGGGCGGCCCTGATACCGCCAAGCATCCGCCGCCCGGGAGCCGTCCCCACCGATCGATCTCGCAACCGGAAGGAACCTCCAGCATGGCCCACCGGGCCTTACCCACGACACCCAAGGTGACCACGTCCACCCACCCACTCGACCCGATCACCCTCGGAGATGTCCTCCGGGTGGGCTCGGCCTTCGACTACACCCGCTGGGAGGACCAGATCCGCCGTACCGGCGGCTGCTCCGACCCAATTCACCTGACCGGCTGGACGCTCACCAAGGACAAGACCACCGGCGAGACGCTGCACCATTACTCCACCGAGAACGAGCCGGGCGGCCGCCTCCGCCTCGCTTGCGGCAACCGCAGGGCCTCTCGCTGTCCCTCCTGCGCCTGGACCTACGCGGGCGACACCTACCACCTGATCCGCGCTGGCCTGGCCGGGGACGACCGCCGCGACATCCCCGCCGACGTCCGCGATCACCCGCGCGTCTTCGCCACCCTCACGGCCCCCTCGTTCGGCCCGGTCCACAACCGGCCCGATCACGGCGGGCCCTGCCGCTGCGGCGACCGGCACGCGTCCGACGCCCCGGAGCTGGGCACCGCCCTCGACCCGGACGGCTACGACTACGCGGGCGCCGTCCTGTTCAACAACCACGCCGGACAGCTCTGGCAGCGCTTCACCACCAGGCTCCGCCGCGAACTCGCCGCCCGCCGCGGCCTGGCCCGCCGGGAGCTCGCCGATCACCTGCGCGTCTCGTACGGCAAGGTGGCGGAGTTCCAGAAGCGCGGGGCCCTGCACTTCCACGCCGTCGTGCGCCTCGACGGCCCCGAAGGACCCGGCACACCGCCGCCCGCCTGGGCCACGGTCGACGTGCTCACCGACGCGCTCCGGGCCGCCGCCGCGCACTCGTACACGTCCGTCTCGGTTCCGGCCGCCGACGACCAGCCGGCCCGGACGTTCCGATGGGGCCGGCAGCTCGACGTCCGCCCGGTCAAGGCCTTCGGAGACGGCTCCGACATCACCGAACAGGCCGTCGCCTCGTACGTGGCCAAGTACGCCACCAAGGCCGCCGAGAACACCGGCACCCTGGACCGCCGCATCTGCGAACTCGCCGAACTCGACCGCCACGGCGTTCCCGACCACACCCGGCGGCTCATCACCGCGTGCCGCGACCTCGACGCGCTGTATCCGGACCGACGGCTCTGGGCCTGGGCGCACATGCTCGGCTTCCGCGGGCACTTCTCGTCCAAGTCGCGCACTTACTCCACCACCCTCGGCGCCCTCCGCCAGGAACGCGCCGACTTCCGCGCCGCGCAGGAGGCGTCGGCCCTCGGCCTCGACGACCGCGAACCGGACACCGTCCTCGTCCTGACCGACTGGCAGTACGCCGGCCACGGCCACACCCCTGGTGAAGCCGCCCTCGCCGCGACCATCGCGCGCGACCTGCACACCAACCGCGAGACCGCCCGCGAGGCGCTCCGGAGCGAAGGGAACACGGAATGACCACGGCCGTTCGGTCGCGCACCATGCTGACCCTCGCGGAGGTCTGCGAGGAACTGGGCGTCTCGCGCTCGACCTTCTACGACTGGCGGGCGAAGCGCCGTGCGCCGCGCTGCATCAAGCTCCCGAACGGCGACCTCCGGATCCGGCGGAGCGATCTCGACCACTGGCTCGACGACCGCGAGGACGCCGCCTGATGGAAACCACGTACGACGTGAAGGTCTACAAGATCCTCACGTACAAGGGTGCCCGGAAGACCACGTACACCGTGCGCTGGGAGGTCGCGGGCAAGCGCTGGCGTGAGCCCTTCGGCACCGTCGCGCTCGCCGAGGGCTTCCGCTCCGAACTGATCCGGGCCACGGGCAAGGGCGAAGCCTTCGTCATCGCGACCGGGCTGCCGGTGTCCCACCGCTCCAAGTCGGCTTCGATGACCTGGTACGCGTTCGCCGTCGGGTACGTGGACGCCCGTTGGGCGGAGCTCGGCGGCAACAGTCGTAAGAACACCGCCAAGACCCTGACAGCGGTCACCATCGCGCTGCTGCGTGCACAGCCGACCCAGTTCGCCCCGGTGGCTGTGCGGACCGCGCTGCGCGAGTGGGCGTTCAACGCGACCCGCCGTGCGGATGCCCCGCGAGACGTAGTCACCATCCTCAGGTGGGTGGAGCGCAACTCCCTGCCGGTCTCGGTCTGGGAGGAGCCGGAGAAGGTCGATGAGGTCTTGCGAGCCGTCGACACGCGCCTCGACGGGAAGCAGGCGGCGGCTTGGTCCCGAAAGCGCAACCGCCGGATCCTCAACGTCGTGATGAAGCACGCGATCCGGCGGCGCGTCCTGCGGACCAATCCCCTCCCCAAGGGGAAGGAGGCGACGACTGTCACCAAGACCAGCAACGCCGTGGACAAGCGGTCCTTGATGAATGCGGACCAGGCGGCGGCGCTCCTCGACTGGATCCGGTGCCGACCACGCGGGGGAAGGCGGTTGCACGCGTTCTTCGCCACGCTGTACTACTGCGCTCTGCGACCCGAGGAAGCCGTAGCCATGCGGGTGCAGGACGTGACGCTTCCCGGCTCCGACGCCGGGGACCAGTGGTGTGAGCTGCTGATCCACACGGCGACTCCGGAGATCGGCAAGCAGTGGACCGACACCGGAGAGATCCACGAGGAGCGCGATCTGAAGGGCCGTGCCGAGGGCGAGACGCGCACCGTGCCGGGGCATCCCGCCCTGACGCGCATCCTGCGGCAGCACATCGAGGACGAGCACCTCAAGCCCGGTGATCTGCTGTTCCAGGGGGAGACAGGCGGCATTCTCGCGGGATCGGTCATCCGCCGGGCGTGGCGCAGCGCGCGCAAGGCTGTCCTGCCTCCGCACGTCTTCGACTCGCCGACCGGGAGGCGGGTGTACGACAACCGGCACACGCGCCTCACGAAGTGGCTCAATGACGGGATCCCGCCCGCTCAGGTTGCCGAATGGGCCGGGAACAGCGTGCCGGTCCTGCTGGCCACTTACGCACGGTGTGTCGAGGGGCAGCTGCCTGACTTGAAAAGGCGGCTGGAGGCCGCTGGAGATCTCCCCGAGTCGGCCGACGCAGGCTGACGCTTCTCGCCGAAAACTTCGACACGTATTCGACATGGCCACCCGCGAAAACCCGGTGACAGTCGGACGGCCCCGGAACCTCCCCATGATCGTCGGGGGAGTGTCCGGGGCTTCGTCGTGTCGGGTGAAACGTGCTCTGACCAGCAAAAATGCCCTCCCGAAGGGAGGGCGGAGACTTGCGCCCCCGGCAGGACTCGAACCTGCGGCCAAGCGCTTAGAAGGCGCCTGCTCTATCCACTGAGCTACGGGGGCCGGGTGTGGTGGCCTCGTACCTGGTGCCCGGGTGTGGGCTGATCCGCGACGTTGCCGGGGACAAGGATAGGGCTCCCGGTTCCTTGTCCCGAGTGCTTCGCCTCCGTGGCTCGATGTGGAGGTTCAGTGAAGCGGTCCTGATAATCGCAGGCAGGTGCGAATCGTGCATCGCTTTTTGGCGTCTGGGGCCCCGGGTGTTGTGCACTCGTTATGCCTGCGCTGTGCCTCTGCCCCAGTCGCACCTTCCGTCCCTTGTGTCCTATCGGCGCGCAGGCATGTCTATATGCTTCATAAATCCCCCGAAATTGGGCATTCTTCGCATGTGGTGACCTTGGACGTACGGCCTCAGCTGCTCGACGCACTTTCCGCCCTGCGCGACCGTGTCGCCGCCGCACGCTTCCCGCTGCCCCTGGCGGGGGCTCCACGCGCGCGTGCCAACCGCGACGAACTACTCGCCCAGCTGGACGACTACTTGGTGCCCCGGCTGCGGCAACCTGAAGCGCCGTTGCTGGCGGTGGTGGGCGGTTCCACCGGCGCCGGCAAGTCGACGCTCGTCAACTCCCTCGTCGGACGGCGCGTCAGTGAGGCGGGCGTGCTGCGGCCGACGACACGGACCCCGGTGCTGGTGTGCCATCCGGAGGACCATCACTGGTTCAGCGGCATGCGGGTGCTGCCCGACCTCACGCGCGTGTGGGTGCCCCATCAGGAGCCCAGCGACGACGACCTGCTGCTCCCCGGACAGGACGGCAGACGGGTGCTGCGCATCGAGACCGCCGAGACCCTCCCGCCCGGCCTCGCCCTCCTCGACGCGCCCGACATCGACTCCCTCGTCGCCGACAACCGCTTCCTCGCCGCCGAACTCATCTGCGCCGCCGACATCTGGGTGATGGTCACCACGGCCGCGCGGTACGCCGACGCCATCCCCTGGCATCTGCTTCGCACGGCCAAGGAGTACGACGCGACGCTCGTCACCGTCCTGGACCGGGTGCCCCACCAGGTCGTCTCCGAGGTGTCCCGCCAGTACGCCGCCCTGCTCACCAAGGCCGGACTGGGCCACGTGCCGCGCTTCACGGTGCCCGAACTCCCCGAGTCCGCCTGGGGCGGCGGGCTCCTCCCCGCCACCGCCGTCGCGCCCCTGCGCACCTGGCTCGTCGAGCACGCCCAGGACCTCGCCGCCCGCAACGCGGTGATGGCCCGCACGGCCTTCGGCGTCCTCGACTCGCTCAAGTCCCGCATGCCCGAGCTGGCCGGCGCCGCCGCCGCGCAGTACGCGGCCGCACTGCGGCTCACCACGGCCGTCGACGCGGCGTACGACGGCGAGTACACGCGCGTGCGGGGCCGATTGCAGAGCGGGGCCGTCCTCGCCGGCGACGCGCTCAAGCGCTGGCGTGCCTTCCCGCTGGACTGCGCCCCCGGCGAGCTCCTGGACGCCCTCGTGGAGAGCCTGGCGGCGCTCCTGGTGTGCGCCGTCACCGCCGCCGACGAACGCGTCGACGAGGCCTGGCGACGTGAGCCCGCCGCCGGCACGCCGGCCCTGCTCGACCGCGACGCCTCGCCGGAGACCGCCGAGCACCGCATCGGCATGGCCGTACGGCGCTGGCGGCGGGAGTTGGAGGAGTGCGCCGAGGAGGAGGTGCGGCACCTGGACCGCGGGGCCGCCTCCGACCCCGAGATGATCGCCGCCCTCGTCGCCACCGCCCTGCTGGGCTCCCGCAGGGCGCGCACGGCGGGCGAGAGCCTCGCCGAACGGCTCGGCGCGCAC
Organism: Streptomyces sp. NPDC002328; assembly: GCF_042890065.1. Taxonomy (NCBI): domain Bacteria; kingdom Bacillati; phylum Actinomycetota; class Actinomycetes; order Kitasatosporales; family Streptomycetaceae; genus Streptomyces; species Streptomyces sp. NPDC002328. Next base: position 1,067,725 of record NZ_JBIARQ010000001.1, on the reverse strand, counting down.
GGCGCGTTGCGGCTGCGCGACCGGGGCGGGCGGCTGCTCGTCGAGTACCTCGACCGCGTGATGCACAACGAACGCGAGCGCCGCCTCGCCCCGCTCGACGGACTCGACGTCCACGCCGAACCCCAGGCCGAACTCATCGCCGCGCTGTCCGTACTTCAGAAGGAGAGGTGACCGGTGACCGCCGTCACGAACCAGGACCACATGGGAAACGCCGATCACTCCGACGGTCCCGCGGGATCCGGAGAGGGTGCCTCCGGCGGAGGCACCGAGGACAACGACGCTCCTGCGGAGGCCGCCGCGCCGGAGGACGGGGTCGGGGGCGGCGCGAGCGCGAGCGCGGGGGAGGAGGCGAAGGGCGCGCCTGCCGACGGCGAATCCGGCGTCGACGGTGACGGTGACGGCGGCACGGGTGTGACGGACGAGGCCCCGTCCCACCGGAAGGGCCGGAACGGCAAGGAACACACCCGGGGGCGGATGAGCGTCGGCTGGGCGCGGTGGCGCGAGGGCGACCGCGCCGCGCGGCAGGAGGCGAGCGACCGCAAGGCCGCCCGCAGCGACCCCGCACGCACGCGCGATGAGGAGCGTTCCGTACCCGCGAAGGATGAGGAGCGGGAGGAGAGCAGGCCCGCACGCACGCGCGAGGGCGACGGCCCCGTACGCACCCGGGACGACAGCGGCCCCGGTCCCGTAAGCGCGCGCGGAGGCGATCTCGTAGCCCGTGAGCGGGACCGGGACGGCGACCGTCCCGCGCGGGCGTCACGCCAAGACGTTCGCCCCGCGCGCGTACGCGCAGGTGGCGCGCGCCCCCTCTCGGCGGGGCTGCCGCCGGCTGGAGACGCCTCCCCGCCCCCGGACAGCGGCGACTTCTGGGACGACGGGCTGATCGCCCGCCGGGTCAACGAGAACACTGCCGCCGAGCAGGCGGCCGCAGCCGCAGCCGTCGTGGAGAACCGGACCGGCGGCGGCTCCCAGGCCGTCCCCCCGCTCGCCTACGACGGCTACCTGCGCTCCCGGCTCGACGCGCTGCGCGAACTCGTGGGGCTCTCCCGCGCGCGGCTCGACAGCAGGACGCTCGCCGAGGCGGGCCGGGTCCTCGACGAGGCGGCGGCGCGGCGCAAGCTCTCCGGGCAGCACACGGTCGTCGCCATCGCCGGCGCGACCGGCAGCGGCAAGTCGCAGCTGTTCAACACGCTCGCCGGGGTGACCATCTCCGAGACCGGCATGCGGCGGCCGACCACCGCCGCGCCCATCGCGTGCAGCTGGAGCGACGGCGCGGCGAGCCTCATCGACCGTCTCGGCATCCCGGGCCGGCTGCGCCGGCGCCCGGTGCAGAGCGCGGACGCGGAGGCGCAGTTGCAGGGCCTCGTCCTGATCGACCTGCCGGACCACGACTCGGCGGCCGTGCAGCACCGCGAGCAGGTCGACCGGATCCTGGCCCTCGTCGACGCCGTCATCTGGGTCGTGGACCCGGAGAAGTACGCCGACGCCGTCCTCCACGAGCGCTATCTGCGGCCCATGGCGGGTCACGCGGAGGTCATGTTCATCGTCCTCAACCAGGTCGACCGGCTGCCCGGCGACGCCGCCGAGATGGTCCTCGACGACCTGCGGCGGCTGCTCGACGAGGACGGCGTCGCCCTCGGCGAGTACGACGAGCCGGGCGCGACCGTCCTCGCGCTGTCCGCGCTCACCGGGGACGGCGTCGGGGAACTGCGCGAGCTGCTCGGCCAGTTCGTCGCGGAGCGCGGCGCCGCGGCCCGGCGCATCTCCGCCGACGTGGACGCCGCCGCCTCGCAGTTGCGGCCCGTGTACGTCACCGGACGGAGCACCGGGCTCAGCGAGGAGGCACGGGACGAGTTCGCGGCCCGACTCGCGGACGCGGTGGGCGCGGTCGCCGCGGGCGAGGCGGCCGAACGCGCCTGGCTGCGCAACGCCAACCGCGCGTGCGGCACACCGTGGTTGCGGCTGTGGCGCTGGTACCAGGACCGGCGGGACCCCCCGACCGGCCGGATCCCGGTCCGTGCGCAGGCCGACGAGGAGGCCACGGCGCGGCAGCGCGTCGAGCAGGCGGTGCGCAGGGTGTCCGAGCGGGCCTCGGCGGGCCTGCCCGCGCCCTGGGCGCAGGCCGTGCGGGAGGCGGCCGTACGCGGCGCGCAGGGGCTTCCGGAGGCGCTGGACGAGCTGGCCGCGCACGCCGGGCTGCCGCCGGGGCGTCCGCCGCGGCCGGGGTGGTGGCCGGCGGCCGTGCTGTCGCAGGCGTCCATGACGATCCTGCAGGTCATCGGCGGTCTGTGGCTGTTCGGCCAGATCGTCGGGGTGATGTCCCCGAACCTGGGCGTGCCCGCGCTGCTGATGGTGGCCGGCATCATCGGCGGCCCGCTGGTCGAGTGGGGCTGCCGGATGGCGGCCCGCGGCCCGGCGCGCAGATACGGGCAGGACGCGGAACGGCGACTACGGGAGGCGGCCGCGGGCTGCGGCCGGGCGAGGGTCCTGGATTCCCTGGCCGCGGAGCTGCTGCGGTACCGGGAGGTGCGGGAGCAGTACGGGCGGGTGACGGGGGTCGGGGCCGGGGCGGGGTGAGGGTGGGTGGGGGGACCTCGTTCGGGTGAGGGAGTTGTCCACAGGCGGGCGGTGATCCACAGCGCTCGGCGGGCCCGGCTCGGCGGAGGCAGTCTGGTGGTGCGGCGGACGCGACGATCGCGTCGACCGCGGCAGACGCATCCGTACGGGACGGGCCCGTGCGCGTGAGGCCCGGCGTGCGCCGGGGCGAGGGAGGGGTTCGTATGAACGAGACGCTGGTGTGCGCGGTGGGGAACGTGGCGACGCAGCCGGTGTACCGGGAGCTGTCGGCGGGGGCGTCGACGCGGTTCCGGCTGGCGGTGACCTCGCGCTACTGGGACCGCGAGAAGAGCGCCTGGACGGACGGCCACACCAACTTCTTCACGGTGTGGGCCAACCGCCAGCTCGCCACGAACGCGATGGCGTCGCTCAACGTGGGCGACCCGGTGATCGTGCAGGGCAGGCTGAAGGTGCGCACGGAGTCGCGTGAGGGGCAGCAGAACTGGACGTCGGCCGACATCGACGCCGTGTCGATCGGCCACGACCTCGCACGCGGGACGGCGGCCTTCCGCCGCTCGGTCAGGCCGGAGCCGGCGGGAGCGGCGGCGGGACCGCCCGACGCGCCGCGACAACCCGAACCCAACTGGGAGACCCCGACGGACGATTCCCCGACCGGGGACGTGGCGCGGCGACGGGAGCCGGCGGCGGTGACGTGATGTCACCGGAAGTCATCACCTGACCGGACAACGGCTTATCGACCGATCCGCACCACTGTTTCCCAGTGGATTTGTCGATAAGCCAGACCAGTTGACGATCTTCGGGATAACGATTCCGAGTCGGATCGCTCATCCGATGACCTTGTCGGGAAGGGTGGTGCGCCGCGTCTCTAGGATGCCGGACAAAGCTCAAGGGGCTCCTGATTCTGCTGGTGGGACCGTACCCCCCACGCCAACCGGTCCTGCTCGAAGGGGAATTGCGTGATTTCTTCGCTCGCCGTGCCGTTCACGCGAGGGCGGGGCGCGGTGCGCCTCGCCGCCGGGACGCTGGTGTCCGGCGTCGTCGCCGCCGGTGTCGTCGTCACCACCGCGGGCACGGCCGTCGCCGACGGGACCGCGCAGGGCCAGAGCGGAGCGACGGCGACCATGGGGGGCCTCAAGACGTACGGCGCCGCCGTCCTCCACGACGGCAGCAATGGCGACCAGCAGGTCCCGGCGGGCCTGTTCGAGATGTCCGTCGAGGGCGGCGGCACGCTCCAGACGTACTGCGTCGACCTGCACACCCCCACCCAGCGGGACGCCAAGTACGGCGAGACGCCCTGGAGCGGCACCTCGCTCGGCGTCAACAAGGACGCGGGCAGGATCCGTTGGATCCTCCAGCACTCCTACCCGCAGGTGAACGACCTGGCCACGCTGGCGAAGAAGGCCGGGATCGGGGGCGGTCTCACCGAGCAGGACGCGGCCGCCGGCACCCAGGTGGCCATCTGGCGCTACTCGGACGGCGCGGACGTCGACGCCGTCGACCCGCAGGCGGAACAGCTCGCCGACTACCTCCAGAAGGCCGCCCGCGACGTGGCGGAACCCCGGGCCTCGCTGGCCGTCGAAGGGTCCGCGGTCTCCGGCCGCCCCGGCGAACTGCTCGGCCCGGTGACGGTGCGCACCGACGCCGGCGCGGTCGCGGTCGCGCCGCCGCTGGACGCGGCTGTCAGCGGCGTGCGGATCGTCGGCAAGGACGGCAAGGTCGTCACGTCCGCGCAGGACGGCAGCCAGCTGTTCTTCGACGTGCCCGCCGACACCCCCGCCGGGACGGCGGGGCTGACCCTGCAAGCCTCGACCACCGTGCCCGTGGGCCGCGCCTTCACCTCCGAGAGCCGCAGCCAGACGCAGATCCTGGCCGGCTCCAGCGAGTCCACCGTCTCGGCCACGGCGAGCGCGACCTGGGCCCAGAACGGCGCCGTACCGGCCCTGTCCGCGGCGAAGAACTGCGCCGCGAACGGCGTCGACATCAGCGCGGCCAACCAGGGCGACGCACCCTTCGTCTTCGAGTTGATGGGCCTCGAACACAGCATCCCGGCGGGCGCCTCGCGGACGGTGACGATCCCGCTCCAGGAAGACCAGGCCTACGACTTCACCCTCCACGGCACCCGCTTCACCGGCGTCCTCGACTGCCGGACCCAGGCCGCCGAGACGAAGGCCGGCGTCACCACCCAGACCTACTCCGCCCCCAGCCCCGCCACCGTGGGCGGAGCCTCCGCCCCAACGGTCAACCTCGCCGAAACAGGCAGCTCCAACGCCACCCCCTACATCGCGGGCACAGCGATAGGCCTGGTAGTCATCGGCGGCGCAGCCCTCCTCCTGACCGCCCGCAAGGAAACCACCCCCCACGACTGAACGAACCGAGGGGAGGAGACCCGCGCCGCGTCGGCGCGAGTTCCCTGGGCGGCCCGATGCTCTGGCCCGCTGACGAGCCCTGGCCTTTCTGCGGTCAACCGGGACACTGGGCGTGGCCCCGCGAAAAGAGCGCGGCTGGAACAGTCCCCATGGTGCCCGTGGCCCAGCTCTACGCACGAGACGTGCCCGACCTGCCCTTCCCCGACGGAAGGGACCTGCTGCAACTGGTCTGGTGCCCGTTGATCCACCCGCAGGACCACGCGGGCGCCGCACTGCCGAAGCTCTACTGGCGCACGGAGGCGGACGTTCTCGCCGCCGGCGTCCTCCGCGACGTCCCCACCCCGCGGGAAGGCGAATACGAAGAAGACTTCCCGCCTGCACTTCGGCAGACCTTGCAGCCCCGCATCGAAGAACTCGAAGAACGCCTCGGCATGGAGTACACACAGCTGGCGTGCGCGCTGCAAACCAAGGTCAACGGCTATCCCGCCTGGCACCAGCCACCAGACTGGCCTTCCTGCGAAGCCGGCCACCGGTGCCCCGAGTCGCCCTACATGCATCGCTACCAATGCTGAAGTCGCGGCCAGGGTCGTAAGAGGGCGCCCGAGGCCGGCCGTCGGGGGACAGCAGCGGCGGGCAGCTCAGCCGGCGGCGGTGAAGCCCCAGGTCAGCGTCGCCCGGCGCAACGGGTTACCACCCGGAGGTGGCGGTCAGGCAAGATGGGGTGTATCTGCCCACTGCCAGATTTCAAGCTGCCGGACGGTTTCTCTTGGCTGAGTACATCTACACCATGCGCAAGACGCGCAAGGCACACGGCGACAAGGTGATCCTTGACGACGTCTCGCTGAACTTCCTGCCTGGCGCGAAGATCGGTGTGGTCGGCCCGAACGGTGCCGGTAAGTCGACCGTTCTGAAGATCATGGCGGGGCTCGAGCAGCCGTCGAACGGTGACGCGTTCCTCTCGCCCGGTTACAGCGTCGGCATCCTGATGCAGGAGCCCAAGCTGAACGACGACAAGACGGTCCTGGAGAACGTCCAGGAGGGCGTCGCCGAGATCAAGGGCAAGCTCGACCGGTTCAACGAGATCGCCGAGCTGATGGCGACCGACTACTCCGACGCGCTGCTCGACGAGATGGGCAAGCTCCAGGAGGAGCTGGACCACGCCAACGCCTGGGACCTCGACGCCCAGCTCGAGCAGGCCATGGACGCGCTCGGCTGCCCGCCCGGCGACTGGCCCGTCGTCAACCTCTCCGGTGGTGAGAAGCGACGGGTGGCGCTGTGCAAGCTGCTGCTGGAGGCCCCCGACCTGCTGCTCCTCGACGAGCCCACCAACCACCTCGACGCCGAGTCGGTGAACTGGCTGGAGCAGCACCTCGCCAAGTACCCGGGCACCGTCGTCGCCATCACCCACGACCGGTACTTCCTCGACAACGTCGCCGAGTGGATCCTCGAGCTCGACCGCGGCCGCGCCTACCCGTACGAGGGCAACTACTCCACCTACCTGGAGACCAAGCAGACCCGTCTGAAGGTCGAGGGGCAGAAGGACGCCAAGCGCGCCAAGCGCCTCAAGGAAGAGCTGGAGTGGGTGCGGTCCAACGCCAAGGGGCGTCAGGCCAAGTCCAAGGCCCGTCTCGCCCGCTACGAGGAGATGGCCGCCGAAGCGGAGAAGATGCGGAAGCTGGACTTCGAGGAGATCCAGATCCCGCCGGGCCCGCGCCTGGGCAACGTCGTCGTCGAGGTCAGCAAGCTCAACAAGGCCTTCGGCGAGAAGGTCCTGATCGACGACCTCTCCTTCACGCTGCCCCGTAACGGCATCGTCGGGGTCATCGGCCCCAACGGCGCCGGCAAGACCACGCTCTTCAAGATGATCCAGGGCTTCGAGACCCCGGACTCCGGCGACATCAAGGTCGGCGAGACCGTCAAGATCTCGTACGTCGACCAGAGCCGCGAGAACATCGACCCGAAGAAGACCCTGTGGGCGGTCGTCTCCGACGAGCTCGACTACATCAACGTCGGACAGGTCGAGATGCCGTCGCGGGCGTACGTCTCCGCCTTCGGCTTCAAGGGACCCGACCAGCAGAAGCCGGCCGGCGTGCTCTCCGGCGGTGAGCGCAACCGCCTCAACCTCGCGCTCACCCTCAAGCAGGGCGGCAACCTGCTGCTCCTCGACGAGCCGACCAACGACCTCGACGTCGAGACGCTCTCCAGCCTGGAGAACGCGCTGCTGGAGTTCCCCGGCTGCGCCGTCGTCGTCTCCCACGACCGGTGGTTCCTCGACCGGGTCGCCACGCACATCCTCGCCTACGAGGGCGAGTCGCGGTGGTTCTGGTTCGAGGGCAACTTCGAGTCGTACGAGAAGAACAAGATCGAGCGGCTCGGCGCGGACGCCGCGCGTCCGCACCGTGCCACCTACAAGAAGCTGACCCGGGGCTGATCGATCTTGCGGCACATCTACCGCTGCCCGCTGCGCTGGGCGGACATGGACGCGTACGGCCACGTCAACAATGTGGTCTTCCTCCGCTACCTGGAGGAAGCCCGTATCGACTTCCTGTTCCGCCCGGAGAAGGACTTCCAGCAGGGGTCCGTGGTGGCGCGCCACGAGATCGACTACAAGCGGCAGCTCGTCCACCGGCACACGCCCGTGGACATCGAGCTGTGGATCACCCAGGTCAGGGCGGCGTCCTTCACCATCGCCTACGAGGTGAAGGACGGCGACCAGGTCTACGTCACCGCCTCGACGGTGATAGTGCCGTTCGACTTCGCGGCACAGCGCCCGCGCCGCATCACGGCCGAGGAGCGGGAGTTCCTGGAGGAGTACCGGGACGACGCCGAGGAGGCCGTCGCCGCATGACGGTGCTGCACCTCGCCGACGAGGGGGAGGCGGCGGATCTCGCGGCCTTCCTCTCCCGGCTGCTCCACTACGACCGTGGAGCCGCGGTCCGGCTCCAGGCGGCCGGCACCGCGCTGGCCGTCTTCGGGCGGCCGCCGTCGTTCGAGGTGCTGGCGGTGCGCGCGGTACGGCTGGCGAAGCCGTACGAGGACGGGCTGGACGTCACGCTCGACATGACGGTGTCCGCGGGCGAGCTGCTGGAGAGCGTGACGGAGAAGGCGGCCACGGCCGCCGTGCCCGCCGCCGTCACCGGACCTCCGTGGGCGGGCGTACTGCCGCCGCGCGGCGGCTGGCGGCCGGAGGCGGGGCTTCCGGCGCCGGACGCGCTGCGGGCGATGGTGGGGGCGGCGGTCGGCGAGTTCCGGCGGCGCACGGAGGAGCTGGCGCCCGAGCGGCGTACGCGGGCCGAACTCGACCGCATCGGGCGCGAGATCTGGTCCCGGACGGTCGGGGACACCGGCCTCCCCGTACGGGCGGTGCACGCCGCCCAGTCCCTGGGCTTCCTGCGCCCGGCCGCCGGGCCCCGGCAGGCGGGTCCTCAGCAGGCGGGGCCTCAGCAGGTGGGGCTGTTCTCCTCCGGCGCGTGGCTGCGGCTGCGCACCCCGTACGGGTCGATCGCCGTGCGGCGCGCGGGACTCGGGGCGCTGGGGCTCAGCGTCCGCTGAGACGGACGGCGGTCCCGCTCAGTCCGGTCAGTCCGGGGTGTTCACCATCGACGCCGCCGCGTACGTCAGGTAGTTCCACAGCGTCCGCTCGTGCTCCTCGGAGAGGCCGAGTTCGTCCACCGCGTCCCGCATGTGCTTCAGCCAGGCGTCATGGGCCGCGCGGTCGACGGTGAAGGGGGCGTGGCGCATACGCAGCCGGGGGTGGCCGCGGTTGTCGCTGTACGTCGTGGGGCCGCCCCAGTACTGCATCAGGAACAGCACCAGGCGCTCCTCCGCCGGGCCCAGGTCCTCCTCGGGGTACATGGGCCGCAGGATCGGGTCCTCGGCGACGCCCACGTAGAAACGGTGGACCAGCCGGCGGAAGGTCTCCTCCCCGCCGACCTGCTCGTAGAAGGTCTGCTCCTGAAGCGTGCCGCGCCGAATCTCTTTCACGCCCCCCATGCTCTCAGACGCGGAGACCGAGGTCTCCAGGCTTAGGACCACCCGTCCGGGACCGGACCGCATGTCCTGCGGCGCTCGCCTCGGCCCGCCTCCCGCAGGACAGTGGAGACATGGGCACGTACGCGCTCGGCAAGAACGGCAAGAACGGCAAGAACGGTGAGGACGGCAAGGGCGGCTGGGATCTCGGGGGTCTCGCGGAGGTCGCCGCGTCGGCGCGGGCGGCGTTGGTGCGGGAGATCGAGGCGAGCGGGGCCTTCGCCGCCGACCCGGGGTGGAAGGCGGCCTTCGCGGCGGTGCCGAGGCACCTCTTCGTGCCGTACTACTACGTCAGCGGCCCCGGCGGCTTCGAACGGCGATGGGGCGGGAGCCCGGACCCGCGCAGCCGTGAACGGTGGCTGCGGGGCGCGTACGAGGACGTCCCGCTGGCCACCCGGCTGCGCGACGGCGAGCTGCTCTCCTCCAGCAGCCAGCCCTCCCTGATGGCCCTGATGCTGGCCGCGCTGCGGGTCGCGGACGGCGACCGGGTGCTGGAGATCGGCGCCGGCACCGGCTACAACGCGGCGCTGCTGTCGTACCGGCTCGGGGAGGGGAACGTCACCACCGTCGACCTGTATCCGGAGATCACCGAGTCGGCGCGGCGGCATCTCGACGACGCCGGCCACCACCCGGCCGTCGTCACCGGGGACGGGGCGTGCGGGGTGCCGGAGCGCGCGCCCTTCGACCGGATCATCGCGACCTGCACCCTGGTGTCGATCCCGCGCGCGTGGGTGGCGCAGTGCCGTCCGGGCGCGCTGGTCCTGGCGCCGATGGCCACCGGCCTGGTCGCGCTGACGGTCCGGGACGCCGAGTACGCCGAGGGCCCCTTCCTGCCCACCCCGGCCTACTTCGTGCCGTTGCGGGGGGCCGGACGGCACGAGCCGGAGCCGGCGCCGATGGGCGGGGTGCCGCAACGGGCCCGGGAGAGCGACGTGTTCCGCTTCCTGCTGGCCCTGACCCGGGGCGCCCTCGATCCGCAGGAGGCGTACGCGCTGTGGGAGCGCGAGGGCAGGCCCGGACGGGAGCGGTACGGCATCACGGTCGGCGGCGAGCACGCGTGGGCGTGGCTCGACGACCCCGAGGGGCCGTACGCCTGGCCCCTGCCGGGTGGCCCCTAGGGGGCGGGTCGCACCCCAGGGGATCCCGTGATCACTGCGCCTAGACCCGGCGGACCGTGATCGTCGTCCACGCGCCGACGTGGACGCGGTCGCCGTCCTGGAGCGGTACCGGGACGAACGGCTGGATCGGTTCTTCCCCGCCGTTGACCGTCGTGCCGTTCGTCGAGTTCTGGTCGACGACCGCCCAGCTGCCGTCCGGCTGCTGCACCAGCACCGCGTGCTGGTGCGAGACGCCCGGGTCCTCCGGCGGCACCGACAGGTCGATGTCGGGGGTCTCGCCGGTGGAGTGGCGACGGCGGCCGATGGTGATCTGGTTGCCGGTGAGCCGGCGCTGCTGCTCCGGGGAGTACGCGGGCAGGTTCAGGCCCGCGGCCTCGGGGCCGGAGCGGTGCATCATCGCCATGAAGTACTCGCGGTCCGGGCCTATCGTCGCCGTCCACGTCGTCGGCTGCTGCGGGAACGCCGGGCCGGGCGGGGGCGGGGCCTGGGTGGCGCCGGTCTGCGGGTAGCCGTAGCCGCCGCCCTGCGCGCCGCCCGGTCCACCGGGGCCACCCGGGCCGCCGGGACCGCCGGGGCCGGTGTTCGACGGCGGGGAGAGCACCCAGTCGTCGTCACCGCCGCCGAAGGACGGGCCGGGGGGAGCGGACGGGCCGCCGCCCGGCTGCTGCCGACCGGACTCCTGCGGGAAGCCGGACGGCTGGAAGGCCTGCGGAACACCGGGGCCACCCTGACCGCCGGGACCACCCTGGCCGCCGGGGCCGCCGAAGCCGGGCTGACCGCCGGGGCCGGGCTGGCCGCCGGGGCCGCCGAAGCCGGACTGGCCGCCGGGACCCGTGCCGGGCGGGCCGGGAGGACGCCCGCCGGGGCCGGACGGCTCGCGCCCGAAGAGGTCGCCGGACGGACCGGACGGCTCGCGTCGGAAGGGGTCGCCGCCGGGGGGCCCGGAGGGCTCCCGCCGGAACGGGTCGCCGGACGGGCCGGGGTTGCCGGGCGGGCCGGGCTGGCCCGTCGGGCCGGAGGGACCGCGTCCGAAGGGGTCGCCGGACGGACCGGAGGGCTCCCGTCGGAACGGGTCGCCGCCCTGCCCGGAGGGCTCGCGGCCGAACGGGGACTGCCCGCCACCGGGGCCACCAGGTCCGCCGGGACCACCCGGGCCCGACTGGCGCGACTGATCGCCGCCGTAGGACGGCGGGCCCGGCGGGATCGGCTCGGCGGGACGGTTCACCTGGGAGGGACGGGAGCTCTGGTACTCGAAGGAGTCACCGCCACCGCCGTACGACGGGGGCGGCGGCTGGAACCGTCCACCCGGGCCACCGGGGCCCGCACCCTGACCACCGGGACCGCCGGGACCACCCGGGCCACCAGGCCCGCCGGGACCGCCAGGACCCGAGCCCGGTGCGCCGAACCCGCCGCCCGGACCCGAGGGCCCCGAGGGGCGGGGCGCGGCCGGGGTGTACGAGGTCGCCGTGTTGGTCAGGAAGTTCCAGCGGCACTCCTCGCAGAACGGCGCACCGCCCTCACGCGGCGTGCGGCACTGCGGGCACAGCTCGGGCTCGGCGCTCGGCCCTCCGGACAGGTGACGGCCGTCGGGACGGCCGCCGGGGCCGGGCGGGGGAGGAGGAAAGCCGTATCCACCGCCGGCCGTGGGCGGCGGCGGGGGCGGCGGTACGGCACCGGCCATGCGGTGACCGCAGACCTCGCACCAGTCGTCGGAACCCGACTGGTGTCCGTTCGGGCAGGTCGGCATGTCGGCGCGTCCCCCTTTCCTTCCATGTCCCGCAGAGTCCCGCCGGATCGCGCCGGGACCTGTTGGTCCCGCCGGTTCCGGTCGTCCTGCTGGATCACTTCTTTACACGAACAGTCTTCGTGGACCTGGTCTCGAGGGTCATCTCGTCGGCCTCCGCGACCTTCGCCTTCAGTCGCACAGTACCTGTCGTGGCATCGACCACGTCCACCACCTTCGCAAGCAGTTTCGCAGTATCCGCGTTCCCCGACGCACTCGCGAGCTGAACGGCCCTGCCCAGTTTGGCCGTTGCTCCATCCAGATCGCCCACTTTGCGGAGGTCCAGGCCCTGCTGGATGACCTGTGCCAGTTCGGCCTGCCCGGTGTAGTGCGCGACCTGCGGGTTGATCGAGGTGGAGGCGGCCATGTCGTCGGTCCACACGGCCCGTACGAGGCCCTGCGCGCCCAGGTTCTGCACGCTGCCTCCCCCACTCTCGGCTCCGCTCGAGCGGGTGGTGCCCCCAGGCTGCGGGATGACCAGGGAGACGCGGGCGGCCAGCATCTCCTGGCCGACGCCGGCGACCGGGACCTCGACGCAGACGTGGTAGTCGCGGGACTCGTCGCCCCAGGAACCGGTGGGATAGTCCCCGGAGCGGGGGCCGGACTCGGTGCGGCGGTCGGTCAGCTCCTCGACCGTCGGCGCGACCTGCTTGACGAACTTGACGGCGGTGCCGACCGGGGTCCACAGCCGCAGGGCGACGTCCGCGACCTCCTTGCCCATCGCCGTCTCCATCATCTGCGTGAAGTCGGCGGCGAGGCCGGCCGGGTCGGCGACGATGTCGGCGGTGCCGAGGAGCGCGGAGGCGATCCCTGTGACCTCTTTCACTTCCCAGTCGGTGCCCACGCCCCGGGCGTCACAGGTGAAACGGCCGGCGCAGGAGTCCAGGGCGGCCTTCAGGTCCTGCGCCGACTCGTGCTCGTTGCGGCCGTCGGTGAGGAGGATGCCGTGGCGGATGGCGACGTCGGCGGTCGACAGCAGCCGGTCGGCGAGCCGCAGCCAGGTGCCGATCGCCGTGCCGCCGCCCGCGTTGAGCCGGCGCAGGGCCTGCTTGGCCTGCTCGCGCGTGGTGGCGTCGGCGACCGCGAGGCGTCCGCCGCCCGGGTAGACCTCCTTGGCCACGTGCGTGCCGCCGATCACCGCGAAGTGCACCCCGTCGCGCAGGGTGTCGACGGCGGCGGCCGTGGCGTCCCGGGCGTTGCGCATCTTCGTCGGCGGGTAGTCCATCGAGCCCGAGCAGTCGACCATGATCGCCACGGCGGCGGACGGGCCCTCGCCGGGCGAGTACAGGTGCGGCGCCGAGACGGCGCTGCCGATGGTGCCGCCGCCCGTGGCGCTGACCGTCACGATCGCGCTGACCTCGCGGCCGCCCTCCGGCAGGTACTCGTTCTGGTAGACGTCCACCGAGAACTGCGGCACGTTCGACTTCGAGAAATTGGCCATGCCCTACTCACATCCCCCTCGAAAAACCCCACGTCCGTGGGGCGACGACGGCGGGTGGACCGGTCCCCTCCGGTCCGCCCGGCTTCCCCGTGTACGAGCCGAGTACTGCTCGCGCAGTGCTCGTGCCGGTCACGCTGTCCTGCGCGACGCGCGGCCTCAGGCCGATCCTGCCCCCTGCGCGGGGGCGGGGAACGGCACGACGGCCACTGTTACGTTGTCGTGCCCGCCGCCGTCGAGCGCGTGGCCGACGAGGACGCGGGCGCTGTGCAGCGGGCGTACCGAGGCGTCGAGGGGCAGCGCCTCGGCCATCTCCTCGGCCGCCTCCGCGTAGTTCCACAGGCCGTCGGTGCACACGACGACCACGCCCGGCCGGTCCGGTTTGAACGCGGCGGTGTGCGGCTCCAGTTCGTAGGCGTCCGCGCCGAGCCAGCCGGTGATCGCGTGGGCGCGGTCGTCGGCGTAGGCCTCGGCCTCGTTCATCAGGCCCGCGGCGACCATCTGGGCGGCCCAGGAGTCGTCCTCGGTGAGCCGGGCCGGGGGCGAACTGCGGTCCGCCGGGACCCAGTAGACGCGGCTGTCGCCGACCCAGCCGACGATCAGCAGGCCTGCGGTGACGATCGCGCCGACGAGGGTGCAGGCGGGGGCGTTCTGGTGCGGGGCGTGTTCGCGGGCGGTGGCCGGTTCCTGGGCGAGGGCGTTGACGGCGTGCGAGGCGGCGACGATCGCCTCGTGCATGGCCTGTTGCGGGTGCGTGCCCTGGGGCAGGGCGGCCAGCAGCGAGCGGCTGGCCGCGCGGGAGGCGGCGAGCGAGGCGTCGTCGGGGCGGGTCGCGGAGGACACGCCGTCGCAGACGATCGCGACGAGCGCGGGGCCGCCGTCGGGCAGCGCGGTGCTGCCGATGCCGAAGGCGTCCTCGTTGCGGTGGTGGCGCAGGCCGCGGTCGCTGACGGCGGCGATCGGGCCGGCCTCCTGTTCCATGTGGTCACGCTCACGGGGCTGGGCGTGCCCGCAGTTCTCGCAGTAACCGTCGTCGTCCACCCGGCCCGCACGGCACGCCACGCACACCTTGCCGCCGACGGCCTCCGCGGCCACCCGGGGATCGGGCGCCTGCAAGGAGTACTCATCCGGCTCGGCGGGCCGATCGAACCGCACCCCGGAGCTTTGCCCTGCGGACGGCGGGGCGGGGTGGGAGGGGTCGGGTGTGCCGGGGTTGCCTGGGGCGCCCGGCGTGCCGGGGGGCACGTGATCGCCGTGGGGTGCCTGGCCCCCGTGTGAGACCTGGGCCCCGTGGGGGTTCTGGCCCACGGGAGGGACTGGCGTGCCGGGGGGCACCTGGCCGTCGGCGGACGTCGACGCGCCCGGGTGCACGTGCCCGCCTGGCGGCACGGGTGAGCCCGGGGGTACCGGTGAGCCCGGGGTGGCGTGGCCGCCGGGGGAGACCGGTGAGCTTGATGGCGCAGGTCCGCCCGCGGCCGGGTACCCGCCCGGGGGCACGGGCCCGCCCGTGGCCGCCTGCCCGCCGTGCGGCGTCGCCGAGCCCGGCGGTACGGCGGGGGCGGCGGCCGGTGGCAGTGGGGCGTCGGGCGGCAGAGCCGCCCCGCTCGGTGACGCGCCCCGCAGCGGGGCGTCGCCCTGGGGGAAGCCGGCCGACGGCGTGCCGTGCGGGCCCGCTCCCGGGAACGGCTCCCCGTTCCTGTCCGCACCCGACTGAGCCAAGCGACCCACCTCCGACCCTGCCGACGGCGCACCGGTGAACCCCGGGCCCGCCGACGACGCACTCGTGACCGGGCCCGCCGAAGGCGCACCCCGGAACTCACTCCCTGCCGAAGGCGCACCCCGGAATTCGGTCCCCGCCGAGGGCGTCCCCCGGAAGTCGGCCCCCTCCGACGGCGTACCCCGGAATTCGGTCCCATCCGACGGCGTACCCCGGAAGTCAGTCCCCGCCGAGGGCGCACCCCGGAACTCACTCCCCGCCGACGGCGCACCGTCGCTCGCCCAACGCTCCGCGCCTGTCGGGGGGCCGCCCCACTGCTCCGCCCCCGCCGGAGGCGAACCGCTCAGCTCCGTCGACGACAGAGCCGCTCCGCTCGCCGGTGGGGTGGCTCGGCGTTCCGACGCCGCTGGCGGCATCGCCCAGGGCTCCGCCCCCACCGCGCCCCGGCTCGGTGCCGGGCCGTTCATCGTCAGGGTGGGACTGTCGTGCGGGTGGGCCGGTGGTGTGGACAGGTCCTGGCCGCAGGCGCCGCAGAAGCGGTCGGCCGCGTCCAGCGGTTCCGCGCAGCTCGGGCAGGTCGGCAGGGCGGCCTGCCGGGGCATCTGGGTCATCAACTACACCCACGTCCGGGGGCGGTAACGATTGGCACGTTCCACCAGGTCGATCCTTTCCTCACCGCCGGTCGCCAGCCGGGCCAGCGTGCGGTACGAGCGCTCCAGGCCGAAGCGGAGCCCCCGCTCGTCCAGGTCGCTGCCGAGCAGCACCCGCCGGGCGCCGGTCCCCGCGCCCTGGCCACCGGAGAGTATCCAGTCCAGGGCGGAGCCGAGCACTTCGGCCGACAGCTGCTCGCGCCGCGTCGCGTCCAGCCCGTACGCGTCCAGCGCCTCGACCTGCGCCGCGGCGGCGGTGAGGTCTTCCAGGAAGGGTACGTCGGACGCGGTGGCCGTCCGCTGCCGGAGCCGGGCGCGGACGGCCGCGACCCGGGCGGCGGTGTAGTGGATGGACGACTCCGGTACCGACTCCAACGTCCTTACCGCGCCCCGCCGGTCGCCCGCCGCGAGCTGGACGCGGGCCAGCCCGAACGCCGCGCTCACATAGCTCGGGTCGGTCGACCACACGAGCCGGTAGTACTCGGCCGCGTTGTCCAACTGGCCCAGCATCTCGGCGCACAGCCCGAGCGCCAGCTTCGGCGAGGGCTCGCCCGGGAAGGCGTCGTAGATCGCGTCGAAGGCGAGCGCCGCGCCCTCCTGGTCGCCGGTGACCAGCGAGGCCACGCCCCGGTACCACACCACCCGCCAGTCGTCGGGCCGTTCGCCCTCCAGCTTCGTCAGGGACGCGACGGCGGCGTCGGAGTCGCCGTTCTCCAGCCAGGCCCGCACCTGCCGCAGCCGGGTCTCCACGGACGGCGCCGGCGCGGCGGCGAGAGCCGTGATCAGCTCGCCCGGCGCGGACGTCAACAGGCCCGCGAGGAAACCGGCGTTGGGGTCGGACGCGTCGACGTGCGGCACGGGCAGCGCGAGGGCGGCGGCGGGCGCGTCGACGGCCTTGACGAGTCCGCCCGGCGCGACGGCGACGGCAGCGACGCCGGTTCCAGCCCCCGACCCGCCGAGCCCCGACCCGCCGAGCCCCGGCCTGCTGAGCCCCGACCTGCCGCGACCCGCCCCGGCCCGTACCCCCAGCCGCGACACCTCCCCGTCCAGCCGGGGGAACAACTCCGTGTCCGTCACCTTGATCTCGGGGCCGAACAGCGTGGACAGCGCGGGTCTGGCCCGGCCGGTCTGGAGCGAGACGACCTCGCGCAGCACGCCCGTCAGCTGCTCGGCCATCTCCTGCGCGGAGGCGAACCGGCGGGCCGGATCGGGGTCGGTGGCGCGGACCAGGAGCCGGTAGAAGGACTCGTACCGGCGGAAGACCTCGATGGTGTCGGGGTCGGGCAGCGAGTCGACCCAGGCGGTGGTGTAGCCCTGGAAGTCGAAGGTGAGGACGGCGAGCGTACGGCCGACCGTGTGCAGGTCGCTGGCGACCGACGGGCCGACGTCGGCGACCTCGGGCGCCTGGTAGCCGACCGTGCCGTAGATCGCCGACTCGTCGTCGTCCATGCGGCGCACCGCGCCCATGTCGATCAGCTTGAGCTGGTCCTCGGTCTGGATGGCGTTGTCGACCTTGAAGTCGCAGTACAGCAGATTGCGGCTGTGCAGATGGCCGAGCGCCTCCAGTGCCTCGATGCCGTACGCGCACGCCTGTTCCACCGGCAGCGGGTCGCGCTTGCCGTCCGTCGCGCGGCGGGCGTTGGCGATCTCCTTGAGGGACTTGCCGCCGACGTACTCCATGACGATGTAGCCGTCGAGCGAGCCGGTGCGCTGGTCGAGGTGCTCGACGAAGTTGTAGATCCGCACGATGTTGGCGTGCTCGATCTCGGCGAGGAAGCGCCGTTCGGAGATCGCGGCGGCCATCGCGTCCTGGTCGCCGGTGTCCAGCAGGCCCTTGAGGACCACCCAGCGGTCGGAGACCGCGCGGTCCACGGCGAGGTAGATCCAGCCGAGACCGCCGTGCGCCAGACAGCCCACGACCTCGTACTGGCCGTGCACGACGTCGCCGGCCTTCAACTTCGGCACGAAGGAGTACGGGTGGCCGCACTTGGTGCAGAAGCCCTCCGTGCGCCCGGCCCGCTCACCGCGCGAACGGCCCACCGGGGCACCGCAGTCGGAGCGCGAGCAGAACCGCTTGCGCTCGGGCACCTCGGGGTTGTCGAGCACCATCTCGCGCGGATCCGGCTTCGGCACCTGCGGCACCGTGACCAGCCCGACGCCCAGCCGCGCCCGGCCCGAACTGCCCGCCGTGGAACCGGAACTGCGCACCGAAACCGAGCGGCCCGTCGACTTGCCCGACAGGGAGCGGGAGAGCCGCCCGGACACCGAGCGCCGCGACTTCGACGACTGCGAGGACGTACGCGAACTGCGGGCACTGCGCGCGCTGGAGCGCGAACTGCCGCTCCCCGCACCGCCCTTGCCGCCTGCCGCCGCGCCCGTGCCGCCGCCGGCCGCGTTCGTGCCGCCGCCCGGTCCGCCGGCCGAGACGACCGGGGCCAGACCGCAGGTGTCGCAGTACAGTTCACCGCCGCCCACGTCCTCGTACGACCCGTCGCAGCCCGGCCGCTGGCACGTCTGACCTGCCTGACTCATGTCCTCACCCCATCCCCGCGGCGCTCACGCGCCGGGCCCCCTGTGGTCTTCGGGTCCGCCCTGCTCCGGTACGCGCGGGGCGGTGAGCAGTTCGGCGGCGGCCCGCTGGTAGCGCAGCACGGCCTGCTCGGCGACCCGCAGGTCGCAGGGCGCGCTCCACAGCATGCGCCGGGCCGCGTCGTAGCGCTCGATGAGGAACGGGTCCTCGGCGAGCCCGTGCCGAGCGACCTTCGCCTTGTACGCGTCGAGACGGCCGCGCAGCTCCGCGCGTACCGCCAGCGGCGCGGTGACCGCGGTCAACGACTCGCGGGCGCGCAGCAGTTCGTCCTCCGCCTTCTGCTCCAGGGACTCCAGGAGCGGGGACAGCCGGTGCCACTGCCCCTGTCTGCGGTACTCGGCGGCCGTCGCCAACTGCTCCTGGAGCACGGTCGGCGGGCCGCTGACCACCGGCACCTCCGTCGCGGCGATCTTCGCCAGCACCTCGCCGCGCGCGGTCCGCGCCTCCGCGAGGGTGCGGTCCGCGCGCGAGAGCACGTCCCGCAGCCGCACCAGCCGCTTCTCCGCGTCCTGACGCACCGTCAGCACGGCGTCGATCTCCCGCCGTACGTCCTCCAGCGCCCGCGCCTCCCGGTCGTACACCGCGGTGTCGGGGCCACCGCCGCCGGGGGCCGAACTGCCCTGTGTCGGCAGCCAGTAGGCCAGCGGGTCGGAGACGACCTCCTCCCGCAGACGCGTCAGCGTGCGCGTGATGCGCTCCAGGTCGTCGCCCGCCGGATGCTCGCCCGGACGCACGCCGACGGAGTGCGCGAGCTGCCGGGTGCGCTGGAGTTCCGCGGCCAGTAAATCGATCCGGGCGGGCAGCGCCGACCACACCGCGTCGGCGGCGACGACCATGTCGAGCGAGGAGGCGTACAGCTCGTTCATCCGGTCGACGAGCGTGGTCAGCGAGTAGCTCTGGCTGAGCTTGTTCGTGCCGTGCAGGGTCGGGGCGCCGGCGAGCGCCGACCCCGCCACCGTGACGGACTCGCCGCGCAGCAGCTCCGTCAGCTCCACCAGATCCTCGCGGCTGGACCAGCGGCGCCGTGAGCGGATGTCCCGGGCCGAGCGCAGCGCGTCGGTGTAGCCGTCGAAGTACGCCCACAGCAGCGTGATCGACGCCTCCGCGGCCGTCCAGCGCTCCTTGGTGACCCCGGTGAGCTGAGCGCCTTCGAGGAGTCTGCGGCCCGCGTGGTCCTGGAGGGCGAGGAGGGAGGTCTCGATGGCCTCGTGCTCCGCGCCGAGCCGCGCCAGCGCACGGTCGACCTCGTCCCGGTCCATCACCGGCCCGGGGGGTCCCGTGACGCCCATCGATCACCTCTCGCTGCCGTGTCGGTCGTTCACTCGTTCACTCAGATCATTCAGGTCACTCACCGGATCGATCGCTCGATCCCTCGCTCGCCGACGGCCGGTCAGCCGGTGCGCAGGTACTGAGGGGCGGGCGGCGTCGACGTCGCCGCGTCCGCGCCCAGTGTCGCCGAGAGCCATTTGTCGTACGACGTCTGCCAGCCGTCCGCCCGGTACTGCACGAGGATCTGGTTGACGCGGCGCACCAGGTCGTCGGCGTCCTTCTTCATCGCCACCCCGTAGTACTCGGCTGTGAACGCGGCGCCCTTGAGCTCCACCGTCGGATCCTGCGCGGCCTGGCTCGCGGCGAGCGCGCCGTCAGTGACGACCGCGTCGACCTCGCCGAGCTGCAACCGCACCAGGCAGTCCAGTTGGTTGGGGACCGTGGTGGAGATGTCGGCGCTCGCCGGCAGCCGGCCGGCTCCGCGGTCGTCGGTCAGCTGCGTGTTGGCGGTCGAACCGGCCGCCGTGCAGATCTTCTTGCCCGCCAGCGTCTTGTCGTAGCCGGTGATCGTCGAGGACTTGGGCGCGAGGACCTGCTGACCGGTCTTGAAGTACGGCGCGGAGAACGCGACGTCCTTGATGCGGGCGCAGCTGATCGTCATCGTGCGCACGACCATGTCGACCCGGCCCTCCTGGATCGCGGGGATGCGCTGGTTGGTCGGGATCGCCTTGAACTGGACGGCGTTCGGGTCGCCGAGCAGGTCCTGGGCGATACGGCGCACCAGGTCGATGTCGAAACCCTCCAGCGCCGCACCGGAGTTGTTCGGGTCGCGGTAGCCCCACCGGTAGCTGTTCTGGTCGACGCCGACGATCAGCTTGCGCTTCTCGCCCTGCCGGGCCTTGATCGCGGAGATCGTCGGACCGTCCGCCGCGGACGGTGCCAGCGTCTGCTTCTCCGGGTCCTTGCACGCCGGGTCGGCCGCCTGTCCGGCCTCGGCGACGCCCCGGCTGCCGGTCCCCACGGAGCCGTCGCCCCGCGACTGGGTCCACGGGAGCAGCAGTGCGAAGGCCAGCGCGAGGGCGCAGACGACCGCCATCGCTCCCACTCCGCCCCAGCCCTTCAGGCCGGCCCGCATCCGTCGCACATGCATCGTCACGCCCCCTTTCACCGGTACTCCGACAGCCTGCGGCCGATGCCGAGGACCGCGCCCGCCGCGCCCAGGACGGCGAGGACGGCCGCGCCCAGCGGCAGACCGCCCATCGCGTCCCGGCCGTCGCCCGCCGCCTGCCTGAACTCGTTCTGCTCGTGGGTGAGCGCGCTCGCCAGGTTGGCGTCCACGCTGTCGAAGCACTCGCCCGTCGCGCCTTTGGCGCCGATCACCAGGGCGAGCGCCTGCTCGTAGTTGCCGTTGTCGTCCTGGGCGCGGGCCGCGGTGTGGCGCTCGCGCCACACCGTCATGTTGCCCTCGGCCGAGGTGACCGGCTTCTCGCCCGCCTGGTCGTCGGCGAGCTTCGCCGCGGCGGCGAGGCCCTTGCCGAGGGTGGTCATGTTCTCGGTGAAGCCGTGGTCGTACGCGTCGAGCGTCAACTCCTTGCCGTCGGCTGTCACCTTGACGGTCTCGGCGCCGCGGGCCACGAGGGTGAGGTTCTCGTTGCCGCGTGCCTTGAGGGAGGCGATACGGGCGTCGTGCAGGACGTTCAGGGAGCGCACGCCGTGGTCGTAGGACTCGGTCAGACCCGCGCGGGCCACGCTGTGGCCGACGACCAGCCACAGCAGTACGACGGCGGCGGTCGCGGTGGCGGCGACCAGGCCGTGGTTCAACACCCTGTTCGTACGGCGGTAGTTGCGGTGCTGCGCCCAGGCCAGCGCGGCCAGCGCGAGGACGCCCAGCGCGATCGCCGCCCACGGGTAGGGCCTGGCGTCCGCGTAGTCGGCCTGGAGGCGCTGGTTCTCCTTCTTGTAGAGGTCCTCGGCGGCCGGGAGCATCTCCTGCTGCATCTTCTGGTTCGCGTAGCGCAGGTAGGCGCCGCCGACG
The DNA here is from genome assembly GCF_042890065.1 of Streptomyces sp. NPDC002328. Classification (NCBI taxonomy): domain Bacteria; kingdom Bacillati; phylum Actinomycetota; class Actinomycetes; order Kitasatosporales; family Streptomycetaceae; genus Streptomyces; species Streptomyces sp. NPDC002328. The sequence continues at coordinate 1,046,153 of NZ_JBIARQ010000001.1, read as the reverse complement.
GGGAAGCCCTGCCGGTTGTAGGTGCGGGCGCGCTCGACCAGGCCCTTGTACTCCGGGAGCAGCTTGTTGAGCTTGGTGATCGCCGCGGTGGAGGGGGAGCCGGGGTCGGCGTTGTTCGCCGCGGTGACGAGCTTGGCCGCGGCGGTGTCGATGTCGTCCTCGTAGCGCTTGCGCGACTCCGCCGACTCCTGGCCCCCCGCCAGGAACCCGCCGGAGGCGGTGGTGTTGGCGTCGGCGAGGGAGCGGTAGATGTCGGCGGCGGCCGAGCTGAGCGGCTGGCTCTTGTTGAGGACGTCGTCGGCGGCGGCGGCGCGGTCCGTCATCTGCCAGGCCGTGACCGCGCCGAACGCGACGACGAGCAGGGCGAGTACGGCGCCGATGATCCGCAGCCGGCCCGGCTCGGTCGTCGCGGCGGCGCGCACCCGCTCGACGCCCTCGGCGAAGGCGGTCCTGCGGGCGGGCGTTCTCGGCGACGGGGCGGAGCCGGAGGCCGACGACGACGAGGACGCGGACGCGAGGGGCTCGCGCGGGCCCGGTTGAGGCGGAACGGCCGGCATCGTGGGCATGCCGGAACCCGGTGGCGCCGTGCTGCTCTTCGGCGGGTGTGTCACTGGCTGACCTCCCCCATGGTCATGTCTCGCCGCAAGTATCGCCACAAAGCGCGGCGCTGCGCACCGGGCTTCACTCGATCTTGATCAGATCGCAAGTCACCGCTGCTGTGGAACACGCGACCGGAATCCGTTCGGTTCCGCTCGGACCCACGGCCCGCCTCACGAAGTCGACATCGCCCCCGCCCCGCCGGCGCTCACTCCTCGAAGTGCGCCCGCACCCGATCCTGCGCCTCGCCCCCCGCCCCCACTCCGTCCAGCCCCAGCAGCGCCGCGCCCAGCACGGGCCGCGCCCGCACGACCAGTGCCGTCGCCTTGGGAGCGCGGGCCGACAGCGACTCCCGTACCGCGTCGTCCAGGAGCGTGTGCCCCGCCGTCAGGACGCCGCCGCCGAGCAGGACCGGGGTCTCCTCCGCCAGCAGGTCGAGCCGGGTCAGGGCGACCACCGCCATCGTCGTCACCTCCTCCGCCAGCCGTGCGACGATCGCGCGGGCGGTGGCGTCCCCGGCCGTCGCCGTCGAGAAGAGGACCGGGGTCAGCTCGTGCCGGCGGGCGTCGGCGATCCGGCCCAGGTGCAGCGCCTCGATGAGGGCGGGCATGGAGGGCAGCCGGAAGTGGGCGGGCAGCGTCCGTGCGAGCGCCGTCGGGCCGCCCCTGCCGTCCTCCGCGCGCGCCGCGTGCCACAGCGCCTCCTCGGCCAGCCCCCACCCCCCGCCCCAGTCGCCGGAGATCCGGCCGAGGGCGGGGAAGCGGGCGGTGCGGCCGTCGGGCCGCATGCCCACGCAGTTGATGCCGGCGCCGCAGACGACCGCGACGCCCCGGGGCTCGGCCGCACCCGCCCGCAGGATCGCGAAGGTGTCGTTGCGGACCGTCACCGACGCGCCCCACGCGCGTGCGTGCAGCGCCGCCGCCAACTGCTCCTCCTCCACCGGGAGATCGGCGTTGGCCAGGCAGGCCGAGACATGGTCCGCCGAGGTGACGCCCGCCGCGTCGTACGCGCGCGTGACGGTGTCCGCGAGGGCGTCGACGGCCGGGCCCACGCCCACCGCGGGCGGACGGAACCCGTCGCCGCGGGCCGTGGCGAGGACCTCCCCGTCGGCCGCCACGACCGCCACGTCCGTCTTGCTGTTGCCGGCGTCGATGGCGAGAACGCTCGCGGTCAGGCCCACGCGAGGTGCTCCCGGTTGTGCGCGATCAGCCGGTCGGTCAGGGCGTCGGCGTACTCGTGCTGGCCGATCAGGGGGTGGGCGAGGAGGGCCCGGAAGACCCGGTCGCGTCCGCCGCGCAGCGCGGCCTCCAGGGCCAGGTCCTCGTACGCGGTGACGTTGGCGGTCAGCCCCGCGAACAGGGGGTCGACGCCGGTCACCGGCAGGGGCGAGGGACCCTTCGGGCCGACCGCCGCCTGCACCTCGATCACCGCGTCGTCGGGGAGGAAGGGCAGCGTGCCACGGTTGTAGGTGTTCACCACCTGGTAGGGGCTGCCCGACCCGGTCAGCAGCGCCGCCGCCAGGTCCACCGCGGCCTCCGAGTAGTAGGCGCCGCCGCGCCGGGCGAGCAGCTCCGGCTTCTCGTCCAGCGCCGGATCGGCGTACAGCTTCAGCAACCGCCTTTCCATCTCGGCGACTTCGGCCGCCCGGGAGGGCTTGGTGCGCAGTTCCCGTACGACCTCGTCGTGCGCGTAGTAGTAGCGCAGGTAGTACGAGGGGACTACGCCTAGCCGGTCCAGGAGCGGGCGGGGCAGGCGCAGGTCGGCCGCGACGGCGTCGCCGTGGTCGGCCAGCAGCGCGGGCAGGACGTCGTCGCCCTCGGGGCCGTCCAGGCGTACCGCGGTCTCCCAGGTGAGGTGGTTGAGGCCCACGTGGTCCAGGTGGACGTCCGCCGGTTCGACCTCCAGCAGCGCGGCGAACTTCCGCTGGAAGCCGATGGCCACGTTGCACAGTCCGACGGCCTTGTGGCCGGCCTGGAGCAGGGCGCGGGTGACGATGCCGACCGGGTTGGTGAAGTCGATGATCCAGGCGTCCGGGTTGGCGCGGCGGACGCGTTCGGCGATCTCCAGGACGACCGGGACCGTGCGCAGCGCCTTGGCCAGGCCGCCCGCGCCGGTCGTCTCCTGGCCCACGCAGCCGCAGTCCAACGGCCAGGTCTCGTCCCGCTCGCGGGCGGCCTGGCCGCCGACGCGCAGCTGGAGCAGGACGGCGTCGGCGCCGTCGACGCCGGCGTCCAGGTCGGACGTGGTCACGATCCGGCCGGGGTGGCCCTGCCGGGCGAAGATGCGCCTGGCCAACCCGCCCACGAGTTCGAGGCGTTCGGCCGCCGGGTCCACGAGGACCAGCTCCTCCAGGGGGAGCGTGTCCCTCAGACGCGCGAAGCCGTCGATGAGTTCGGGGGTGTAGGTCGAGCCTCCGCCGACCACGGTGAGTTTCATGTGCGGTTCAACCCTTCACTCCGGTCAGGGTGACGCCCTCGACGAACGCCTTCTGCGCGAAGAAGAACACGAGGATCACGGGGGCCATGACCAGCACGGTGGCCGCCATGGTGAGGTTCCAGTCGGTGTGGTGGGCGCCCTTGAAGGACTCCAGGCCGTAACTCAGTGTCCACGCACCGGGGTTCTCCGAGGCGTAGATCTGCGGTCCGAAGTAGTCGTTCCAGGCGTTGAAGAACTGGAACAGGGCGACGGCGGCGATGCCGGGCCTGGCCATCGGCAGCACGACCTTCACCAGGGTGCGCAGGTCGCCGCAGCCGTCCACCTTCGCGGCGTCCACGTACTCGTTGGGGATGGTCATCAGGAACTGCCGCAGCAGGAAGATGGAGAACGCGTCGCCGAACGCCAGCGGGATGATCATCGGCCAGAGCGTGCCCGACAGGTCGAGCTGCTTCGCCCAGAACAGGTACATCGGGATGACGACCACCTGCGGCGGCAGCATCATCATCGAGATCACCAGCATGAGCGTGAGATTCCGGCCGCGGAAGCGGAACTTGGCGAGCGCGTACGCCACCGGGATCGACGACACGACCGTCAGCACGGTGCCGAGACCGGCGTAGAGCAGCGTGTTCTTCCACCAGGTGAGGAAGCCCGGGGTGTCGAAGACCTTGCGGTAGTTGGCCCATTCCCAGGTGTGCGGGACCAGGTCCCGGCTGAGCGCCTGCGAGTCGCTCATCAGCGACGTCAGGAAGACGAACACGAACGGCAGGGTGAAGAACAGGGCCGCCGCGACGCCGAGGGAGTGCACCGCGATCCATTCCAGCACCGCCCTGCGGCGGGCCGTGCGCTCGGCCGGCGAGGCGGGGGCCGGCGACTCCACCGGCCGTTCCAGTACTTGGGTCATGTCAGTCACCTGCCTGGATGAGACCGCCCCGGCGCCGCATCAACAGCGCGGTGAACGCCATCGACAGGGCGAACAGGACCAGGGCGACGACACAGGCGGAGCCGTAGTCGAAGCGCTGGAAGCCGAGGTTGTAGACGAGTTGGGGGAGGGTGAGCGTGGAGTGCTCGGGGTAGCCGGGCTCGAACATGGTGCCCGCGCCCTGGATCACGCCCGAGGCGACCTTCCCGGCGACCAGGGGCTGGGTGTAGCACTGCATCGCCGCGATCACGCCGGTGACGACGGCGAACATGATGATCGGCGAGATGTTGGGCAGCGTGACGAACCGGAACCGCTGCCACGCCGACGCGCCGTCCAACTCGGCTGCCTCGTACTGCTCCTTGGGGACGTCGAGCAGCGCGGCCATGAAGATGACCATCAGGTCGCCGACGCCCCACAGGAACATCAGGGTGAGGGCCGGCTTGGACCAGCTCGGGTCGTTGAACCAGCCCGGGGCCGGGAGGCCGATCCGCTCCAGGATCGAATCGACCGGTCCCGTACCGGGGTTGAGGAGGAACGCGAACGCCATGGTCGCGGCGACCGGCGGGGCGAGGTAGGGCAGGTAGAAGAGGGTGCGGAAGACGCCCGTAGCCGTCTTGATCTTCGTGATGAGCATCCCGATCCCGAGCCCGAACAGGACCCGGAGGCTCACCATGATCACGACCAGCCAGAGGGTGTTGCGCAGGGCGGGCCAGAAGAAGGGGTAACTCTCGAAGACGTACGTCCAGTTCTTCGTCCCGGCCCAGGTCGGCGGCCGGAAGCCGTCGTAGTGCATGAACGAGAAGTAGACCGTCGAGATCATCGGGTACGCGAAGAAGACCGCGAAGCCGATCAGCCAGGGCGAGAGGAACGCGAGGGTGCGCAGCGTCTGCCGCCGGTGCTTGGCGGCGAGACCGGACCGCCGTCCCGCCGCCGTCGAGGTGAGGGCGCTCATGGTCACTTCGCCTGCGCGATGTCCGTGTCGATCTGCGCGGCGGCCTTCTTCAGGCCCGCCGCCAGGTCGGTGACCTTGCCGCTCTCGTAGTCGTAGCCGAGCTGCTGGACGGTGGTGAGGTAGACGCCGCCGTTGACGGAGGCGGGCGAGGTGGTCGAGTACGGGTTCGCCGCGATGTCCAGGAACGTCTTGAAGCGCGGGTCGTACGTCAGCTTCGGCGACTTCAGGGCCTCCAGCGTGGAGGGCACGTTGTGGATGGCGTTGGAGAAGCCGACCACCGCGTCGGTGTCCGTGGTGATGTACTTGACGAACTCCCAGGCCGCGTTCTGCTTCTGGCTGGTGGCGGCGATGCCGGCGATGGTGCCGGTGATGTAGCCCTTGCCGTACTGGTCGGCCCGGTCGTCGGGGACGGGCAGCGGGGCGACGCCGATCTCGAAGCCGGGCTTCGCGTCCAGCGCCATGCCGAGCCGCCACTCGCCGTCGAGCTGCATGGCCACCTGCCCGGTGTGGAAGGGGTGCTTGGGACCCCACTCGTCGCCGAGCCCGGCGCGGAACTTCTCCAGCTTCTTGAAGCCGCCGAGCGCGTCGACGAGCTTCTTCTGGAGCGTGAAGGCGCCGGAGACGGCCGGGTCGGTGGCGATCGTCGACTTGCCGGACGCGTCGAAATAGGTCGGGGAGAACTGGCCCATGTAGTGCTCGGTGGTCGTCTCCCAGCCGTGGTAGTTCGGCATGAACCCGAGCTGCTTGTACGTGTCGCCCTGGGTGATCGTCAGTTTCTGCGCGTCCGCCTCGAACTCGGACCAGGTCTTCGGCGGGCCGGTGATGCCGGCCTTCTCGAACGCGGTCTTGTTGTAGTAGAGCCCGTAGGCGTCGCCCAGCAGCGGGACGGCGCAGCGGTCGCCCTGGTACTGGGTGTACTCGTTCATCGCCTTCGGGAAGGTCTTCTCCGGATCGACGCCCGCCTTCTCGAAGAAGGGGTCGAGGTCGACCAGCGCGCCCGACGTGCAGAACTTGCCGACGTTGTTGGTGGTGAACGACGAGATCACGTCGGGGGCCTTCGTACCGCCCGCGCGCAGCGCCTGGTTGATCTTGTCGTCGGTCATGTTGCCGACCACGTTCACCTGGATGTTCGGGTGCGCCTTCTCGAAGCCGGCGACCAGGTCCTTGACGGCCTTCACCTCGTTCGGCGCGCTCCAGGCGTGCCAGAAGGTGATGGTCTGCTGCTCGGACGCGTCGTCCTGCGCGCCGGTGGCGGCCTGACCGGTACAGGCGGTGGCGGTCAGGAGCAGGGCCGTCGAGGCGGTGAGGGCGAAAGCCGCCTTTCGGACGGCTGAAGGGGTGCGTGCGGACATGACGGGGCCTCCCTGGGGCGGGGCGAAGGGGTGAGGTGAGGGGGGTGACGTGGAAGGGGTGTTGCGAAGGGGACCGGTGTCACCCGGAGGGGATCAGCGCGAGGTGTCGAAGACCTCGTCGCGGGCAGCCGCCAGCGCGCTCTCCAACGCGCCGCGCAGCACGGGCCGTTCGGTGACGCCGCCGACGACGAGCCGCGGCCGGGAGGCGGCGAGTTCCGCCAGCTCCGACTGGACGAGGGAGCGCAGGAGTTCGCCGCCGGCGGTCAGCGACGCGCCGCTGAGGACGACGAGTTCGGGGTCGAGGACGGAGACGAGGGAGGCGAGACCGGTCGCGAGCCGGGTCGCGTAGGCGCGCAGCAACTCCGCGTACGGGCCCCGGTTCTCGGCCGCGGCCCGCTCCACGAGGGCGGCGGCGACCTCGGCGTACGGCCCCGAGGGGATGTCGCCGATGCCGAGCTCGCGAGCGAGCCGGGGAACGGCCTGGGAGCCGGCGAGCTCCTGGTAGCCGCCGCTGTTGGCCTTGGTCACCTGGCGCACCAGGGGCGCGCCGGGGACCGGCAGGAAACCCACTTCCCCCGCGCCGCCGGTCCAGCCGCGGTGCAGCCGCCCGCCGAGGACGAGGGCCGCGCCGAGGCCGCCCTCGTTCCACAGCAGCACGAAGTCCTCGTGCCCGCGGGCCGCGCCGAGCCGCTGTTCGGCGACGGCGACGAGGTTGACGTCGTTCTCGTACTCGACGGGCATCGGCAGCGCTGCGGCGAGGTCGTCGAGCAGCGCGGGGGAGTGCCAGCCGGGCAGGTGCGAGGCGTAGCGCAGCCGGCCGGTGGTGGGGTCGAAGGCGCCCGGGGTGGCGACGACGAGCCGCCGCACGTCGTCCCGGGTGAGCCCGGCGGCCTTCACCGCGCCGTCGAGCGCGTCGGTGACCTGCCGTACGACGGCCCCGGCGGTGTTGCGGCCGGGGGTGCGCACCTCGAAGGCGCCCACTGTCCGGCCCGTGACGTCGGCGACGGCGGCGAGGACCCGTTCGGGGGTGACGTCGAGTCCCGCGGCGTGCGCAGCGGTTGGATCGACCTCGTACAGCTGGGCGTTGGGGCCGGGCCGTCCCTCGGTGGTGCCGCTCGCCAGGACCAGCCCCGCCGCCTCCAGGCGGGCCAGCAGCTGGGAGGCGGTCGGCTTGGACAGGCCGGTGAGCTTGCCGATCCGGGTGCGGGAGAGGGGCCCGTGCTCCAGCAGGAGGTCCAGGGCGGCGCGGTCGTTCATGGCGCGCAGGACGCGCGGGGTGCCCGGCGTGCCGGCGGTTCCTGCCATGGGGTCTGCACCTGCCTCTCGGCTGCCCAGCTTTTCAGTGATCGCGGAGGGAAGTCCATGCGGGGGCCGCACCTGGGCCCTCCGGAGAACTGTTAGGAAAGTTTCCTATCCGGTGTGGAGGAAGGTAGGCCCGGGGGGAAGGGGGCGTCAAGGGGGCGCGTCAAGAGGGCGCGTCAACGGGGAAAACGAAACCGCCCCTGTCGGCAACGGAGTCGTTGCCGGCAGGGGCGGTGGGCTGGTCGCCCGGGTCTGCTACTTCACCGGAGCCGTAGGCGCGGCCGGGGCGGCCGGGGTGATCGGCGTGGCCGCCTGGGCCTGCGGGGAGGCGGTGTTGGAGTACACCGACGGGGCGGCGACGCCCGCCGTCGGGTCCGCGTTCGGGTCCAGCTCGACGGGGACCGTCGCGCCGCCCACGATGCGGATGTCGGCCTCGTCGAAGGCCCGCTTGATCCGCCAGCGCAGCTCGCGCTCGACCGCGAGGGACTTGCCGGGCATCGTCTTCGCGGAGACCCGGACCACCATCGAGTCCAGCAGCACGCTGTCCAGGCCCAGCACCTCGATCGGGCTCCACAGGAGCTCGTTCCAGGGCTCTTCCTTGCTCATCTTCTCGGCGACCTCGTCCAGCGTGGCCTTCACATGGTCGAGGTCCTCGGTCGACTTCACCGTGACGTCGACGCCGGCCGTGGCCCAGCCCTGCGAGAGGTTGCCGATCCGCTTGACCTCGCCGTTGCGGACGTACCAGATCTCGCCGTTGTCGCCGCGCAGCTTGGTCACCCGCAGGCCGACCTCGATGACCTCGCCGGTGGCGACGCCCGCGTCGATCTGGTCGCCGACCCCGTACTGGTCCTCCAGGATCATGAACACGCCGGAGAGGAAGTCCGTGACCAGGTTGCGGGCGCCGAAGCCGATCGCGACGCCCGCGACGCCGGCGGACGCCAGCAGCGGGGCCAGATTGATCTCGAACGTGCCCAGGACCATCAGCCCGGCCGTGCCGAGGATCAGGAAGCTCGCCACCGAGCGCAGCACCGAGCCGATCGCCTGGGAGCGCTGGCGCCGCCGCTCGGCGTTGACCAGCAGGCCGCCCAGCGCCGTGCCGTCGACCGCCTGCACCGTGCGGTTCATCCGGTCGATCAGCTTGGTGATCGCCCGCCGCACCACCACTCTCAGGACCCCGGCTATGACGACGATCAGCAGGACCCGCAGACCGATCGCGAGCCACGTCGACCAGTTCTGCTCGACCCAGCTGGCGGCGTTCGTCGCGCTCTCCTGGGCGTCCTGGAGCGTCGGGACCGTCACCGTCGGCGACTCCGAGGGGGTCGGGGTCGGCGAGGGCGACGAGCCGGCGGCCAGTAGGACGGCGGACAAGGACACAGCAGGTACCTCCAGGCGATGCACTGCTCCGTCCGGCGCGGCGGGCACGGTGTTCAAGGTCACGGAAAGGTCACCGGAGAGGCAGGACCACCACACTAACGGGGCATTGTGTGTGCTTCGCCCGAATGCGCGAAGGAGAGACCGTGCTCACGCGCGCTTGAACAGGTCGTCGGGCTGGGGATGTATCGGGTGTGGTCGAAAACACTCCCAGCCCGTTACCGGGACATGGTGGCGCGTTCACCAGGCAAGAGGGGAGACTGGCCGCAGATCGTCCCGGCGCGAGCCACGCGCCGCCGACGCCCGAGGAGGCATCCGTGCCGCATGTCCTGGTCCTGAACGCGTCGTACGAGCCGCTCGGCGTCGTACCGCTCCGCCGCGCGCTCGTCCTCGTCCTGGAGAACAAGGCTGTCTCCTTGGAGGAATCCGGCGCCTTCATGCACAGCGCGACCGTCACAGTCCCCGCACCCAGCGTGGTCCGGCTCAAGCGATTCGTCCGGGTTCCCTATCGGGGGCCCGTTCCTCTGACCCGCCGGGCGCTCTTCGCCCGGGACGGGGGCCGGTGCATGTACTGCGGTGGCGTCGCAACCAGCGTCGACCACGTCATCCCGCGCAGCCGCGGGGGCCGCCACGCGTGGGACAACGTCGTGGCTTCCTGCCGCCGCTGCAACCACGTCAAGGCCGACCGGCATCTCGTCGAGATCGGCTGGCGACTGCGCCACAAACCCGCCCCGCCCACCGGCCTGGCCTGGCGCATCATCGGAACCGGCCACAGGGACCCGCGCTGGCTGCCGTACCTGCAACCGTTCGGCGCGGACGACGCGATGGCCCGGATCGACGGCATCTCCGCCTGACGATCCGGGCCTTTCCGTACGTGCTGTCGGGGCCGCCCGCGGTGTCCGCCGGGCCCCGACGGCTTGCCGCGGGAGTCAGGCGGCGACGTTGTGGCTCCTCAGCAGCGCGGTGTACGCCGCTTCGGCGGCGCGCCCCTCGAGGGTTCCGGGCGGGGTGTGCGCAAGGAACGTGTCGGTGTCGCCGTGCTGGAGGACCGTTCCCCCGTACATCACCGTGACGTGGTCCGCCTCCTCCGCGAGGTCGGCGACGTCGTGCGTGGACAGCAGGACGCGCACGTCTTCGGTGAGCCCGCGCAGGATGTCGCGGAACACCCGGCGCTGGTAGGGGTCCATGCCCGCGGTGGGCTCGTCCAGCAGCAGGACCCGGGCGCCGTGCACGAGCGCCCCGGCGACGCCGACGCGACGCAGCTGGCCGCCGGAGAGCTGGCTGGTGCGGTCGTCGGCCTTGTCGGTCAGCTCCACGCGCGCGAGGGCCTTGCGGGCCTGCTTCCAGGCGTCCGAGCGGTTCATGCCCTTGAGCCAGCCGACGTAGGCGACGTACTCGCGCGCGGTGAGCGTGGGCATGGGCACGATGTCCTGCGGCATCCAGGCCACCGCCTGCCGGTAGGCCGCGGTGCCCGCCGGAGCCCCGTCCAGGGCCACACGCCCCTTCTGGGGTTTGGTCACCGACGCCGCGAGCTTCAGCAGGGTCGACTTGCCGGCGCCGTTGGGACCGAGCAGGACGGTGAGGCCGTCCGGCAGGACGTAGGAGAAGTCCCGCAGGACCGGCTGCTTCCAGCGCCGGTAGCCGTAGGTGCAGTTGCTGAGTTCGAGTGTCACGCTGGCTTCCTCGACGAGCGGATCTGGGCGGCGAGGCCGAGGGCGAACACCACCAGGGAGGCGACCGCTGCGAACAGGTCGTCCGCAGGGAGCGCGATGACGGTCCAGGAGCGCGGGACGTTCCCGCGGAACCCGATGACTGCGACGGTGACCAGCCACCCCACGGGGAGCATCACCGCGCCTTGTCCGGCCCAGGCGCGCCCGAGCAGCATCAGACCGGTCAGGAACAGGGCGTTGCGGCCGCCGGTCGTGGCCGCGGCGGTCCCCTGGAGGGCGGCGACGGCGACGCTGCACACCACCGCCGCCGCCATGACCGCGGTGACGAGCGCGTTGTCGAGCCGTGCCACGGACCGTACGCCGGAGGCCTCGGCCGCGGGAAGCCGGGATTCCAGCATCGCCATCAGGATGGCGAACAGGGGCACGGGAACGAACAGCGAGAGCGCTACGCGAGGGCTGCCGGTGATGGCCGGCAGCAGCACCGTGTGGTCCTGCACCGCGTAGAGGGCCGCGGTGAAGACGACAAGGGCGACCGGCAGCAGCGTGTGCCCCCGGCGGACCTTGAACCACCACATCACGACGTCTTCGCCTCACAGCCCTGGAGCGCCTGCCTGATCCACTCGGTCTGCTCGGCCGGAGATTCCTTCAACACGCGGGTGACGTCGGCCTTGACCTGCTTCTCCAGCTCCCGGGCCGCGGGGTCCAGCCCCTCCTCCTCGCGGCGCATCCGGTACGCCTTCTCCTGGCCGGTCTTCATGGCGCCCCACAGCCAGGCCGAGTGAGCGGTGCGGACGTCCACCTCCTCGCAGCGGAACTTCAGAGCCCGCACCACGACCTGGTACACCGCGCCACCGTTCGGCACCTGCTCGGTCAGCAGCATGTGCCACTCGGTGTCCGTGGAGGTCTTCTGGTGGCGGCCGTCGACGTAGCCGTCGGTGATCAGCCGCGGTTCCGCCGAGGTCGCCCCGGCTTCCCGCAGCACGCTCAGTGCCTCGGCGGTGTCGCGCTGGACCTGCGGCAGGTAGCGCGCGTTGAACTCCGGCACGCACATGCGCGGCGCGCTGCCCGTGCACGTCATCGCCACGTTCCCGGTGGTGATCGGCGGTGTGGCCGACCAGTCGGCGGCCGTGCGCTGGGCCCCGAGGACGCCTCCCACGGCGACCACGGCCGCCAGGGCGATCCGCAGCGCCCGCCACCCGAAGGGCAACCAGAGGATCATCAGCCCGACGGCGATGCCTCCGGCCAGCATCACGGGTACCGCCGCCGTGACGAACTGGGGCACCTCGCCGAAACCGACGCTGCCGAACTGGCCGGAGACGTGCCGGGGCCAGTAGGGCAGCATCGCCCTGGTGAAGGCGACGAGGAGCCAGTCGCCCACGGCCAGGACGGGCGTGGCGATGATGCGCGGAACCCGGCAGCCGACGGCGAATCCGAGCACGGCGTGAGCGACGCAGATCACCATGGCCGCGAACGGCAGGCGCAGGCTGTCGAGGCTGGGCATGGTCGCCGAACGGGCGAGTGAGACCGCCGCGGGCAGGAGCAGGACGAGCCACGAGAGCGCGATCACCGGGGCCAGGACGTTGGCCGCGATCCGGTATCGCGAACGGGCCGGCGCCAGCGCCCATATGCGTGCGCTTTTCAGTCGGCCGCTCTCCCAGCAGGCGAGTCCGGCGGCTGTCGCGTACGCCAGCGCATAAAGCGTCATCAGCGGCTCCGCGACAATGCTCGGAGCATAATGGAAATAACTTGAGAGAGGGGCTTTCTGGCCTACGACGTAATAAAGGAACGTCAGCAGGAGAATTATGGGGGCAGCCCATCGCACACTACCGCTGCGCAGCGTGGTGCTGAATTTCATGCGGTCTCACCGAACTACTTGTCGACCAAAGAGGGGCGCCCCCGGCGGGGCGCCCCTCAGGGCTGGTCTGTCAGCCGTCTGCCTTGGTGGTGTCCACCGACACCGTGCTCACGGTCAGCTGCGGGCCGAAGGTGGAGCCCGCGATCTTCGCGAGCTTGAAGTAGTAGTCCCGCTTGCCGGACGGCAGGTCGGTCCACTCGCCGTTGCTGGTGCCGCCGCCGAAGCACGCGGTGAACGTCTTGTTGTCGTAGGCCTCGTCGGGCTGGAGCGTGATGTCGGCCCATATCCGCACGTCGGTGCTCTGCGTGGCCAGCGCGTCGGTCTTGCAGTTGGTGAACTTCACCTGCGAGTACAGCTCGTCCGACCAGCGCCGGGACTCGAAGCCCACGCTCGCCCCGGTGATGGAGCTGCTCCAGTTGGCCTCGGCGATGGGCGCCATCGCCAGAGTGATCACTGCCGCCGTGCCGACGACCGTGGAAATGCGCGAACCGCGCTTCATTATTTCCCCTGTTCCTGGTGCATGAAGCACGGGATCAGGAACTGGTGGAGATGCTTGTGAAATTATGTACACAATACCCCCACATCCCCCGTCCCCCGTGCGGCTGAGGGTCTTTCAGCCGTGCCGTGAAGCTAGCAGTCCGCTTCATGGAGCGTCAACTTTTCATTTACCTGCTGTCGGCTTTATGGCGGCTTCCTGTGTGCCTAATTTGGGCTTTCGTCGCCGATATTGTGGCAGTGGTCCACATTGACCTGGTTGATCTTGATGGGGTGGTGGTGGGGGCTCTGCCCCCTGGTTCCGCGGGATGGGTGGGGACGGGGGTGGTCCCACGGAAGATGTGAGTCCTCGCGTCCACTGGGTAGGGCTCAAGTAACCCGTCAGACTCGTTCGACAAGGAGGCCACCGTGGTCGCATCGACATACCCCCTGGTCCCGGCCGCCCGCTCCAAACGCCCGGCGGATCTTTCCGCCGACTTCGAAGAGCCCCATGTGTGCGTGTTCAGCGCGGAGGGAACCTGCGCCGAGGCTCCGCTGACCAGCGAGCCCCCGCTGCCCTACGCCGAGCCGCTGACCAGCGAACCTCCCCTCACCAGCGAACCGCCGCTCGCCGCCGCGGACTCCGACTTCATGAGGCCGTAGATGACCGCACCCCGGATGAGGCCGTAGATGACCGCACCCCGGCCGGCCGCGCCCCTCGACGAGGAGCTGATCCGCCTCGCCGGGCTGCACGGCGTCGCGACCTCCTACCGTCCGTCGCCGGACCGTACGGTGACGGCCTCGGTCGCCGCCGTGACCCGTGCCCTGGCCGCCCTGGGCGTCGACGCGAGCACTCCGCAGTCCGCCCGCGCCGCGCTCGCCGCCCGGGAACGGGAACTGGCGGAGCGCCTGCTGCCGCCCACCGTGGTGGTGTGGGGGGACGGCGGCGGCGACGGCACGGGGTCCGCCGTGCTCGCCGGACTTCCCGAGGGGACCCGGATCGAGGTCGAGACCGAGCAGGGAGAGGTCCGCGCCTCACTCGACGGCCTTCCGGCCGGCGTGCACGCGCTGACCGCCGTCGCGCCCGACGGCCGCACCGCCCGCGCGCACCTCGTCGTGGCCCCGCCCCGGCTGCCCACACCCGCCGGGCGCTCGTACGGACTCCTCGTCCAGCTCTACTCCCTCCTCTCCCAGCGCTCCTGGGGCATGGGCGACCTCGGGGACCTCGCCGAGCTGACCGCCTGGGCCGGGCGGGCGCTGGGCGCCGGGTTCGTGCAGGTCAACCCCCTGCACGCGGCCGTGCCCGGCGCTCCCACCGATCCCTCCCCGTACCGGCCCTCCTCCCGCCGCTTCCCCGACCCGGTGCACCTGCGCGTCGAGGACGTGCCCGAGTTCGGCCACGTCGACGCGCCCGAGCGCGTGCGGGCGCTGCGCGAGCGGGCCGCGCGGCTGCGGGAGGCCGTGCTCGACAAGGGCGCGCTGATCGACCGGGACGCCGTGTGGGAGCTCAAGCGGGAGGCCATGGAACTCGTCGCCGACGTGCCGCTCGGGCCCGGCCGGCGGGCCGCCTACTGCGACTTCCTCGCCGAGCAGGGCGAGGCCCTGGAGGACCACGCCACCTGGTGCGCCCTCGCCGAGGTCCACGGCTCCGACTGGCACGCCTGGCCCGCCGCCCTGCGCGACCCCCGCTCCGCGGAGACCGCCCGCGCCCGCTCCGAGCTGATGGAGCGCGTCGACTTCCACTCCCGGCTCGCCTGGCTCACCGACGCCCAGCTCACCGCCGCCCAGCGCTCCGCGCGCGAGGCGGGCATGCCGCTCGGCGTCGTGCACGACCTGGCCGTCGGCGTGCACCCCGGCGGGGCCGACGCCTGGGCCCAGCAGGAGTACTTCGCGGCCGGCATGTCCGTCGGCGCGCCCCCGGACGCCTTCAACGCGCGCGGCCAGGACTGGGGCCTGCCGCCCTGGCGCCCCGACCGGCTCGCCGACTCCGGCTACGCGCCCTTCCGCAGGCTGCTGCGCGCCCTGTTCCGTTACGCCGGCGCGCTGCGCATCGACCACGTCATGGGCCTGTTCCGGCTCTGGTGGGTCCCCCAGGGCGAACCGCCGACCGAGGGCACCTACGTCCGCTACGACGCCGAGGCCATGCTCGCCGTCCTGGTGCTGGAGGCGTCGCGGGCGGGCTCGGTGGTCATCGGCGAGGACCTGGGCACCGTCGAGCCCGGCGTGCGGGAGGCGCTGCGCGAACGCGGGGTGCTCGGCACGTCCGTCCTGTGGTTCGAACGCGCCTGGGAGGGCGACGGTCGCCCCCTGCCGCCCGAGAGCTGGCGCGCCGACTGCCTCGCCACCGCCACCACCCACGACCTGCCGTCGACGGCCGCCCGGCTCACCGGCGAGCACGTGGAGCTCCGCGACCGGCTGGGCCTGTTGACCCGCCCGGTGGAGGAGGAGCGCGCGGAGGCCGCCGCCGACACGGCGGAGTGGCTCGACGCGCTCGCCCGGCTCGGCCTTCTCCAGGGCGCCGGCGGAGGCGGCGACACCTCTTCGGAGGAGGCCGAGGTCCAGGCCGTCCACCGCTTCCTGCTGAGCACCCCCGCCCGCATGATCGGCGTCTGGCTCCCGGACGGCGTCGGCGACCGCCGCCCGCAGAACCTCCCCGGCACGTGGGACCAGTACCCGAACTGGCGCCTGCCCGTCGCCGACGCGGAGGGCCGCCCGATGACGCTGGAGCAACTGGCGGCGTCGCCGCGACTGCATGCGTTGATGGAGGTGCTGCGGGGGTGAGATCAGCCCGTCCGCGGGGGTGCTTCTCGGCCAAGGGGTCGACGATTCAGCCCGTCCGGCGTTTGAGGACGAGGCCCGTTCAGGGCCGAAGCGGGGGCCCGGGGGCGGCAGCCCCCGGCGACGCCCGCACCGACGCCGGGGCCGTATAAGGCACCCCGGACGCGCGCCCTCCCCCCGCGTTCGCTACTTTTGCACCGTGGACAAGAACAACGCCCTGCGCGCCGGCACCCTGGCGGCCGGTACGACGCTGATGATGCTGCTCATGTCGTCCCCCGCGCTCGCCCTCACCCGGGACGACGGCGACGACCCCGGTCCGGGCCTGAGCGTCATCGAGACGCTGGGCCTCTACGTGGTGGCGCCGATCGCGCTGTTCCTGGCCATCGCCGGCCTGGTGTGGGTCCTCGACCGCTCCCAGGACAGGCACGACGACACCAGCTCCAACATCACCGTCAAGGGCGAGGCGGGCGCCAAGGCCGCCAAGGCCTGAGCCTCCGGGGCTCCGGGGCTCCGGGGCACCGGGCCGCCGACCCGCAGAGCGTGCCTCTGCGGGGCCTCGGCCGTGCCGTGCCCGGCGGCCCGTCCTCAGTTCTCTGTCGCGAGCAGCAACTCGCGCAAAAGGTCGGCCAGTTGGCCGGCCTTTTCGTCGTTCAGTGCGGCGGTCAGCGCCTCCGTCTGGACGGCCAGGCCCGCGCCGACGGCCTCCTCGACCAGTGCCAGCCCCTTGTCGGTGAGCGTGACCTGTAGGCCGCGGCGGTCGTGCGGGTCGGGGGAGCGGCGGAGCAGGCCGGCGCGCTCCAGCTTGTCGAGGCGGCCGGTCATGCCGCCGGTGGTCAGCATCAGCGTCGCCGACAGCCGGCGGGGTGAGAGGGTGTACGGCTCTCCGGACCGGCGCAGGGTGGCCAGCACGTCGAACTCGCCGCGCGCGAGCCCGAGGGCCGCGTACGCCTTGTCCATACGGTCGCCGATCGCGCGCGAGAGCCGGTTGACGCGGCCGAACACCTCCATCGCGGCGGTGTCGAGATCGGGGCGGACGGTCGCCCACTGATCGATGATCGCGTCGACCGGGTCCCTGCGCTGCGCACTCATACGGGGGAGTATCCGCCGGGCATCCGGTAGCCCGCAAGAAAGTAGCTCGGGTGCTAGTAGCTCTCATGCAAGTAGATCAGTTGTAAGTAGCTTGACTGTAAGTCGCTTAGCGCTAAGCTATTTTTCATGAACCGGCTTGCGACCGTCCTGCTCACCGCTCTCGCCCCGGTCTCCTGGGGCACCACCTACGCGGTCACCACGGAGTTCCTCCCCGCCGACCGTCCGCTGTTCACGGCCCTGATGCGCGCGCTGCCCGCCGGGCTGGTGCTGCTCGCGATCGCGCGGGTGCTGCCGCGCGGGGTCTGGTGGGGGAAGGCGGCGGCGCTGGGCGCGCTGAACATCGGCGCGTTCTTCCCGCTGTTCTTCCTCTCCGCGTACCGGCTGCCCGGCGGCCTTGCGGCGGTCGTCGGTTCGGTCGGGCCGCTGTTCGTCGTCGGCCTCTCGGCGGTGCTGCTGGGGCAGCGGCCGACCGCGCGGACGCTGCTCGCCGGGGTCGCGGCAGCGTTCGGCGTCAGCCTGGTCGTGCTGCGGGCGGGCGGGGCGCTGGACGCGGTCGGCGTGCTCGCGGGGCTCGCCTCCACGGCGTCGATGTCGGCGGGGGTGGTGCTGGCGAAGCGGTGGGGCCGCCCGGACGGGGTCGGGCCGCTCGGGCTCGCCGCCTGGCAGCTGACGGTCGGCGGGCTGCTCGTCGCGCCCGTCGCCTTCCTCGTCGAGGGGGCGCCGCCGGCGCTGGACGGCCGTGCGGTGGGCGGCTATCTCTATCTGGCGCTGGCGAACACGGCGGTGGCGTACTGGCTCTGGTTCCGCGGCATCGGAGGGCTCACCGCCACACAGGTCACGTTCCTCGGCCCGCTCTCCCCGCTGACGGCGGCGGTGATCGGCTGGGCGGTGCTGGACGAGAGCCTGACGGCGCTGCAACTGACGGGAATAGCCATAGCGTTCACCGCGACGACGACGACCCAACTGTCCCCCCGCCCCCAAGGACCCCCCGCCCCCCAACCTCCCCCCAGGAAGCCCCGCCCCCTGAACCCCCACCCTTCACCCACCCATCACTCGACTCGGTAGGTGGAGACAGCCGGTTCGGTGGGTCGGGTCGCCGGCAACTCCGTACACCCCCAGGGGGCGCTCGGGGTGGGGTGATGTGCTGCGGGGGGTCACTTCACCCCCGGCCCCGGCCGTCGCCCAACGCGGTGCGACCGTGGAAGGATGGCGCAACCCACTCATATCGAGGAGATGACCGCGTGCCTGGCACAAACCTGACTCGCGAAGAGGCGCAGCAGCGGGCGAAGCTGCTCACCGTTGACTCGTACGAGATCGAACTCGACCTCTCCGGCGCGCAGGAGGGCGGCACCTACCGGTCAGCCACCACGGTGCGCTTCGACGTCGCGGCGAGCGACGCCGACGGCGGCGCCGAGTCCTTCATCGACCTGGTCGCCCCGACCGTCCACGAGGTGACGCTCAACGGCGAGAACCTCGACCCGGCACAGGTCTTCGCCGACTCCCGGATCGCCCTGCCCGGCCTGCTCGAAGGCCGCAACATCCTGCGGGTCGTCGCCGACTGCGCCTACACCAACACCGGTGAGGGCCTGCACCGGTTCGTCGACCCGGTCGACGAACAGGCCTACCTGTACACGCAGTTCGAGGTGCCCGACGCCCGCCGCGTCTTCGCCTCCTTCGAGCAGCCCGACCTCAAGGCCACCTTCCAGTTCACGGTGAAGGCGCCGAACGGCTGGACCGTCATCTCCAACTCCCCGACGCCCGAACCCAAGGACGACGTCTGGGTCTTCGAGCCGACGCCCCGCATCTCGACGTACATCACGGCCCTCATCGTCGGCCCGTACCACAGCGTGCACAGCGTGTACGAGAAGAACGGGCAGAGCGTGCCGCTCGGCATCTACTGCCGGCCCTCGCTCGCCGAGTTCCTCGACTCGGACGCCATCTTCGAGGTCACCCGGCAGGGCTTCGACTGGCTCCAGGAGAAGTTCGACTACCCGTACCCCTTCAAGAAGTACGACCAGCTGTTCGTACCGGAGTTCAACGCGGGCGCGATGGAGAACGCGGGCGCGGTCACCATCCGCGACCAGTACGTGTTCCGCTCGAAGGTGACGGACGCGGCGTACGAGCTGCGCGCCGAGACCATCCTGCACGAGCTGGCGCACATGTGGTTCGGCGACCTGGTCACCATGGAGTGGTGGAACGACCTGTGGCTGAACGAGTCGTTCGCCACCTACACCTCCATCGCCTGCCAGGCCTACGCGCCCGACAGCCGCTGGCCGCACTCGTGGACCACGTTCGCCAACTCCATGAAGACGTGGGCCTACCGGCAGGACCAACTGCCCTCCACCCACCCGATTATGGCGGAGATCAACGACCTGGACGACGTCCTGGTCAACTTCGACGGCATCACCTACGCCAAGGGCGCGTCCGTCCTGAAGCAGCTCGTCGCCTACGTCGGCATGGACGAGTTCTTCAAGGGCGTGCAGGCCTACTTCAAGCGCCACGCCTACGGCAACACCCGCCTGACCGACCTCCTCGGCGCGCTGGAGGAGACCTCCGGCCGCGACCTGAAGGCCTGGTCGAAGGCTTGGCTGGAGACCGCCGGCATCAACATCCTCCGTCCCGAGATCGAGACAGACCCCGAAAGCACGGACGGCGTCATCACCTCCTTCGCCATCCGCCAGGAGGCCCCCGCGCTGCCCGCCGGCGCCAAGGGCGAGCCGACGCTGCGCCCGCACCGCATCGCCGTCGGCTTCTACGGCCTCGACGCCGGCAGCGGCAAGCTGCTGCGCGACGAGCGCGTCGAGCTCGACGTCGACGGCGAACTGACCGCCGTACCGCAGCTGGTGGGCAAGCGGCGGCCGGACGTCGTCCTGCTCAACGACGACGACCTGTCGTACGCCAAGGTCCGCCTCGACGAGAAGTCCCTCGCCTTCGTCACCGAGCACCTCGGCGACTTCGAGGCGTCCCTGCCGCGCGCGCTGTGCTGGGCCTCGGCCTGGGACATGACCCGCGACGCCGAACTGCCCACCCGCGACTACCTGTCGCTGGTGCTGTCCGGCATCGGCAAGGAGTCCGACATCGGCGTGGTCCAGTCGCTGCACCGGCAGGTCAAGCTCGCCGTCGACATGTACGCCGACCCCAACGCCCGCGAGACCCTCCTCACCCGGTGGACCGACGCCACGCTGGCCCACCTGCGGTCCGCCGAGGCGGGCAGCGACCACCAGCTGGCGTGGGCGCGCGCCTTCGCGGCCACCGCCCGCACCCCCGAGCAGCTGGACCTCCTCGACGCCCTGCTGGACGGCTCGCAGACGATCGAGGGCCTCGCCGTCGACACCGAGCTGCGCTGGACGTTCGTGCAGCGGCTCGCGGCGGTCGGCCGGTTCGACGAGGCGGAGATCGCCGGCGAGTACGAGCGCGACAAGACCGCCGCCGGCGAGCGCCACGCGGCGACCGCCCGCGCCTCGCGTCCGACGGAGGAGGCCAAGGCGGAGGCCTGGGCGCAGGTCGTCGAGTCCGACAAGCTGCCCAACGCCCTCCAGGAGGCCGTCATCGGCGGCTTCATCCAGACCGACCAGCGTGAGCTGCTCGCGCCGTACACGGACAAGTACTTCGACGTCGTCAAGGCCGTCTGGGACGAGCGTTCGCACGAGATCGCCCAGCAGATCGTGGTCGGCCTCTACCCGGCCCTCCAGGTCTCCGAGGAGACGCTGCGCAAGACCGACGCCTGGCTGGCCTCGGCCGAGCCCGGCGCGGCCCTGCGCCGCCTGGTCTCCGAGGCCCGCGCGGGCGTCGAACGCGCCCTGAAGGCACAGGCGGCGGACGCGAGCTAACCGCGGTCCGTACGCCGACGAGGGCGCCCGGTGTCGGTGACACCGGGCGCCCTCGTGCGTCAGCCGACCGACCCGACGATCAGCCCTTCAGCTCGGCCGCCACCAGCTCCGCGATCTGCACCGCGTTCAGGGCCGCGCCCTTGCGCAGGTTGTCGTTGGAGACGAACAGGGCGAGACCGTTCGCCACCGTCTCGTCCTCACGGATGCGGCCCACGTACGAGGCGTCCTTGCCGGCCGCCTGGAGCGCGGTCGGGATGTCGGTGAGGACGACGCCCTCGGCGTCCGCGAGGATCTCCGTCGCGCGGGCGGCGCTGATCGGGCGCGCGAACCGGGCGTTGACCTGGAGGGAGTGGCCGGAGAAGACCGGCACGCGCACACAGGTGCCGGAGACCTTCAGCTCCGGGATCTCCAGGATCTTGCGGGACTCGTGGCGGAGCTTCTGCTCCTCGTCCGTCTCGTTCAGACCGTCGTCGACGATCGAGCCGGCGAGCGGGACGACGTTGAAGGCGATGGGCCGCTGGTAGACCTGCGGCTCCGGGAAGTCGACGGCCTCGCCGTCGTGGGTGAGCCGGTCGGCCTCGGCGATCACCTTCTGCGCCTGGCCGTGCAGCTCGGCGACGCCCGCGAGGCCCGAGCCGGACACCGCCTGGTAGGTGGCGACGACGAGGGCTTCGAGGCCGGCCTCCGCGTGCAGCGGCCTGAGCACCGGCATCGCGGCCATCGTCGTGCAGTTCGGGTTGGCGATGATGCCCTTGGGGCGCTGGGCGATCGCGTGCGGGTTCACCTCGGACACCACCAGCGGCACGTCCGGGTCCCGGCGCCAGGCCGACGAGTTGTCGATCACGACGGCGCCCTGCGAGGCGACCTTCTCGGCCAGTGCCTTCGAGGTCGAGCCGCCCGCGGAGAACAGCACGATGTCCAGGCCGGAGTAGTCGGCGGTCGCCGCGTCCTCCACCGTCACGCCGTCCAGCTCGGACCCCGCGGAACGGGCCGAGGCGAACAGGCGCAGCTCGGTGACCGGGAAGTTCCGCTCCTTGAGGATCCTGCGCATGACCGTGCCGACCTGACCGGTGGCTCCGACGATTCCGACCCTCACGGCGTCTCCCTGTCTCTTCACGACTCTTCTTTCCATCATGCTGCCGACCCCGGCCCGCCTGTCCAATTCTTTGCCCGCCGCGCCCGAGGAATGGGACGCGGCCGGCCGGCCACCGGTCGCGGAACTGCGGTGGGCACCCCGTCCGAGCTGGAGGAATTCGCCCGCGGGCCACCCCGCGCCGCAAGCTCGCCTGCCCATCGCGCCCCCGCCCACACAACGGTGTGACGTACGCCTCGAAGCCCTGCGGGGAACCCGGTCGAACGTTTCCGCCCCGTCCGGCGTCCTAGGGGAAACGTGGTGGAGGGGGTGGCTTGTGCTGCGCAGAAAGGCTCGGCGCGGCCAGGGGGCGTCCATGGACGACGACCCCCTGGACGCGGCGCAGGAACGCCGGGTGCGGGCGGTGCTCGCGCTGGGCGGGGTTCCGCAGGCGGACCTGCCGGACGGGGTGCAGCAGGTCCGGCTGCGGCTCCTTGAGCGCGCGGCGAAGGGGTACGAGGCGCCGCGGGACGTCTCCGCGTGGGCGGCCGTCGTCGCCTCCAACCTGGCCATGGACTGGCACCGCGCCAAGCGCCGCCAGGAACGCGTCGGCGAGCGGCTGGCCTCCCTGCGCCAGCACGAGCACCCCTCCGGGGAGGACTCCAGCGTGCTCTCCCTGGCCGTCGCCCGCGGTCTGGACGAGCTGCCCGACGCCCAGCGTCAGGTCCTCGTCCTGCGTTTCTACGCCGATCTGCCGGTGCGCTCCATCGCCCAGGAGCTGGGCGTCCCGGAGGGCACGGTCAAGAGCCGCCTGCACACGGCGGTCCGGGCCCTGCGCGCCCGCCTGCACGAGGACGAGGTGGTGTGACGTGACCGCCGGACACGAGACCGACAAGCCCTACTACGGCGACGACGGCGACGACCGCCACGACGGCATGGATCCCCTGATGGCCGCGATCCTGGACGCCCCCCTGTCCGGGGAGTTCCGCGCCGACCCCGCCTACATGGCCGGACACCGGGCGGCCACGGCCGATCTGGCGGTGCTGCGCGAGCAGCTGGGCGTCATCGCGGACGCCCTGACGGAACCCGCGCCCGAGCCCCGCGCCGGATCCGCGCCCGTGCGGGAAGCCGCCGAGGGGTTCGCCCCGGTACGGCGGCGGTCGGGGGCCCCTCGACGCCGTTTCCTCCCCCTCGCCGTGCGCGCCGTCGCCGTCGCCGCCGCCGGGGCGATGGTCGCCGGGGCCGGGTGGCTGGTCGTCCAGGTGGGCGAGGGGCTGGGCGGCATGGGCTCGGCCAAGGGCTCCGACACCAGCGCCGCCGACAGCAGCGCGTCCCAGGGCTCCGAGGGCGCCGGGGCCGAGGAGAGGGCGGAGGCCTCGGCGGCGGCGGGCGACAGCCCGCTCGGCGACCCCGGCTACCTCGCCTGCGCCCGTCTCGTCGTCGAGGGTGACGTGACGCGGGTCGTCCCGGTGCCCGGCACCGGTCAGGAGCGCGTCACCCTGCGGATCACCCACTCCTACCGGCCGGGGCAGCTGGCGGCGGCCGAGGTCGACGTGCTGCTGGGGGAGGACGTGGACCCGCTGGTCGCCGAGGGCGACCACGTCCTGGTCGGCCAGGCGCAGGGGTCGGCGTCGCCCGACGTGTGGGCGGTCGGCGCGGCCGACATCGCCGCCGAACGGGCGGCGATCGAGCGGGCGTTGCCCCGCACCGACGGGGTGGGCTGCGAATGACGAAGGGGCGGGCGCCCTCACGGACGCCCGCCCCCTCGTGCGGTTCATGCGGTGACGGTTACGGGACGACCTTCTCGATCGCCACGCTGCCCGTGCCCGCGACGGTGCCGCGCGCGTTCACCAGCTGGACCTGGCCGAAGAACGCCCGGCCCTCCGGCGCGGGGGCCAGGGCGGTGACGGTCGCGGAGACCGACGCCGTGGCGCCCGTGGCCAGCTTCACCGGGGTCGACTCGTCGACGTTCACCGTACCGAGCGCGGACGAGAAGAACACGTCCAGGTAGTCGTACGCGGTGGTGCCGGCCGGGACCGAGTAGCCCGCGACCTCGATGGTGTACGTGCCGGCGGCGGGCGACGGGATGGAGACCGCCTCCTCCGAGTCACCGTCGGCCTGCTGCGCGACCTGGTTGCCGGCGGCGTCGTACACCGTCAGGTCGAGGTCGGCGGAGGCGTCGGAGGCGTTGCCGATGGAGACGTCCAGGGACTTCGCGCCGGCCGGGACCACGACCGTGGTGGTGTGGTTCTCGTGGTTGGCGATGGTCGGCCGGGCCGCCTTGGAGGAGCCCAGCGGGCCGCCCGCCAGCTTGCCGTCGAACGCGGCGAAGTTGTTCGTCACCTTCCAGGAGACGGGGGCCGGGGTGCCGACCTTCGCCTCGGGCACGGTCACGGTCGCCGGGTCGAACGCGGCGCCGAAGACGGTGACGTCCAGCTGGTAGGGGTTGTCGAGCAGCGGCGAGGTGCGGCGCGACTCGACCTCGATCTCCCAGACGCCCGGCTGCGGGTCGGCGTAGGAGCGGGCGTCCGGCTTGCAGCCGTTGCCGTTGAGGTAGTTGTTGTAGCAGTAGATGGTGGCGCTGTCCTCGACGGCGACACCGTACGGGTGGATCGAGATGAACCGGGTCTGGCTCTTGTCCTTCAGCCCGCCGATGGCGACCTCGAGGGAGGTGGCGCCCTCGGGGACGGTCAGGAAGTAGTGCTGCGAGCTGTTGCGCTGCACGCTGCTCTTCGCGGTGAAGGTGTGCGCCACCGGCGTGGACGCGACGACCGTGTTGAGGATCTGCTTGTCGACGCCCTCGGTCTTCGGGTCGTCGACCGTGAGGATCGCGCTCTTGATGCCGACGGCCTTCGCCCTGGCCTGGATCTGGACGGTCACCGGCTTGTTCAGCGGCAGCGTCACCTCGTCCTTGCCGAGGATCTTGAAGGTGTGGTCGAAGTTGTTCTTCAGGTCGAGGTCGTGGCGGATCGGCTGGTCGGCGCCGGTCGTCCGGGTGATGGTGACGTCGTAGACCTTCTTCTGACCGGTCTTGAGGCCGCCCTCGCGGTCGTAGATGCCGGTGCCGAAGCCCGGGGTCTTCAGCGCGAAGTCGATCGCGGTGTCGACCGGGGCCTTGACCGTGTACTCGTGGGCGGTGGCGCCGTCCTCGATGGCGTCCCAGGCGGCCACGATGTCCATGGCGCCCGCGCCCTGCTCGTAGGCCTGCACGTCCTTGATGGGGTGGGCGGTCGAGGTGAGCGCCGTGCGCAGGACGGCCGGCGTCAGCTCGATGCCCTTCTGCTTCGCGGCGCTCAGCAGCAGCGCCGAGGCGCCCGCGGCCTGCGGGGACGACATCGAGGTGCCCTGGAGCATCGCGTAGCCGGCCGGCAGGGTGTAGCCCGACTCGGCGACCGGGGCGCCCGGCAGCCAGGTCTGGATGGTGTTGATGGCGGCGCCGGGGGCGACGAGGGTCGGCGTGAAGCCGCCGTCCTCACGCGGGCCGCGCGAGGAGAACGGCAGCAGCGCGTACTTCTTCTCCACCTGCGAGCCGTAGTTGGCGGCCCAGGTGTCGCGGGAGATGCCCGCGCCGACCGAGATGACCTTGTCGGCCAGGGCGGGGTCGCCGATGGTGTTGGCGCCGGGGCCCTCGTTGCCCGCGGAGATCACGAGCTGGACGCCGTAGGTGTCGATGAGGCGCGTGTAGAGCTCGGCGCGCGCGTTGTTGCCGTCGTTCAGCGCCGGCAGGCCGCCGATCGACATGTTGACGATGTCGACGCCGCGGTTGACGACGAGGTCGATCATGCCCTCGGTGAGCGCGACGTTGGTGCAGCCGGGGCCGAAGACGCAGGCCCGGGAGGAGACGATCTTCGCGCCGGGGGCGGCGCCGTTCATCTTGCCGCCGAACAGGCTGTTGGCGGCGGTGATGCCGGCGACGTGGGTGCCGTGCTCGCTGGAGATCATGCCGATGTTGACGAAGTCGGCCTTCTTGCCGACCCAGTCCCCGCCGAACGGGTCCATCGGGACGTCCTTGCGGATCTCCACGACGAACGGGATCCGCTCGGCGACGTCGGTCGCCGGGTCGTCGGTACCGAAGTAGCCGATCTGGAAGCCGTCCTTGTACGGCTTCATGGCGGTGTCGTCGGTGAAGTTCCCGTTGTTGTTCAGGTCGACGGTGACCGTGCCGGCGGCGGCGTTGTACAGCACGCCCCAGGCGTCGGTCTTGTCGCCGTCGCGGTTGACGTCGCCCAGCTGGTCGCCGCCGGCGGTGGCCGACTCGCGGAACAGGTTGATGGAGTACGTGCCGGCCGGCGCGGTCCAGGTGCGGCCGCCGTAGGCGAAGCTGGGGCCGGTGAAGGAGTTCACCATGGGGCGCCAGCTGAGGTCGTTGTCGGCGATCGGGTCGGTCGCGGTGACCCAGTCGACGATCTTGCGCTCGCCGGTGGTGGTCTTCTGGAGCGACGGGTGCGCGATGTCCACGCCGGAGTCCAGGACGCCGATGGTGACGCCGCGGCCGTCCGCCTTCGGGTTGTCCTCGACGAAGTCGACGGCGCCCGTCTCGAAGGACGGGTTGTACGGGTTCTCGGCGGGCGTCTTGCTGCTCGGCGCCGGGTAGGGCTTCGGGGTCTTGGCGACGCCCGCGCCCTTCTTGGTGTCGGCGCTCGGCGTCGGGTCGTCGAGGACGATCTCCTGCTTGAGGTCGATCGCGTGCACCGAGGACAGCTTCGCGGCGGCGGCGATCGCGGAGTCCGCCTTCGCCGTCGGCACGGTGGCGCGGACGTAGCCGAGCCGGTCGTAGGCGCGGCCCACGGAACCGCCGTCGACCGCGTCCAGCTTCTGGGCGACCTGCTCGGTGCTGCCGGGAGCGGTCGCGACCATCAGCGTGACGTTCTTGTCGCCGGCGGCCTTGGCCTCGGCGAGGGCGTCGGCGTCGTCGGAGCCGAGCTTGTCGGCGGCCGACTTCACGCCGGGGTCGGCCGCGGCCGCCGGCTGGTCGGCGGAGAAGGCCATGGGTATCGGCCCGGCGGCGGACAGCGCGGCCACCAGACCCGCGGCCACGGCTATGCGGGCCGCGCGTCTTGCGCCCGGTATGGGTTCGCGCTGGGGGGTGAGGGTCATCGGCATCCCTTGTCAGTAAGGAACGATCAGCACGCGACCAGGGCCGTTCCCGCCCCGATCGCGTACGTCCGGAATGCGATCCCGGACGACCACGCAGCTTTACGCAAGGGATAGATGTTTGGGGAGAGTTGACCGAATCGATATGGACGTATGGGGAAAACCCCCGATGGGCATCAGGGACATGGCCGCCGAAGGCGCGCAAACCGCCCCTCGACGCCTTTACCTGCCCCAAGTCCTGCCCCAAGTCCCTGCCCCAAGTCCTGCCCGCCCGGCCGCTGTTCGTGGCGGCCCGCGCTCGCACCGTCTGCGGAAACCCACCTGCTCATCCGGCCGTGGCGGGTTAACGTCCTTCGATGCGCAAGAAGTTGAGGGTGGCGGCCTACGCCGTCTGCGTCCGTGACGGCCGGCTCCTCCTCGCCCGCTCCCCGGCGGCCGGTGGCACCCACGAGTGGGTGCTGCCCGGCGGCGGCGCGGAGCACGGCGAGGATCCGCACGACACCGTCGTGCGCGAGCTGGAGGAGGAGACCGGCTACGACATCGAGGTGACGCACATCCTGGGCGTCGACTCCGCCCGGAACGTCCTCCCCGGCGAGGGTCTGCGCGGCCCCGTCGACCTCCACAGCGTGCGGATCGTCTACGAGGGCCGGGTCGTCGGCGGGGAGCTGCGCGACGAGATCGGCGGCTCCACCGACACGGCCGCCTGGCACGACCTCGCCGACGTGCCCGCCCTCACCCGGGTGGGGCTGGTCGACGTGGCGCTGCGGCTGTGGCGGGAACGGCCGGTGACCGGACGGGTGCCGGTGACGCCGGAGGTCTGAGCCCGCACATGGGGAGGGCCGCCGGAGGTCTGAGCCCGCACATGGGGAGGGGCCGCCGGTCCACTGGCCCGGCGGCCCCTCCTCTCCCCTCCTGGCGCGCGCTCCCGTCCCTCCCTAACGGGGCAGCACCACGACGTACGCGGCCGGATCGCGGTCCCCCGACGCCATCAGGGCCGTGCGCACCACCGCGGCCTGCTGCTCCATCCCCTCCCGCAGCTTCCTCGGCGTGACGTACACGACGGTGATGCCCAGCCGCTCCAGGTGCTCCCGCTTGCGCGCGTACTCCGACCACATCGCGTCGTCTTCCTGCCGGTGGCCCTGCCGGGTCGCGCGGGTGTCCAGCTCCACCGCCACCGCCTGCTCCGGCCAGTACGCGTCCAGACCGCCCAGGTGCGGGCCGCCGGGCAGCCGCAGGTCCACGTTCCACACCGGGTCCGGCAGGCCGAAGTCGCGCACCATCGCGTACAGGCGGTCCTCCGCGATCGACCGTCCCTCGGCCAGCAGCGAGTCCACCGCGTCCACCACATGCGGCCGGCTCAGCAGCTTGGCGTGGCTCAACTCCCGGACCACCGCCGCCGGTTCGCAGTGGCCCCCGCGCACCGCGTCGGACAGCAGCCGCCGGACCGCCCCCGCGTCCGTCAGCCCCGCCACCGCGTCCGCCAGCGCGCGCGGCACCGGCGCCACCGGAAGCCCCGTGGCCTCCTCGGCGACGGGCAGGTCCGCGGTGCGGATGACGTGGGCGCAGCCCGTCGAGCGCAGCCGGTGCCGTCGCGGGACCAGGACGTCGATCCGCTCCAGGGAGGGCAGCGGGGGAGCGGAGGTGAATCCGTGCAGGGTCAGCGCCGCCAGACCCGTGATCATCGCCTCCGCGTACACCGGGCGGTGCGGCTCCCCGGCGCCCGGCTGGACCGGCACCCCGGCGGTCGACATCTCGCGGGCCGCGTACAGCAGCACCGAGTGCAGCCGCTCCTCGCTGGTCGGCGGGCCGGGGTGGAGCAGGAACACCCCCGGGAGGATCTGCTGCCAGGGCCCGCCGGAGCGGCACTGCTCGGTCGTCTCGGCGGAGGAGACGCCGTGCGAGCGGAGCTGGGCGGTGGTCATCACCCGGCGCTGGACGTCCGACAGGTGGCGCAGGGGGCGGGGGGAGGCCGGGGGGAGCGGGGTGTTGTGGTTCATGCTTCGGGGATTCCCACGCCCGATCCGCCCCTTAACCGCTGTTACACGCCCGTCGACAAATCCGGACAAGTTCGCACTAAAGGACGGGTGTTCGGATGCCGAGTAGGCACCGAAAACCCCTGGTCCGAAAGGTGGAAGCCAGGGGTTACGGTTCACATTGCCTGAATTCCGTAACGGTCACTCACCGCCGGATCTCAGGCCAAAGCTCGGGTCAGCCGATACCCGCCGCCGCGTCGCACGCCTGGCCGCGCAGCGCCCGTGCCAGGTCGTCCCGCGACTCCAGCACCAGCCGGCGCAGCGCCGGCGGCGCCGACGCGTGCGCCGCCAGCCACGCGTCCGTCGCCTCCAGCGTGCCGGGGGAGTCCTGGAGGCCCGGGAAGAGGTCCCTGACCACGTGCATCGCGATCTGGATGGACCGCTGCTCCCAGATCCGCCCGATCACCTCGAAGTACTTCGGCGCGTACGGCGCGAGCAGCTCCCGCTGCGAGGGCTGCGCGAAGCCCGCGATCGTCGCCTCCACCAGCGCGTTGGACAGCGCGTCCGACTCGACGAGCTGCGCCCACGCCTGCGCCTTGACCGCCGCCGAGGGGCGGGCGGCCAGGCAGCGGACCTGGTGGCGCTTGCCCGACGCCGTGTCGTCGCGGGCCAGCTCGGCGGCGATCACGCCCTCGTCCACGACGCCGTGCGCGGCCAGCGGCTCCAGGAACGCCCAGCGCAGCTCCTGGTCCACGTCCAGCCCGTCGATCTTCGCGGTGCCGTCCAGCAGACCGCGCAGCAGTTCGAAGTCGTCCGCAGAGGAGGCCACCGACGCCAGGAACCGCGCCCACGCCAGCTGGTGCTCGCTGCCCGGCTCGGCGGACCGCAGCCGCGCGAGCGCGCCCTCGGCGAGCAGCCGCTCGCCGACCGGCCGCCAGGCGGGGTCCACGTAGTGCACGAGGGCGGAGCCGGCCCAGGCGTGCAGCATCTGGAGCACGCCGATGTCGGTCTCGCGGCCGGCGAACCGCAGCACCAGGTCCACGAACTCCCGCGCCGGCAGCAGCGCGTCCCGGGTCAGGTTCCACAGCGCCGACCAGCACAGGGCGCGGGCCAGCGGGTCGGTGACGTCCCCGAGGTGAGCCCGCAGGGTCTCCAGCGAGGCGTCGTCGAAGCGGATCTTGCAGTACGTCAGGTCCTCGTCGTTGACCAGCACCAGCTCCGGCGCCTCCGCGCCCGCCAGCTCCGCCACCAGCGTCCGCGGCCCGTCGACGTCGGCCTCCGCGCGGGCGTACCGCTCCAGACGGCCGTCCCGCAGGCGGTACAGACCGATCGCCACCCGGTGCGGGCGCAGCTCCGGGTGCGACTCGGGGGCCTCCTGGAGCACCGCCAGCTCGTCGATCCGCCCCGAGGCGTCCAGCAGGACCTGCGGGGTCAGCGAGTTCACCCCGGCCGTCTGGAGCCAGGACCGCGCCCAGGCGCCCATGTCCCGGCCGCTGGTCTCCGCGAGCACCGACAGCAGGTCGCCGAGGCGCGTGTTGCCGTACGCGTGCCGCTTGAAGTAGCGGCGGGCGCCCTCCAGGAACGCGTCCTGCCCGACGTACGCCACCAGCTGCTTCAGGACGGACGCGCCCTTGGCGTAGGTGATGCCGTCGAAGTTGAGCTTGGCGTCCTGGAGGTCGCGGATGTCGGCGGTGATCGGATGGGTGGAGGGCAGCTGGTCGGCGCGGTAGGCCCATGCTTTGCGGCGGTTGGCGAAGGTGATCCAGCCGTCGGTGAAGCGGGTCGCGCCGACCATCGAGAAGGAGCCCATGAAGTCGGCGAAGGACTCCTTCAGCCACAGGTCGTCCCACCACTCCATGGTGACCAGGTCGCCGAACCACATGTGCGCCATCTCGTGCAGGATCACGTTGGCCCGCGCCTCGTACGACGCGCGTGTCACCTTGCCCCGGAAGATGTACTCCTCGCGGAAGGTCACCAGCCCCGGGTTCTCCATCGCGCCGAGGTTGTACTCGGGCACGAACGCCTGGTCGTACTTGCCGAAGGGGTAGGGGTAGTCGACGTGGTCGTGGAAGAAGTCCAGGCCCTGCTTGGTGACGAGGAAGACGTCGTCGGCGTCGAAGTGGGGCGCGAGGCCCTTGCGGCACAGCGCGCCGAGCGGGATCTCCAGCCGCGTGCCGTCCTCGAACGTCCGCTCGTAGGAGTCCGTCACATAGTGGTACGGGCCCGCCACCACACAGGTGATGTACGTCGAGATCGGCTTCGTCTCCGCGAACCGCCACACCCCGTCGGCGCGCTCGCCGACGCCGTTGCTCCACACTGCCCACTCCTCCGGGGCCCGCACCTCGAAGCGGAACGGGGCCTTGAGGTCGGGCTGCTCGAAGTTGGCGAAGACCCGGCGGGAGTCGGCCGGCTCGTACTGCGTGTACAGGTAGACCTCGCCGTCCTCGGGGTCGACGAAGCGGTGCAGGCCCTCGCCGGTGCGGGAGTACGCGCACCGGGCGTCGACGACCAGCTCGTTCTCCGCGGCCAGGTCCTCCAGCAGGATGCGGGCGCCGTCGAAGACCTCCCCGGGGTCGAGATCGCGCCCGTTGAGGGTGACGGCGGTCACGCTCGGGGCGACGAGATCGGCGAAGCTCGACGCGCCCGGCTCGTTGCAGCGGAAGCGGAGCGTGGTGACGGAGCGGAACGTGCGCGGCCCGTCCCCGGACTGGTCGCCCACCGCCGACCGCACGTCGAGGGACACGTCGTACCCGTCGACGGACAGCAGGGCGGCCCGCTCCCGGGCCTCGTCGCGGGACAGGTTCTCACCGGGCACGGGCGGTACTCCCTCGGGGCGTTGACACAGCGTTCAGGACAGGATCGATCCTGCCATGCGCCCCTGACGCCGGACAGCGGGGAAACAGCGGGGGCCGCTGGGGAATGACCTGCCCGGACGGAAGCGTTCTCCCCGGAAACGCTTCCTGCCGAGGAGAGACATGTCCGAGAGCGCCACCGCCGGCAAGACCCCCGTCGACTTCTGGTTCGATCCGCTGTGCCCCTGGGCCTGGATGACCTCCCGCTGGGTGCTCGAAGTGGAGAAGGTCCGTGACATCGAGGTCCGCTGGCATGTGATGAGCCTCGCCGTACTCAACGAGGACAAGATCGACGAACTGCCCGAGGAATACCGGGAGATGCTCGCCACCAAGGCGTGGAAGCCGGTCCGCGTGGTGACCGCCGCCTGGCAGAAGCACGGCGCGGACGTCCTCGGCCCGCTCTACACCGCGCTCGGCGAGCGTTTCCACAACAAGGGCGAGGGCCCGACCCTGGAGGCGATCGCCGGCGCGCTCGCCGACGCCGGACTGCCCGCCGACCTCATCGACTACGCCGACCAGGAGGACTTCGAGTTCGACGCCGAGCTGCGCGCCTCCCACAAGGAGGGCATCGAGAAGGTCGGCCAGGACGTCGGCACCCCGGTCATCGCGGTGCCCGGCCCCGACGGCGAGCAGATCGCGTTCTTCGGCCCGGTCGTCACCCCCGCGCCCCAGGGCGAGGAGGCCGCCCGCCTGTGGGACGGCACCCTCGCGGTCGCCTCCGTCCCCGGCTTCTACGAGCTCAAGCGCACCCGCACCAAGGGCCCGGACTTCAGCAACCTGTAAAGCTTGCCCCAGAGGTCTGCGTGAAGTGCCCCCGCGAGCGGCTCTCGCGGGGGCACCATGTCCCCATGACGGAGATCGACACCTCGGTACCGCACTCGGCCCGGATCTGGAACTACTGGCTGGGCGGCAAGGACAACTACCCGGTGGACGAGGCGGCGGGCGACGCCTACACCGCCGTCTTCCCCGGCATCGTCACCATCGCCCGCAGCAGCCGCGCCTTCCTCGGCCGCAGCATCCGCCACCTCGTCCTGGAGGCGGGCGTCCGCCAGTTCCTCGACGTCGGCACCGGCCTGCCCACCGTGGACAACACCCACGAGGTCGCCCAGCGACACGCCCCCGACGCGCGGATCGTGTACGTCGACAACGACCCGCTGGTCCTGGCCCACGCCCGCGCCCTGCTCACCTCCTCGCCCGAGGGCGCGACCGCGTACGAGGACCTCAGCCTCTACGACCCCGCCGGCATCCTGGAGGCGGCCGGCCGGACCCTCGACCTCGACCGGCCCGTCGCCCTGATCCTCAGCGGCATCCTCGGCCACGTCGCCGACCACGACCGCGCCGTCGCCCTCGTCCACGACCTGCTCGCCGGCCTGCCCTCCGGCAGCCACCTCTGCGTGAACGACGGCTCCCGAGGCACCGACCCCGTCTACGAACAGGCCCAGGACGCCTACAACGAGACCGGCGCCGTCCCCTACTTCCTGCGCCCCGTCGACCAGATCGAGGCCTACTTCGAGGGCCTCGACCTGATCGAACCCGGCGTGGTCTCCGTCCCCCTGTGGCGCCCGGACCCGGGCACGACCCCCCACCCGATCGGCCAGCACGGCGGCCTGGGCCGCAAGCCCTGACCGCCTCCGCGGGGGCGGGCCGCGGGCGGCTACGGCCGCCGCAGCAGCCCCCGCTCCATGGCCACCACCACCGCCCGGGTCCGGTCGTTGACGTCCAGCTTGGCGAACAGCCGCAGCAGATGCGTCTTCACCGTGGCCTCCGTGATGACCAGCCGCCGGCCGATCTCGGCGTTGGTGAGCCCGTCGGCCACCGCGCCGAGCACGTCCGTCTCCCGCGCCGTCAGCGGCTCCTGGACCGGCCGCCGCATCCGGGCGACCAGCTTCTCCGCCACCCGCGGCGCGAGCACCGTCTCCCCCCGGGCCGCCGCGCGGATCGCGTCCGCCAACTGCTCGCGCGTGGCGTCCTTCAGCAGATAGCCGATGGCCCCGGCCTCCACCCCGCGCTCGATGTCCGCGTCCGTGTCGTACGTCGTCAGGATCAGCACCCGGGTGCGTGAATGGCGGGCGACGATCTCGGCGGTCGTCGCCACCCCGTCGAGCACCGGCATCCGCAGGTCGACCAGCGCCACATCGGGGTCGTACCGCGCCACCAGGTCCAGGGCCGCGCGCCCGTCGCCCGCCTCGCCGACGATCTCGACACCGTCCTCGCCGGCCAGCAGGGCGATCACCCCGGCCCGCATCACCGTGTGGTCGTCCACCACGACGACCCGCACTCCCGCCGCGCTCATGCCGCCCCCTCCAGACCCCCGGCCGGGGGAACCGTCGCCAGGATCCTCGTCCCGTCCCCGACCGAGCTGGTGATCGTCAGCCGCCCGCCCAGCTCCGCCAGCCGCTTGCGCATCCCGTCGAGTCCGAACCCGCTGGACTCCTCCACCGCGAACCCGGCGCCGTCGTCGGTGATCTCCAGCTCCACCCCGTACGGCCGCCGGGCCAGGACCACGCCGACCGTCGAGGCACGGGCGTGCTTGCGCACGTTGGCCAGCGACTCCTGGGTGCAGCGCAGCAGGGCGATCCGGGTCGGCTGGTCGCAGTCGAGGTCCGCCAGATCGGCGTCCACGGCGAGCCCGGTGTCCTCGGTGAAACGGTCCAGGACCCGGCGCAGCGTGGCCGCCACGGAGCCCGTAGCCGCCTGTCCCGGCCGCCCGCCCGAGGCGACCAGGTCCCGTGCCTCCGTGAGGTTCTCCCGGGCCGTCGACTCGATCGACCGCAACTGCTGGGCGCTGCGCGCCGGATCGGCCGCGAGCCCCGCCCGGGCCGCCTCCGCCAGCACGACGATCGACGCGAACCCCTGCGCGAGCGTGTCGTGGATCTCGCGCGCCAGCCGCTCCCGTTCGTCCGCCGCGCCCTGCCGCTGGTGCGCCGCCGACAACTCGGCCTGAGCCTGCTCCAACTCCTCGATCAGTCGGGCGCGTTCGCTGCTCTGCGCCACCACCGAGTGCGCCCACAGCCCGATCAGCACCCCCACCGCCACGACGATCAGGGTCGACACGGTCGTCTCGCCGAGGAACTCCGCCGTCCAGCCCTGCTGGAGCCAACTTCCCAGCAGCGTCGAGGCGGTGGCCAGTCCGAGGAACCCCATGGAGATCCTCGGGGTCCGCCCGAACATCCAGTAGTGCGGCAGCGTCACCATGAACAGCGCCGCGTAGCTGGTGCGCAGATGGGCCAGCCCGCCCAACGCGACCGCCAGCACGGTGAGATAGCCGTGGGGCCGCACCACGGGGTTGTCCGGGAAGCGGTCGAGGAGCGCGTAGCACAGCACCACGCAGCCCAGCAGGCCCAGCGCCGCGAACATGCTCCCGCGGGAGCGGGCCATCGTGGCGATCCCGACGGCCATCGCGGCGAACAGCAGCCAGCACACGGCGTTCCAGCGGCGCAGCGCCGTGGCCCACAGGACGTCGGCGGAGGGCCCGGTGAGAGCGGTCATACCGATCAACGTACGTCGACCGCCGGTCGCTCGTGGGGGAGTTGTGCCACCGGCGCCGACGCCGGCGTGGGCCGCGAGGGCCACCAGCTCCGCTCGCCGAGCAGCAGCATCGCCGACGGCAGCACCAGGATCCGTACGACGAAGGCGTCCAGCAGGACGGCCGCCGCGAGCACGAAGCCGATCTGCTTCATCTCGATGATGTGCAGGAAGACGAAGCTGACGAACACCGTCGTCATCACGAACGCGGCACTGGTCACCACGCTCGCCGAGCGGCGGATCCCGTCGAGCACCGCCTGTCGGGTGGGGGTCCCGGCGCGCACGGCCTCCTGGATCCGGCTCACCACGAACACCTGATAGTCCATGGAGAGTCCGAACAGGATCACGAACAGGAACAGCGGGACCCGCGAGCCGATCGAGCCGGTCGAGGTGAAGTCCAGCAGCCCCTGCGCCCACGTCTCCTGGAAGACGAGCACCAGCAGCCCGAGGGAGGCAGCGGCGGACAGCAGGTTCAGGGCGACGCCGATGAGGGCGAGGACGACCGAGCGGAACGCGTACAGCGTCATCAGGAACGTCACCAGCAGCAACGCCCCTAACACCAGGGGCAGTTTGGCGTTCTGGTGGGCGGGATAGTCGGTGTAGCGGGCGACGTCGCCGCTCACGCCGTACTCGGCGCCCTCGACCCGGCCGACGGTGGCGGGCAGGTGGGTGTCGCGCAGGTGGTCGAGCGATGCGTACGCCTCGTCCGAGTTCCCCAGGTGGGGCACGTTCAGTTCGACGGTGCTGATCCGCCGGTCGGCGGAGGCGCGCAGCCGGGGCGTGCCGGTGAACAGGGGGTCGGCGGCGGCGCGGTCGGCGAGCTCGCGCAGAGCGCCGGCGACCGCGGGGGCGCGGGAGGCGTCGGCGCGGACGACGACCTGGTGGGTGACGCGCCGCTCGGGGAACGTCTCGTTGAGCCGGTCGTACACCCGCATCGCGGGGATCTCGCGGGAATGGGTGTCCCGGCTCATCTCGGTGAGGTGCAGGCCGGCCAGCGGCAGGACGAGCCCGAGCAGGGCGAGGACGGAGACGCACAGGGTGGCGAGCGGATGCCGGGCGGCGGGGCGCAGCAGCGCCGTCCACAGGCGGCCGTCGGCCGTGCCGCGGTCGCGCCGGGCGGGCCTGCCGCGTTCGGCCCGGCGTCGCGCCCGGCGCTCGGCCCGTCTGCCCAGCACGGTCAGCAGCGCGGGCAGCGCCGTCAAGGAGCTGGCCACCGCGACCAGCACGACCAGCGCGGTGCCGGTGGCGAGCGAGGAGAAGATGACGTCCGAGGCCAGGTAGAGCGTGGCGGTGGAGGCGACGACCGCGAGCCCCGAGACCACCACGGCCCGGCCGGAGGTGGCCGCCGCCAGCTCCACCAGCGCCTCCGGGCTCAGCAGGCCCCCGCCGCGTGCCCTCTCCTCGCGCTCCCGCTTCAGATAGAACAGCGTGTAGTCGACGCCGACCGCCAGACCGATCATCAGGATGACGTTGGTGCCGACGCCGGCGTCGGGGGAGAGGTGCGAGGCGGCCATCGACAGGCCGACGGCCGCCGCGATCGACGACAGCGCGAGCAGCAGCGGCACCGCGGCCATGGTCAGCGAGCCGAAGACGGCCAGCAACGTGAGCAGGATGACCGGCAGCGTGATCTTCTCCGACAGCGCCAGATCGTCCGCGCGCTGTTGGTCGACTCCCTTGCTGATGGAAGGACTCCCGGTCTCCTCCAGCGACAGCCGGGGGTACGCCTTCTGCACGGCCGCGGTCTGCGCGGCCAGCGCGTCCACCTTGTCCTTCGCGTCCCGCTCCTCGCCCTTCAGCGCCACCTCGACCAGGAGCGTCCCGCCGTCCGCGGACCGGACGGGCGCGGCGACGGAGGCGACCTCGGGCAGCCGCTCCATACGGGCGGCTAGGTTCCGCGCGGCGGCCTGGGCGGCGGTGGCGTCGAGGGCGCCCGAACGGGCCGAGATCAGCACCTGTTCGGTGGCTCTGCGTTCCAGCCCGCCCTCGGCCGCCATGGCCTCGGCCCGGCCGGCCTCGCCGACCCGGTAGTCCGCGGTCCGCGCCGCGTTCGTCCCGAGGGCGCTCCCGACGGCCAGGCACAACGCCACGAACACGAGCCAGCCGGCGATCGCCCGCCAGGGGTGCCGGGCACTGGAGCGCGCCACGCGCACAGTGAGTGAGTTCATGCTGAAAGGCTGTCGGGCGGGGGCGGTCGCCCGACAGAGGCGCCCGGTGGAACCTGCCGTCAACCGATCGGCCTACCCGCGGGCACGGGAAAACCCCACCGCGGGCACGGGAAAACCCCCGCGAGTCACGTCCTCGCGGGGGTCTCCTTCTGTCCGCCTGCCGTCGTGAAGGGTGAGAAGACGATCACGAGGCAGGACGCATCATGCCCGCTTATTGCGAGCAGCTTGCAACTACACGCTAGCAACAAAGAGCCTGCCGCGGACAGACAGGGAGGCCCCCGTGCGTGTCACACGGGGGCCTCGCGGGGGCGGCAGCGGGTTCGGGGATCGGCTGCTGGATCCTTACGGCGACGTCGCGCGCCTGCGCTGCCAGGCGTAGCCGGCGGCCGCCAGGACGGCCGTCATCGCGCCCGTCGAGTACAGCTGCACGCGCGTGCCGGGCTCCCGGGCCATCAGGACCAGGATCGCCGCCATGCCCGCCAGCGCGACCCAGGTCAGCACCGGGAACGCCCACATCCGCACGGCGAGCCGCTCCGGCGCCTCCCGCTCCAGCCGGGCCCGCAGCCGCAGCTGCGAGACGGCGACGAAGATCCAGACGACCAGGATCACCGCGCCGATCATGTTCAGCAGCCAGGGGAAGACGTCGTCGGGCCGCCAGTAGCTGAGCAGCACGCAGAGGAAGCCGAAGGCGCAGGAGGCGAGGACGGCGACGCGCGGCACCCCGCCCGAGACCCGGCCCAGCGCCTTCGGGCCCTGGCCGCGCGCCACCAGCGAGTAGGCGATCCGCGAGGCGCCGTAGACGTTGGCGTTCATCGCCGACAGCAGCGCGGCCAGGACGACGACGTTCATCAGCTGCCCGGCGCCCGGGATGCCCAGCTGGTCGAGGGCGGCGACGTACGGGCCCTTCGCCACGACCTCCTCGGAGTCCCACGGGACGAGGGTGACGACGACCGCCATCGAGCCGACGTAGAACAGTGCGATGCGCCACATCGCGGTGCGGACCGCGCTCGCCACCCCGCGCACCGGGTCCTCCGACTCGGCGGCGGCGATGGTGACGGTCTCCAGGCCGCCGTAGGCGAAGACCGAGGCGAGGAGGCCGACGACCAGGCCCTCGCCGCCGTTCGGGAAGAGGTCGGTCAGATGGGCGGCGCCCGGGGAGTCCGTGCCGGGGAGGACCCCGGCGATCGCCAGCACGCCCAGCGCCAGGAACAGGGTGATCGCGCCGACCTTGAGGGCCGCGAACCAGAACTCGAACTCGCCGAAGTTCTTCACGGCGGCCAGGTTCGCCCCGCAGAACACCAGCATGAACAGCGCCACCCACGCCCACTCGGGCGTGCCCGGCAGCCAGCCGGTGACGATCTTCGCGGCGCCGATTCCCTCCAGGCCGACGGCCGTGCACAGCAGCACCCAGAACGACCAGCCGGCGGTGAAGCCCGCCCATGGCCCGATGGCCCGCTCGGCGTGCGCGGAGAAGGAGCCCGACGACGGGTGGGCGGCCGACATCTCGCCCAGCATCCGCATCACCAGCATCACGAGGAGGCCGGAGAGGGCGTAGGCGAGGACGATCGAGGGGCCGGCGGCGGCGATGCCCGCGCCGGAGCCGACGAACAGGCCCGCGCCGATGACCCCGCCGAGGGCGATCATCGACAGGTGGCGCTGTTTGAGGCCGTGGGACAGGGGGGCGTCCGACTCCGGGGGAGTCCCGACGGTGGTGCTGGGCATGGGCGCGGCTCGTCCAATGCGTGAGAGGGCAAAAAACGCGCCCAGTCTGGTCGGCCCCTCCGCCACGACGGAGGGGCCGACCACTATCCGGACATCTCCGGAACCGACCGTGTCTACGCCGCTACGGTCGCCGCCGCCCGCGGGCTCTCCGCCGGAGCGGCCACGGGCGTGTAGTGCGCCGCGTCACCCTCCACCGACCGGCTCTCCTTGCCGTCGACGCCGATCGGGACGTCACCGGCGACGGTGACCCGGTGCAACCGGCGCGGCTGCCGGTCGTAGTTGTCGATGGCGTAGTGCTGGGTGATGCGGTTGTCGAAGAGCACGAGCTGGTTCGGCGACCAGCGGTGCCGCAGGACGTTCTCCGGCCGGGTCACGTACGACTGGAGCAGGTCCAGGATCCTGCGGGACTCGCCCACCGACAGGCCGACGATCCGCTGCGCGAACCCGCCGATGAACAGTCCGCGCTCCCCGGTCAGCGGGTGGACGCGGACCACCGGGTGGGCGGTGCGGTACTTGATCGACGTGAACCGGGCGCGCTGCTCGGCCCGCTCGGCGTCGATGTCCTCGTCGGGGACCGCGTAGTCGTAGTCGTTGGTGTGCTCCGCCCACAGGCCGTCCGCGAGCCGCCGCAGCGGTTCGGGCAGCTGCCGGTAGGCGGCGGCCGAGCTGGCGATCAGGGTCTCGCCGCCGTACGGCGGGAGCGTGATGCTGCGCAGGGTGCTGGCCTGCGGCGGGTTGAGGACGAAGGTGACGTCGGTGTGCCAGTGGTTGGCGCTGCCCTGCTCGCTGTCGACGGGCAGCACGTTCGGGGCGCCGTCGACGGCGCCCACCGTCGGGTGGGCGGTGGTGAGGTCGCCGAAGTGGCGGGCGAAGGCCTGCTGGCCATCGTCGTCGAGGTCGACGTCGTCGAAGACGAGCGCCTTGTGGACGTTGAGGGCCTCGCGCAGGTCGGCGACCGTGTCCTCGTCGAGGGGCTTGCCGATGTCGACGCCGGAGACCTGGGCGCCGATGTTCGCGGTGACCTTGCGGATGTCGAGGGACATGGAGGGGTGTCCTTTCGGGACGAGGGCGGGCGGTGCGGGGCGGACGAGGGCGACTGCGGGGCGGAGGCGGGTGGGCGGGTCAGACCAGGGCGGGGGTGCGGGCGTACTGGTTGGCGGGGCGCGGGAGGCCGTAGCGCTCGCGCAGGGTCCGGCGGGGGCCGTACTCCGTGCGGAGCAGGCCCCGGGCGCGCAGGATCGGGACGACGTGGTCGACGAAGGCGTCCAGGCCGGAGGGCAGGACCGCGGGCATGATGTTGAAGCCGTCGGCGGCGCCCTGCGTGAACCAGGTCTCGATCTTGTCGGCGATCTGCTCGGGCGTCCCGGCGAAGGTGAGGTGCCCGCGCCCGCCGCCGAGCCGTGCGATCAGCTGCCGCACGGTGAGCCGTTCGCGCCGGGCGAGTTCGACGACGAGCGTGTAGCGGCTCTTGGCGCCCTCGACGGCGTCCTCCGTGGGCAGCCCGTCGGGCAGCTGCGCGTCCAACTCCAAGGTGCCAGGCTCCAGTTGGAGCAGCTGCTCCAGCCGCTGGACGCCGTGCTCGTGGACGATGTGGTCCTCCAGCACCCGCTCGTTCGCCAGCGCCTCGGCCTCCGTCGAGCCGATCACCGGCACGATCCCGGGCAGCACCTTGATGTGCTCGGGGTCCCGGCCGGCCGCCGCCGTACGGGACTTGAGGTCGGCGTAGAAGTCCTGCGCGTCCTCGATGGTCTGCTGGGCGGTGAACACGGCCTCCGCGTACCGGGCGGCGAACGCCTTGCCGTCCTCGGAGGATCCGGCCTGCACCAGCAGCGGGTAACCCTGGGGCGCGCGGGGCACGTTGAGGGCGCCCTCGACGCTGAAGTACCGGCCCTTGTGCCGGGGCGGGTGGATCTTCGCGTCGTCGCCCCACACGCCGGCCGCCTTGTCGGCGACGATCGCGTCGTCCTCCCAGCTGTCCCAGAGCTTCAGCGCCACGTCGAGGAACTCGGCGGCGCGGGCGTACCGCTCGGCGTGGGCGGGCTCGGCGTCCAGCCCGAAGTTGCGGGCGGCCTCGGCGCCCGCGGTGGTGACGATGTTCCAGCCCGCCCGGCCCCCGCTGATGATGTCCAGCGAGGCGAACTTGCGGGCCAGGTTGTAGGGCGAGTTGTAGGAGGTGGACGCGGTGGCGATGAGGCCGATGTGCTCGGTCGCCGTGGCC
Organism: Streptomyces sp. NPDC002328; assembly: GCF_042890065.1. Lineage (NCBI taxonomy): Bacteria > Bacillati > Actinomycetota > Actinomycetes > Kitasatosporales > Streptomycetaceae > Streptomyces > Streptomyces sp. NPDC002328. The sequence continues at coordinate 1,004,907 of NZ_JBIARQ010000001.1, read as the reverse complement.
AGCGCGGTGAGCAGGGTGAGCGGTTCCAGGGCGCCGGCCGGACGCTGGGCGATGTTGCCCCACAACTGCGGTCCGTCGGCGAGGAAGAGGGAGTCGAAGGAGCCGCGTTCGGCGGCTCTGGCGAGCCGGACGTAGTGGTTCAGCTCGACATGGGCGTACGGGTCGCTCTCGGGGAGCCGCCAGGACGCCTCGTGGTGGCCGGTGTTCATCAGGAAGGCGTTGAGGTGGAGCTGCCGGGTCATGGGTGTCCCTTGCTCTGAGCAGGAGGGGAGGACTTTCGGAGTGATGGCCGGACTGTGCAGCCCGTCTGGGGGCGCTCCCTCTGGGGGGAGTTTGAGGACGAGGCCCGTTCAGGGCCGAAGCGGGGCCTGGGGGCGGCAGCCCCCAGAGGACGGTCACCGCGGGAGACCGTCACCCGACGTCCTCGGTGACACCCAGCGCCGCCAGCAACCGCTCGCGGTACTCCCCGAGCAGCGGATCCCGGTAGGACCGCGGATGCGGACGGTCGATGGTCAGGTCGACGCCGACCCGGCCGTGCTCCAGGACGAGGACCCGGTCGGCGAGCACGATCGCCTCGTCCACGTCGTGGGTGACGAGCAGGACGGAGGGCCGGTGGTGCTCCCACAGCTCGCGCAGCAGGGAGTGCATCCTGATCCGGGTGAGCGCGTCGAGCGCGCCGAACGGCTCGTCGGCGAGGAGCAGTTCGGGCTCGCGTACCAGCGAGCGGGCGAGCGCGGCGCGCTGGGCCTCGCCGCCGGACAGCTCGCTGGGCCAGGCCCGTTCGCGCCCCGCGAGACCGACCTCGGCGAGGGCGGCGCGCCCCTTGGCCTCGGCGTCCTTGCCGTCGAGCCCGAGCAGCACGTTGGGCAGCACCCGCCGCCAGGGCAGCAGCCGGGAGTCCTGGAAGACGACCGACACCCGCTCGGGCGCGCTGAGCCGGCCGCTGCCGACGACCTCGTGGTCGAGTCCGGCGACCGCCCGCAGCAGGGTGCTCTTGCCGGAGCCGCTGTGTCCGAGCAGGGCCACGAACTGTCCGGCGGGGATGTCCAGATCGATGCCGTCGAGGACGGTGCGCCCCTCGAAGGAGCGGGTCAGTCCGCGCAACTGGACGGCGGGGCGGGTCAGTTGCTCAGTGTGCGGCGCCACGACAGCACCCTCCGTTCGATCAGGCGGACCGTGCTGTCGGAGATCAGACCGAAGATCCCGTAGACGACCAGGCCGACGAGGATCACGTCCGACTGGCCGTAGTTGGTGGCCTGGAACATCATGTAGCCGAGGCCGCTGGTGGCGTTGATCTGCTCCAGGACCACCAGTCCGAGCCAGGATCCGGTGACGCCGAGCCGCAGCCCGACGAAGAAGCCGGGCAGCGCGCCGGGGATCACGATCTGCCGGATGAACTGGAGCTTGGACAACCCCTGCACCTCGGCGAGTTCGACGAACCGGTGGTCGATCCCGGACAGCGCGGAATGCGTGTTCAGGTAGATCGGGATGTAGACGACGATGGCGATGATCGCGATCTTGAAGGTCTCGCCGATGCCCAGCCAGAGGATGAACAGCGGGATCAGACCGAGGGTCGGGATCGCCCGGTTGAGGTTGACCGTCCCGTCGATCAGCGCCTCCCCGGTGCGGGTCAGCCCGGAGGCCAGCGCGAGCACCACGCCGGCGGTCAGTCCGATGGCGAAGCCGGAGGCGGCCCGTTGCAGCGAGGTGAGGATGTCGGTGGTCAGCGTCCCGTCGGTCCACAGCTGGGCGCCGGTCTCCACCACCGTCCAGGGCGCGGGGATCGCGCCGGGGTCGAGCCGTCCGGCGGCGGAGGCGGCGGCCCACAGCGCGAGCAGCAGCACGGGGCCGGTGAGCCGGGCGGCGGGCAGGCGTTTGCCGGGGGCCAGGCCGCGGCGGCGTTCACGGGGCCGCTCGTCGGCGACGGCGGCGGGGGCGGCCGGCTTCAGGGTGGTCGTGGTCATGGCGGTCACTTCCGGTACTCGGCCGGCACGGACTCGGCGGCGATGTGCTCGAAGCGGTGGTCGAACAGCTCGGCGACGTCGAACTTCTTCACGAAGCCGCCCTCCGCGAGCAGATCCGCGGTCTCCTGCTCCCACTTGATGGCCTCGTCCCAACTCGGCGAGAACAGCGGCTTGTTGGCGAGCGCGGTGATCGACTGGGCCTGGGGGAGGGTCAGGTTCTGCGTCTTGACGTAGAACTCCTGGTTCCAGACGTCGGGGTTCTCGTACTGCCAGACCAGGCCCTTGGCCCACTGCGGGATGTACGCGGCGATCGCGGCGGCCTTGGCGGGGTCGTTCAGCACGGAGACCGGCGCCCACAGCAGGTTCAGCAGGTCGACGACGTCGGTGGTGATGGTGCGGGCGCCCTTGGAGCCGTACTGCTTCAGATACGCCGGGGCCTGGCTGTTGCCGAGCGGCGCGATGTCCACCTGGCCCGACTGGAGGGCGGTGAGGAACTGGTTGCTCGTCAGCGGGACGAGGTCCACGTCGTCGTACTTCAGGCCCGCCTTCTTCAGCGCCCGCAGCAGCACGACGCCCTGCGCCTGCCCTTGCGAGAACGCGAGCTTGCGGCCCCTGAAGTCTCCGACGCTCTCGATGTCGCTGCCGGGCTTGGTGGCGAAGAGGTAGTTCGGCTTGCGCGTGACGTTGATCGCGACGATCTTCGCGTCGAATCCCTGGTAGTACGCCTGGATCGGCGGGATCCCCGCGTTGTTGGCGAGGTCGAGGGATTTCGAGCGGAAGGCGTTGATGACGTCGGGCCCGGCCCCGATGTTCAGCCAACTCGACACCTTGAACGGCAGTTCGGGCAGTCTCGCCAGCTTGAACTGGAGCTGCTGGGTGTTCTGGTACGAGGCGATCTTCAGGCTGGTGCCGGCGGGCACCGTGTCGGAGAGCGGAGCGGTGGAGGCCCCCTCGGACCCGGTGGCCGCGCTGCTCTCGGCGCATCCGCTCAGTCCGGCGGCAGCGGCGGTGGCGCCGAGCAGAGAGGTGAGGAAGAGACGCCGGTCGAGACCGGGCGCACGGGAGACGGGCATGGGAGAACCCCCAGAGGAAAGCAGCGGAAGGACCGAAGGACCGAAGGAGCAGGAAAACGGTGAGAAGGCAGGTGGAATTCCACAGGCGGGGCGCGGCGGAACAGACCGGACGGGCCCGGGAAAGGGAATTCAGCAGATGCGTCAGATACGTCAGATGTGTTCCCGCCGGGAAAGGCAGGAAGAAGGGCGCGCTCCCGGCGCGCCGGGGGGCGTCAGCAACAGAGGGTGCGACAGCTCATGGAAAGATATTCCTGTCCTGGTGCGAGGCCTGTCAACATTCGGAGTTTCTGAATTAAGTCGATCCGGCTCAGGCGGCCGACCGCAGCCGGGTCGAGACGGCCAGCGGGTCCCGGTAGAGGACGTCGAGGGCCACCGCGCCGCCCGCCACCGCGAGAACGGCGTCCGGGAAGCTGCTCGGCGCGACCGCCGCCGCCCGCTCCGGCCCGACCTCCTCCCGCAGCGCCGCCAGGCAGTCCTCCCGGTACAGCGTCCCGACCTCGGTGACGACCACGCTCTCCGGGTTGAGCACGTCCACGAGCAGTGCCGCAGCCCGCCCCACCAGCCGCGCCCGCTGCACCAGCAGCCCCACGGCGACCGGATCGCCGTCGGCCGCGGCGGCGACCACCCGCATCGGGTTCGCCCCGTCGATCACCCCGGCCTCCCGGGCCCGCCGGCACAGCGTCCGCTCGCTCAGCTCCACCTGGAGGCAGCCGACCCGGCCGCAGTCGCACGGCTCGACGCCCCCGGCGAGCGGCAGATGGGCGATCGCGCCGGCCTGCGAGCGCGGCCCGTGGTGCACCTCGTCATGGGTGGCGAACGCCGCGTCGACGACGTTCCCGGCGAACAGGTGCAGCACGCTGCTGCTGCCGCGGGCCCGCCCGAACAGCCGCTCGGCGTTCACCAGCGCCCGCGCGTGCCCGTCCACCTGGACCGGCAGCCCGACCCGGGCGGCGACCGCGTCCCGCACGGGCACGTCCCGCCAGCCCAGCAGCGGATGCTCCACGACGGTCCCCGAGTCCCGGTCCACCCAGCCGCCCACGGCCACCCCCACGCCCAGCGCCCGGCAGCCGGGCGCCGCGTCGAGCAACGAGCCCAGCCCCTCGGCGGCCCGCGCCAGCACCGCCCCCGGCTCGACGGCGCCGGGGCCGTCGTGCGGCAGCTCCCGGCGTGCCACCACCCGCCCGCGCAGATCCAGCAGCGCGACCGTGGTGTACGGCACCGCCACATGCACCCCGCCCACCACGAACCGCGAATCGTCGAGGTCCACGGGGACGTGCGGCCGGCCCACGCCGTTGCTGCGCCGCGGCACGGCCGACTCCCGGATCAGCCCCAGGCCGGAGAGCCGCGCGCAGTGGTCGGTGACGGAGGCCGGGGACAGCCCCGTCAGCCGCGCGATGGTGCTGCGCGCGACCGGCCCGTGCTCCAGGACGGACCGCAGGATCACGCTGGCGCTGGTGCGCCGCCGGTCGCTGTCCGCGATCCGGGAGACGGGGGAGGCGGGGCGTCCTGCGGATGAGGTGGGGCGTCCTGCGGGGGAGGTCAGGGTTCCGATGAACTCGGGGGACGCCGTCAGGGGAGAAACCGCGGTACGGGGCATGGAGAACTTCCTCGGGGCCGGTCCGACACTGCGCCTGCTGCTGAGGAGGCGCCGCGGATCGGCTCCGCCCGCCTCACACGGGCGGGCGACAGGCGGTCGCGCCCACGCGTCGCAGGTCGACGTGGCGACGCGACGAGAAGTTCCGGGACTGGGCGACCATGCGCCCGAAGCTAGCAAAGCCGCCCACGGCTGCCCAGACGGTGACCGACGGGCGAGACGGGCCCGTTCCACGCCCGCGCCCCGATTGGCGGAAACCTACAGACGTCCGTCGCCCCCGCCCCGTATCCCGCACCACGCCACCTCAGTGACCAGAGTCACGCCGGTACGGGTGTAACCCCCATCCTTTGTCCGGAGCCCACCAAGTGGCCGATCATCCGTTTGTCGACCACTGACGGTGAGCGGACCGCTCCCGCTGGGATAGCGTCGCCGTGTCCCGAACCGTCCCCGTCCCGCGGAGCACCCATGAGCATCGCCGCCGCACCCACCGTCCGCCCCGGACAGGTCCTCGCCGACCTCCTCCCGGCCTCCCGTGTCCGGGACATCGCGCTCGTGCTCGGCGGTGCCGCGCTCACCGGCCTCGCGGCCCAGATCGCCGTCCCCGTGCCCGGCTCCCCGGTGCCGGTGACCGGCCAGACCTTCGCCGCGCTGCTCGTCGGGACGACCCTGGGCGCCGGGCGCGGCTTCCTCGCCCTCGCGCTGTACGCGGTGGCCGGCGTCGCGGGCGTCCCGTGGTTCGCGGAGGGGACCTCCGGCGCGACCGCCGTGTCCTTCGGGTACGTCCTCGGCATGATCCTCGCCTCCACCGTCGTCGGCGCCCTGGCCCGACGGGGCGCGGACCGGAGCGTGTGGCGGATGGCGGGCGCCATGCTGGTCGGCGAGGCGATCATCTACGCCGTCGGCGTCCCGTACCTGGCCTACGCCGCCGACATCTCCGCCTCCGCCGCGATCGCGGCCGGCCTCACCCCGTTCCTGATCGGCGACGCGCTGAAGGCGGCGCTGGCGATGGGGCTGCTGCCCACGGCCTGGAAGTTCGCCGACCGCTGAGCGACCGGCAGTTCCCTTCCTCTGCACCGTCACCGGGAGAGGCCCGTTCGAGGCAGACACGCTGCCCCGAACGGGCCTCTCCCGCTTTCTGCTTTCTGCTTTCTGCGACCTTCGCCGTGAGCGCCCCGGCTGCCCGGCAACAGGCATCCGGTCTCCGGAGCAGGCAGATCAGGCATTCGACCTCTGGATCAGGCTTCGCGCCGCTCCGGCCGCCGCCGCGACCACCACAGCCCGGCCGCGCCCGCCGCCAGCAGCGCCGCCCCGGCCGCGCCCCACGGCAGGACGTCCGCCGGACCGGTCCTGGGCAGCTCGTCGCCGCTCGGCGCCGCGGGCGTGTTGTCGGTGCCGAGCAGCAGCGGGGTCGCGGGCGCGTTCGGCGACGGGTTCGTCGTGCCGAACGGCACCGGGCCCTGCTGCCAGAACGTCTTCGACCCGTCCGCCGTCTGCACGGGCAGGCAGATCTTCCCGGTGCGGCCCGTGTCGAAGGTCGCGTCGACCGCGTACGACTTCGACGCGCCGGCCGCGAGATCGCCGACGGGGCAGGCGAAACCGCTGTTCGACCCCTCGGGGAGATCCTGCTCCGGGATCGCGGCGCACCCCGGAACGTTCTTGACGGTCAGCCCGTCGAACCCGACGACCAGAAGCCTGACGCTGCCGCTGTTCTTGGTCCCCTCGTTCCTCACCGTGGCGGTGATCGCCGTTTTCCGTGAGCCGTTGTCGACCGAGATCCTCTCGGGCAGCAGCGTGCTCAGCTTCACGCCCGCGGGCGCCTCGTCGACGGCCTTTCCCCCTTTGCCGCTCCCGGGGCCCTGGTCCTCCGCGACGGCGGGGAGGGCGAGGATCATCACGGCCGAGAAGGATGCCGTGACCAGCGAGCCGGCGATGGTCGTCGTACGACGAGAACTCATGTTCGTCCCCCTTGGCTGCGCCTGAATTCGCAGTACTTGAAGAGGTACCACAAGATTTCTCCGCACTATGCTGGTACGGCATTAAGTGTGACCATTGTGTTCCAGGGTTCGGGCAATGGAGGGGGTGCAGCGAATTGCCGGGGACTACGGGAAACGCAGGAAATCCAGGAAATTCAGGTGGTGCCGGGAGCGGCGGGGGCGCAGGGGGCGGCGGGGTCCCAGGTTTTCTGGTGGCGGGCCGTTACCGGTTGGCCGAATGCATCGGACAGGGGGGAATGGGGCGGGTGTGGCGGGCCGCCGACGAGATGCTCGACCGCGAGGTCGCGGTGAAGGAGATGCGCATCGACGGGCTCGACGCGGAGGACGCGCGCACCCGCCGCGAACGATCCCTGCGGGAGGCCAGGGCCACCGCCCGCATCGACCATCCCGGCGTCGTGCGGATCTACGATGTCGTGGACGCGGGCGAACGCCTGTGGATCGTCATGGAGTTGGTCGCCGGCCGCTCCCTGGAACGCCTCACCGCCGAGGAGGGGCCGCTCGGGCCCCGTGAGACGGCCCGGATCGGCCTCGGGCTGATCGCGGCGCTTCGGCAGGTGCACGCGCGGGGCGTGCTGCACCGTGACATCAAGCCGGGCAACGTCCTGGTGGAGGACGGCGGGCGGCGCGTCGTCCTCACCGACTTCGGCATCGCCGCGATCCAGGACACCGAGGCGCTCACCATGGTCGGCATGCTGGTCGGCTCCCCCGACTACATGGCCCCCGAACGCATCTCCGGCCGCCCCCAGGGCCCGTCCTCGGACGTCTGGTCCCTGGCCGCCACCCTCTGCGCCGCCCTGTCCGGCCACTCCCCCTTCTCCCGCGACACCACCCTGTCGACCCTCCACGCCGTCCTCTACGAGTCGCCCGAACTCCCGTCGAACGCGGGCCCGTTACGCGAGATCCTGACCGCAACCCTGCACAAGGACCCGGCCCTGCGAGCCGACCTGAACACCCTCCGGTCAGCCCTGCACCCGGTGGCCTTCCCACCCCCGACCCCGACCCTGCCGGTGAATTCGCCGGGGCCGGGGCTCCTTGAGAGGGGAGAGCCGGCACATTGGCTGGGGGAGGGGGAGCGGGGTCTTGGAGTGGCGGGGGAGGGGGAGCGGGGTCTTGGAGTGCCAGGGGATGGGGAGCGGGGACTCGGAGCGCCGGGGGATGGGGAGCGGGGACTCGGAGCGCCGGGGGCAGGGGCGCTGGAAGGGGTGGTCCCGGGGACGGGGCCGGCGACGCCGGGTGCTGGACCGCCGGGGTCGGCGGTGCACAGCGAGGAAGAGCCGGCCCCCGGGGTGCCGCCCGAATCGGGGAAGCCCGCGCCGCAGCCCCCCGAGCCTGGGCCGCCCGGCCCGGGGGAGCCCGCCCCTGGGCGACCTGCTCGCGGTGAACCGGTGTCGGAGGACGGGCCCGGACCGTCCGACTGGCGGGAGCCCGATCCCGGGCAGCCCGCGCCGGAGGTACCGGAGCTTCGGCCGCCCGGCCGGCGGGAGCCGGACCCCGGGCAGCCCGTACCCGGGGAGCCCGTGCCGGTTGGGTCCGTGTCGGAGGCACCGGAGCCTCGGCCGCCCGGCTGGCGGGGGCCGGACCCCGCAACCGGGGAGCCCGAGCCGGCTGGGTTCGAGCCGGTGCGCGCCTCAGAGGTACCCGTGCCCCGGCCGCCCGACCCGCGGCAGCCCGAACCCGCCCCCGAGCGCCCCGTTCGCAGCGAGCCCGACCCCCGTCAGTTCGGTTCCGCCCAGCCCGGTGGCTCCTCCGAAGTCACCCCGCCCCACCATCACCCCGGCGTCTCCCTCGCCCGCGCGCAGGCAGTGACGGAACACCGGGCGGCCCCGCCGACGGAACACAGGCCCGCCCCGCCCTCCGCCACCCGCTCGGCCCCGGCGACCGGCCTCCCCGATGCCCCCGACCACCCCCGACCCCACGCCGCCCCCGAGCCCCGCCCGCCCCGCACCTCCCGCTCCCCGAGTCCCCACGGTCGCCGCACCGCCCTGCTGGCCGCCGCAGGCGTCCTGGCCGCGGGCGGCGTCGCCGCGATCGTGTGGGTGGCGGTGCCCGGGGCCGGCGGAGGGGACGACCGGGCCGGCCCCTCACCACGGCCGCGCACCGCCACCACCGCCCCCGCCACCCCGGGTCACAGCCCCACCGCCGCCACCACCACCCCGGGGGGGAGCCCCACCACCAACCCCTCGCCCACCGTCGAAGGCACCTACAGGCCGCCGAGTCTGCCGGCCGGTGTGCGGCAAGAGGCCGGGGGGTATGCGTGGGCCACGCCCGTGGGGTGGCGGCGGGATGTGATGACGGGGGCCGAGGTGCACTACACCTCGCCCGACGGCACGCAGGAGCTCGTCGCCAAGTCGTCCCTCGCCCGCGGCGACCTGATGGAGACCTGGCGGACCTCGGAGCGCAACGCCCACCAGGGCCAGGGCTACCGCAAGATCAGGCTGGAGGAGACGACGTTCCGGGGCCGCCCCGCGGTCGTCTGGGAGTACACGTTCACCCTCCAGGGCACCCCCTGGCACGCCGTACTCCTCGGCTTCGAGGAAGAGGGGAAGACGTACCAGATCAACACCTGGTATCAGCCGGCCGTCGAGCCGGGCGCGCTGCAGACGTACGAGAAGGTCAAGGACAGCTTCACCGTCCTGTCAACTACCCGGGACTGAAGTCCCGGGCTTGCTGCTCGGGTTCACCGATGGCTTCGGTGGTCCCGGCTGCGTCCAGCTCTCACACTCGATGGTGTCGCCGGTCAGGCGATGAGGGTGAGGGCAGGGGCCTGTGACTCGGCCCCGCGGACCCACGCGTACCAGCCGCGGTGGCTGATGTTGTGGGACGCGTTGCGGTCGGCGTGCTCGGCGAAGCCGCACGACCGGCAGACGAACACGGCCTGGGAGGGCCGGTTGGCTTTCTCGATGTGGTGACAGCGGGAGCATTCCCGGCTGGTGTACGCCGGATCGACGTACACCACCGGGACTCCTGCACGTTTCGCCTTGTAGGCGATGAAGGTGCCGAGCTGGTGAAAGGACCAGGAGTGCAGCGTGACGCGCTGGGGCTTTCTCAGCCGTACCCGTTCACGGATGCCCGTCAGGTCTTCCAGGGCGATTCCACAACCGGTGCGTTGAGCCTCCGCCACGATGCGCTTGCTGATCTTGTGGTTGATGTCGCGGGCCCGGCGCTTCTCCTTGCCCGCGTGCTTCTTCGCCCGCCGCTCGGCGGACTTTGTGTTCTTCTTCTGAAGCTTGGTGCGCAGCTTCCGGTCCGTTTCACGGCGCCGGTTCAGGCGTCGCCCGCTGTGCCGCTTGCCGGTGGAGGTGGTGGCGATGTTGACGATGCCCAGGTCCACCCCGACGAACCCCGCCGGGTGTGCGTTCCCCTCGGCCTCGGCGATGTCGCAGGTCACCAGCAGATACCACTGCCCGCCCCGGCACATCAGATCGGACTCACCCTTGCGGTGCGCGGCCACCACCGCCAGCTGCCCCGGCTCGCCGGTGAACGCGACGTTCTTCATCCGCCCGGCCGTGGTCCAGACCGACACCGTGCGCTGCTCGTGCTGCCAGGACAGCATCCGGTCGTCATAGGGCTGCGCGGCGTCCGCGCGGAAGGTGACCGGCTTGCCTGCCGCCTTCTCGTACCGCCTGGAGCCGGGCTTGCCATGGTTTCCGTGACGGAGGTTGGCGTGCAGCGTGGTGTAGGCGTCGCAGATCTTCTTGATCGCGTGCTGGGCGGCCTGCGCACCCAGATTCCACCGGGCCTTGATCTGCCGGTAGGTGTGCTTGCGCAGGGCCAGGGGCTTGGCCGCCTTCTCCTCGAAGGCGACGTGGGCGGCCCAGGTCGCGGCCTCGTTGCAGGCATGCAGGGTCGCCTCAAGTGCCGCCGCCTGCACGGGCGTCGGCAGGAGCTTGACCCGCACCACCAGCTTCATGACCATGAACGTACGCACCCGTACGAGCAGCCATCACACGTTCCCCTTCCCCTCACCCGAACGAGCGACCAGCCCCAGCCCCACGCCCACAGCGCCGACCACGGCCAGGCTCCGCCGTCACCCGGCCGCTTCGCGTCCCTGTCGCCTCCGGCCCGATTCCGCGGTGCTCCGCACCGCCACCACCAGATGCGATTCCTCCCGGGCGTCAACGCCCGGGGTTCCTCGCACAGGCTGAAACGCCCGAAGGGGCCCGCAGCACAGACGGGCCCCTTCGGATGTCTACAGACGGCAGACGTCAGACGACGGCGACTACTTCCCGACGGGAACGGAGTCCGTCTTCGCCGTCCCCTTCACCTTCTGCTTCACGAACGCGATGACCAGCACCACCGCCGCGACGAGCAGCGACAACAGCACCGTCTTGCGCCCGTCGTTCTCGGTGTCGGTCAGCATGTAGCCGAGCACGAACACGATGAGCGCGGCCGTCGCCCAGGTCAGGTACGGGTACAGCCACATCCGCACGACCAGCTTCTCCGGCGCCTCCGCCTGGATGATCTTCCGCATGCGCAGCTGCGAGAAGCAGATGACCAGCCACACGAACAGCGCGACCGCACCGCTGGAGTTGACCAGGAACAGGAACACGGAGTCCGGGAACTTGTAGTTGAAGAACACCGCGACGAACCCGAACACCACGGACGCGATGATCGCCGTCATCGGCACACCCCGGCTGTTCGTCCGAGCGAACGACTTCGGCGCGTCCCCGCGCTCGCCCAGCGAGAACGCCATCCGGGAAGCGGTGTAGAGACCGGAGTTCAGACAGGACAGCACCGAGGTCAGCACGATGAAGTTCATGATCTGACCGGCGTGCGCGATGCCCAGGGAGTCCAGCGCGGCGACGTACGAGCCCTTCTCCTTGATGGAGGGGTCGTTCCACGGCAGCAGCGCGACGACGACGAAGATCGAGCCGAGGTAGAAGACGGCGATACGCCAGATGATGCTGTTGGTGGACTTGGTCACCGCCCGCTGCGGGTCCTCCGACTCGCCCGCGGCCAGGGTCGCGATCTCGCTGCCCATGAACGAGAAGACGACGAGCAGCACACCGGTGAGGATCGCGCCGGCCCCGTGGGGCAGGAAGCCGCCGTGGTCGACGAGGTTGCCGAGGCCGGCCTTCTCGGTGTCCGCGCCGGGCAGCACGCCGAACACGGCGAGCCCGCCGACGACGATGAAGGCGCCGATGGCGACGACCTTGATCCCGGCGAACCAGAACTCGAACTCACCGTAGGAGCCGACGGAGACCAGGTTGGTGGCGGTCAGCACCACCATCACGATCAGCGCCCACCCCCACTGGGGCACCGCCGGTATCCACGACTCGAGGATCGCCGCGCCCGCGGTCGCCTCCACGGCGAGGACGACGACCCAGAAGAACCAGTACAGCCAGCCGATGGAGAAGCCGGCCCAGGGGCCGAGCGCGCGGTCGGCGTGAGCGGAGAAGGAACCCGAGGTCGGGTTGGCCGCGGACATCTCCCCGAGCATCCGCATCACCAGCACCACGAGCGTGCCGACGAGGGCGTACGAGAGGAGGATGCCGGGCCCGGCGGTGGCGATGCCGGAGCTGGAACCTACGAACAGTCCGGCGCCGATGACGCCACCGATGGCGATCATCGAGAGATGGCGGTTCTTGAGGCCCGCCTGGAGACCGTGCCCGGGTTCTCCGGGCCCTCCGGGGCCGTTTTCGGCCTTCGTCAGGGTCGGCTGCGAAGTCATGGAACGGATTTCCTTTGCGCCGCGTGGGGTTTCTCCCGTACGAGCGGTGTACGGGCCGTACTAGGAGGTGTACGAGCCGGTCCAGTGAATCCGAGGCATTCGGATTGGGGAACCTCTGATTCCGGATCGTTACTTGAGGTTTCCCTGAGGTTCCATTGATCTGCCTACGCTTTTCTGGCCCGATACCCCGCGCTGTTACCCCGCGACCCGCGTGTCACACTCATCCCATGCGCGTGTATCTCGGCTCGGACCATGCGGGCTTCGAACTCAAGAACCATCTCGTCGAATGGCTGAAGGCGGCGGGCCACGACCCGGTCGACTGCGGCCCCCACATCTACGACGCCCAGGACGACTACCCGCCCTTCTGCCTCCGCGCGGCCGAGCGGACGGCCGCCGACGCCGACTCCCTCGGCATCGTCATCGGCGGCTCCGGCAACGGCGAGCAGATCGCGGCGAACAAGGTGAAGGGCGTCCGCGCGGCCCTCGCCTGGAGCGAGGAGACGGCGTCCCTGGGCCGCCAGCACAACAACGCCAACGTCGTCGCGGTCGGCGCCCGCATGCACAGCCAGGACGAGGCGACGAAGTTCGTCGAGACCTTCCTCGCCACCCCCTTCTCGGGTGACGAACGCCACATCCGCCGCATCGACATGCTCGCGTCGTACGAGACGACGGGCGAGCTGCCGGCGATCCCGGCGCACCACCCGCAGCAGTAGGCTCCCGACGGGGCCGGGCGGTCGGCCCGGCCCCACGGCTCGATCGAGGAGAAAGGGCGGCGTCAGGTGCCGGAAGGGCACACGATCCACCGGCTCGCGCAGGACTACACCGCGCGTTTCGCCGGCAGCGCCCCGCGCGTGACCAGCCCCCAGGGCAAGTTCAGCGACGCCGCCGCCCTTCTCACCGGCACCCCCCTCACCGGCGCCGAGGCCCACGGCAAGCACCTCTTCCTCGCCTTCGAGGCCTCCTGGGTCCACATCCACCTGGGCCTCTTCGGCAAGGTCGCCCTCGGTGACGCCCCCGCGCCCCCGCCCACGGACACCGTCCGCCTCCGCCTCGCCACCGGCACCTCGTACGCCGACCTGCGCGGCCCGACGACCTGCGCCCTGATCACGGACGCCGAGAAGCAGGCGGTGCACGCCCGCCTCGGCCCCGACCCGCTGCGCGAGGACGCCGACCCCGGCGCCGCGTACCGGAGGATCTCCCGCAGCCGTACGACGATCGCCGCCCTCCTCCTGGACCAGAAGGTCATCGCCGGCGTCGGCAACGTCTACCGCGCCGAGGTCCTCTTCCGGCACGGCGTCGACCCGTACCGCGCGGGCAAGGACGTCACCCCCGCCGAATGGGACGCGATCTGGTCGGACCTCGTCGCCCTCATGCGCGAGGGCGTCCGCAACAACCGCATCGACACCGTCCGCCCGGAGCACACCCCGGAGGCGATGGGCCGCCCGCCCCGCGTCGACGACCACGGCGGCGAGGTCTACGTCTACCGGCGCACCCACCAGCCCTGTCACCTCTGCGGCGAGACCGTCCGCACCGCCGACCTCGCCGCCCGCAACCTCTTCTGGTGCCCCGACTGCCAGCAGAACTGACTCAGTTCGTCACACCCCGCCGCCGCTCAGAACCCGTGCGGCATCCACGGCGCACCCCACCCCCCGAACCCCACCGAGGCCTCCTCCAGCGCACCCGGCCGCAGCTCCCGCACCCGTCCGGCCGCGCCCAACGCGCCCAGGCTCACGCCCCCGAGGTACGCCGCCCCCAACTCCCGTACCGTCAGCGCCAGATCGGCCGCGTCCCGGGTACGCACACAGCTCGCGCCCTTCGCGTCCCCGGTCAGCCGCCAACGCCCCTCGTTCCAGGGGCAGAAGGCGTCCTCCACGTCCAACACCACGTCCACCGGGGCCGGATACGTCCGCGCCTCCAGCGCGGCCCCGATGTCCACCAGCCGCACGTACAGCGCGTCCCGCACCCGCAGTTGACACCGCCGCACATCGGAGACGAGATGCTGCCAGGCCTCGTCCACCGGCCGCCCCCGCACCGTCAGCGAGGTGGTCAGGTCGATCCCGAACAGGAACCGCCACAGCGCCGCGCTCGTCTGCGGGTCCACCGCGGTGAGGTCGGTCAACAGCACCTCCCCGTTGTGCCCCGTGTCCGTCCAGCGCGGCCGGACCCGGAACCGCGCGTACCCGCTGACCTCGCCGTCCCGCTCGGCCAGCACGCACTGGAGCCGCGACGCCCCCTCCCGTCCGCCCTCCGGATCCAGCACCATCAGCCGGTCCCAGCCCGGCCGCCGCGCCAGCATCCCGGCCCGCGACGGCACCGTCCGCGCGTACAGCGCCTCGCACGCGTCGAGGGACTCGGCGGGGTCGGCGTAGCGCAGCCGTACGTCATCGGTGCCGGGCGGGACGGACAGCCGCACCCGGCTCGTGTCGATCTCGCCGTGGAGGGAGAAGGTCGCCGCGCCGTACCCGAACCGGCCGTAGATCGCGGGCTCGGAGGCCGTGAGGACCGCCAACGGCTCGCCCCACGCGTGTATGTCGTCGAGCTGCCGCCGCATCATCGCCGTCAGGACGCCGCGCCGCCGGTGCGTGGCGGCCACGCCGACCATCGTCACACCGGCGGCCGGCACCGAGGCGCCGCCCGGCACCGTCAAGCGGAAGTCGAAAGCCCCCGCGGACCCCACCGGAAGATCGCCGTCCCAGGCGCCCAGGGCGCGCTCGCACGGAGTGAGCGCTCTCCACAGCGCGCGCTCCTCCGCCGGCTCGTCGACGCCTCCGAAGGCACGCACCAGAACGTCGTACCACTCGTCCCAGTCGTCCTGCCGCAGCACCCGCAGGGCGGTACCGGAATGGGGCACGGGCCCCGTCGCCTCAGTCGTCATGGATCCATGCCTACCAGCGCGATGAAGGACGAGCCAGGGAATTTCTCCCTCCCCGCGGCGGAATCGCTTTCCGTGCCGTTCACTGTGAAGTTGAGCCTCGGACGGGGGACAAGTGGGACCTCCCGTGCCAAGCGGCGGGTTGGATGGATAGGGTCCCGAACTAATGGCAGCAGGACGACAGCGGCGCGCGGAAGCCGAGACGTTGACGGCCCGGTTGAAGCACCTGGTGCACCGGGTCCGCACCGGCGTGCGCCGGAGCGCCGTCGACTACTTCCGCGGCGACGGCTCGGACTGGATCGCGCTGGCCGGACTGCTGCTCACCGTCCCGCTGATCGCCGTCACCACCCTCGCCAACTCGGTGTGGTGCTCGCCGGCCGCGCTCGTCCTGCCGATCGTCGCGGGCGGCCTCCTGCTGCGCCCCGCGAGCCTGCTCGGTCTCTACGCGGCGGCGGCCACGGCGCTCATCGTGGAGTCGGTGCAGCTGGGCCCCTACACCGAGGGCCCCTCCCGGGTCACCCCGGGCGTCGTGCTCGTCGTCGCGGCCTGCGGTCTCTTCGGGCTGCTCATCGCCCAGTTCCGCAGCCGCGTCGGCGTGCCGTGGCGGCGCGGCGGCACCATGCTCTTCGACCTGCGTGAACGCATCCGCGTGCAGAGCAAGTTGCCGAAGCTGCCGCAGGGCTGGCACCGCGAGATGGCGCTGCGCCCGGCCGGCGGCCAGTCGTTCTCCGGGGACTTCGTCGTCGCGGCCCGCACCAACGGCGGCCGCACCCTGGAGGTCGTCCTCACCGACGTCTCCGGCAAGGGCATGGACGCCGGCTCGCGCGCCCTGCTCCTGTCCGGCGCGTTCGGCGGACTGCTCGGCTCGCTGCCCCCGCACGCCTTCCTGCCCGCCGCCAACGGCTACCTCCTGCGCCAGGACTGGGACGAGGGCTTCGCGACCTCCATCCACCTCGTCCTGGATCTCGACTCCGGCGACTACGAGCTGTACTCGGCCGGGCATCCGCCGGGCCTCCAACTCAGCGCGGGCAGCGGCCGCTGGGAGGAGAAGGCGGCCGAGGGCCCGCTGCTCGGCGTCTACGAGGGCGCCCAGTTCGACCCGGTGAAGGGCTCCCTGCGCGCCGGGGACGTGCTGATGCTCTTCACGGACGGCCTGGTGGAGACCTCCGACCGGGACATCGTCGAGGGCATCGACCGCCTCACCGGCGAGGCCGACCGCTATGTCGCCGGCGGCTTCCAGGGCGCCGCCTGGCACCTGATCGAGGCCGTCGCCCGGGACGTCAACGACGACCGGGCCCTCCTCCTGGTCTGCCGCGACGGCCCCACGGCCCAGGCGATACCGCTCCACTAGACCTTGGAGGTCCGCGATACCAGGCCCTGGAGGTCCGCGATGCTCACCCTGACCGAGGTCGAGGCGCTCGCCCGCGCCGCGCACGAGGGCCAGACCGACAAGGCCGGCCGCCCCTACGCCGAACACCTGCGCGCGGTCGCGGAGGGCGTACGGGAGCGCGGCGGCGACGCCGACCAGATCGCGGCGGCCTGGCTGCACGACGCCGTCGAGGACGACGCCCTCTCCGCGGCCTGGCTGGACGAGGCCGAACTCAGCGACCGCACGAAGGACATCGTGCGCGCGGTCACCAAGCGGGCCGGAGAGCCGCCGGAGGCGTACGCGGAGCGCATCCTCGCCACCCCGGGCGCGCTGCTGGTGAAGGAAGCCGACCTGGCGCACAACGCCGACCCGGCCCGGCTCGCCGCCCTCGACGCCCCGACCCGCACCCGGCTCACCGGGAAGTACGCGCACATGCGCGCCCTCCTGGGCCTCACCGGGAGCCGGGACACGTCCTGAGCCGCTGAGCCGCTGAGCCGCCGAGCCGCCGTTGAGCTGCTGAGCCGCCGCTGAGCCGCTAAGCCGCCGGGACCGTTTCGTGCCGCTGGTCGCGGGACTTCTCCCGCGCACGGGCCAGTTCGGCGGCGTCGCGCTTGAACGCCCATTCCATCCTGGGCTCCACCACGCACCGGAACGCCCGCTGCACGGGCCTCGTGCACAGCAGGGTGACGGCGGCGGCCACAGTCACGCTGACGGCGATCACGCCGAGCGGGCCGTGCAGCCAGGCCGGCTCGAACAGGCCGCCGTACTCGGCGCCCTTGAGCAGGAAGCCGTGCAGCAGATAGCCGTACAGGGTGCCCGCGCCGAGCGCGGTGAACCAGGTCGCACGACCCGGAACCCAGGCGAGGAAGCAGGCGGTCAGCAGCAACGAGCAGACGAACAGGGCGAGTTGCATGACCGGCCCGGCCCACCAGGGAGCGCCCAGCTCCTGGGCGGAGTCGCGGTGGTAGAACCAGGCGTTGTCCATCCGCGGCACCGCCCACCAGGCGAAGGTCAGCGCGATCGCGAACACCGGCACGGCCGCGATCCGCGCCGAGCGGCGGCGCACCAGCTGGAAGTGCTCCGGCTTCAGGCACAGCCCCAGCACGAAGAACGGCAGGAACTGGAGCAGACGCTGGGCGTCTAGGTCGTCGCCGATGGTGGGGGAGACGGAGGCCAGCATGGCGACGCACAGCGCGACCGGCAGCGGGTGGCGGATCAGCTTCCACAGCGGGGTGGTCAGCCGCCAGACGAACAGCGCGCACAGGAACCAGGTCACGTAGTACGGGTCCAGGAGGCTGATCCCCTGGTCGGGGCTGTGACCGGCGTAGCGCTTGAAGAGGGAGTGGGCGGTCTCGAACACGAGGTACGGCACGGCGACGCCGGTGAGCAGCCGCTTCAGCCGGCCGGGGCTCGCGTCGAAACCGCGGGAGAAGTAGCCGGAGATGACGATGAACGCCGGCATGTGGAACGTGTACACCACGAGGTACGCCGCCTGAAGTCCCCGGTCGCCGCCCTTGAGGGGCTCCCAGGAGTGCGCCACCGCGACCAGCACGATCGCCAGGTACTTGGCGTTGTCGAAGAACGCGTCACGCCGCGTGGGCCGTCTGTCCCGGGTCCGGGAGGGGGACCGCTGGTGCTGATCTTTCTCGCTCGGGGAAGAGCGCGGGCTCGGCACGAGAGACGAGGCGGCGTGGAACATCTGAGGCACCCTAGCGTTGTCCGCGGTGATACGTGAAACGCACGACGTCATTTCTGATTGTCCGCGCCCGCCTACCCACGAATTCACCGAACTCGACGCCGCAATGCCTGTCTTGTGGGTCACACCGTGCCCCGAATGTCATGAATAATCCACACTCAAAGGTACATGCCGCCGCTTGTGGGCGTGTGGACGACCGTCTCCCACCGCAATTCGAATCAGCTGCGCACCAGTTGTGAATTTGTGGCGGCGATATGCGCTCGAATTCCTGTGCGGCGGCCTTTCCGGGCTTCTCCCGCACGGTACGTGACGGACAGTCGAGGTCGAGGTTGCGTCACGGGCCGCATATCAGGGCCCTGTTGGTGGCACGATGGTCCATGGCGGGGTACGCGGGTCGCGACCCCGGGCCGGGAGTGCGGACCGACCGAGGATGTGTGATCAGTTGTGGCCATCTCACTGTCAGTGGTGCTGCTGTTGGCGATCGTCCTGGTCGTGCTGATCCGGGGCGGCTCCATCAAGGCGGGCCCCGCCATCGTCGCGATCCTCTTCGGCTTCTTCCTCGCCTCGACCGGCATGGCCCCGTCGATCAACCGCTTCCTGAACTCCCTGGCGGAGACGATCAACCAGATCAGCTTCTGAGACGCCGAGGGCTGGAACAGGGCCCCCTTACCTGTCAGGTCATCGCCCCTGGCGCGTCGGCATGCCATGGTCCCGGGGTACGGAGCCCGACCGACCGGAAGGACACCATGCCCGCCTACGCCATTGCTCACCTGCGAGAGGCCGCTCCGCACCCGGAGATCGCCGAGTACATCGAGCGCATCCCCGCCACCTTCGAGCCGTACGGCGGGCACTTCCTCGTGCACGCCACGCAGCACGAGGTGAAGGAGGGCGGCTGGCCCGGTCACGTCGTCGTGATCGGCTTCCCGGGGATCACCGAGGCGCGGGCCTGGTGGGACTCGCCCGCGTACCGGGAGATCGCACCGCTGCGCTCGCGTCACATCGAGGGCGACATCATCCTGGTCGAAGGCGTCCCGGAGGACTACGACCCGACGGCCACCGCGAAGGCGATGCGAGAGGCCCTGCCCGCTGAATAGCCCCCGCAAATGATCAGGGCCAGGCAGAGGAATCACCCTCTGACCTGGCCCTGAGTCATTCGGAGCGGGCGACGGGAATCGAACCCGCGTAGCTAGTTTGGAAGACTAGTGCTCTACCATTGAGCTACGCCCGCACAGCGCCGCCGCAGGTCGGTCGGCCGCGGCGCTTCAGGCATCGTAGCGGGTCGGGCCGCCTCGCCGCACACCTCGCCTCCGGCTCGCGCCGCGACCCGTCTCCCGACTGGGTAAAGGCGGCGGTCAGGCGGGCTGCGGGCATGTACCCTACGTGTCGCACCAGACGGGGTGTGGCGCAGCTTGGTAGCGCGTCCGCTTTGGGAGCGGAAGGCCGTGGGTTCAAATCCCGCCACCCCGACCACCTGCGCGATTCATCTGCGCGATCCCCCGCGCGACCGCCCGCGTGGCCGGTGGCGCGAACCACTGCGCGATCACACCGTGCGCCTGGCCGGTGGTCGTCTTTTGGGCCGTCCCTCGGCTGCGGCTACTATGCAAACTGCGCGCCCGTGTGTCCCGGCCCCACTCGGCCTGAGAACTCTCCCGGGCGGCGAAATCGCCGGACCTGTCTGGCTCCGGCGAAACCCAAGATGTCAGCCACAAGGAGACCGAACCGTGAAGAGCGCCGTGGAGACCCTGAACCCGACCCGGGTTCGGCTCACTGTCGAGGTGCCCTTCGAGGAGCTCAAGGCCAGCCTCGACGCGGCGTACAAGAAGATCAACCAGCAGGTCACGGTGAAGGGCTTCCGCAAGGGCAAGATCCCCGCCCGGGTCATCGACCAGCGGTTCGGCCGCGGTGCCGTCCTGGAGGAGGCCGTCAACGACGCGCTTCCCAAGTTCTACACCGAGGCGGTCAACGAGGCCGAGATCGACGTCCTGGGCCAGCCCGAGGTCGACATCACCGAGCTGAAGGACGGCGAGACGCTGAACTTCACCGCCGAGGTCGACATCCGCCCCTCCCTGGAGCTCCCCGAGGACTTCTCCGCCATCGAGGTCGAGGTCGACGCCGTCGAGGTGACCGACGAGGACCTGGAGAAGTCCGTCGAGCAGCTCCGTGAGCGCTTCGCCTCCACCTCCCCGGTCGAGCGCGCCGCCGAGGACGGCGACGTCGTCACCGTGGACCTGGAGGCCAAGGTCGACGGCGAGGTGCTGGAGGACGGCGTCGCGAGCGGCGTCTCCTACACCATCGGCTCCGGCGAGCTGCTCGACGGCATCGACGACGCCGTGAAGGGCCTGGAGGCCGGTGGCGAGACCACCTTCACCTCCGAGCTCAAGGGCGGCACCGGCGCCGGCAAGGAGGCCGAGGTCACCGTCAAGGTCACCCAGGTCGCCGCGCGTGAACTCCCCGAGCTGGACGACGAGTTCGCGCAGCTCGCCTCCGAGTTCGACACGCTCGACGAGCTGAAGGCCGACAGCCGCAAGCGCCTCGCCGACATGAAGCAGTTCGACCAGGCCACCCAGGCCCAGGAGCGCGTCCTGGAGAAGCTCCTGGAGCTCGTCGAGGTGCCCGTCCCCGAGAAGCTGCTCGAGGACGAGGTCAACACCCGCAAGCACAACCTGGAGCACCACCAGCTCGGCCAGATGGGTCTGACCCTCGACAAGTACCTGGAGATCCAGGGCAAGACCGCCGAGGAGTTCGAGACCGAGACCCGCGAGGCCGCGGTCAAGGGCATCAAGACCCAGTTCGTCCTGGACGAGCTCGTCAAGCGCGAGAAGCTCAACGTCAACCAGGAGGAGCTCACCGAGCACCTCATGCGCCGCGCCGCCTCCTCCGGCATGTCCCCCGACCAGTTCGCCCAGGCGGTCGTCGAGGGCGGCCAGGTCCCGCTCCTGGTCGGCGAGGTCGCCCGCGGCAAGGCCCTGGCCCTGGTCGTGGAGTCCGCCACGGTGAAGGACACCAACGGCGAGGTCATCGACCTCGACGACGAGGACGAGGAGACCTCCGAGACCGAGGAGTCCCCGGCCGCCGAGGCGGAGACCTCCGAGGACAAGCCCGCCGAGGCCAAGAACGAGGCCTGACCAGCCGAGCGTCACCGCTGACGTAGTCAGAAGGGGGCCCTGGGGCGATCAAGCTCCGGGGCCCCCTTCGGCGTACGCCAGGGCAGCGAACGCCGGGGGCGCGGGGAACTGCGCGACAAGCCACATCGCTCCCGCAGCCCGAAGACCCCCGCAAGCACCCCGACGATCCGGCCCCCGCACCACCAGCGGAGCTCCTGCGGAGCTCCCGCACAGCTCTACGCCCCCGGCGAACACCCACCTCTCCGGGATTCCCCGAAGGGACCCGCGCGTTAGGGTCCATGAATACGAGGGCAGGGGAGTCGCCGAACCGCCGGACGGCCCCACGCCCCGGCAGAACACGTGAGACGGCCCGGCGCCGTCGTAAGACGAGCAGGTGGATACGTGACGAATCTGATGCCCTCCGCCGCCGGCGAGCCTTCCTTCGGTGGCGGCCTCGGTGACCAGGTCTACAACCGGCTGCTCAACGAGCGAATCATCTTCCTCGGACAGCAGGTCGACGACGACATCGCCAACAAGATCACCGCACAGCTGCTGCTCCTGGCCGCGGATCCGACCAAGGACGTGTACCTGTACATCAACAGCCCCGGCGGCTCGGTGACGGCAGGCATGGCCATCTACGACACGATGCAGTACATCCCGAACGACGTGGTCACCATCGCCATGGGCATGGCCGCGTCCATGGGCCAGTTCCTGCTGACCGGCGGTGCGGCGGGCAAGCGCTTCGCGCTGCCCCACGCCGACATCATGATGCACCAGGGTTCCGCCGGCCTCGGCGGCACGGTCTCGGACATCAAGATCCAGGCCGAGTACCTGCTGCGCACCAAGAAGCGCATGTCCGAGCTGACCGCCCTGCACTCCGGTCAGACGGTCGAGGCGATCATCCGCGACGGTGACCGCGACCGCTGGTTCACCCCGCAGGAGGCCGCGGAGTACGGCCTGATCGACGAGATCATCACGCATGCCTCCGGTGTTCCGGGAGGCGGCGGCACCGGTGCCTGACCGCCCCGGCCACGCCACGCACCGCCGAGACCTCAGCCCAGAACGCACCAGGATGGTGAACACGCACATGAGCAACTTCCCCGGCGCCGCCAGCGGCCAGTACGAAGGGCCCCGGCCCGACAGCCGCTACGTGGTCCCGCGCTTCGTCGAGCGCACCTCCCAGGGCATCCGCGAGTACGACCCGTACGCGAAGCTCTTCGAGGAGCGCGTGATCTTCCTCGGCGTCCAGATCGACGACGCCTCCGCCAACGACGTCATGGCGCAGCTGCTGTGCCTGGAGTCGATGGACCCGGACCGGGACATCTCGGTCTACATCAACAGCCCCGGCGGCGACATGACCGCGCTCACGGCCATCTACGACACGATGCAGTTCGTGAAGCCGGACATCCAGACCGTCTGCATGGGCCAGGCGGCCTCCGCCGCGGCGATCCTGCTCGCGGCCGGTACGCCGGGCAAGCGCATGGCCCTGCCGAACTCCCGCGTGCTGATCCACCAGCCGGCCGGCTCCACCGGCCGCGGGCAGCTCTCCGACCTGGAGATCATCGCCAAGGAGTTCACCCGGATGCGTGACCAGCTGGAGAACATGCTGGCCAAGCACTCCAACCAGCCGATCGAGAAGATCCGCGAGGACATCGAGCGCGACAAGATCCTCACGGCCGAGGAGGCGCTGGAGTACGGCCTCGTCGACCAGATCATCTCCACCCGGAAGCTGAACAACAGCGACGTCCGCTGACGCGGGTAGTGGTATCGTCCGCCGCTCCTTGGCACGGTGGGACACGGTCCGCGTCGCAGTGGGCAGCAGTGAACCGTGCCAAGGGGGGCCCGAACGGGGGGCCCGGCAAGGTACCGTCGGACATAAGGCAGCACCAGGAGCCGCTGGACTCGTAGCGTCCAGGCGTCTCCCAGGCGAAGGGGAAGCACACCGTGGCACGCATCGGTGACGGCGGCGATCTGCTCAAGTGCTCGTTCTGCGGCAAGAGCCAGAAGCAGGTCAAGAAGCTCATCGCAGGGCCCGGTGTGTACATCTGCGACGAGTGCATCGATCTCTGCAACGAGATCATCGAGGAGGAACTCGCCGAGACGAGCGAGGTGCGCTGGGAGGAACTGCCCAAGCCCCGCGAGATCTACGAGTTCCTGGAGGGGTACGTCGTCGGCCAGGAGGCCGCGAAGAAGGCCCTCTCCGTCGCGGTGTACAACCACTACAAGCGGGTCCAGGCCGGCGAGAACGGCGGCGGCCAGAGCCGCGAGGACGCCATCGAGCTGGCGAAGTCCAACATCCTCCTGCTGGGCCCCACGGGCTCCGGCAAGACCCTCCTCGCGCAGACCCTCGCGCGCATGCTGAACGTCCCCTTCGCGATCGCCGACGCCACAGCGCTCACCGAGGCGGGGTACGTCGGCGAGGACGTCGAGAACATCCTGCTGAAGCTGATCCAGGCGGCCGACTACGACGTCAAGAAGGCCGAGACCGGGATCATCTACATCGACGAGATCGACAAGGTCGCGCGCAAGAGCGAGAACCCCTCGATCACGCGTGACGTGTCGGGCGAGGGCGTCCAGCAGGCCCTGCTGAAGATCCTGGAGGGCACCACCGCCTCCGTCCCGCCGCAGGGCGGCCGCAAGCACCCGCACCAGGAGTTCATCCAGATCGACACGACGAACGTCCTGTTCATCGTGGGCGGCGCGTTCGCGGGCCTGGAGAAGATCATCGAGACCCGGGCCGGCGCCAAGGGCATCGGCTTCGGCGCGACGATCCGCTCCAAGCGGGAGCTGGAGGCCAAGGACCAGTTCGAGGACGTCATGCCCGAGGACCTTGTCAAGTTCGGCATGATCCCCGAGTTCATCGGCCGTCTGCCGGTGATCACCTCGGTGCACAACCTGGACCGCGAGGCCCTGCTCCAGATCCTGATCGAGCCGCGCAACGCGCTGGTGAAGCAGTACCAGCGCCTCTTCGAACTCGACGGTGTGGAGCTGGACTTCGAGCGAGAGGCCCTCGAAGCCATCGCCGACCAGGCCATCCTCCGCCAGACCGGCGCCCGCGGTCTGCGCGCCATCATGGAGGAGGTCCTGATGTCGGTGATGTACGAGGTCCCGTCCCGCAAGGACGTGGCCCGGGTCGTCATCACCGCCGACGTCGTCCACTCCAACGTGAACCCCACCCTGATCCCCCGCGAGCAGCGCGGCGGCCGGGGCTCGGGCGAGCAGAAGACGGCGTAACACCGCCGCAGGCGCACGAACGAGGGCGCCCCGACCGCACGTTGCGGTGGGGGCGCCCTCGTTGTTGCGTCAGGTCTCGATCGTCAGGCCTTGACGCGGACCTCGTTGCGGAACTTGGCCGTCAGCTCCGCCGCGCCGTTCATGTCGGCGGCCTTGCCGGACATCGCGTCCGCCAGGTCCATGTTGATGACGATGCCCAGTGTGCTGTGGTCGCCCCAGATGCACACCGGCATGCTGAACTCGCTCGGCCCGCCCTCGGCCGCGGCACCGGAGCCGCCGGAGATCTTGGTCTCCTGGCACTTGAGGACCCCGCCATCGAGAGCGGCCGGGCTGTACTCCTTGGGCGAGCCGACGAGTTCGCCCTCGTCGTCCTTGCCCGCCTCCTTCTTCATCTCGGCGAACATGCCGTCGACGACCGCCTCCG
Organism: Streptomyces sp. NPDC002328; assembly: GCF_042890065.1. Taxonomy (NCBI): domain Bacteria; kingdom Bacillati; phylum Actinomycetota; class Actinomycetes; order Kitasatosporales; family Streptomycetaceae; genus Streptomyces; species Streptomyces sp. NPDC002328. Next base: position 979,912 of record NZ_JBIARQ010000001.1, on the reverse strand, counting down.
GGTCCTCGATGTCGCCGTACACGCCCATGAACTTGATCATCTGCTGGGCGAGCGGGTTGCTCTTGTCGCCGGACGCGTACTCGGCCTCCACGTCCTTGGCGTTCTTCACACCGTGCTTCTCGGCGTCCTTGAGGTCGTCCTCGCTGAAGGAGTCCCCGTCCGATTCGTTCGACTTCTTGTAGTCGGTGAGCACCGTCGCCGGCGTCGTCAGCTTGTGCGGGCCGTCGTCGGCGATGTCCGAGCCGCTGCCGCTGTTGGTGCTGAGGACGAGCGCCGCGCCCACCGCGATCGCCGCGACGACCGCCACCGCGCCGATGATGATCGCGGCCTTCTTCTTGCCGCCGCCCGGCGCCGGCGGCTGCGGAACGCCGTACGGGGGCTGGCCGTGGGGCGGCTGACCGTAAGGCACCTGGCCCATGGGCGTGGTGGGCGGCTGCTGGCCGTACGGGCCCGGCTGCGGCTGCTGGGGGTAGCCGTAGCCGGGCTGCGGGGCCTGGGGCTGCTGGGGGTAGCCATAGCCGGGCTGGGGGGCCTGCGGCGGCTGGCCGTACGGACCCGGCTGGCCGTACGGACCGGGCTGCTGAGGCTGCTGCCCGCCGTACGGGCCCGGCTGGTTGTAGCTCATTACTGGGTTCCCCTCCAGATGCTTATGTGGTTTTCACATCCTGGCTCAAGGGGTGGTCCCCGTCGGCGGCGGGGCCCTCACCGTTACAGAACAAAGGCGTTTCGGGACTGCGCCGTGACACCCCTAAACTGAGCCCGTGACCGAGAACGCTCAGCAGCAGCCACCAGCGCCCAGCACCGAACTGCCGACCCAGTACGCGCCGGCCGAGGTAGAGGGGAAGCTGTACGAGCGCTGGGTGGAACGGGGTTACTTCGCCGCGGACGCGAAGAGCGACAAGCCCGCGTACACCATCGTCATCCCGCCGCCGAACGTCACCGGCTCCCTCCACCTGGGCCACGCCTTCCAGCACACGCTGATGGACGCGCTGACCCGCCGTAAGCGCATGCAGGGCTACGAGTCGCTCTGGCTGCCCGGCATGGACCACGCCGGCATCGCCACCCAGAACAAGGTCGAGCAGCAGCTCGCCGAGGAGGGCAAGTCCCGCCACGACCTGGGCCGCGAGGAGTTCGTCGAGCGCGTCTGGCGGTGGAAGGAGGAGTACGGCGGCAAGATCCTCGGCCAGATGCGCCGCCTCGGCGACGGCGTCGACTGGGACCGCGAGCGGTTCACCATGGACGAGGGCCTGTCCAAGGCCGTCCTCACCATCTTCAAGCGGCTCTACGAGGACGAGCTGATCTACCGCGCCGAGCGCATCATCAACTGGTGTCCGCGCTGTCTGACGGCCATCTCGGACATCGAGGTGGAGTACCAGGAGGACGCGGGCGAGCTGGTCTCCATCCGGTACGGCGAGGGCGAGGACTCCCTCGTCGTCGCCACCACGCGTGCGGAGACGATGCTCGGTGACACGGCCGTCGCCGTCCATCCCGACGACGAGCGGTACAAGCACCTGGTCGGCAAGCAGATCAAGCTCCCGCTCACCGACCGCACCATCCCGGTCGTCGCCGACGAGCACGTGGACCCCGAGTTCGGCACCGGCGCGGTCAAGGTGACCCCGGCCCACGACCCGAACGACTTCGCCATCGGCCAGCGCCACGATCTGCCCGCTCTGACGATCATGGACGAGCACGGCGTCATCACGGTCCACGGCCCCTTCATCGGGCTGGACCGCTTCGAGGCCCGTTCGTCGGTCGTCGGCGCGCTCAAGGAGCAGGGCCGGATCGTCGCCGAGAAGCGTCCTTACATGCACTCGGTGGGCCACTGCTCGCGCTGCAAGACCACGGTCGAGCCGCGCTTGTCGATGCAGTGGTGGGTCAAGGTCGGCCCGCTGGCGAAGGCGGCGGGCGACGCCGTCCGCGACGGCCGCGTGAAGATCCACCCCGAGGAGATGTCGAAGCGCTACTTCGACTGGGTCGACAACATGCACGACTGGTGCATCTCACGCCAGTTGTGGTGGGGCCACCGCATCCCGATCTGGTACGGCCCGGACGGCGAGATCGTCTGCGTCGGCCCCGACGAGGAGCCGCCGGCCGGCGAGGGCTGGACCCAGGACTCCGACGTCCTCGACACCTGGTTCTCGTCCGGACTGTGGCCCTTCTCCACTCTCGGCTGGCCGGAACAGACCGAGGATCTGCGGAAGTTCTATCCGACCGACGTCCTGCTCACCGGCCACGACATCATCTTCTTCTGGGTCGCCCGGATGATGATGTTCGGCCTCTACGCGATGGACGGCGAGGCGCCGTTCCACACCATCGCCCTGACCGGCCTGGTGCGTGACGAGTTCGGCAAGAAGATGTCGAAGTCCAACCCGAACGCGGTCGATCCCCTGGTCTGGATGGACAAGTACGGCTCCGACGCTGTGCGTTTCACCCTCGCCAAGGGCGCCAACCCGGGCGCGGACGTCCCGATCGGCGAGGACTGGGTCCAGGCGTCCCGCAACTTCGCCAACAAGATCTGGAACGCCACGCGCTTCGCGATGATGAACGGCGCCACGATCGAGGGCGAACTGCCCCCGGCCGAGCAGCTGTCGTCCACCGACCGCTGGATCCTGTCCCGCCTCAACGAGACGGTGGCGCAGGTCGACGCCTACTACGAGGACTACCAGTTCGCCAAGCTCAGCGAGGCGCTGTACCACTTCGCGTGGGACGAGGTCTTCGACTGGTACGTGGAGCTGTCCAAGACCACCTTCCAGGCGGGCGGGGCTCCCGCCGAGGTCAGCAAGCGGGTCCTCGGCGAGGTCCTGGACGTCACGCTGAAGCTGCTGCACCCGATCGTCCCCTTCGTCACCGACACCCTGTGGACGACGCTCACCGGCGGTGAGTCGCTGGTGGTCGGCGACTGGCCCAAGGACTCCGGGTTCAGGGACAAGGCCGCCGAGCAGGAACTCGAAACCCTCCAAGCCGTCATCACCGAAGTCCGCCGCTTCCGTCACGACCAGGGGCTCCAGCCCGGTCAGCGCGTCCCGGCCCGGCTGAGCCTCGACGGCACGGCGCTGGCGCCGCACGAGGCCGCCATCCGTCAGCTGCTGCGGCTCCAGCCGGAGGGCGAGGCCTTCTCGGCGACGGCGACCCTGCCGGTCGCGGGGGCGACGGTCGCGCTGGACCTGTCCGGCACGATCGACGTGGCGGCGGAGCGCAAGCGGCTGGCGAAGGACCTGGCCAACGCCGAGAAGGAGAAGGCCCAGGCCAACGCCAAGCTGGGCAACGAGGCCTTCCTGGCCAAGGCGCCGGACAACGTCGTGGAGAAGATCCGCACGCGGCTGGCGAAGGCGGACGAGGACATCGCCCGCATCCAGACCCAGCTGGAGCGCCTGCCGCAGTCCTGAGCGGCGCGCAAGCGATCGAAGGCCCCCGGAACATCCAGCTCCGGGGGCCTTCGCCCACCTCTGTCACCTCCCCTCCGTAGACTGGCCCCGTGAGCGACCACCCCGGCAACGGCCCCCATGACACGCCCGACCCCCTCGACGCCTTCGAAGAGCTCGTCGCGGCCGAGACCGAGCGCGATCCCGATCTCGCGGTGATCGAGGCAGGCAGTCGCACCCTGCGCACCCAGAGCGGCCCGCCCAGCGCCGGAGTGCCCGCGCGTCCCGAGGACCCCGAGGCCGACAAGGCCCTGCGCGAGGTCGAGACCGAGCTGGCCGGCCGGTGGGGCGAGACGAAGCTGGAGCCCTCCGTCGCGCGGATCGCCGCGCTGATGGACGTCCTGGGCGAGCCGCAGCGCTCGTACCCCTCCCTCCACATCACCGGCACCAACGGCAAGACCTCCACCGCCCGCATGATCGAGGCCCTCCTCGGCGCCTTCGAGCTGCGCACCGGCCGGTACACCTCCCCGCACGTCCAGTCGATCACCGAGCGCATCAGCCTGGACGGCGCGCCGATCTCCGCCGAGCGGTTCGTCGAGACGTACAACGACATCAAGCCGTACGTCGAGATGGTCGACGCGCAGCAGGAGTACCGGCTGTCCTTCTTCGAGGTGCTCACCGGCATGGCGTACGCCGCCTTCGCCGACGCGCCCGTCGACGTCGCCGTCGTCGAGGTGGGCATGGGCGGCTCCTGGGACGCCACCAACGTGATCGACGGGGACGTCGCCGTCGTCACCCCCATCGATCTGGACCACACCGACCGGCTGGGCGAGACGCCCGGCGCGATCGCCGGCGAGAAGGCCGGGATCGTCAAGCAGGACGCGACGGTCATCCTGGCGCAGCAGCCGGTCGACGCCGCGCAGGTCCTGCTGAAGAAGGCCGTCGAGGTCGACGCGACCGTGGCCCGGGAGGGCCTGGAGTTCGGGGTCGTGGCCCGGCAGGTCGCCGTCGGCGGGCAGCTGCTCACCCTGCGCGGGCTCGGCGGCGAGTACGGGGAGGTGTACCTCCCGCTGCACGGTCCCTACCAGGCGCACAACGCGGCCGTGGCGCTCGCCGCCGTGGAGGCGTTCTTCGGCGTGGGCTCCCAGCGGCCCGAGCCGCTGGACATCGACACCGTCCGCAAGGCCTTCGCGTCGGTGTCGTCGCCGGGGCGGCTGGAGGTCGTGCGGCGGTCCCCGACCGTCGTGCTGGACGCCGCCCACAACCCGGCGGGCGCCCGCGCCACCGCCGAGGCGGTCGGCGAGGCGTTCGACTTCAGCCGGCTGATCGGCGTCGTCGGCGCGAGCGCCGACAAGAACGTGCGGGGGCTCCTGGAGGCCTTCGAGCCGATCTTCGCGGAGGTCGTCGTCACGCAGAACTCCAGCCATCGCGCGATGGACGCGGACGAGCTGGCGGGGATCGCCGTCGAGGTGTTCGGCGAGGACCGCGTCCAGGTCGAGCCGCGGCTGCCCGACGCCCTGGAGGCGGCGATCACGCTCGCCGAGGAGGAGGGCGAGTTCGCCGGCGGCGGCGTCCTGGTCACCGGATCCGTCATCACCGTCGGGGAAGCCCGGCTGCTGCTGAAGGGCTGAGTCCACATCATGCGCACGCTCTGTTCCTCGACCCTGATCGGCGAGTTCTTCATCATCGGCTTCGCCGGGCTGGTCGCCATGAAGGATCCCGACCTGTCCATGTCCACGGTGTGGACGGTGTGCGGCGTCGCCATGCTGCTCAGCGTGCTGCTGTGCGGCATGGTGACCCGGCCCGGGGGAGTGGCCCTGGGCTGGGCCCTCCAGATCGCCCTGGTCGCCGCCGGCTTCTTCGTCCCGATGATGTTCGTGCTGGGCGTCCTCTTCGGCGCCCTGTGGTGGGCGTCCGTGCACTACGGCCGCAAGATCGACGAGGCGAAGGCCCGCTTCGCGGCACAGGCGGACGCCCCGTCCCCGGACGCCGCTGACGCTGTGTGACAGGCGCGCGGACACGCCCTGTAACCTCATCCCACCGCACACCGGCACCAGAAGGAGTCCTCCCGTGAGCCAGCGCACCCTCGTCCTGCTCAAGCCCGACGCCGTCCGTCGTGGCCTGACCGGCGAGATCATCAGCCGCATCGAGCGCAAGGCCGGCTGGCGGATCACCGCGCTGGAGCTGCGCACCCTGGACCAGGACACGCTGGAGCAGCACTACGGCGAGCACAAGGGCAAGCCCTTCTACGAGCCGCTGATGGAGTTCATGGCGTCTGGGCCCGTCGTCGCGCTGATCGTGGAGGGTGAGCGGGTCGTCGAGGGAGTGCGTGCGCTCGCCGGTCCCACCGACCCGATCGCCGCCGCGCCCGGCTCCATCCGCGGCGACTTCGGTGTGATCGTGCGTGAGAACCTGATCCACGCCTCCGACTCCGAGGAGTCCGCCGAGCGCGAGGTGAAGATCTTCTTCCCCGGCCGGGCCTGAGAGACGGCGAAGAGGCCCTGAGGGGTTTTTGCGAATTTTTCTGAGGGGCCGTCATTTCGCCCGCTTCTCCGACCAGGGACGGCCGTGCCTTTTCGGCCGTCCTTCGGCATATGCGTGGCGATCGGGGGAACGGATGCCCCCGATGGACCGTCTCCACAAGCGAGGCGCTCCGGCATCTGCTGACAATGGCGAAGACCCTCGCGCAGTGTTCGTGCAGGCGCGTCTACGATGGAAGCCTTCACGTCACAGCACCCACCTCGCCGACCTGAAAAGCCCTCAAAAGCTCATGGGAAGGCCTGTCGAATCCTGATGGGGAACTCAATGTCGTTCATCGGCCGTGACATGGCTGTCGACCTCGGGACCGCCAACACGCTGGTGTACGTCAGGGGTCGTGGGATCGTACTGAACGAGCCGTCCGTCGTCGCCATCAACACCAACACCGGCGGCATTCTCGCCGTCGGCGCCGAAGCCAAGAAGATGATCGGGCGCACGCCCGGCAACATCGTGGCCGTGCGTCCGCTGAAGGACGGCGTGATCGCCGACTTCGAGATCACCGAGCGGATGCTCCGCTACTTCATTCTGAAGATCCACAAGCGGAGGTATCTGGCTCGGCCGCGGGTCGTCGTCTGTGTGCCCTCGGGCATCACCGGCGTCGAGCGCCGTGCCGTCATCGAGGCGTCGACGCAGGCAGGCGCGCGCCAGGTGCACATCATCGAGGAGCCCATGGCCGCGGCCATCGGCTCGGGTCTGCCGGTCCATGAGGCCACCGGCAACATGGTGGTGGACATCGGCGGCGGCACCACGGAGGTCGCGGTCATCTCGCTCGGCGGCATCGTCACCGCCCAGTCCATCCGCGTCGCGGGCGACGAACTGGACAACGCGATCATCCAGCACATCAAGAAGGAGTACTCCCTCCTCCTCGGTGAGCGGACGGCCGAACAGATCAAGATCACGATCGGTTCGGCGTACGATCTCGACTCCGACGAGCACACCGAGATCCGTGGCCGGGACCTCGTCTCCGGGCTGCCGAAGACCGTCGTCATCTCCGCGGCCGAGGTCCGGAAGGCGATCGAGGAACCGGTCAACGCCATTGTCGACGCGGTGAAGACCACCCTCGACAAGTGCCCGCCGGAGCTGTCCGGCGACATCATGGACCGCGGAATCGTGCTGACCGGCGGCGGCGCCCTGCTGCGCGGTCTGGACGAGCGGCTGCGGCGCGAGACCGGTATGCCGATCCATATCGCCGAGGACCCGCTGGACAGCGTGGCGCTCGGATCCGGCAAGTGCGTCGAGGAGTTCGAGGCGCTCCAGCAGGTTCTGGACGCCGCGCCGCGCAGATGACGTAACGCTTCGATTCCGCCGTACGAGACGATCTCCTCTCGTGCGGCGGATCGTTGATATTGATGCATAAGCTCCCACAAAGCGCCCCTTGGCCGTACGGCCGGGGGCTACCCGAATTCCTATGAGGAAGGGCACGGCCGCCGCACGTGAGGGACACACGAGAGAGCCGGCTGCTCCTGGTGCTGCTGATCGCCGTAGCGTTCGCGCTGATCACGGTGGACATCCGTGGCGGTGAGGACTCCCCGGTCGACGGTGCCCGACAGGCCGCGGCCGCGGTCTTCGGCCCCATCGAGGACGGCGTGTCCTCGGCGGTCGACCCGGTCGGCAACGCCGTCTCCGCGGTCCGCGACTCCGGTGAGCGCCACGACCGGCTGGCGGAGCTGGAGCAGCAGAACGCGGCTCTCGAGGCGAAACTCGGCAGCGACGACCGCAACCGCAGCCGGCTGACGCAGCTCGACAAGATGCTGAAGCTCGCCGGCGCCGGCCAGTACGGCATCAAGGGCGCCGAGGTCATCGCGATAGGAGCGGCCCAGGGCTTCTCCTGGACCGTCACCATCGACATCGGCGCGAACGACGGCGTCAAGCGCGACATGACCGTCCTCAACGGGGACGGACTCGTCGGACGGGTGACGACCGTCGGCCCGGACACCGCGACCGTGCTCCTCGCCAACGACCCCGACTTCACCGTCGGCACCCGCATGGAGGCCGGCGACGAGCTCGGCTTCGCCTCCGGGCAGGGCGACCGTCCGCTGCGCGTCGAACTCCTCAACGGCAAGGCGGAGGTGAAGGCGGGCGACCGGCTCGTCACCTTCGGCTCCCAGGCCGACCGGCCCTTCGTGCCCGGTGTCCCCGTCGGCGTGGTCTCCCGCGTCGACCCCTCCGGCGGCGATCTGACCCGCACCCTCTATGTCACGCCGTACGTCGGCTTCACCAAGCTGGACATCGTCGGCGTCGTCGTCGAGGCGCCGAAGAAGGACCCGCGGGACACGGTGCTCCCCGCGAAGCCCAAGCCGGTCCCGACGCCGAGGGTGACCGTCACGGTCACCCCGGGCGCGAACGCACCCGCAGACGGCCAGGACGAGCAGTAGGAGCTGACAACGATGCGCGTCAACCGGATCCTGCTCTCCGTCCCGCTGGTGATCGTCGCCCTGGTCGTCCAGGTGAGCGTCCTCGCCCGCCTCCACCTCCCCGGAGCCGTCCCCGACCTGCTCCTCCTCACCGTGCTGGGCCTCGCCCTCGTCTACGGCCATGTCGGCGGCGCGCTCATCGGCTTCGGCGCCGGGCTGCTCGCCGACCTCGCGCCGCCCGCCGACCACGCCGCCGGGCGCTACGCGCTCGTGCTGTGCGTGATCGGCTACCTCGCGGGCCTCGTCAAGCCGGAGAACGGCCAGGTCAAGTCGGCCACCGGGCCGATGGTGGTGGTCGTGGCCGCCGCGGTCGGCTCCACTTTGCTGTACGCGGGCGTCGGCGCCCTCGTCGGCGACACCGCCGCCCGGGGCGTCGGCCTCACGGGTCTGCTGTTCTCGGCGGCTCTGTACGACCTGCTGCTCGCCCCGTTCGTGGTGCCCGGCGTGATGTTCCTGGCCCGGCGCGCGGAGAACGACCCGCTGGGCGAGACCGGCCCCGGGGGCAGGGCGGCCGACATCTCCTCCGGCTGGCTGTCCTCCGGGACGGGCCTGAGGATCGGCGGGCAGCGCGGCGGACTGCGGATGAAGGCGGCCCGGGCGCGGGTGGCGCGGGCCGGGCGCATCAAGGGGGTCAAGCGGCTGTGAGCGGGGGCGGGTTCACCCGGACGGGGGACGGCCCCGGCGGAACGGGGGCGTGCCGGCCCGTCGTTCATCCTTTGCACGCACACGGATCCGTACACGGATCTGTACATAGCGCCGTACATAGCTCAGTACACAGATCCACCCGCACGTCTGCGTACACGTCACACACGTCCGCGTACTCGCGTCCGCGCACCGAGAGGGGGAGTCAGCCGCAGTGACGAACATTCCCGAGACCGGGCGGACCCCACGGGTCCAGATCCGGCTCGTCGTGATCCAGGTCCTCGTCCTCTCCCTGCTCGGCACCCTCGGCGGCCGGCTGTGGTACCTCCAGATCCGGGAGGGCGCGGCGTACGCCAAGGAGGCCTCCGGCAACCACGTCCAGCAGGTCGTCGAGCCCGCCGTGCGCGGCTCCATCCTGGACGCGCGGGGCGTGCCGCTCGCCGACAACGAGACACGGCTCGTCGTGTCCGCCTCCCGCACCGAGCTGCTCAAGCAGAAGGACGACGGCAAGGCCGTCCTGACCAAGCTCGCGGGCGTCCTCGGCATGACCGCCGAGGAGGTCACGCAGAAGGTCCGGCTGTGCGACTCCCAGACGCCCCAGCCCTGCTGGAACGGCTCGCCGTACCAGCCGATCCCCATCACCGACGAGGCCACGCCCAAGCAGGCCCTCCAGATCCGTGAGCGCGCCGAGGACTTCCCCGGCGTCACCGCCGAGCCGGAGGCCGTGCGCCGCTACGCGAGCCCCGGCGCGGCCAACACCGCCCAGGTCCTCGGGTATCTCTCGCCGGTCACCGACGAGGAGATCACCAAGGCCCAGGACACCGACTCGCCTTATCTGCGCTCCGACCAGGTCGGCCGCAGCGGCCTGGAGCGCGAGTACGACAAGGAGCTGCGCGGCAAGGCCGGCGTCACCCGCTACGAGGTCGACAACCTCGGCCGGGTCATCGGCCAGGCCGAGGCCGACGCGGCGCAGCCCGGCTCCAACCTCGTCACCAGCATCGACGCCCGCGTGCAGCGGGTCGCCGAGTACGAGCTGAACGAGGCGATGAAGGAAGCCCGCAAGGCGTGGGACCGCAACACCAACCAGCGCTACAAGGCCGACTCCGGCGCGGTCGTGGTGATGGAGGCCAAGACCGGCCGTGTCGTCGCCATGGCGTCCAACCCGTCCTACGACCCGAACGCCTGGGTGGGCGGCATCTCCGCCAAGGACTACAAGCGGCTCACCGGCAAGTCCTCCAACTACCCGCTGCTGAACCGGGCCATACAGGGTCAGGCAGCCCCGGGCTCGGTGTTCAAGGTGGTCTCCACGGCCGCCGCCGTCCAGGCCGGCTACGACTTCGACGGCCGCTACAACTGCTCCAGCTCGTACGCGGTCGGCGGCCAGGTCTTCAAGAACTTCGAGTCCCAGAACCACGGCCCGATCAGCCTCGGCCGCGCCCTGGAGGTCTCCTGCGACACCGTCTACTACCAGCTCGCCCACCGCGAGTGGCAGCGGGACGGCGGCATCGCCCCGAAGAAGAAGCCCAACGACTACTTCTACAAGACCGCCCACCAGTTCGGCCTCGGCGCGGAGACCGGCATCGACCTCCCCAACGAGGTCACCGGCCGCGTCCCGGACCGCGAGTGGAAGCAGTCGTACTGGGAGGCCAACAAGAACGGCTGGTGCAAGACCGGCAAGAAGAACGGCAGTTACGTCGAGAAGATCGCGTACGAGAACTGCCTCGAAGGCAACAAGATGCGCGCCGGTGACGAGATCAACTACTCCATCGGCCAGGGTGACACCCTGGTGACGCCGATTCAGATGGCGACCATCTACGGGGCCATCGCCAACGGCGGCACGCTGTACGACCCGACGGTCGGCAAGGCCATCGTCAGCGCCGACGGCAGGACCGTCCAGGAGATCAAGCCGAAGGCGCACGGCAAGCTGCCGGTCAGCAGGCAGACGCTGGCGCAGATGGACGACGCCCTCGCCGGCGTGGCCACCCGCGGCACCGCGGCCTGGCGCTTCGGCGGCTGGCCGCAGGACAAGATCGAGATGCACGCCAAGACGGGTACCGCCGAGGTCTACGGCAAGCAGACGACGTCCTGGTTCGCCACGTACACCAAGGACTACTCGATCGTGATGACGATCTCCCAGGGCGGTACGGGCTCCGGAGCCTCCGGCCCGGCCGTGCGCAACATATACGACGCGCTGTACGGCGTCGCCGACGACGGCACGATCACGCCGAAGAACGCGCTGCTGCCCACCCCGCAGCAGGGCCTGCCGAAGATCAAGGCGGACGGCACCATCGCCTCCCCGAAGATCTCCAAGGACCCGGCGAAGGAGCAGCAGACCTTCCAGAAGGCCACCGAGAAGAGCGCGACGCCGGCCGGCGGGTCGCTGCCGGCGGCGACGGTCGCCTCGCCCGAGGTGAACCGCGACACCCGGCGGCGACGACGGCGCGGGGCGCGTGGACGGGGAAGCCGGAGGGTGTGCTCATGAGCGGCAACGGCTTCTCCGTCTCCGGGTACGGGCCGCAGCGGGCCGGCTGGACGCGGCTCTTCGCCCGCGACTCGGTGGCCCGCCGCCTGGACTGGCCGATCCTGCTGTCGGCCACGGCCCTGTCGCTGATCGGCTCGCTGCTGGTGTACTCGGCGACGCGCAACCGCACGGAGATCAACCAGGGCGACCCGTACTACTTCCTGATCCGGCATGTGATGAACACCGGCATCGGGCTCGCCCTGATGGTCGGCACGATCTGGCTCGGCCACCGCACCCTGCGCAACGCGGTGCCGGTCCTGTACGGGCTGTCGGTGCTGCTGATCCTGCTGGTGCTCACCCCGCTGGGCTCCACCGTCAACGGCGCGCACTCCTGGATCGTGCTGGGCGGCGGATTCTCGCTCCAGCCCTCGGAGTTCGTGAAGATCACGATCATCCTGGGCATGGCGATGCTGCTGGCGGCCCGGGTCGACGCGGGCGACAAGCCCTACCCCGACCATCGCACGGTCCTTCAGGCGCTCGGGCTCGCCACCGTGCCGATGCTGGTCGTGATGCTCATGCCCGACCTCGGCTCGGTCATGGTCATGGTGATCATCGTGCTGGGTGTGCTGCTGGCCTCCGGCGCCTCCAACCGCTGGGTCTTCGGCCTGATCACCGCGGGCGCGGCCGGCGCGATCGCGGTCTGGCAGCTGCACATTCTGGACGACTACCAGATCGCCCGGTTCGCGGCCTTCGCCAACCCCAGCCTCGACCCGGCGGGCGTCGGCTACAACACCAACCAGGCCCGGATCGCGATCGGTTCGGGCGGGCTGACCGGAGCGGGACTCTTCGAGGGCTCGCAGACGACGGGCCAGTTCGTGCCCGAGCAGCAGACCGACTTCGTGTTCACGGTGGCGGGCGAGGAGCTCGGCTTCGTCGGCGGCGGCCTGATCATCGTCCTGCTCGGCGTCGTCCTGTGGCGCGCCTGCCGCATCGCCCGTGAGACGACCGAGCTGTACGGCACGATCGTCGCCGCCGGGATCGTCGCCTGGTTCGCCTTCCAGGCCTTCGAGAACATCGGCATGACGCTGGGCATCATGCCGGTCACCGGGCTCCCGCTGCCGTTCGTGTCCTACGGCGGCTCGTCGATGTTCGCGGTGTGGGTGGCGGTGGGGTTGTTGCAGTCGATCAGGGTGCAGCGGCCCATGTCGGCGTGAGCCTCCGGCGGTTGGGCCGTTGTCGGTGACTTGTCTGTTGCCGGGGGCTGTCTGTTTTTGTGGGCGTTGCTGGGGGCTGCCGCCCCCAGGCCCTCTCCCGGGTCGTCGTTCCTGGCACTAGATTCGGTCCATGGCGGAGACGACACGCGAGATCGAGCGTAAGTACGAATCCGAGGACAGTGGGCTGCCCGACCTGACCGGCGTCGCCGGGGTCGCGGCCGTTCTCGACAAGGGCGTCGCCGAACTGGACGCCACCTACTACGACACCGCCGACGCACGGCTTGCCGCCGCCTCCCTCACGCTGCGTCGCCGCACCGGCGGCTCGGACGCCGGCTGGCATCTGAAGGTGCCCGTCGCGCCGGGTGTGCGGGACGAGATCCGCGCCCCGTTGTCCGACACGGTCCCCAAGGTCCTCGCCGGGCTGGTCCGCTCACGGGTGCGGGGCGCCGAGCTGGTGCCGGTGGTCCGGCTGCGCTCGGCCCGCGATGTGCGTCATCTCGTCGACGCCGAGGGGCGGTTGCTCGCCGAGGTCTCCGTGGACGCGGTGCGGGCGGACCGGCTGACCGGGAAGGGCGGTTCCGCCCAGTGGACCGAGATCGAGGTCGAGCTCGCCGACGGCGGCGACCCGCGCTTCCTCGACAAGGTGGAGAAACGGCTGCGCACGGCGGGCGTACGGCCGTCGTCCTCGGCCTCGAAGCTGGCACGGGCGCTCGCGGAGACCGACCCGGGACGGAAGAAGAAGAGCAAGGGGAGCGGGAAGGGCAAGGGGAGCGGGAAGGGGAAGGGGCCGGGGGAGAAGGGGAAGCAGGGCGGGGTCCGGGCGGGGAGTGCGGTCGTCGGGGCGGTGAACGCCGGTGATCATGTCCTGGCCTATCTGCGCGCCCAGCGCGACGCCCTCGTCGAGCTCGATCCCGCCGTCCGCCGTGACGTCTCCGACTCCGTGCACCGTATGCGCGTCGCCACCCGCCGGGCGCGCAGCGTCTTCCGCTCCTACGCCAAGGTCCTCGACCGGGCCGTCACCGACCCGATCGGCGAGGAACTCAAGTGGCTCGCAGGGGAGTTGGGGGTCGACCGGGATCAGGAGGTGCTGACCGAGCGGCTGACCGCCGCCCTCGAACTGCTCCCGCACACCCTCGTCACCGCCCCGGTCCGCAACCGTCTGAGCGCCTGGTCCCACGCCCGCAGCGGAGGCTCGCGCCGGCGGCTGATCGCCGTCCTGGACGGCGGACGGTACCTGGAACTGCTGGACGCGCTGGACCGGCTGGTCGCCGAGCCGCCCCTGCTCGCGGCGGCCGGCGGGCAGCCGTCCAAGGTGATCGCCAAGGCCGTGCGGAAGGACTTCGGACAGGTGGCCGCGCTGGTCGAGGAGGCGCTCGGACGGGCGCCCGGCCCCGAGCGGGACCTCGCGCTGCACGACGCCCGCAAGAAGGCCAAGCGGACCCGCTATTCGGCGGAGACGGCGGCGCCGGCGCTCGGCGAGCCGGCCGTCGACCTCGTCCGGATGATGAAGTCCCTCCAGAGCCTGCTCGGCGACCACCAGGACAGCGTGATGACCCGCGAGGCGCTCCAGGACCTCGCCGAAGAGGCGCACGCGGCGGGCGAGAACGCGTTCACGTTCGGGTTGTTGTACGGGAGGGAGGAGCGGCGCGCGGAACTGGCGGAGGGGGCGCTGCCCGAGGCGTGGGAGACGATCAGCGAGGCGATGCGGATCTGAGCCGCGTTCACCGCTGGTCCGGGCCCCGTTCGCCGCCCGTCTTCTCCGGCGTACGGGGCCGCTTCGGGGGCGCGCTACGCTTGATGGTCACCCCTGCAAGCTCAAGAAGGTTCGAGAGATGCCTGTCGCATCGGTCTTCCCGCAGCTCGAAGCCCTGCTCCCGCATGTGCAGAAGCCGATCCAGTACGTGGGCGGCGAGCTGAACTCCACCGTCAAGCCCTGGGACGAGTGCGACGTCCGCTGGGCGTTGATGTACCCGGACGCGTACGAGGTCGGTCTGCCCAACCAGGGCGTCATGATCCTCTACGAGGTCCTCAACGAGCAGCAAGGCGTCCTCGCCGAGCGCACGTACAGCGTGTGGCCGGACCTGGAGGAGCTGATGCGGGAGCGCGGCGTCCCGCAGTTCACCGTGGACGGCCACCGCCCGGTGAAGGCCTTCGACGTGTTCGGCCTGTCCTTCTCCACGGAGCTGGGCTACACGAACATGCTCACCGCCCTGGACCTCGCGGGCATCCCGCTGGAGTCCAAGGACCGCACGCTCGACGACCCGATCGTCCTGGCCGGCGGGCACGCGGCGTTCAACCCCGAGCCGATCGCGGACTTCATCGACGCGGTGGTCATCGGCGACGGCGAGCAGGCCGTGCTCGACATGACGGCCATCATCCGCGCGTGGAAGGCGGAGGGCCGTCCCGGCGGCCGCGAGGAGGTCCTCTTCCGCCTCGCGAGGACGGGCTCGGTGTACATCCCGGCGTTCTACGACGTCGAGTACCTGCCCGACGGCCGGATCGCCCGTGTCGTGCCCAACAAGTCGGGCGTGCCGTGGCGCGTGTCGAAGCACACCGTGATGGACCTCGACGAGTGGCCCTACCCCAAGCAGCCGTTGGTCCCGCTGGCCGAGACGGTCCACGAGCGCATGTCGGTGGAGATCTTCCGCGGCTGCACCCGCGGCTGCCGCTTCTGCCAGGCCGGCATGATCACCCGCCCGGTGCGCGAGCGGTCGATCACCGGCATCGGCGAGATGGTCGAGAAGGGCCTGAAGGCGACCGGCTTCGAGGAGGTCGGCCTGCTGTCCCTGTCCTCCGCCGACCACAGCGAGATCGGTGACGTCGCCAAGGGCCTCGCGGACCGCTACGAGGAGGACAAGATCGGCCTGTCCCTCCCGTCGACCCGCGTGGACGCCTTCAACGTCGACCTGGCGAACGAGCTGACGAGGAACGGCCGTCGCTCCGGTCTGACCTTCGCGCCCGAGGGCGGCTCCGAGCGCATGCGCAAGGTCATCAACAAGATGGTCTCGGAGGAGGACCTGATCCGCACGGTCGCCACCGCCTACGGCAACGGCTGGCGCCAGGTGAAGCTGTACTTCATGTGCGGTCTGCCGACGGAGACCGACGACGACGTCCTCCAGATCGCCGACATGGCGATGAACGTCATCCAGAAGGGCCGCGAGGTCTCCGGCTCCAACGACATCCGCTGCACGGTGTCGATCGGCGGCTTCGTGCCCAAGCCGCACACCCCCTTCCAGTGGGCGCCGCAGCTCTCCGCCGAGGAGACCGACGCCCGTCTGGCGAAGCTCCGCGACAAGATCCGCGGCGACAAGAAGTACGGCCGTTCGATCGGCTTCCGCTACCACGACGGCAAGCCCGGCATCGTGGAGGGCCTGCTCTCGCGCGGCGACCGCCGTATCGGCTCCGTCATCCGCGCCGTCTACGAGGACGGCGGCCGCTTCGACGGCTGGCGCGAGCACTTCTCGTACGACCGCTGGATGAGCTGCGCGGACAAGGCGCTGGCGGAGTTCGGCGTGGACGTGGCCTGGTACACCACCCGTGAGCGCGGCTACGAGGAGGTCCTGCCCTGGGACCACCTCGACTCCGGCCTCGACAAGGACTGGCTCTGGGAGGACTGGCAGGACGCCCTAGACGAGACGGAGGTCGAGGACTGCCGCTGGACGCCGTGCTTCGACTGCGGCGTCTGCCCCGCGATGGGCACGGAGATCCAGGTCGGTCCGACCGGGAAGAAGCTGCTGCCGCTGTCGGTGAAGCAGCCGGCGGCGAGCGGGCACAGCCACTGAGCGGGCGTCGCCGTAGGCGGTGAGGGGCGTGGGGGGGGGGGGGGGGGCCCAGAGGGCCCCCCCCCAGGGGGGGGGGGGGGGGGGGGGGGGCGGGGGGGCGGGGGGGGCCGCCGCCCGCGCGGGGGGGGGGGGGGGGGGGGGGGGGGGGGCGGCGCGGGGCGCCGCCCCCCCCCCCCCCCCCCCCCCCCCTTCTGTCGTGGCGGGTCGGGCGTCGGCGCGGTGCGTCAGGCGTCGGGGTCGACCCCGCTGTTCAGCGCGCCGGGCCGCGGGCGCAGCGACACTTCCTCCCACACCTCGTCGGTGCAGTCGAGGATGGAGGCGTCGTTGTCGTTGGTCTCCCTGGTGCAGGTGATCTCGTAGACGCGTCCGGTGGTGGTGAGGACGTCGAACGCGACGGTGTCCGTGTCCGCGAGCCCGGCGAGCGCGGCCCCGCAGGGCAGGCCGCCGGGGCCGCCCGCCGGATAGCCCTCGTTGCCGGTGAGGTCGGTCCACAGCATGGTGCCGTCGCCGCTGTCCGTGATGTCACGGACGCCGGCGTAGTAGCGTCCGCCGGTCAGCACGCTGCGGTACTCGACGCCGGCCTCGGGGCGGAGGGCGTCGATGTCGGAGCACGGGCCGGCCGGGCCGGCAGGGCCGTGGCCGTTGCCGTGGCCGTTGCCGTGACCGTGTCCGTTCCCCAGCCCGTATCCGTTCCCGTTCCCGTGCCCGTGGGGGTGCTCGTCCTTCGGGCCCTTGCACTCCTTGTCACCGGCCCCGGGCGCGACGGTTTTCGGCTTGCCCGTGGAGAGGGCCGGCTTGGCGTTGCCGGGTTTGGTCTGACCGGGTTTGTGGGCGGTCGGCTTGGCGTTCCCCGGCTTGGTCTGACCGGGCTTGCCTGAACTCGGCTTGGCCTGGCTGGGCTTGGGGCTGCTCGGTTTGGCGTTCCCCGGCTTGGTCTGGCCCGGCTTGATGCCCTCCGGCTTGGTCTGGCCCGGCTTCAGGGCGGTCGGTTCGGCGTTGCCCGGCTTGGTGTGGCCGACGGGCTTGTCGTGCGCCGGCTTGCCGTTCGCCGGCTTGGCGGGGCCCGGTTTGGTGTGGCCCGGCTTGTCGTGTGCCGGCTTCGCGGGCGCGGGCTTGTCATGGTGGTGCGGTTTCCCGTAGCCGGGGGCGTCATGGTGCGGCTTGGCGGGTCCGGGCTTGGTGTGGTCCGGCTTGTCCGCGCCCGGCTCGCAGCCGTCGTCCGGGGTGGTCACCGTCGTGGCCGCCGGGCCGGCGACGGCCGACGCCGCCGCGGTGGCCGGGCCGGCCGCGCCCGCCGCCAGCACCAGCGCGAGGGTGGCGGCCATGCCCGCCTTCCTGAAGCCGGCGCGGGCCGACGGCCCGAACAGCCGCGGGGGTGTCCTGAGATCAGGACTCATCTGTGTGCTCCTTGCCTCTCCCGGTCCGGGCGATCTCCCCGAACCCGAGTGCGAGCTTGGCGGGAGCACGGCGGATGCAGGCGCGTCCCGGGGCGGAACGCGCCGATAATCGACGTATCGGACTAACGCCGCCCGCGCCGGGGGAATCCGGACGGACGAGGGCGGGGATCCGGACCGGCGACCACGGCGTCCACCTGGTCAGGGACCTCGACAAGAAGCCCACGGGGCAGCCCGAGCGGTGGGCCGGGGTGCCCGGCAGGCCCTGACCGCAGCCCGCGAGTCGGCGCGCCAGGCCCGCGTCGACGTCCGGCGGCTGCTTTCGGGGAGCCCCGCTAGCGGGCGGCCGTTGGAACGGAGGGAACCTTCGGGACGCGGGGCACGTACTCTTGGTAGCAATAAGACCGCTCTCACGAAGGACTGAACGACACTGGGCAAGCGACAGCCCGAAGGCCCGCCGCCCGCACCGGCGGTGCAGCGCATCCGACTGCGCTACACCAAGCGCGGCCGCCTCCGGTTCACCAGCCACCGTGACTTCCAGCGCGCCTTCGAGCGCGCGTTGCGCCGTGCCGAGGTGCCGATGGCGTACTCGGCGGGGTTCACGCCGCACCCGAAGGTGTCGTACGCCAATGCCGCACCCACCGGCACGGGCAGTGAGGCGGAGTACCTGGAGATCGCGCTCACCCAGGCGCGGGACCCGCAGAAGCTGCGTGAGCTCCTCGACGAGTCGCTGCCCCCCGGGCTCGACGTGATCGAGGCGGTCGAGGCCCACACCTCCGGGCTCGCCGACCGGCTCACGGCCTCCGTATGGGAGCTGCGCCTGGACGGCGTGGACCCGGCGGACGCCGACCGAGCGGTGGCCGCCTTCACCGCGGCCGACACCGTGGAGGTCCAGCGCCTCGCCAAGAACGGCGTCCGCACCTTCGACGCCCGCTCCGCGGTGGTCCGGCTGGAAACGCTCCCTCCACAGGCTGATAGGCCTATCGACCAGCCCTGTGCGATACTGCGGCTGGTTGTTCGGCACGTGACGCCTGCCGTACGACCCGACGACGTCCTGTCCGGTCTTCGCGCCGTGGCCGACCTGGCGCCGCCGGTCCCCGCAGCGGTGACCAGGCTGGCGCAGGGGCTGTTCGATGAAGAGACCGGCGTGGTGACCGACCCGCTCGCGCCCGACCGCGAGGCAGCCGAGGCCCGTTCAACGGCCGATCCGACTGCCGCCGCGAAGGCGCCGGCGTAAGGAAGGTTCCGCACAGGGACGGACGTCGTAGCGCCGCCCTCGTACTCGGGAGCCACCTGGGTCGGGCAGCGCACCGACCAGAAGACTTTCGCCAGGCCGTAGGCAACACGGCGTACGGAACCGGCGAGACAAGACACAGAGAGCTCCCGTGCGGCGGCCGCGCCCCGGACGGCGGCACCGCGCACAGCGCGAGCCGCGGACGTCAACGGCGACCGATCCTTCCCGATCGGCGCCGGACCAGCGCGGCGCCCGGGAGCCTGACGGGAGACACACCCGCATGCTCGAGCCGACCGAACCCACCCAGGGTTCCGAAGAACAGAACAACACCCCCAGCGACACGCTGCCGCCGCGTCGGCGCCGTGCCGCTTCCCGCCCGGCGGGCCCGCCGACGGCCGCCGCCGACACCTCGGCCGAGACCGTCGCGCCGGCCATACCGGCCGTCGCGTCCGCCGATCTGGTGGCGGACGACATCGACGAGGAGAAGGCCGACGAGGCCCTCGAAACCGTAGAGACCGCGGTGACCGGAGAGACCGGCGAGGCCGGTGACACCGCGGAGGCGGACGAGGCCGCGCCCGCGCGTCCGCGTCGTCGTGCGACCCGTCGGGCCTCCGCGCCCGCCGGCGCCCCCGCCGCGGCCGAGACCGTGGTGCCCGCCGAGACCGTCCTGCCCGCCGTCGAGGCGGCGGACCCCGTCGCGGAGACCGCCACCGAGGAGCCCGCCGTGACGGAGGACGCCGCTCCCCGCCGTACCCGTCGCCGCGCCACGCGCCGCGTGTCCACGCCGGCCGGCGCTCCCGAGGCGACGGAAACGGAGCCCGTCGCCGACGCGACCGCTACCGGTGCCGACGAGGCGACCGCCGAGGTCGCCGCGACCGCGGAGGCCGTCGAGGAGCCCGCCGCCGAGGCCGCGCCCGCCCCCCGTACCCGTCGCCGTGCCACCCGCCGGGCCGCCGCGCCCGCCGAAGCGCCGGCCCCGGCGGCCGAAGCCGTCGAGGCTCCCGCGCGCGCCGAGGCGGCGGAGACGCCTGCCGAGACGCCCGCCGTCGAGGCTCCGGCCGCCGAGGAGGCCGCCGCCGAGGAGGCCGCCCCGCGCCGTACGCGTCGTCGTGCCACGCGTCGGGCCGAGACCCCGGCTGCCGCCGAGACCTCCGTGGCCGCCGAGACCCCTGAGGCCGTAGAGGCGGAAGCGCCGGCCCATGCCCCCGCGCAGGCCTCCGCACCGGCCCCCGCCGCCGCGCAGGCCGCCGAGACCGCCGCCTCCCAGGCCGACGAGGACGCCTCCCCGCGCCGTGCCCGGCGACGGGTGGTCCGCAAGGCCGCCGTCGGGTTCTCCGAGCCCGCGCGTCCGGCCGGCGAGGACGCCGAGTCGCCGCGCCGCCCGGCGCGTCCCGCCGTCGCCGTGTTCCAGGCGCCCGTCTTCACCGAGCCCCGCTTCCAGACCCCGGAGCGCGCCGCCGCCGAGGCCGCCGCGGCCGAGGCCGAGCCCGTCGAGCCCGTCGAGTCCGTCAAGGCCGTAGAGGCCGCGGAGCCCGCCGTGGAGACCGAGGAGCTGCCGGAGGAGCAGACCGGGTCGCGCCGTCGCCGTCGTCGCCGGGGGGCCGCCGGTCAGGGCGAGGAGACCGCCGAGACCGTGCGGCAGAGCGCCGAGCCCGCCGAGACCGCCGCGCCGGCCGCCGAGGACGAGCCGGAGCCGGAGGAGGCCGACGAGTCCGCCGAGGACGCCGTCGACGACGACGAGTCCGAGGAGGGCGGCTCGCGCCGCCGTCGTCGCCGGGGCGGCCGTCGTCGCCGTCGGGGCGACTCCGCGGACGGCGAGTCCGGGGACGCCGATTCCGACGAGTTCGCCGCCGAGCAGGCCGCGCAGGACTCCGAGGACACCGCCGAGCAGGAGGAAGAGGACGCCGACGACGCGGACGACGCCGGCTCCACCGCGGGCAGCCGTCGCCGCCGTCGCCGTCGCCGCCGCGCCGGGGACACCGCCGCCGAGGCCGAGCCGGGCGAGGGCGACCCGGAGCGCACCGTCGTCAAGGTCCGTGAGCCGCGCAAGGCCGGCGAGCCGTCCGACGAGGTGCAGTCCATCAAGGGCTCCACCCGTCTGGAGGCCAAGAAGCAGCGCCGCCGGGAAGGCCGTGAGCAGGGCCGCCGCCGCGTCCCGATCATCACCGAGGCCGAGTTCCTGGCCCGCCGCGAGGCCGTCGAGCGCGTGATGGTCGTCCGGCAGCACGGCGACCGCACGCAGATCGGCGTCCTGGAGGACGGCGTGCTCGTCGAGCACTACGTCAACAAGGAGCAGTCGACCTCGTACGTCGGCAACGTCTACCTGGGCAAGGTCCAGAACGTGCTGCCGTCTATGGAGGCCGCCTTCATCGACATCGGCAAGGGGCGCAACGCCGTCCTGTACGCCGGCGAGGTCAACTTCGAGGCGCTGGGCATGGCCAACGGGCCGCGCCGCATCGAGTCCGCCCTGAAGTCGGGCCAGTCGGTCCTCGTCCAGGTGACCAAGGACCCCATCGGGCACAAGGGCGCCCGTCTGACCAGCCAGGTCTCCCTGCCGGGCCGCTACCTCGTGTACGTGCCCGAGGGCTCGATGACCGGCATCAGCCGCAAGCTGCCCGACACCGAGCGGGCCCGGCTGAAGACGATCCTCAAGAAGATCGTCCCCGAGGACGCGGGCGTCATCGTGCGCACCGCCGCCGAGGGCGCGAGCGAGGACGAGCTGCGCCGCGACGTCGAGCGGCTCCAGGCGCAGTGGGAGGACATCCAGAAGAAGGCCAAGAGCGGCAACGCCCCGACGCTGCTCTACGGCGAGCCGGACATGACCGTCCGGGTCGTGCGCGACATCTTCAACGAGGACTTCACCAAGGTCGTCGTCAGCGGCGACGACGCCTGGTCGACGATCCACGGGTACGTCTCGCACGTCGCGCCGGACCTGTCCGACCGCCTGTCGAAGTGGACCTCCGAGGTCGACGTCTTCGCCACCTACCGGATCGACGAGCAGCTCGCCAAGGCGCTGGACCGCAAGGTCTGGCTGCCCAGCGGCGGTTCGCTGGTGATCGACCGGACCGAGGCGATGGTCGTCGTCGACGTCAACACAGGCAAGTTCACCGGCCAGGGCGGCAACCTGGAGGAGACGGTCACCAGGAACAACCTGGAGGCGGCCGAGGAGATCGTGCGCCAGCTGCGGCTGCGCGACCTCGGCGGCATCATCGTCATCGACTTCATCGACATGGTGCTGGAGTCCAACCGGGACCTGGTGCTGCGCCGCCTCCTCGAGTGCCTGGGCCGCGACCGTACGAAGCACCAGGTCGCCGAGGTGACCTCGCTGGGGCTCGTGCAGATGACCCGTAAGCGGGTCGGGCAGGGGCTGCTGGAGTCGTTCTCGGAGACCTGCGTCCACTGCAACGGGCGGGGCGTCATCGTCCACCTGGAGCAGCCGTCCGCCCCCGGTGGCGGCGGCAAGCGCAAGAAGCGCGGTCGCGGCGGTGACGGTCAGGCCCACGAGCACGAGCACGAGGTCGTGACCGCGGAGCCGGCCGAGGCCGCCGAGGCCGTGGTGTCCGCCGGTGAGGAGACCGAGGCCGAGGTCGCCGCCGAGGCCGCCGCGCCGGTCGCCCTGGAGTCGCCCGACTTCACGGCGGACGAGGAGCTGTACAGCAGCGTCGCCGAGGCGGAGGCCGCGGCCACGCGCGGACGCGGCCGACGCCGGGCGAGCCGTCGGGTGTCCGCTCCGGCGGGCGCGCCGAGGGGCGGCGCCGGCAGGCGCGCGACGGCCGGTTCGGCCGGTTCCGAGGAGACGGTCCTTGCCGAGCAGTCGGTGCCGACCGCGCAGGACGTGACCGCCGAGCAGGAGGCCGAGCGTCCGGTGCGGCAGGCCGAGGCCGCCACCGTGCAGGCCGAGCCGGTCGCCGTGGAGGACCCGGTCGTCGAGGCGTCGGCTGCTGCCGCCGAGGCACCGGCCGCCGCCGTGGCCGAGGCCGCGCCCGCCGAGGAGGCCGCGCCCAAGGGCCGTCCGCGTCGTCGTGCGACCCGCAAGGTGTCCGCTCCGGCCGGTTCGCCCGCGGGGGCGGAGGCCGCCGTGGTGACGGTCGCCGAGCCGGCGGCGGAAGCGGCCGCCGAGGTCCCGGAGGCCGCTGCGGAGGCGTCCGAGCCGGTCGCCGCCGAGCCCGCTGCCGCCGAGCCGGTCGCCGCCGAGAGCGCTGCTCCGGCCCGTCCGCGGCGTCGTGCCGTGCGCAAGGCCACCGCGCCCACCGCGTCCGAGGAGACGGCCGTCGTGGTCGTCCCGGCGGAGGCGTCCGGTGCGGAGACCGCCCCGGTTGCCGAGGCTGAGGCGTCCGAGGCAGAGGCCGCCGAGGCGGCCGAGGTCGCGGAGCCCGCCGGTGAGGTCGCTGCCGCGGCTCCGGCCAAGAAGGCGGTCCGCAAGACCGCCAAGAAGGCCACGGCGAAGAAGGCCGCCACCAAGAAGGCGACGGCCACGGCCGAGAAGACCGCCGCGAAGAAGACGGCCGCCAAGAAGACGACGGCCAAGAAGGCGGCCAAGTCGGTGGCCAAGAAGACGGTGGCGGCGCAGCGCACGGCGCCGTCGGTCTCGGCCCCGGCCGACGAGGACTGACCCCCTCACCCGCACCCGTGGCCCTGTCCGCTTCCAGGACAGGGCCACGGTCTTTTTCGAGAACCACAAGGAGAGAACCACGATGATCGGCCTCGTGCTGGCGGCCGGCGCCGGACGGCGTCTGCGCCCCTACACGGACACCCTGCCCAAGGCGCTGGTCCCGGTGGCAGGCGAGGACGGCCCCTCACCGCTGACCGTCCTCGATCTGACGTTGGGGAACTTCGCGGAGATCGGGCTGACGGAGGTCGCGGTGATCGTGGGGTACCGCAAGGAGGCGGTGTACGAGCGGCGGGCGGCGCTGGAGGCGAAGTACGGGCTGAAGCTGACGCTGATCGACAACGACAAGGCGGAGGAGTGGAACAACGCCTATTCGTTGTGGTGCGGGCGGGACGCGTTGCGCGACGGGGTGATCCTCGCCAACGGCGACACCGTGCACCCGGTGTCGGTGGAGAAGACGCTGCTGGCCGCGCGCGGTGACGGCAGGAAGATCATCCTCGCGGTGGACACGGTGAAGAAGCTCGCCGAGGAGGAGATGAAGGTCGTCGTCGACCCGGAGCGCGGGATGACGAGGATCACGAAGCTGATGGATCCGGCGGAGGCGAGCGGCGAGTACATCGGCGTGACCCTGATCGAGGGGGACGCGGCCGGGGAGCTGGCGGACGCGCTGAGGAGCGTGTGGGAGGTGGATCCGCAGCAGTTTTACGAGCACGGGTACCAGGAGCTGGTGGACCGCGGCTTCCGCATCGATGTGGCGCCGATCGGTGATGTGCCGTGGGTGGAGATCGACAATCATGACGATCTGGCGCGGGGTCGGGAGATCGCGTGCCGGTACTGACGCGGTTGATTCCTTCGCCGGTCGTGGTGGACATCCGTGCGGGTGCGCTGGACGATCTGGCGGGTGTGCTGGCCGACGAGCGGATCGCGCGCTCGGGCCGGCTGGCGGTGGCGGTGTCGAACGGCTCCGGCGCGCGGCTGCGTCAGCGACTCGAGGCCTCGATGCCGGGGGCGACCTGGTTCGAGGTGGGCGGCGGGACGCTGGACGACGCGGTGCGGCTGGCCGGTGAGATGCGGGCGGGCCGCTTCGAGGCGGTCGTCGGGCTGGGCGGCGGGAAGATCATCGACTGTGCGAAGTTCGCCGCGGCGCGGGTGGGGCTGCCGCTGGTGGCGGTCCCGACGAACCT
This sequence comes from Streptomyces sp. NPDC002328, assembly GCF_042890065.1. Classification (NCBI taxonomy): domain Bacteria; kingdom Bacillati; phylum Actinomycetota; class Actinomycetes; order Kitasatosporales; family Streptomycetaceae; genus Streptomyces; species Streptomyces sp. NPDC002328. Next base: position 955,078 of record NZ_JBIARQ010000001.1, on the reverse strand, counting down.
GGCGCACGACGGGCTGTGCTCGCCGGTGGCGACGCTGGACAACGACGCCGGGCGCGGCTCCTACGGCGTGCCCAACCCGATCGCGGTCGTGATCGACCTGGACGTGATCGCGCAGGCCCCGGTGCGGTTCGTGCGCGCCGGGATCGGCGACGCGGTCTCCAACATCTCCGCCATCGCGGACTGGGAGCTGGCCAACCGGGTCAACGGCGAGAAGATCGACGGACTGGCCGCGGCGATCGCCCGGCAGGCCGGCGAAGCGGTGCTCAGGCATCCCGGCGGGGTCGGCGACACCGGCTTCCTCCAGGTGCTGGCCGAGGCGCTGGTCCTCAGCGGCATCGCGATGTCCGTCTCGGGCGACTCGCGCCCCTCCTCGGGCGCCTGCCACGAGATCAACCACGCCTTCGACCTGCTCTTCCCCCAGCGCGCCGCCGCCCACGGCGAGCAGTGCGGCCTGGGCGCCGCCTTCGCCATGTACCTGCGCGGCGCGCACGAGGAGTCCGTCCACATGGCCGGCGTGCTGCGCCGGCACGGTCTGCCGGTCCTGGCCCAGGAGATCGGCTTCACGGTCGAGGAGTTCGTCCGGGCGGTCGCCTACGCCCCGGAGACCCGCCCCGGCCGCTACACCATCCTCGAACACCTCGCCCTCACCCCCGAGGAGATCGGGGACGCCTACGCCGAGTACGCCGAAGCCATCGGCGAGAGCGCGCAGGAGGAGCGGTGCGAGGTGGGCGGGGTCGGGTCGGTTTGACCCTGGAACGGGGGGCCCGTAACCTGGACCGTCGGCGTGTCGAGTGGCGCGCCACATCCCCGTAAACCTCTTCCTCCCGGGTGCCTCGGCGGCCGGGAGAGGTCCGTTCGTGGTGTTTCGCCCGGCGGCTGGACTGCGGGGGTGCCGTTCCCGAGCGAGAGAGTGAGATCCGCGTGTACGCCATCGTGCGCAGCGGTGGTCGCCAGCACAAGGTTGCTGTCGGCGACATCGTTGAGGTTGACAAGATTTCCACCGCCAAGGTTGGCGACACGGTCGAGCTCTCGACCCTGCTCGTTGTCGACGGCGACGCTGTGACCAGCGACCCGTGGGTGCTGGCCGGCATCAAGGTCCAGGCTGAGGTCGTGGACCACCACAAGGGCCAGAAGATCGACATTCTGCGCTACAAGAACAAGACCGGCTACCGCCGTCGTCAGGGCCACCGCCAGCAGTACACGGCGATCAAGGTCACTGAGATCCCCGCGGCTGCGAAGTAAGGGACTGAGGAGAGATGGCACACAAGAAGGGCGCATCGTCCACCCGGAACGGTCGCGACTCGAATGCCCAGCGGCTCGGCGTGAAGCGCTTCGGCGGTCAGGTCGTCAACGCGGGTGAGATCCTGGTCCGCCAGCGTGGCACGCACTTCCACCCGGGTTCCGGCGTGGGCCGTGGCGGCGACGACACGCTGTTCGCGCTCCTGCCCGGCTCGGTGCAGTTCGGCACCCACCGCGGCCGTAAGGTCGTGAACATCGTTCCGGTCGCCTGATCGGACGCTTACGCGAGGCGGACCTCACTTCCCGGTCGGGAAGGCGGGTCCGCCTTTCGCGTGTTACACCACCACACAGACGTACGTTTCTCTGGAGGCACCGAACCATGACCACCTTCGTGGACCGCGTCGAGCTGCACATCGCCGCGGGTAACGGAGGTCACGGCTGTGCCTCCGTCCACCGTGAGAAGTTCAAGCCGCTCGGCGGACCCGACGGCGGCAACGGCGGGCGCGGCGGCGACGTCGTCCTCACCGTGGACCAGTCCGTGACCACGCTGCTCGAATACCACCACTCCCCGCACCGCAAGGCCACCAACGGCAAGCCCGGCGAGGGCGGCAACCGCTCCGGCAAGGACGGACAGGACCTCGTGCTGCCCGTGCCGGACGGCACCGTCGTCCTCGACAAGGCCGGCAACGTCCTCGCCGACCTCGTCGGCCACGGCACGACGTACGTCGCCGGACAGGGCGGCCGGGGCGGCCTCGGCAACGCCGCGCTCGCCTCCGCCCGCCGCAAGGCGCCCGGCTTCGCGCTGCTCGGTGAGCCGGGCGACCTCCAGGACATCGTCCTGGAGCTGAAGACCGTCGCCGACGTGGCGCTGGTCGGCTACCCGAGCGCCGGCAAGTCCTCGCTGATCTCGGTGCTGTCCGCGGCCAAGCCGAAGATCGCCGACTACCCCTTCACGACGCTCGTGCCGAACCTCGGCGTGGTGACGGCCGGTTCCACCGTCTACACCATCGCCGACGTGCCCGGCCTGATCCCGGGCGCCAGCCAGGGCAGGGGCCTGGGCCTGGAGTTCCTGCGCCACGTCGAGCGGTGCAGCGTCCTCGTGCACGTCCTGGACACCGCCACCCTGGAGTCCGACCGCGACCCCGCCTCCGACCTCGACATCATCGAGGCCGAACTGCGCGAGTACGGCGGTCTGGACGACCGTCCCCGCCTCGTCGTCCTGAACAAGATCGACGTTCCGGACGGCAAGGACCTCGCGGAGATGGTGCGGCCGGATCTGGAGGCGCGCGGCTACCGCGTCTTCGAGGTGTCCGCCGTGGCGCACATGGGCCTCAAGGAGCTGTCCTTCGCCCTCGCCGACCTGGTGGCCAAGGCGCGGGCCGCCAGGCCGCAGGAGGAGGCCACGCGGATCGTCATCCGGCCCAAGGCGGTCGACGACGCCGGCTTCACCGTCACGCTGGAGGAGGACGGCCTGTTCCGCGTCCGCGGCGAGAAGCCCGAACGCTGGGTGCGCCAGACCGACTTCAACAACGACGAGGCCGTCGGCTACCTCGCCGACCGGCTCAACCGCCTCGGTGTGGAAGACGAGTTGATGAAGGCCGGCGCCCGCGCCGGGGACGGCGTGGCCATCGGACCCGAGGACAACGCGGTCGTCTTCGACTGGGAGCCGTCCATGTCGACCGGCGCGGAGATGCTCGGCCGGCGCGGCGAGGACCACCGCTTCGAGGCACCCCGCCCGGCCGCCCAGCGCCGCCGCGACCGCCAGGCCGAACGGGACGAGGCGGACCGGGAGTTCGACGAGTTCGACGCGTTCTAGCCGGAACCGGACGTATGAAAGGGGTCCGTCCGCTTCACCCGAGGGTGATGCGGACGGACCCCTTCGTCGTGCCCGGCCGGTCTCAGGCGACCGGCGCCGGCTGGGTGTCCCGGTCCTCGGCGGAGGAGGCGTCCTCGTCCTCCGTCTTGCGGGACGGGCCGGAGGTCCCGGCATCCGTGTCGGTCCGCTTGCCGAAGCGCGGCTTCGCGGCCAACAGCGGCAGCGTCAGGATGCCCAGGAACATCGGCGCGAACATGTACCGGGCCAGCGGGGCCGGGTTGGCCGCCACCACCGTCAGCTGGAGCGCCAGCGTGATCGACATCAGGCCGACCGGAGCCCAGGAGCGGTGCCGGCGCGAGAACGCCAGCAGCACCGCGTACGCCACGTAGCACCAGGTCGCGCCGCGGAACAGCAGCCACTGGAGCTGGGCCGTCTTGCTGGCCTTCCACACGAAGAACGCCACGTCGTGCAGCTGGTCGTTGAGCGGGCGGATCTTCAGGACCGGCCGGTAGGAGCTGTCCTTGATGTCCTTGTTCCAGTCCGCCCAGCCGAACAGGTTCTTCGGCACGGACGGCGGGCTGATCAGCGTGTGGCCCATCTTGTCGATCGGGCCGGGGTACGGCGACCAGGCGATGTGCGAGCGGCACAGCCGCGCCGAGATCATCTGGTCCGGCGTCCGCTTCAGCACCCGCATCCACAGGTCGAGCAGCTGGGCGTTGAGCTCGTCGGCCTTCTTGCGGTTCATGGGCTTCTGCATCGCCCAGTCGGCGTTGTAGCAGTTGGCGGCCCGGCCGCTCCAGTGCGACAGCGGCGCCACCTGCGCCATGAGCGCCTTGTCGGCCTTGGTGAAGGTGGAGGGGGCCTTGCCGTAGACCACCGCGATGTCCGCGTAGTTCATCGCGTACACCTGGTCCTTCGTCGGCGTGATCACGCCGACCGCCGGATAGATCACCGTCTGGAGCAGACCGGCGGTCAGCGCCGGGATCACCGTGGCGACCAGCAGCGCCTTGCGCATCCTCGGCAGCACCAGCAGCAGCACCGGCGCGGCGATGACCGCGACGAGCAGGCCGTTGTTGCGGAACAGGCCCATGCACAGGAAGCCGGCGAACAGCACCGCGATCTCGTTGCGGAACGCCTTGTCCCGCGTGGAGTCCACCCCGCGCATCCGGCGCACCACGAGCCGCCCGGCCGCCCCGAACGCGAGGACCGCGCCGATGACGAACGGCACGTCCTTCCACACGAAGATGACGAACGAGCCGATCGACGGGATCACCGCGCACGCGATGGTGGCCGTCGCGCTCCACTTGCCCGGCACGCCGAACTGACGCAGCGTCACCGACACATAGGCCAGCGCCGACGCCATGGCGACGCTCTGGGCGAACGTCAGCAGCGCCAGATCGCCGGTGGTGTTGAGGGACAGCCACACCAGCGCGTCGTAGGCCACCGAGTGGTTGGACATCCAGTGGCCGGTGGTGACGTGCCACACGTACGCGATGGAGTCGTAGCTCATCCCGCCCGGGTAGAACGCCGCCCACCAGGTCAGGAAGATCAGCTGGGTGGTCGCGTACACGGCCAGCGGCAGCCGTCGCCGTTGCGGGATGCGCTCCAGACGCTTTCTCAGACGCTCTCGGTCGAGGGGGATCCTTGGTGCTTTCAACGCTGCTCCGCGGGCTCAAGAGGGGGGCGGTCGGGGTGCGCGAGCTCCAGCATCCGGGTGATCACCCGCTCGGCGGCATGACCGTCGTCGAGATCGCAGAACACGTCCTTGAACTCGCGGTACGCGTTCGCGTACGAGGCGCTGATGTCCTCGATGTCGGCGAGCGCGTCGATGAGTTCGTCGGAGCTCTGCAGGAGCGGCCCGGGGGCCCGCTTCTCGAAGTCGAAGTAGAAGCCGCGCAGCTGGTCGCGGTAGTACTCCAGGTCGTAGGTGAAGAACAGCATCGGACGACCTGTGTTGGCGAAGTCGAACATCAGCGACGAGTAGTCCGTGACCAGCACGTCGGTGATCAGGAACAGCTCGGCGATGTCCGGGTAGCTGGACACGTCGAAGACGAAGCCGTCGCCGGCGCCGGGCACCGCGTCGACGATGTTCGAGTGCTTGCGGATGAGGAGGACATGGTCGTCGCCGAGGCGTTCAGCCGCCTTCTTCACGTCGAGCCGCAGATCGAACTTGTAGTTGCCCGCCTGGTAGAACTGGTCGTCCCGCCAGGTCGGCGCGTACAGCACGACCTTCTTGCCCTCCGGCAGGCCTATCCGCTCACGCACGGCGCGGGCGAGGTCCTCCGTCTTCTCGGACAGCAGGACGTCGTTGCGCGGGTAGCCGGACTCGAGGATCTCGCCCTCGTACTGGAACGCCCGCTTCATGATCGGCGTGGAGAAGCGGTTCGGGGAGACGAGGAAGCTCCAGCTCGGCGTCTCCTCCGCGACCTTGGACAGGTACTTGCGGTCGGCGAACTGGACGCTGTCGATGTCGTGGCCGATCCGCTTGAGCGGGGTGCCGTGCCACGTCTGCACGATGACCTGGCCCTCGCGGCGCCGGATCCAGTGCGGCAGATGGGTGTTGGTGACGATGTACCGGCTGCGGCCGAGCGCCTCGTACCAGTCGCGGCTCCACCGTCGTATGACCTTGACGCCCTCGGGGATCTCGGCGCGGCGGTCCTCCACCACCCAGATGTGCTCCAGCTCGGCGCCCTGGCGCACCAGCTCCTCGTAGACGGCGCGCGGCGAGTCCGAGAACTGGCGGCCGGAGAAGGAGGCGTACAGGACGGTGTCCCGCAGCGGGGCGGTGCGCGCCTGCGCGTACACGCCGGTGCGCATCTGGCGCTGACGGAACCAGCCGAACTCCTCGGGGCCGAGGTCGGGGGCGGCCTCGATCAGGAGCCGGTCGAAGAAGCGGTGGGTGAGGGCGTACTCCCGGCCGCGGACGGCGAAGCGCACGGGCAGCCCGGTGAGCGACGAGGGCACGGCGCGCACCGGCACCTCGACCCGGCTGTCGGTGGTGCGGGCGAACACGTACCAGCGGCCCTGGCGCAGCGGCACCTCGCTGATGCTGGTGGGCACGGGCAGGAACTCGGCGTGGAACGTCCCGTCGGTGACGGTGGCTGGGTGGGAGTGCTCCTCGGCGTGCCGGCTGTGCCGCAGCACGACCTCGACCGGCTCGTCCACGGTCACGGGCAGCGTGCCGGTCAGCACGATGCGGCCCTCGGGGGTGACGGAGAGCTCGCCGATCATGGGCTGGACGGGCTGGGTGCGCAGCGCGAGGCGGCCCACGCCGTCGTCGGTGACGGCCGTGACGCGTCCGCCCCACTGCGCGGTCGGTCCGCCGTGCAGCGGGTGCTGCGGGGCGCGGTCGTCCTGGCCGACGTCGACGGCCACGGAGTGCCCGCGCTTGGCGCCGCCGATGACCAGCTCGGCCGTCCACTTGTCGACGACCTCCAGGTTCCCGGAGTCGCGGCCCTCGACGTCGAGGTCGGCGAGCGGCACCCGCAGGGAGAAGCCCTGGCCGGGAGTGCGCTCCACCGGGTATTCGAGCGTGGCGTCGGTCGAGCCGTGCTTGAGGCGCAGGGCGAGGGAGGCGTCTTGGGCGGCGGCCTCGTGGCCGAGGACGCCGGTCAGCTCCAGCACGCCGTTCTCGGCGCGGTGGCCGGTCAGCCTGGCGCGGACCCGCTCGACCCGCAGGTAGAGGTGGTCGTCGTTGATGAACGGCACGACCCGTACGTCCTTGTCCACCCAGAACGGCGCCGGGCTCTCGGCGCTGCCGCTCTCGCCGGCCTTGAGCCGGGTGTGGCGGACGATGCCCTGCTGGACGGTGGCGACGGTGACCCGCCACACGGCGTCGCGCCAGCCGCCCCGGGCCTTGAGCTTGGCGGGGTCCAGGTCGAGGGAGAAGCCCGACCAGTCGTAGTTGTGCAGGGACTGGCCGGAGGTCTGCGTGGCGCGGGAGGCCTGGGTGCGGCTGGGCCGGACCAGGACGGTGCGCCGGCTGCCGGTCTCGCGCAGCATCAACACGCGCAGGGTGGTCGGCTGGGGGCGCTCGGCGGCCAGGTTGCGGATGTAGGAGTGGCCGCCGATGTGCAGTCGGCCGCTGCGCCAGACGATCTCCTCGGCGCGGGCCCGGGCGGCGAAGTCGGAGTCCACGCGCAGCACCGAGCGGGGCACGGCGCGCTTCTTGTCGATCACCGGGTAGTCGGCGAAGTAGCGCAGGCCCTGCCGGACCACGGGGACGGCCCGGCCGGCCTCGCGTTCGAAGGCGAGCAGCTCCATGAGCTCGTCGAGCCGGCCCTCGCGGATGAGGTGGCACTTCAGGCGCAGCGAGACGGGCAGCCGGGGCATGACGCGCGCGTCGACCCGGCTGAGGAAGTCCGCCGCGCCCGACATGAACAGCTCGCGGAACTCGTCGCCGGCCTGGTCGAGGACGCCCATGAAGAGCGGCAGCTCGTCGGTGACGAAGATCTCGTCGTACCAGCGCTTGTGCTGGGCGTACTCCTCGCCCGGCTGGGAGGCCAGGAAGCGGCTCACCGAGTCGCACGAGCGGATGCGGTCGCGGACGTTGACCGGCTCGGTGCGGCGCTGGGTGATGGAGGGCGCGCCGCCGGTGCGCTGGCGCCACAGGTAGATCGGCTCGCTGAGCACGTCCACGGCGGTGGCCAGGAAGTGCGCGGGCAGGGTGACCGGCGCGTCCTCGTAGAGGATGCCGGGGAACTCGAAGGCGTGCCTGTCCCAGAACGACCGGCGGAACACCTTGTTCCAGGCGGTGCGGTCGTAGACGAGGTCCTTGTCGCGGCTGATGTGAGTGCGCGTGCGGTCGGTGCGCAGTCGCTTGGCGTGCAGCGGGGAGATCAGGATCTCGCCGGCCTTGAGGAGGTTGACGTTGCCGCTGACGAAGTCCGAGCCGGACTTCTCCAGGCTGGCGATGCACCGCTCGTAGGCGTCGGGCAGCACGATGTCGTCGCTGTCGACGAAGGCGAGGAACTCGGTGCCCTCGGTGAGATGGGCGACACCGGTGTTGCGGGCCGGCCCGAGTCCCTTGTTCTCCTGTGCGACGACGCGGAAGCGGCTGTCTCTGCGCGCCCATTTCTCGGCGATCGCCAGGCTGCCGTCCTTGGAGCCGTCGTCCACGACGATCGCCTCCCAGTCGGTGAACGTCTGGTCCGCGAGCGACTGGAGGCACTCGTCGAGGAACAGTTCCACGTTGTAGGAGGGAACGACTAGTGACAGACGGGGAGGCATCTGGGGTACTGCGCCTTTCTCAAGGTTGTTCGTCAACCGGACTTGCCGGACACGGTAGCTCTAGCCTCGCGCCGGACGGCTCGGACGCTCCGGGGAGATCACCGCCGGGGGATCGACCTCCTCGTCCAGGAAGACCTTGCGTACCACACGTTCGGAGGCACGGCCGTCGTCGTACTCGCAGAACCGCCTGCGGAACTCCGTCCGTGCCTTCGCGGAGGTGTCGTCGGCCCAGCGCCCCGTGAGGAAGACGTCCAGAAGGTCCTTCTCGGTTGCCACCACATGGCCGGGAGACTGGGTGTGAATGTCGAAGTAGGTGCCGCGGGTGGCGCGGTAGGTCTCCCAGTCGTTCGCGAAGAGCACGATCGGCCGGTCGAGGAGCGCGTAGTCGAACATCAGCGACGAGTAGTCGGTGAGCAGGCAGTCGGCCGCGAGGTACAGCTCCTCCACCGACGGGTGCGCGCTGACGTCGACGACGCCGGAGCCCTCGGCGGGGCCGGCGCCGAGGTTGAAGTAGTGCGCCCGCACCAGCACGGTGAAGCCGTCGCCGAGCTGCTCGGCGAAGTGCTCCACGTCGAGCATCGGACGCGGTACGGCCATGTAGTCCCGGTGCGTCGGCGCGTACAGCACGACCTTGGCGTCGGGGGCGAGGCCGAGCTTCTCGCGGGCCCGCGCCCGGTCGGCGTCGGTGGCGTTCGCCAGGACGTCGTTGCGCGGGTAGCCGTAGTCCAGGGAGGTGTACGTGGACGGGTAGGCCCGGTCCCAGACGGCGGTGGTGAAGCTGTTGCTGGAGACGCTGTAGTCCCAGCGGTCGACGCGCTGCATCAGCGTGTCCATCTCCAGGTCGGCCTGGCCGAGCGGGAAGTCGATCAGGTCGACGCCCATCCGCTTGAGGGGCGTGCCGTGGTGGGTCTGCACGAAGACCTGACCCGGCCGCTTCACCACGAGGGTGGGGAAGTTCACGTTGTTCACGAAGTACTTGCTGCGGGCCATCGCCCGCCAGAACTGGAACGAGCCGGGGTGGACCACGGTGGTGCCGGGCGGCGGCGTGTTGCGCGCGCCGGGCTTGAGCACCCAGGTCGTCTTCACCTTCGGGGCGAGTTCCCGCAGCTTGCGGTGGATGGCCGCCGGGTTGCAGGAGTAGTCGGCGTTCCAGTACGCGGCGAAGACGGCGGTGTCCTTCTGTACCGGCAGCATCCGCTGGGCCCGGTAGTAGGTCATCAGGACGGCGTGGCGCACCGGCTTCTTCAACTTGAGGGCGGCGCGGTAGGCCCGGCGGGCGAGGGGGCGCAGCCGGCGCGGGAGGCGGTCGCCGGGGCGGCGGCGCGCGGCGGCCTTGGCGCCGCCGTCCTTGGGCTCGCGGTAGCCGGCCGGGCGGTGGGCGCGCTCGGCCTCCAGCCGGCGGGCGCGGAACTCGGCGCGGGCTCCGGCGGGCAGCCGGCCCGGCATCCGCTCGATCACGCCGAGGTGGAAGGCCATGCGCTCGAACAGCGCGCTCTGCCAGCGCTCGAACTCGGGGTGCCGGGCGAGGAACGCGAAGACCAGCTCGTACTGGTCGAAGACGTCGAAGTGCTTGCGGCTGGCGGAGGACAGGATGCTGCCCTGGCGGCGCTGGCGGTAGTGGACGCAGATCCGGTCCAGGACGGCGATGGTCTCGGCGGCCACCAGCACCGGGTAGGTCCACGGGGTGTCCTCGTAGTAGCCCGTGGGGTACTCGAAGCCCCAGCGCTCCACGAAGTCACGGCGGTAGGCCTTGTTCCAGGCGACCTGGAGCAGCCCGAGCAGGTCGGGGTTGTCGTCCAGGCGCACCGCCTCGCGGGGGCTCGCGGTGAGCACCGAGCGCTTGGCGTTGGGGCTGACCCGGCCGTCCCAGTAGGTGCGGGCGTAGTCGAAGACCAGCAGCTCGGGGTCGCCGGTCTCCTCCAGGCGGCGGGAGACGGCCAGCAGCGAGCCGGGCAGCATCGTGTCGTCGCTGTCCAGGAACAGCAGGTAAGCGCCCTTGGCGCGGGCCATGCCCACGTTCCGCGCCTGGCCCAGGCCCACGTTCTGTTCGAGCTGCACCGCCACGACCCGCGGGTCCTCGGCCGCGTACTCGGCCATGATCTCGCCGCAGGAGTCGGGCGAGGCGTCGTTGACCGCGATGATCTCGAAGTCCTCGAACGACTGGCTGAGCACGGAGTCGAAGCAGTCACGCAGATAGGCCTCGACGCCGTACGCCGGAACGATGATGCTGAACCGGGGGGCGGGGGACGGCTCTGCGGCTTGCGTGGAAGTCATCAGGGCTTGGACCTTCGGAAGGGTTCGGCGGTTTGCGGTCCGCGGGGCGGGAACCCGTCCCGCGCGTGACGATCACTCGGATCTGGTCAGGGCATATCCGAGCAGGCGGCGCACGGCGTCCGAGCGGCGGTGACGCAGTGCTCCGGGGAGCATGGTCAGCGCGTGCAGCCGCATGGACAGGTGCCGCCGGGCGGCACGGGCGGCCTTGGGCCAGCCGTGCCGGTCGAGGTCTTCGGCGACCTCGTTGAAGAACCGTACCGCTTCGCCGAAGCGGGCTCCGGTCACGGCCTCGGCCGAGGAGAGGCTGCCGGAGTGACGTCGGTAACGGAAGGCGAGCGCCGGGTCCACGACCAGCTTCTCGCCGCGCCGGATCAGCTCGATGATCATCGCGAGGTCCTGGATGACCGAGAGGTCCTCACGGAAGCCGACCGCCTTGACGGCGTCGGCGCGCCAGCAGATCGACGGGAAGTACAGCCAGTTGCCGCCGAGCAGGTTCGCCGCGAGCGGCTCGCCCGAGAGCACCAGCCGGGCGCCGTCGGCGTTCTTCGGCGCGTACAGCCGCCGCTTGACCTCGTCGCCCAGGGAGGTGGAGGGGTTGCCGTTCTCGTCTATGACCTCGACGCCCGGCTGGTAGATCGCCGCGTCCGGCTCGGCCTCGACGGCGGCGCGGATCGTCTCGACGTAGGTAGGCAGCAGCAGGTCGTCGCTGCCGAGCATGGTGAAGTGCGTCGACTCGACGAGGTCCACGCACTTGCGGAAGTTGCCGGTGATGCCGAGGTTGCGCTCGTTGCGCATATAGCGGACCCGGGGGTCGCCGAGTGAGGCGAACCACTCCGGTACGCCCTCCTCGCGGCCGTCGTCGACGACGGTGAGCCGCCAGTCCTTGTCGGTCTGGTCGAGCACGCTGCGCACGGCTGCCTGCATCAGGGCGGTGTCGCCGTAGTGCGGCAGCATGATGTCGAGGGTCTGCACCGGGCTCACTTGCCCTTCTGAGCCGGGCCGAGCGAGGAGCGGCGGCTGAACGCGAGCAGCAGGATCATGCCGATGCGGCCGAGGTAGAGGGTGGCCTTCCACGGCGACTGGCTGGGCGTGCCGGTCACCCGCGGGCGCATCGCGACGGGCACCTGCTCGACGCGGTAGCCGGCGCGGAGCACGGCGATCGTGGACTCGACGGTGTCGCCGAGGTACTCCACCGGGTACCAGCGGGCGAACGCGTTGATGAGGTCGCGGTTGCAGGCGCGGAAGCCGGAGGTGACGTCGGTGAGCTTGGTGCGCGCCATGCGCGACAGCCAGAAGGCGAGGACGAGCATCGCCCAGCGGCGCGGGCCGCGGGCCTCGTAGTCGCCGGTGCCGGCGAACCGGGCGCCCATGACCAGGTCGGCGCCGGTCTCCAGGCGGTCGAGCAGCTCGGGCACGTTGCGCGGGTCGTGCTGGCCGTCGGCGTCGACCTGGATGGCGATGTCGTAGCCGCGGTCGTGCGCGAACTTGTAGCCGGCCCGCATCGCGCCGCCGACGCCGAGGTTGTACGGGAGCTTCATCACGGTGGCGCCGGCCGCGCGGGCGACGACCGCCGTGTTGTCGGCGGAGCCGTCGTCGACGACGAGGATGTCCACTCCGGGAAGCGTGGTGTAGGTCTCCTTGATGACGTCGGCGACGCCCTCGGCCTCGTTCCACGCCGGCATGATGATCAGTACGCGCTTGCCGTCGATCACTTCAGATTCCCCCGTTCGGCAGAAGCGGCCGGGGTCTCCTCGGCGGCGAGCCTGGACCGCAGCTCCTGGACGTCGATGCGCAGCAGGGCCACTTCCTCGGAAAGCGTGCGGCCCTCCTCCTCCAGGTGGCCCACCTCCCAGCTGAGCTGGAGGCAGACGATGAAGAGGAAGGCCACGCTCAGGAACAGGATGAGACTGACGCCCGAGGCGACTCCGACCGTGCGGGCCACGGAGTCCAGAACCGTGGGGAAGAAGCCGAGCGGGATGATCACCAGTCCGGTGATCACCCACAGGAACGCGTACTTCTCCTTGAGCTTGCGCCGGCGCAGCAGCTCGGCGATGCACAGGACGAGAAGGACTCCGGTGACCGAGGTCAGCATCCACAACTTCATGCCGCACTCCGGTGTATCGGACGACTCATTGGAAAGGGGCCTGTCTACTCTTCCAGGGGGATTCCGAGGCGGACGGCCGCAGAACGAGGCCGCCGAACTGCAGTCCACTGTCCGTTACATTTTGTCGCAATGCTTACGGAGAGTGATAGAATGGTGATCATTCTTAGGAGTGCAACGAACGGTAGCCTACACGAGCACGAACAACGAACGTCATGAAGGCGACCACCGCGAAGGACCCCGCCGTGTACGCCACCTCGACCCTCGTTCTCAGCGGAAGTGAACTCAGCGTGACCGCCACCAGCGCCGCAGTTCCCACGATCCACGCAACCAGCTGCATCCGCGCGGCGCCGCTCGTCAGCAGGGCCTGACCCAGCACCATCGCCAGCATGTACAGCGTCGTGCCGAGCGACAGCCAGGCGAAATCGACCGGCCCCAGCACGTCGGGCGCGCCGAACAGCGCCGGCAGCAGCGCCGGCCCCAGCGCCACCGCGCCGATGCCCCCGGCCACCCCGAGCCCGCCGGTGACCGACGCCGCCCGCAGCAGCAGCCGACGGTACTTCTGCGTGTCGCCCTCGGCCGCCGCCGACGACAGGCCCGCGAGCAGCGACACCTGGAAGGCGCCGAAGACGAACAGCGGCACCCGCGCCAGGACCAGCGCCGACAGCAGCGCCGCGACCAGCGCGTCGTCGTCCGTCGAGATCAGCTTGGTGCTGATCACCGCGATGTTCACGAGCACCTGCGCCAGCAGCGTGGAACCGACCAGCAGACCCAGGTGCTCGATCAGGTCACGCCAGTGCGCCGCCGACCCCGACCGCGCGCCCTTGACCACCGGCCCGAGCGTCGCCAGCACCGCGAGCAGCGGAGCCACCGTGAGGACCGCCGCGAAGGCGAACACCGAGTCCACGCCCGCCAGCGCGAGCCCCGCCGGCAGCACGATCCGCAGCGCGCCGTCCAGCCCCAGCTGCGTCCCGTAGGCCTGGAACCGGCCGAGCCCGGCGAGGACGCCCCGGGTCACGTACGCCACGGCCAGCGCCGCGAACGCCCCGCCGAGCGCGAGGACCATCGCGGTGTCGCCGTGGAAGAACAGATCGGCGACCTGCTGCGCGAACACGCCGAGCGGCACCAGCACCACCGCGAGCAGCGCGGCGGAGAGCACCGCGCCCCGCCGCAGCACCGGCCGCGCCCCGTCGCCGTGCACCACCCGGGCGGCGACCACCCGGGTGATCTCCTGCTCGACCGGGAAGAACAGCCCCAGGCCTATGGAGGACACCACGGTCCACAGGACCGAGAAACTCGCCATCCCCTCCACGGGGAGCGAGTGGCCCGCCGCCGCGAGATGGATGTAGCTGGCGATGCCGAGCAGCGCCGTCCCCGCTCCGACGAACGCCGTGCCCTGCGGCAACGCCGTGGCGATGCGGTCGAGGAGGCTCACGCGCCCGTCCGCCCACCCGGAGCGACGACCTTCAGCGCCTCGGTGAGCTGATCGCGCCAGTGCGGCTGGACCGCCACGCCCGCCTCGGCCCACCGCTCGTGCGCGAGCACGCTGTACGCGGGCCGGCGGGCCGGCCGTACGAACTTCTCCGACGTCGTCGGACGCACCCGCTCCGGGTCCAGGCCCGTCAGCTCGAACGCGGCCCGCGCCAGGTCGAACCAGGTGCCCGTGCCGGACGCGGTGCCGTGGTAGACGCCCGCCGGAGCCCGTCCGGCCACCGCCGCCTCGCCCAGCTCCGCGATCTGCCGGGCGAGCGCCACGGTCCAGGTCGGCTGCCCGCGCTGGTCGTCGACCACGTCCAGCGTCTCGCGCTGCCCGGCCAGGTTCAGCATGGTCGCGACGAAGTTGCGCCCGTGCGCCCCGTACAGCCACGCCGTGCGCACCACATAGCCGCGCTCGGGCAGCAGCTCGGTCACCGCGCGCTCGCCGGCCAGCTTGCCGCGCCCGTAGGCGTTCACCGGCGAGGTCGGGGCGTCGTGCGGGTACGGCTCGGCCGCGTCGCCCGGGAAGACGTAGTCGGTGGAGACCTGGATCAGCACGGCGCCGGCGTCCGCGCACGCCTGCGCCAGCGCCCGCGGGCCCTCGCCGTTGACACGGGTCGCCGCGGCCTCGTCGGCCTCGGCGCCGTCCACATCGGTCCACGCGGCCGCGTTCACCACGACGTCGTGGCCGGCCACCGCCGCGCGCGCCGCGGCGGCGTCGGTGACGTCCAGCTCCTGCCGGGTCAGGGCGGTGACCTGTCCGGCCCCGCTTTGCTCGAGCACCTCGGTCAGGTCCCGGCCGAGCATGCCGCCCGCGCCGGTGATCAGCCAGCGGGTCATGCGGGAAGCGCCGCCTTCGCCTTGAGCGGCTCCCACCAGGCGCGGTTGTCGCGGTACCACTGGACGGTGTCGGCGAGACCCTGTTCGAAGGTGACGAGCGGGGTGTAGCCCAGCTCCTCGGAGATCTTCGCGATCGACAGGGAGTAGCGCAGGTCGTGGCCCTTGCGGTCGGCGACGTGCTCGACCATGTCCCAGCCCGCCCCGCAGGCGTCCAGGAGCAGGCCCGTGAGCTCCTTGTTGGTGACCTCGGTGCCGCCGCCGATGTGGTAGACCTCGCCGGCCCGGCCGCCGCGCAGCACCAGCTCGATGCCCCGGCAGTGGTCGGAGACGTGCAGCCAGTCACGCACGTTCAGGCCCTCGCCGTACAGCGGGACCTTCTTGCCGTCCAGCAGGTTCGTGGTGAACAGCGGGATCATCTTCTCGGGGAAGTGGTACTGCCCGTAGTTGTTGGAGCAGCGGGTCACCACCACGTCCATGCCGTGCGTGCGGTGGTACGACAGCGCCAGCAGGTCCGAGCCGGCCTTCGACGCCGAGTACGGCGAGTTCGGCGCCAGCGGCCAGTCCTCGGTCCACGAGCCCTCGGCGATCGAGCCGTAGACCTCGTCCGTGGACACATGGACGAACCGGCCCACGCCGTGGCGCTTGGCGGCGTCCAGCAGCACCTGCGTGCCCAGCACGTTGGTGGTCACGAACGGCGAGGAGTCCGCGATCGAGCGGTCCACGTGGGACTCGGCGGCGAAGTGCACCACCGCGTCCTGGCCGCGCATCACGTCGTCGACCGTGGCGAAGTCACGGATGTCGCCGTGGACGAAGGTGTAACCGGCCTTGTCGGCGACGGGGGCGAGGTTCTCCTCGTTGCCGGAGTAGGTCAGGTTGTCCAGGACGGTGACCTGGGCGCCCTCGCCCGAGGGCAGCTCGCCGAGGAGCAGCGCCCGTACGAACTGTGAACCGATGAACCCGGCACCGCCGGTGACAAGAATCTTCATAAGAGCCCACATTCTATAGCCCGTCGTGTCACGCGCCGTTCAGTGGCCCTTGTCACGGCGGGGGTGGCGGGAGCGGTTCGTACCCTGCCGTAGGCTGCGGGCCCATGCGTGGAATTCTGCTCGCCGGTGGTACCGGTTCCCGACTGTGGCCGATCACCCGTGCGGTGTCGAAGCAACTGATGCCGGTCTTCGACAAGCCGATGATCTATTACCCGCTGTCCACCCTGGTGATGGCGGGCCTGCGGGACATCCTGGTCATCACCGGACCGGACGAGCGCCCCCAGTTCGAGCGGCTCCTGGGCGACGGGTCCGACTGGGGCCTGAACATCGAGTTCGCCACGCAGGACAGCCCCAACGGCATCGCCGAGGCCTTCGTCATCGGCGAGGACTTCATCGGCGACGAGTCCGTCGCGCTCATCCTCGGCGACAACATCTTCCACGGCTACGGCCTCGGCCGGCAGCTCGCCCGCTACAGCGATCCCGAGGGCGGCGTGGTCTTCGCCCACGCGGTCTCCGACCCGACCGCCTACGGCGTCGTCGACTTCGACGAGCAGGGCCGCGCCCGCTCCATCGAGGAGAAGCCGAAGAACCCCAAGTCCCGTTACGCCGTTCCGGGCCTCTACTTCTACGACAGCCGGGTCGTCGGGATCGCCAAGGGCCTCGAGCCGAGCGCCCGCGGCGAGCTGGAGATCACCGACGTCAACAAGTACTACCTCGACCGCGGCGAGCTCCAGGTCTCGGTCCTCGACCGCGGCACCGTCTGGCTCGACACCGGCACCTTCCAGTCCCTCGTCCAGGCCTCCGAGTACGTCCGGGTGGTCGAGGAGCGCCAGGGCATGAAGATCGGCTGCCTGGAGGAGGCCGCCTGGCGCGCCGGCTTCATCGACGACGACCGGCTGCGCACGCTCGCCGAACCGCTGACCAAGAGCGGCTACGGCGACTACCTGCTCGACCTGCTCGCGCACGAGGCCTGAGAGACACCGGGCCCGAGCACGCGGCCCGAGAGAGAAACGGAACGGTAGCGATGAAGGTGAACCCGCTCGGCATCGAAGGCGCCTGGGAGTTCGTCCCCCAGCAGCACGGGGACGCCCGCGGCCTCTTCCTGGAGTGGTACAAGGCCGAGCGCATGGAGGAGGCCGTCGGCCACCCGCTCGACCTCAAGCAGGGCAACCTCTCCGTCTCCGCGGCCGGCGTCGTGCGCGGCATCCACTTCGCCGACGTGCCGCCCGGCCAGGCGAAGTACGTGACCTGCGTCCGCGGCGCCGTGCTCGACGTGATCGTCGACATCCGGGTCGGCTCGCCGACCTTCGGCCGCTGGGAGACGGTGCGCCTCGACGACCAGGACCGCAAGGCCGTCTACCTCTCCGAGGGCCTCGGCCACGGCTTCTGCGCGCTGACCGACGACGCCACCGTCACCTACCTGTGCTCCGAGGGCTACGCGCCCCAGCGCGAGCGCACCGTGCACCCCCTCGACCCGGAGATCGGCGTCGAGTGGCCGGTCGCGGGCGAGCCCGAACTGTCCGCCAAGGACGCCCAGGGCCCGACGCTGGCCGAGGCCCGTGCGGCGGGCATCCTGCCGGTGTACGAGGAGTGCGTGGCCTTCCGCGCCTCGCTGGCGAACCGCGGCTGAACCCACCGCCTTCTTGTGGCCCGGCCGTCCCCGCGAGGACGGCCGGGTCACTGCTTTCCGCCGCCGCCGGGCCTGTCCGACCGGCGAAACGGACAGGCGGCGCCGCCCGTCGCTCGCGTAGATTGCGAGACGAGCGCCGCGGCGGGGGAGCACGCGGCGCGTGGGACAGCCGAGTGAGGACGACGCAGGTGACAGTGGCAAGGCAGCACGTGGTGGAAGCCCGCAGGATCGTCGTCAAGGTGGGCTCCTCGTCGCTGACGACCGCCGCCGGCGGACTGGACGCCGACCGCGTCGACGCGCTCGTCGACGTGCTCGCCAAGAGCCGTAGCGGCGGGGAGCGGGAGATCGTCCTGGTCTCCTCCGGCGCCATCGCCGCCGGGCTCGCCCCGCTGGGCCTGCGCCGCCGCCCCAGGGACCTCGCCCGCCAGCAGGCCGCCGCCAGCGTCGGCCAGGGCCTCCTCGTCGCCCGCTACACCGCCTCCTTCGCCCGCTACGGCGTCCGCGTCGGCCAGGTGCTGCTGACCAGCGACGACATGAGCCGCCGCGCCCACCACCGCAACGCCTCCCGCACCCTGGACAAGCTGCTGGCGATGGGCGCCTTCCCGATCGTCAACGAGAACGACACCGTCGCCACCGACGAGATCCGCTTCGGCGACAACGACCGCCTCGCCGCGCTCGTGGCGCATCTCGTCCACGCCGACCTGCTGGTCCTCCTCTCCGACGTGGACGGCGTCTACGACGGCGACCCCAGCAGGCCGGGCACCTCGCGGATCGCGGAGGTGCGGGGCCCCGCCGACCTGGAGGGCATCGACATCGGCAGCGTCGGCAAGGCGGGCGTCGGCACCGGCGGCATGGTCACCAAGGTCGAGGCCGCCCGGATCGCCGCCGCCGCCGGCATCCCCGTCGTCCTCACCAGCGCCGTCCACGCGGCCGACGCCCTCACCGGCGGCGACACCGGCACCCACTTCCACGCCACCGGCAAGCGCTCCGCCGACCGGCTGCTGTGGCTCCAGCACGCCTCCACCCCGCAGGGCTCGCTCACCCTGGACGACGGCGCGGTGCGCGCGGTCGTCGAGCGGCGCAAGTCGCTGCTGCCGGCCGGGATCGCCGGCGTCGAGGGCGAGTTCAGCGCGGGCGACCCCGTCGAGCTGCGCGACGGCACCGGACACGCGGTGGCCCGCGGCCTCGTCAACTTCGACGCCAAGGAGATCCCCCTCCTGATCGGCCGCTCCACCCGCGAACTGGCACGCGAGCTGGGCGCCGAGTACGAGCGGGAGGTCGTCCACCGGGACGATCTGGTGATCCTGCACCCCTGACGGGCTTCCGGGCGGGGCGGGCGGGACGCTCCGCGGGCGTCGAACGGCGGCTCACGGTCGGGGTCGAACGGCCATGACCGGTGGGGGACGTTCCGTGAAACCGCCCCAAGGAGCCGTGCGGCCTGCTCAACTTTGTCTCTGGGACACCGACACGTTCCGCACGAGCGCTGCGTAAAGGAGGCCGTCGTGAGACGAGTGCGCCCTGGGGCGGCAGCGGCCCGCGGGATCGCCGGCGAGGAGCGCGCCCTGACCAGCGTGGCCGCCGGGGAGCGGTACCGGGCCGCGGAGGCCGACGGGGTGGAGATCACCCGGCCCGAGGACGTGCCCCGGCTGTGGCACGTCACCCTCAGCGTCTCCGGCGCGGACGCCGACCTGAAGGAGCTGCGGCGCGCCCTCGAACAGCTCGCCCACGACCACCCCTTCCTCCTGACCAGCCGCTACGCCGCCGACCACGCGGAGATCCGCTACTGGGAGGAGGCTCGCGACCTGCACGACGCGGCGGCCGTCGCCCTGCGCCTGTGGGGCGAGCACCGCCAGACGGCCGGCCTGCCGCCCTGGGAGATCGTCGGCCTGGAGGTCATCGACCGCCAGACCTACCACCAGCGCATCGCCGAGGGCCACGGCCCGGCGCCGGCGACGCCGGTGGGGGTCCATCCCTTCTGAGACTCGACCCCGAGGCCCGCCCCGGCGTGCGTCTCGGCAAGTGTCTCGGCGGGTGGAACGAGCGCTGAACTGCTCGGCGTCGCGCACTACCCTTCCCGTATGACCACGCTCTCGCCGTACGACGCCCTCTCCCCGGTCACTCAGGCCGCCTACCGTGCCAAGGCGGCTGCCGCCGACCTCGCGCCGCTGCCCCGGGCCGCGAAGGACGACGCGCTCCTCGCCATCGCGGACGCGCTGGAGGTCCGTGCGAGCGAGATCGTCGAGGCCAACGCCAAGGACATCGCCAAGGCCCGCGAGGCCGGCACCAGCGAGGCCATCGTCGACCGGCTGACCCTCACCCCGGAGCGGGTGCGGGCCATCGCCTCCGACGTGCGGGACGTCGTCGCGCTGCCCGACCCCGTCGGCGAGGTGGTGCGCGGCTCGACCCTGCCCAACGGCATCGACCTGCGCCAGGTCCGCGTCCCGCTCGGCGTGGTCGGCATCATCTACGAGGCCCGCCCCAACGTCACGGTCGACGCGGCGGCGCTCTGCCTGAAGTCGGGCAACGCCGTGCTGCTGCGCGGCTCCGCCTCCGCCTACGAGTCCAACACCGCCCTCGTCCGGGTGATCCGCGACGCCGTCGGCGGCGCCGGACTGCCCGCCGACGCCGTCCAGCTCGTGCCCGGCGAGAGCCGCGAGAGCGTGCGCGAGCTGATGCGCGCCCGGGGGCTGGTGGACGTGCTGATCCCGCGCGGCGGCGCCTCCCTCATCCGGACGGTCGTCTCCGAGTCCACCGTCCCGGTGATCGAGACCGGCACCGGCAACTGCCACGTCTACGTCGACGCCCAGGCCGACCTGGACATGGCCGTCGAGATCCTCATCAACTCCAAGGCCCACCGGGTCAGCGTCTGCAACGCCGCCGAGACGCTCCTCGTCCACCAGGACATCGCCCCCGAGTTCCTGCCCCGCGCCCTCGACGCCCTCGCCGGGGCCGGCGTCACCGTCCACGCCGACGAGCGGGTGCTCGCGTACGCCAAGGACTCCAAGGCCACCGTCGTCGAGGCCACCCCCGAGGACTGGGAGACGGAGTACCTCTCCCACGACATCGCCGCGGCCGTCGTCGACTCCCTCGACAAGGCCGTCGAGCACATCCGGCTGTGGACCTCCGGCCACACCGAGGCCATCGTGACCACCTCCCAGCAGGCCGCCCGCCGGTTCACCCAGTTGGTCGACTCCACCACCGTCGCCGTCAACGCCTCCACCCGGTTCACCGACGGCGGCCAGTTCGGTTTCGGCGCGGAGATCGGCATCTCCACCCAGAAGCTGCACGCCCGCGGCCCCATGGGCCTGCCGGAGCTGACCAGCACGAAGTACATCGTCACCGGCGACGGACACATCAGGCGCTGACCGGGACGCGCGGTGCCGGAAGAGGCGTGAGGGGCGTCTCACCAGGCGGATGAATTTCCCTACCGCCTGCCCAAATTGACCCCCCAGGTCTACTCTGGATCCGTGCCGGAGGACGTGGGGGGCATGCCGTTCCCGGACGGCTGGGAGCCCGACGACGACCACGACCGCGGGGTGTCGGACGAAGAGTTCGCCTCCGTGGTCTTCGACGAGGCCTTCGTACAGGCGGCCGTGGTGCACGAGCCGACCGCCGTCGAACGCCTCCTGGCCGCAGCGCAGGCCAGAGCCGAGGCCTCCGAGGCCGAAGCCCGCAGCGCCCGCGCCCGCGGCGACCGCTACGACGACCCCTACGGCCCGGACGGCCCCGGCCCCTTCGGCCATGATCCGGACCACGACGACCTCGACGGCGACGACGTGGCCGCCTGGGAGCGCCACTACGGCGACGTCGGCCCCTACGGCCGCCAGGCCCGCTGGCACCGTCCCGTCGCCTGGGTGCTCGCCCTGGTCATGGGCATCGGCATGGTCGCGCTGGCCTTCGCCGCGGTCTACCGGGGGGCCTCCGCCGGCAGCCGGGACCAGGTGCCGCTGCCCGCCTCCACCGGGCTGGGCCAGGGCGGCGGACTCGTCCCCTCCCTGACCTCCGAGGCGAACGCCGACGAGATCCGGCCACCCGTCTCCGCCGTCCCGCGCACGCCCTGAACCCGGTGCCCCCGCCCACCCCGGACGGGCGGCGATCAACCGGTGAGAACCTGTCAGAAGTTGTCAGAATGCAGGGCGTTTACCCGACCTCTGCGCGACCTACTCTGAAAGTATGGGCGGGCCAGGAGACCCACCGCAGGGGACACCCGAGGGAACTCCCGGCGGTGGCGAGGACGAGTACCGATCCGTCGTCTTCGACGAATCGTTCGTCCGCGCTGCCCGCCTCCAGGAGTACTCCGCCGAGGAACGCATCGCCGAGCACGCGCCCGCCGTACGCCGCCGCCCGCCCGTCCACCGGGGTCTGTCCCGGCAGGCGCTCGTCCTGGTCGTGCTGATCGCGCTCGCCTTCGGCACCGCGATCTTCATGGGCATCCGCCACCCCTACCAGAACCCGGCCGCCCGCCGAGTCGCGGAACCGCTGCGGATGACCGTCATTCCGCTCGCCCCGCAGGGCGCGGTGCCCGGATCGGCCGACACCGCCCACCTCTACGCGCACAGCCCCGCCGCCAACTTCCGCATCGGCGCGGCCGGGATCCCGCTGCCCGCGTCCCGGCGCACCGCGCACTTCTCCGACAGCCAGGTCGTCACCGCGCTGCTCACCGCCCGGGACTACATCATGCGCTCCTCCCTCTATCCGGAGGTGCTCACCGGGCAGCAGGTCCGGCCGGTGCGGCTGCTGATCTCGCCCGACCAGCTCGACCAGTTCGACGAGAGCTTCGCCCACCCCGCCGCCGACGGACGGCACGCTCCCACCGGCTGGCTGGTGCGCTTCGACCCCTCCCGGGCCGAACTCGCCGACCGCGAGATCCGCGTCCAGGGCACCCTTCAGGCCGCCGAGGCCGACTCGGCGACCCTGGAGGTCACCGCCGACCACACCTTCGTCTACGCCCTGCGGCCGGTCGGTGCCGACGCGAAGGCGCCGGTCTCGCTGTTCACCGTGCGCCGTGAGCTCCAGTTCCGCTTCGACCGCGACGACCTGCGGCTGCGCCAGACCCAGCTGATCGTCTCCTACGTCCAGGCCGGCCCGCTGTCCTGCGCCGAGGACTCCGTCAACCATCTGCGGCCGCTGCTCGCCGGCCAGACCGCCAAGGAGGGCGGCCCGGCCGGCACGGATCCGTACGCGACGGGCGGCGCGCCCGCGCTGTGCGGGGCACTGGCGAACAGCGCGGAGCCGCAGGTGTGAGTCACGCCGGGCGGGCGTCACGTCGGTCGCGCGGGCTCGCCGTCGGCTGTCCTCGTGTGCGGGTGCGGGCTCGCCGTCAGCTGTCCTCGTGTGCGGGCTCCCGGTCAGCCGTCCTCGCGCGGCGGCGCGTCCGTCGGGCGCTCCTTCGGGGGCGCCGAGCCGGTGAAGCCGTCGAAGCCGCGCCGGACCCGGCCGCCGAGGTCGCCCGCCCCGCCCGCGAGATCGGTGACCAGCTTCATCAGCGGGTCCTTGGAGCTCTTGACGTGGTCGGCGTAGTGCGAGGCCGACTCACGGAAGGAGTCCGTGACCGAGGTGTCCTTGTCCTCGGTGCGGCGCGGGTAGTGGCCGTCCAGGATCCGCTGGTAGTCGCGGGACTCCGACCACTTCTTCAGCTCGGCCGCGCGCACGGCGGTGAAGGGGTGGGAGCGGGGCAGCACGTTCAGGATCTTCAGCACGGAGTCGCGCAGGTCGCCGCCCGCCTCGTACTCCTCGGCCTGCTTCAGGAACGCGTCCACGTTCATCTCGTGCAGGTGGTTGCCGCCCGCGATCTTCATCAGGCCGCGCATGGAGGCCTTCAGATCCTGGCCGACGAGCAGCCCCGCGCGGTCCGCGGACAGCTCCGACTTGCGGAACCACTCGCGCAGCGCCGTGACGATCGCCATGATCGCGATGTTGCCCAGCGGGATCCAGGCCACCCGAAGGGCCAGGTTGGTCAGGAACAGCAGGATCGTGCGGTACACGGAATGGCCGGACAGGGCGTGCCCCACCTCGTGGCCGACGACCGCCCGCATCTCCTCCTCGTCGAGCAGCTCGACCAGGCCCGTGGTGACCACGATGATCGGCTCGTCCAGGCCGATGCACATAGCGTTGGGCTGCGGGTCCTGGGTGACGTACATCGGGGGGACCTTCGCCAGGTCCAGGATGTAGCAGGCGTCCCGCAGCATGTCGTTCAGGTGCGCGAACTGCTGGTCGGACACGCGCACCGAGTCGGACAGGAACAGCAGCCGCAGGCTCCGCTCGGGCAGCAGCCCGCTGAGCGCCTTGAAGACCGTGTCGAAGCCGCTCAGCTTGCGCAGCGCGACCAGGGCGGAACGGTCGGCCGGGTGCTCGTACGCACGCGAGGAGATCCCGGGAAAGCGGGTGCGCTGCCTGCTCGGCACGTTCTCGTGCCCGGTCTGCTCGTGGCCGTCGTCGGACATGTCATCCCCCATGTGCGTGTGTATGGACCCTCGTATGCACGGTCCTTTACGGACCCTTGTGGGGCCCTTTGCGCTCCCGGAGCAGGGCCCAGCCTAGGCGGAGTTACGGTGGACGGGCACCACTCAGAAGGAGACCCGCGCCATGGAGCACAACCCCGCAGCAGCCTGGTTCACCGAGGCCGCCGGCGCCGCCCAGCAGCAAGGGGCGGGGAACCTGCTCCGAGTCGTCCTCGCCGTGATGCTGGTGGGTTGTGCGCTGACCGCCTGGTTCCTGCTTCGTGGCTACAAGCGGAAGGACGACTGAGCGTCCGCGAAGGTTCCCGTGCGGAGTCGGGGTGATGGGCGGCGAGGCGCATGCTTACGATGGGCCGACATCTTTATCCCGCCCTCCATCGGATAGGTCCTGCCGAAGATGAGCTTCCACAGCGCCGCTGCCCAGTTGGTCACCCTCGCCGCCGAGGGCGAGGAGAAGGGTGGCAACCACGAGAGCCTGAGCCCGTTGGTCACCGGTGGTTCCGCGTTCCTGATCCTGCTGCTCCTGCTGTGGATCACCACCCGGTTCAACCGCGACCGCTGAGCCGCCCGGTGTTCATACCGGGGCATCCCGGGCCTCCGCCGGACGGCGCCCTCAGGCGGGGCCGGTAGGGTCTGCACGCATGGGAGAGCAGGACATGCCTACCGGCCCGGCGAAGCGGGGCAAGCGCCGCCTCGGCGTCATGGGCGGAACGTTCGACCCGATCCACCACGGGCACCTGGTGGCGGCCAGTGAGGTCGCCGCCCAGTTCCAGTTGGACGAGGTCGTGTTCGTGCCGACCGGCGAGCCCTGGCAGAAGAGCCACCGCCGGGTCTCCCCGGCCGAGGACCGCTATCTGATGACGGTCATCGCGACCGCCGAGAACCCGCAGTTCTCGGTCAGCCGCATCGACATCGACCGGGGCGGCCCCACCTACACCGTGGACACCCTGCGCGACCTGCGGGCCCTCAACCCCGACGCCGACCTCTTCTTCATCACCGGCGCGGACGCCCTGGGCCAGATCCTGACCTGGCGGGACAGCGAGGAGCTGTTCTCCCTCTCCCACTTCATCGGGGTGACCCGGCCGGGCCACAACCTCGCCGACCCGGGACTTCCCGAGGGGGGCGTCTCCCTCGTCGAGGTCCCCGCCCTGGCCATCTCCTCCACGGACTGCCGCGCGAGAGTCGCCAAGGGCGACCCCGTCTGGTATCTGGTGCCGGACGGAGTCGTGCGCTACATCGACAAGCGCGAGCTGTACCGCGGCGAGTGAGCCGAGAGGGGGACCGGTGAACGACCGATACGACGCGGGTTACGACGGCGGCCACGACACGGGTCACGACGCCGGTCGGGGCGAGACCTCGTACGAACTCGTGGGCTACGACGAGTACGGGCAGCCGGTGTACCGGCAGGTCCCGGCCCAGCAGGTCCCGCGACAGGCCTACGACCCGTACGCCCAGCAGCAGGGCTACGGCTACGACCCCTACGCGACGGCCGGGCAGCAGCAGGCGCCCGCGTACGACCCGTACGGCACCGGACAGCAGCCGCCCGTCCCCGGGTACGACACGGGCCGTCAGGCCCCGGCGGGCTACGACCCCTACACCACCGGGACCACGGACCCCTACGACCAGGACTCCTACCACCCGGACCCTTACGACCCCTACGGGCAGACCGCGACCAGCGGGCAGCAGCCGCGCGTCACCGAGCAGACCGCCTACATCCCCCAGCAGGCCGGACGGCCGGAGACGACCCGCCCGGCGGAGCCGCCGTCGACGGACGCCGGGCTCGCGGACGCCGGGGCGGCGGGGTCCGGGGCGGCGGGGTCCGGGGCGGCCGAGGCCGCGCGCGGGGCGCAGGAGGCCGACGGGGCGTCCGAGGGGGACCGACACGACTACCGCACCGAGCAGTTCGCGTTCGTGGAGGAGCCCGACGGCGACGCCGAGGACGTCATCGACTGGCTCGACTTCACCGAGAACCGCACCGAGCGCCGCGAGGAGGCCAAGCGCCGCGCCCGCAGCCGGCTCGTCGCCCTCGTCGTCGTCCTCGCCCTGGTCGCGGTGGGCGGCGTCGGCTACCTCTGGTACGCCGGGAAGCTGCCCGGCCTGTCGTCCTCCGACGACTCCGAGGCCGGCTCCACGACCGCCTCCGCCGCCCAGAAGCGCGACGTGGTCGTCGTCCACCTGCACGACACCGGCGGCGAAGGCACCTCCACCGTGCTCCTCGTCGACAACACCACCACCAAGCAGGGCACCACGGTGCTGCTGCCCAACTCCCTCGTCGTCACCGCCGACGACGGCACCACCACGACCCTCGCCAAGTCCGTCGACGCCGACGGCTCGGCAGGCACGCGCGAGGCGCTGGACACCGTCCTCGGCACCCGCATCCAGGGCACCTGGCGTCTCGACACCCCCTACCTCCAGAACCTCGTCGACCTGGTCGGCAACATCGAGGTCGACACCGACACCGCCGTGCCGGCCCCCAACGCCAAGAAGGGCGAGGCCCCCCTCGTCAACAAGGGCGAGAACCAGACCCTCAGCGGCAAGACGGCCGTCGCCTACGCCACCTACCGGGCCGAGGGCGAGGCGCAGGACGCCCAGTTGGAGCGGTTCGGCCAGGTGATGCAGGCCGTGCTGCGCAAGGTGTCCTCCGACGCGCAGGCCGCCACGACCACCGTCCAGACCCTGGCGCAGATCCTCGATCCCTCGCTGACCGACCGTGACCTCGGCGCCTTCCTCGCCGGGCTCGCCGACCTCGCCAAGGGCGGCGACTACAAGACCGCCCTGCTGCCCGTCGAGACCGACGGCACGCTCGGCGCGCAGGCCGGCGCGAGCGTGGTCAAGAACGTCCTCGGCGGCACCGCCAAGAGCCCCGACAAGGACGCCGCCGTCAGCGTCTCCGTGCAGAACGCGAGCGGCACCAAGTCCCGTTCCGAGGAAGCGCGCGTGGTCCTCCTCAACGGCGGCTTCACCTTCCTGGAGGGCGGCACGCCGTCCGGCACGCAGGGCGCGTCCGAGGTCCTCTACGGGGACGACGCCCAGAAGGAGAACGCCACCGAGGTCGCCAAGACCCTGGGCCTGCCCACCGGCGTCGTGAAGAAGGGCACGGTCGCCGCCAACGCGGACGTGACCGTCGTCCTCGGCGAGGACTACAAGCCCTCGGCTTCCTAGCGGCGGGCCGGCCACCCGGCGGGCGGACAGGAAACGGACGGGGCGCCGTCGGCGGTCGTGAGACCCTTGAGGTCAATCGACCGCCGACGGAAAGCCGCGTAGTGACCGCCACCGACCGCTCCATCGAGCTCATCAACACCGCCGCCCAGGCGGCAGCCGACAAGCTCGCGCACGACATCATCGCCTACGACGTCAGCGACGTCCTGTCGATCACGGACGCCTTCCTGCTGGCCTCCGCCCCCAACGACCGCCAGGTCAAGTCGATCGTCGACGAGATCGAGGAGCGCCTCCAGAAGGAGCTCGGCGCGAAGCCGGTGCGCCGCGAGGGCGACCGCGAGGCCCGCTGGGTCCTGCTCGACTACGTGGACATCGTCGTGCACGTCCAGCACAGCGAGGAGCGCGTCTTCTACGCCCTGGAGCGGCTGTGGAAGGACTGCCCCGAGCTCAGCCTCCCGGAGGACGCCGTGGCGACCCGCGGCAAGGCGCAGGAACACGCCAAGCTCCAGGCCGCCGAGGAGGACACCGCCGGTTTCGGAGACCTGCGGTGACCGCGCGCTCGCAGGCCGCCGCGGGACGCACGGAGGGCCGTGGCCGCCGGATCATCCTCTGGAGGCACGGCCAGACCGCCTGGAACGTCGAACGCCGCTTCCAGGGCACCACCGACGTCCCGCTGACGGAGGAGGGGGTCGCCCAGGCCCGCCGCGCCGCCCGGCTGCTCGTCTCCCTGAAGCCCGACGCCATCGTTGCCTCGGACCTGTCCCGGGCCGCGAACACGGCGGCCGAGCTCGCCGCGTTGACGAGCCTGGACGTCACCCACGACGAGGGTCTGCGCGAGACGTACGCGGGCGTGTGGCAGGGGCTGACGCACGAGGAGATCGTCGCCCGGCACGGCGACGAGTACGCCGCGTGGAAGCGCGGTGAGCCGGTCCGCCGCGGCGGCGGCGAGCTGGAGACGGAGGTCGCCGACCGCGCCGCCCCCGTGGTGCTGCGGCACGCGGAGAAGCTTCCCGAGGACGGCACGCTCGTCGTCGTCAGCCACGGCGGCACGATCCGCACCACCATCGGCCGTCTCCTCGGCTTGGACGCCCACAACTGGGAGAGCCTCGGCGGGCTCTCGAACTGCTGCTGGTCCGTCCTGGGCGAGGGCGCCCGGGGCTGGCGTCTGCTGGAGCACAACGCCGGCACCCTGCCGGAACCGGTGCTCGGCGACGACGACTGAGCGGCCGGGGCCCGATTTCACTTTCCGGCAGGTCGCAGGCTAAAGTTCTTCTTGTTCGCCCCGCCGAGCGGGGCGAAACACCACGAGGCCTCGCCGCGTGGAACCAGGGGCTATAGCTCAGTTGGTAGAGCGCCTGCATGGCATGCAGGAGGTCAGGAGTTCAATTCTCCTTAGCTCCACGGTCTGACTCTCTCCGGAGTCGTCGGAGATCGTTCGAAGAAGATCCCGTCCCCCACCAGGGGGCGGGATCTTTTGTCGTGGGCTTGAGTCACTTGAGCCCCGGAGGCGTATACCTCTGCGAAAGCGCTTCTCACATGCATGTTCGCGTTCGCTGGGGCAGTCGCGCCGAGGTGCCGTGTCCGGACTGGTACTGAGGCGTCGCTGACCGTATTGGCCCGGCCGTGGCAGAATCAAACGGCCGGAAGGGGGCGCGGCCCGACGGGAGGGAGTAGCGATGCCTGCGAGCATCCTCGGAGAGGTCGGCCACCTCTCCGGAGCGGCGAGGACACGGGGAACGGCCACCCGGCTCAGCTGCCCTTCCTGCGGTTCCGCGTTCGTCGCCCAAGTCCTGGGGGACAACGGCGGGATCTCCTACGTGTGCACGGCCTGCGGCCACAGCTGGAGCTGATCGATGGGTGCACACAGGCGGAAGTGCGACTGGTGCGGCAGCGGCACCCCGATCGTGCGGGACATGGAGCCGCTCAATCCCGACTACCAGTACTGGTGCGAGGAATGCGCGCGGGCGCTGATCATAAAAGGCGACCCGATCGAGACGTACCGCGAGTTGGAGGGCGAGCCGATCTACGGCCGGCTGCTGGAGGAGCACTGCACGCTCAAGCGGTTCTACTCGTTCGTGACGGCCTGACCTGACTTTCCTTGCCAAAGCGGACAGAACGGAAACGATTTGGTGGTCCACCCCCTGGACCGTGTAATGTTGGCGTCGCCGCCAGGGAAACCGGGCGGAACAAAGCAAGGGGCTATAGCTCAGTTGGTAGAGCGCCTGCATGGCATGCAGGAGGTCAGGAGTTCAATTCTCCTTAGCTCCACAGCAGATCCCGCCGGATTCCGATCCGGCGGGATCTTTTGCGTCTGCGCGCACGCCGAACGTCGAGCCACGCACGCGTGGCTCGACGGGGCGCTCGATGCGCCGGATCAGCGGCCCAGGGCGCGGCGTCCGCGGCCCTGGGAGAGGACCGGGAGGTTGCGGGCGGGCGCCTGGCCGCGCGTGTCCTCCTCGATGCGCAGGGCCAGCGCCGGGCAGCGGCGCACCGCGCGCAGGGCCTTGGCCTCCGCGTAGCGCGGCACCTTCGCCTGCGCGACGGTGGGGAAGCCGTCCGCGCCGAGCTGGAAGACCTCCGGGAGGATGTCCGCGCACAGGCCGTGGCCGCGGCACAGGGTCCAGTCCACGAAGATCTTCTGACGGCTGTCGCCGGTGTCCGCGGGCTCCGAGCCGCCCGGGAGGCTCGACGGGCCCATGCCGCCCTCGAAGAGCGGCAGAACGCCCTCCACGGGCCGTCCGCAGCCGTTGCCGAGGACGTGCGCCGCCAGGTCGTCCGTGAACGCCTTGATCGTCGACTCGAGGAACATCGCGGAGCCGTCGGGGTGCGAGCACGCACCGCGCCGCTTGACGTTCTTGGCGACCTGCTTGAGGGCCTCCAGGGCGGCCGGGCCGCCGCCGTTGAGGATGTCCTCCATGCCGCGCGCCGCGGCCGGCAGACCGAGGTAGCAGGGGCCGCACTGGCCCGCGCTCTCCTCGGCCAGCCACTGGGCCACGCGCAGCGACTCGCCCAGCGGGCAGGTCTCCTGACTGATCGGCAGGATCGCGCCCGCGCCGAGGGCGCCGCCCACGGCGTCCAGGGAGTTGCGGGAGACGACCGCCTCGTTGACGGTGGCCGCGTCGATCCACTTGCCGTGGTAGCCGCCGGTCAGCACGCCCTGCGGGACCGGCGGGGCGCCGGCCAGTTGCAGGACGTAGCGGAGCGGGACGCCCGTGGGGACCTCGATCACCAGGGGGCGGGCGACGGCGCCGGACACCGTCAGCATGACGGTGCCGGGCTCGTCGTACAGGCCGGTGTTGCCGTAGCGCTCGGAGCCGATGCGGGCGGCGATGGCCAGTTGGGCGAAGGTCTCGGCGTTGGACAGCAGGGTGGGGGCGCCGCCGACGCCGTTCTGCGAGGCGCTGACCTTGCGGCCGGGCGGGATCGCCGGGCCGCCGTCGATGGAGCGGATCACCGACGCGGCGGCGCCGGTGACCATGCGGATCGGGTTGCGCTGGACGAAGGCCTTCAGCGCCGACCGGCGGCCGTTGCTGAGGCCGCGCTCGGCGAGCGCGGCCTCCATGGAGCGTTCGGTCGACTCACGGGTGACCGCCACCACGAGCGTGCGGGCACCCAGGGCCTCGGCGACCAGCAGGGCGCCGTCCAGGATGAGGTGCGGGGCACGGTTGATCATCACCGTGTCCTTGCGGCAGGCCGGTTCGTCCTCGCTGCCGTTGACGACGACGACCGGCCGTACGCCGCGCTTGATCGCCGCGTCGGCGACCGAGCGCAGCTTCTTGTGGAAGGGGAAGCCCGCGCCGCCGCGGCCCTTGAGGTTGATGCGTTCGGAGAGCTGCGACAGCTTTTCTCCGCCCATGGGTTCGAGCGGCCCGTGCACCTTCAGGTGCATGGGCAGGTCGAGTCTCTCGACAAGGTCGAAGCCCGACGTGAGCTGCGGAAGCCCGACCACGCGGACTTCTGGGACGTCGGGCAGGGCCTCGTTCACCTATAGCCTCCGGAAGGCGTGTTCCAAGGTTCGCCCGAACCCGGAGAGTCGAAGGACGCTCCGGGCGATGGTTCATTGGCGGGACCGCTGTTGTACGTGTCGTTCGGGTTGTACGTGCCGTACTGGGCGTTTGTCTCACCGGTGTTGTACACATCACTCCCGCCGTATCCGCCGGTGCCCTGATTGCCATAGACCGGGATGTTGAATCCCGTGTCCTGGAGCGGGTCGTAGACGGACTGGGGAGCCTCGCCGACCGGCGGCGGGGACGGGATGGGCCAGGTGCCCGAGGTGCTGCCGCCGTTGTCGACGCGCGGCATGGCCTCGGTGGACTGCATGTCGAACGGCATGTTCATGCGCGCGGTCTGGTCGGTCGGGTACGACTGCGGCTGGCGCGGGGTGTTGACGGCGCGGTAGGCGGCGGCGAAGCCGTTCGCGGGCTCCGCTCCCGCGGACGTGTCGTACATCGACGACGAGGACGGCGTCATGCGCGAGGAGCTCATGGTGTCGGCGTTGGAGGAGCGGCCCGAGCGGCCGGAGCGGTTCTCGTAGCCGGGCAGGGAGCCCGAGCCGGTCGCCTCGGCCATGCGCGCGCGGCTCGCCTCCAGCGCGTCGCGGCCGGCCGGCTCCGGCTCGCTGCCGAGGAACGCGGCGATCCTGTCGGCGACCTGGCGCTTGACCGGCCGCGGGGCGGAGCGCAGCGCGAGGGCGGCCATGACGCCCAGCAGGGACAGGCCGTAGAGGATCACGAAGATCGGCTTGGCCGCGCGACCCGCGTAGAGTCCGTGGATCAGCGCGGCGCACCAGGCCGGGTAGGCCAGCATGTGCATCGCGCGCCAGCGGGCGGCGACCGGGGCCGGGGAGGCGAACCGGGAGCGCAGCGCCCCGGTGATGCCCACGAAGATCATCAGCAGGCCGGCCAGCGAGCCCAGGCCGATGAGGAAACCGCTGCCGGTGAGGCCGAGCGAGAACGGGATGATCGCGCCGATGAGCTGGGTGTGGTCCAGCAGGATCTTCGTGGTGATGTGCAGCAGCAGGAACGCGATCGAGGCGACCGCCATCGTCCGGTGGATCGCCTGGCCGATGAGGCGTTGGCGGGTGTTGAGGAAGATCCGGTCCTGGGCGACGAGGCCCCAGATCACCGAGCAGCTGAGCGTGACGAGGGACAGCACGCCCGCGCCGAAGTTCAGGAACTCCTGGAACCGGTCGCCTCCGACCCGCACCAGCACGGGTATGAGGATGAGGACGACAGCGGTCGCCACCCCGTACGCCGACCGGCCGGTCTGGGGGAGCGAGCTGTTACTACGTGAAGCGTTCATGGGGGCAACTCCGAGCAGTTCGGGAAAGCGGTCCCGCTGCCGAACTCTAAGTGGGCGCCATACCGATGGGTACGAGGTTTGAGTTATTGCGTTGTTATCAAAGGACGATGTGACTGCTGTGATGTCCCATAGCGGCTGTTACGCCAGGTAAACCTTGACTTTGGTTCAGTCCCGGGGGTCTCGACGTCATTGTCGACCACGCATACGGAAGCACGTCGCAGTCTGCTCAAGCGCTGCGGTACCCTGTGGCCATGCGTGCCGTACGCCTTCTGCTTAGCGAGCCGCGCTGATCAGTCCCGAACGCCGGTGAACCGGACGGTTCGGAATCGGCGCGGCGTCCCCTCCTGTGTGAGGGGATTTTTCGTTTCTTGAATCGCAGCCGCTGGCAGAGACGATCGATGGAGCTTAAAGGATCATGAGCGAGACGAACCCCGCGGCCACCGAGGCGGCCGCGCCGCACCGCTACACGGCCGGCATGGCGGCCGAGATCGAGGCACGCTGGCAGGACTTCTGGGACGCCGAGGGCACCTATGCGGCGCCGAACCCCAAGG
Organism: Streptomyces sp. NPDC002328; assembly: GCF_042890065.1. Classification (NCBI taxonomy): domain Bacteria; kingdom Bacillati; phylum Actinomycetota; class Actinomycetes; order Kitasatosporales; family Streptomycetaceae; genus Streptomyces; species Streptomyces sp. NPDC002328. Next base: position 922,018 of record NZ_JBIARQ010000001.1, on the reverse strand, counting down.
GCGACCTGGCGGGCGACCCCGAGGTCGTCGCCCGGCCCAAGAAGTTCATCATGGACATGTTCCCCTACCCGTCCGGTGCGGGCCTGCACGTCGGCCACCCGCTGGGCTACATCGCCACCGACGTCTTCGCCCGCTTCCAGCGGATGACCGGCCACAACGTCCTGCACACCCTGGGCTTCGACGCCTTCGGCCTGCCCGCCGAGCAGCACGCCGTGCAGACCGGCGAGCACCCCCGCGTCACCACCGAAGCCGCCATCAACAACATGAAGTCCCAGCTGCGCCGACTGGGCCTGGGCCACGACAAGCGCCGGTCGTTCGCCACGATCGACCCGGACTACTACAAGTGGACCCAGTGGATCTTCCTCCAGATCTTCAACTCCTGGTACGACGAGGAGGCCGGCCGGGCCCGACCGATCGCCGAGCTGGTCGCCGCGTTCGAGTCCGGTGAGCGCGCCCCGCGCGGCGACCGCTCCTGGAGCGAGCTGACCGAGATCGAGCGCGCCGACGTCCTGGGCGAGTACCGCCTGGCCTACGCCTCCGACGCGCCCGTCAACTGGTGCCCCGGCCTGGGCACGGTCCTGGCCAACGAGGAGGTCACCGCCGACGGCCGCTCCGAGCGCGGCAACTACCCGGTCTTCAAGGCCAAGCTGCGCCAGTGGAACATGCGCATCACGGCCTACGCCGACCGGCTGCTGACCGACCTGGACGCGCTGGACTGGCCCGAGGCCATCAAGCTCCAGCAGCGCAACTGGATCGGCCGCTCCGAGGGCGCCCGCGTCGACTTCCCCATCGACGGCGAGCGCATCACCGTCTTCACCACCCGCCCGGACACCCTGTTCGGCGCGACCTACATGGTGCTGGCGCCCGAGCACCCCCTGGTCGAGAAGTTCACCCCGGACGCCTGGCCCGAGGGCACCCACGAGGTCTGGACCGGCGGCCACGCCACCCCGTCCGACGCCGTCGCCGCGTACCGCGCGCAGGCCGCGTCCAAGTCCGACGTGGAGCGGCAGGCCGAGGCCAAGGACAAGACCGGCGTCTTCATCGGCTCGTACGCCACGAACCCGGTCAACGGCGAGCGCGTCCCGGTCTTCATCGCCGACTACGTCCTGATGGGCTACGGCACCGGCGCGATCATGGCCGTCCCCGCGGGCGACCAGCGCGACTTCGAGTTCGCGCGCGCCTTCGAGCTGCCGATCCACTGCATCGTCGAGCCGACCGACGGCCGGGGCACCGACACCTCCACCTGGGAGGACGCCTTCGGGTCGTACGACGCGAAGATCATCAACTCGTCCAACGACGACGTCTCCCTGGACGGCCTGGGCGTCGCCGACGCCAAGGCGCGGATCACCGAGTGGCTGGAGCGGTCCGGCATCGGCGAGGGCACCGTCAACTTCCGCCTGCGCGACTGGCTGTTCAGCCGCCAGCGCTACTGGGGCGAGCCCTTCCCGATCGTCTACGACGAGGACGGCGTCGCCCACGCCCTGCCCGAGTCGATGCTGCCGCTGGAGCTGCCCGAGGTCGAGGACTACTCGCCGCGCACCTTCGACCCGGACGACGCCGACACCCAGCCCGAGACGCCGCTGTCGCGCAACGAGGACTGGGTCCACGTCACCCTGGACCTGGGCGACGGCCGTGGCCCGCGCGCGTACCGGCGTGAGACCAACACCATGCCGAACTGGGCCGGTTCCTGCTGGTACGAACTGCGCTACCTGGACCCGCACAACGGCGAGCAGCTGGTCGACCCCGAGATCGAGCAGTACTGGATGGGCCCGCGCGAGGGTCAGCCGCACGGCGGCGTCGACCTGTACGTCGGCGGCGCCGAGCACGCCGTGCTGCACCTGCTGTACGCGCGCTTCTGGTCCAAGGTCCTGTACGACCTGGGGCACGTCTCCTCCGTGGAGCCGTTCCACAAGCTGTACAACCAGGGCATGATCCAGGCCTTCGTCTACCGCGACAGCCGCGGCATCGCGGTGCCGGCCGCCGAAGTGGAGGAGCGCGACGGCGCCTTCTACTACCAGGGCGAGAAGGTCTCCCGGCTGCTGGGCAAGATGGGCAAGTCCCTGAAGAACGCGGTCACTCCGGACGAGATCTGCGCCGAGTACGGCGCCGACACCCTGCGCCTGTACGAGATGGCGATGGGCCCGCTGGACGTCTCCCGCCCGTGGGACACGCGCGCGGTGGTGGGCCAGTTCCGGCTGCTCCAGCGGCTGTGGCGCAACGTCGTCGACGAGGGCACCGGCGCGGTCACCGTGGTCGACGGCGAGCCCGACGAGGACACCCTGCGCGCCCTGCACAAGGCGATCGACGGGGTGCGCCAGGACCTGGAGGGCATGCGGTTCAACACCGCCATCGCCAAGGTCACCGAGCTGAACAACCACCTGACCAAGGCCGGCGGCCCGCTGCCCCGTTCCGTCGCCGAGCCGCTGGTGCTGCTGGTCGCGCCGCTGGCCCCGCACATCGCCGAGGAACTGTGGCGCAAGCTGGGCCACACCGACTCGGTCGTCCACCGGGACTTCCCCGTAGCCGACCCGGCGTACGTCGTGGACGAGACCGTGACCTGCGTCGTGCAGATCAAGGGCAAGGTCAAGGCGCGTCTGGAGGTGTCGCCGTCCATCTCCGACGAGGAGCTGGAGAAGGTGGCGCTGGCCGACGAGCACGTCGTCGGCGCGCTGGGCGGTGCGGGCATCCGCAAGGTGATCGTGCGGGCGCCGAAGCTGGTGAACATCGTTCCGGAGTAGGCCCTCCGGCGGGTGTCAGGGTGGTCCCCTACGGGCAGGTTCGGGGTTCTTCTGGAACTTCCGGCCTGCCCGTTGCGTTTACCGTTGAAGAGCGGCGCATGGTGTGCCGGGACCGTTCCGGAGGAGGAGCTCGTGGAAGCAGTGATCGCAGTCTTCGCACTGCTCTTCGTGCTGTTCCTGGCGCTCGGCGCCTATGCCACGGTGAAGGCGGTCGGCGCGGCCAAGCGCGGCGTGGACCGCACCCTCACCCAAGCCCGGCGCACGGTCGAGGACCACACCCTGCGGGCCAAGTCCTTCACCCAGTTCGGGCCCGCCGGCGAGATCGCACAGCTCCGCCTCAAGCTGCGCACCTCCATGCGCGCCACCCAGGACGCGCTGCGGGCCGGAGCCAGCGAGGACGAGTCGCTGAAGGAGTCCCTCGCGCTCTTCCAGCGCCTCAGCGCCCACGGGTACGAACTGGACGGCGAACTCAAGCGCCTGGAGACGGAGCCCGACCGGGCCACGCTCGTCGAGCGGCTGCCGTCGCTGCGGGAGCGCACCGAGCGCGTCACGGCGTCGGCCGACTCGCTGCGCTGGGCGGCCCGCGACCGGGCCCGTCGCTTCGCGGACGAGGAGCTGGACACCCTCAGCGCCCAGATCGACGTGGAGGCGGGCGCCCTGCGCCACTGGACCACCGCGGACTCCGGCAGCAGCACACCGCCCCCGTGGCCCGAAGCCCCGGCCGCGGAGCCGGCGGACGGCGGACAGTCCTGGCCGGAGACGCCCGGAGCGCCGACCGCGCAGGAGCCGACCCGGCCCGCGATCACCCCGCCGGGCCCGCGGCCCACGTACTCCTGGCAGAAGAAGCCCCGCCCCGAGAGCACGACCTGACGGGTCGCTCGACGCGGCGGCCGGCACTGTAGAGGAAGGCCCGGCCGGACGGGGCCGGGCTGCCGTCCTGGGGCTACCGGACATTCTTTGTAGTGCTCCGGCCTCAGACCGGGGGTGAAACGAATCGTGTGGCTGCGGCACCGAGCGTCGCGGTCTCGTTGCGGCGGAGCTGGATCCTGCTTCATGGCGGTGATGGATCGTTCGCATGGGTGGCGACGCGGGTTCGGCTTGCCTAGTGTGATCGTCATGCAGCTCCGGTACGCCTTCAGGTTGTACCCCGACGCCGCTCAGCAGGCCGCGCTGGCCAGGGCGTTCGGGTGCGCCCGTGTCGTGTTCAACGACGCCGTGCGTGCCCGCGAGGACGCCCGCCTAGCCGGGCAGGCGTTCCCGACGGTCGGTCAGCTGTCCCGGAAGCTGGTCACCGAGGCGAAGCGGACAGCCGAGCGGTCCTGGCTGGGCGAGGTGTCCTCCGTCGTCCTCCAGCAGTCCCTGCGGGACGCCGAGCAGGCGTACCGCAACTTCTTCGCCTCCCTCAAGGGCACCCGCAAGGGACGGAAACTGGGCCCACCCCGGTTCAAGTTCCGCAAGGACGCCAGGCAGTCGATCCGGTTCACCGCCAATGCCCGCTGGCACATCACCGGCAGCGGCCGTCTGAACCTGCCGAAGATCGGCGCGGTGAAAGTGAAACGGTCCCGTACCCTTCCCGCCACCCCCACCTCCGTCACCGTCGTCAAGGACGCGGCCGGCAGGTACTTCGCCCCCTTCGTCCTCGACACCGATCCCGCCGTCGACGCGGCACGGATGCCGCAGACCGACCGCACCATCGGCATCGATCTCGGCCTCACCCTCCCCCAGAGGGGGTACCCCCATCGCGGTCCTCTCCGACGGCACGAAGATCGACTCCCCGCGCTTCCTCCGGCGCGCGGAGAAGAAGCTGAAGAAGGCCCACAAGGAGCTGTCCCGCAAGCAGAAGGGATCGACGAACCGGGCCAAGGCACGCCTGAAAGTCGCCCGTGCCCACGCCGAAGTCGCTGACGCACGCCGCGAGTTGGACGGACTTGGCCAGCCTCGTGCGGGCCAGTCCCGCCACCGACAGGTCCTCCACGGCGATCCCTTGGTTCTCGGAGATCAGCTTGGTGGAGAGCTGGTGGTGGCGCCGGATGGTCGTCGTTCGTGAACATGCTGGAGTACAAAGCCACCCGTTACGGCCGCACCCTGGTCAAGATCGGCCGGTTCACACCGACCTCCCAGACCTGCTCCACCTGCGGCACTGTGGACGGGCCCAAACCTCTCGACGTCCGGGAATGGACCTGTACCGCCTGCGGCGCCGTCCACGACCGGGACACCAACGCCGCGATCAACGTCAAGACGGCCGCCGGACTGGCGGTATCGGCCTGCGGAGCGCCGGTAGGACCAGGAGCGATCCCGGCACAGCGCGAAGAAACAGGAAGCCACGGATTCCCGACCGGAGCCGTGCCGCATAGCGGCACAGCAACAAGTCGAGAAGGCCACAATCCTCGCCCCTCAGGGCGAGGAGCATGTCAAGGCAGGTAACCTCCAGCTCATGTCCCGCCATGTCGCGATCGTCACCGATTCCACGGCCTATCTGCCGCAGCGGACGATGGAGCGCCACGGCATCACCGCGGTGCCCCTGACCGTCGTCGTCGGCGGCCAGGCCCTCGAAGAGGGCACCGAGATCTCCACGCGCTCCCTCGCCCAGGCGTTGCAGAAACGACGCTCCGTCACGACCTCGCGCCCCAGCCCCCAGCTTTTCGCAGAGACGTATCGCCGCATCGCCGAGTCCGGCGCCACCGGCATCGTCTCCCTGCATCTCTCCGCCGAGCTGTCGGGCACGTACGACGCGGCCGTCGTCGCGGCGCGGGAGGCGCCGGTGCCGGTGCGGGTGGTGGACACCGGCATGATCGCGATGGCGCTGGGCTTCTGCGCGCTCACGGCGGCCGAGACCGCGGAGACGGGCGGCACGGTCGACGAGGCGGTCACGGCCGCGGAGAAGCGGGCCGCCGCCACCTCCGCCTACTTCTACGTCGACACCCTCGACTATCTGCGCCGCGGCGGCCGGATCGGCGCCGCGCAGGCCCTGTTGGGCTCCGCGCTCGCGGTGAAGCCGCTGCTCCAGCTCGACGGGGGCCGGATCGAGCCCCTGGAGAAGGTGCGGACGGCGTCGAAGGCGATCGCCCGCCTGGAGGAGCTGGTGGCCGACCGGGCGGGCGGCGCTCCGGTCGACATCGCCGTGCACCATCTCTCGGCCCCCGAGCGGGCGGCGGCCCTCGCGGACCGCCTGCGGGCCCGGGTGCCCGGTCTCGCGGAGCTGCATGTGAGCGAGGTGGGGGCGGTGATCGGTGCGCACACCGGGCCAGGGTTGTTGGGGGCTGTGGTCTCGCATCGGTGACGCGCCGGTGAGGGCCACTCGTGTGGGTGACGGAGTTGTCCACAACCGGGGCACCGTCCACGGAAACTGAGCAAGATCATCGCGGTGCGGCGAAGTGTCCGATCCTCGTCGCATGGCACTTCGATCACGCTCACGTACGACGAATCCGACCAGCGGACCCGGGCGGCGACCCGGCTCCGACGGACGTCTCCGACACCGACGTCACCCCGCTCGCGGCCGGGTGGACGACCGTCATACCCCGGCGGAGGACCTGCGCCGGCGGGCGGAGCTGCTGTTCGGGGAACGGGCGGTGCGACGGAGGGAGTTGGGGACGGGGCCGCTGGGGGTGCGTGGTGGCGGGGATGCCGGGGGCATCGGGGACATCGGGGACACCGGGGAGACCGGTGGGGGTGCGGCTCGGGCGGCGGCGGACGGGCCGGAAGCGGGGGACTGGCGGGCGGGGGTCCGCGCCGGTCCGGAGACGGAGGACTGGCGGGCTCGGGTGGGGCTCGCCTTGCGGGAGCGGATGCCCGTGTGGGTGCAGGCGCGCTGTGGGCTGGAGCCCAGGAGCGTGCTCGCCCTCGCCGTGGTCGTCGTCGCCGTCGCGGCCTTCGCCGTGCAGCACTTCTGGTCCGGCGGGGCCCAGCCGGTGCGGGCGCCGGAGGTGGTGCGGGCGGCGGGAGCCCACGCGGGAGGCGAGCGGAGCGGACCGGGCGAGGGGGCCGGTGCGGGCGGAGCATCCGGAGCGTCGGGTGTGGTGGGGGCGCGGGGTACGGCGGGGGTTGCCGGCGGCGCGAATGCGGGTGCGGGTGTCGGTATGGGGGTGGGGGTGGGTGCGGCCTCGGGCGAGATCGTGGTCGACGTCAGTGGGAAGGTGCGGAAACCCGGGATCCACCGGCTGCCGGCCGGGTCGCGTGTCGTCGACGCGTTGAACGCGGCCGGCGGGGTGCGGCCGGGCACGGACACCGACGGTCTCAACCGGGCGCGGTTCCTGGTCGACGGGGAACAGGTCGTCGTCGGCGGTCCGGCGGGGGGCGGTGGCACGGCGGGCGGCCCGGCCGTGGGCGGGGCCGCAGGATCGGGCGGCGGGCCCGGGGGCGGCGCTGCGGGGACCGCGCCGGGAGCTCCGGTCTCCCTCAACACAGCCACCGTCGAGCAGCTCGATGCGTTGCCGGGGGTGGGGCCCGTGCTGGCGCGGCACATCGTCGACTACCGCACGCAGCAAGGCGGTTTCCGGTCGGTGGACGAACTGCGCGAGGTCAACGGCATCGGCGAGCGACGCTTCGCCGACCTGCGGAACCTCGTACGGCCATGAGGCACGACGAGGCCTCGTCGCGTCGGCGGGACGTACACGCTGACTCCGGGAAGCGCTTGGGCGACGCTCACCCCCGGCAGAAGGGGCCGGTGGATCTGCGGCTCGTGCCGCCCGCGCTGGCGGCCTGGGCGACGGCGGCGGTGACACTGCACGCCTCGCCGGGGGTGGTGACCGGTGCGGTGGTGGTCTGTCTGACTGTGACCGGGGTGCTCCTCGGCGCGGAGTGGCGGGGGCGGCGGCGGGGATGGTCGTCCGGCGGGCGGTCTGCCCGGGAGCCGTCCGCCGGGGAGCCGTCCTCCAGCGTGCGGGTCGGCCGGTTGCGGGCGACCGTCGCCGCTGTGCTGCTCTGCGTGGCTGCGGCCGCCGCGTCGGCCGGGCTGCACGGGGCCGATCTGCGGCGGGGGCCGGTGCCTGCGCTGGCCGAGGAGTACGCCAGGGTCACCGCCGAGGTGGAGATCACCTCCGACCCACGGCTCGCCCGGCCCCGGGGGAGCGGTGACCGCCGGGCCCCGGACGCCGTGCTGATCGACGCCGAGGTGCGCGGGGTCGAGGTGCGTGGCGTCGAAATGCCGGCCGGGAAGGCCGGGAAGGCCGGGACGGCGGGGCCGGCGGGGCCGGCGGGGCCGGCGGGGCCTGTGGGGTCGGCGGGGAGTGCCGGGGCGGCAGGGCCGGTGGGCGTGGCGGGGAGTGCCGGGGTGACAGGGCCGACGGGGCCTGTGGGGTCGGCGGGGAGTGCCGGGGAGGCAGGGCCGGTGGGTGTGGCCGGGCCAGCAGGGGTGATGGGTGTGGCCGGGCCAGCGGGGGCGGCCGGGCCAGCGGGGGTGGAGGGGGCGGCGAGGGCCGTGGTCGGGACTCGGACGCCGGTGTTGATGGTCGTGGATCTCGCGGGAGGCGAGCGGCCGGGGGCCGCCGAGCGGGCGGCGCGGGCGGGGTGGCTCGGGCTGCTGCCCTCCACCCGGGTGCGGGTGACCGGGCGGTTGACGCCGGCGCTGAGCGGCGGGGACCGGACGGCGGCCGTGCTGCGGGTGCGGGACCCGGCGGGGCCCGAGGTGGTGCGGGGGCCGTCGGCTGCGCAGCGCACGGCGGGGCGGCTGCGCGCCGGGCTGCGGGAGGCCACCGACGGGCTCCCGGCGGACGCGCGGGCGCTGCTGCCGGGGCTGGTCGTCGGGGACACCTCACGGATCACGCCCGAGCTGGACGAGGCCTTCAAGGAGACGGACCTCGCGCACACGCTCGCCGTGTCCGGGAGCAACCTCACGATCATGCTCGCCCTGCTCCTCGGCCCGCCCGGCCTGGCGCAGCACGTAGAACGGCGCGGGCCGGCGGCGAGGCTCGGCATCCCGCTCAGGACGACCGCGCTGCTGGGCGGGGCGCTGACGCTCGGGTTCGTCGTCGTGTGCCGGCCCGACCCGAGCGTGCTGCGGGCGGCGGCCTGCGGAGCCGTGGTCCTGCTGGCCCTCGCGACCGGTCGCCGCAGGTCCCTGCTCCCGGCGCTGGCGACGGCGGTGTTGTTGCTGGTGCTGTACGACCCGTGGCTGGCGCGGAGTTACGGGTTCCTGTTGTCCGTGCTGGCGACGGGAGCGCTGTTGACGCTGGCCCCGCGCTGGAGCGCCGCGTTGCGCGGGCGGCGGGTGCCGCCGCGGCTGGCGGAGGCGTTGGCGGCGGCGGGGGCCGCGCAGGCGGTGTGCGCGCCGGTGGTGGTCGTGCTGTCGGCGCGGGTGAGTCTGGTGGCGGTGCCGTGCAATCTGCTCGTGGAGTTCGCGGTGGCGCCGGCGACGGTGCTGGGTTTCGCGGCGCTCGGGACCGCTCCGGTGGCGATGCCGGTGGCCGAGGCGCTGGCGTGGTGCGCGAGTTGGCCGGCCGGGTGGATCGCGGACGTCGCGCGGACCGGGGCGGCGCTGCCCGGCGCGGGGCTGGACTGGCCGGGCGGCTGGACCGGGGCGCTGCTGCTCGCCCTTGCCACGGCCGTGCTGGTGCTGCTCGGGCGGCGGCTGTCGCGGCATCCGTGGCTGTGCGGGATCTGCGGAGCGCTGCTGCTGCTCGTCGTGGTGCAGCCGCCGCCGCTGACCCGGGTGCTCACCGGCTGGCCCCCGCCGGGCTGGCGGCTCGCCATGTGCGATGTGGGGCAGGGTGACGCGACCGTGCTCGCGGCGGGGGCGGGCGTCGGTGTGGTGGTGGACGCCGGGCCGGATCCGGTCCTCGTCGACCGGTGCCTGCGCACGCTGGGCGTCACCCGCGTCCCGCTCGTCGTGCTGACCCACTTCCACGCCGACCATGTGGCGGGGCTGCCGGGGGTGTTGCGGGGCCGGGCGGTGGGGGCGATCGCGACGACGGGGTTCGAGGAGCCCGTGGAGCAGGCGGAGTTCGTGAGGAGGGAGGCGCGGGCCCGGGGGGTGCCCGTGGTGCGGGCGGTGGCGGGGGAGCGGCGGAGGGCCGGCCCTCTCGACTGGGAGGTGCTGTGGCCGCCGCCGGCCCCGGTGCCGGCGCCGGACGGGCCGAACGACGCGAGCGTGACGCTGCTGGTGCGCACGGCCGGGCTGCGGATGCTGCTGCTCGGGGACCTCGAACCCCCGGCCCAGCGGGCGCTGCTGCGCTCGCCGGCGGCCGCGCTGCTGGGCGGCGGGGTGGATGTGCTCAAGGTGGCCCACCACGGGTCGGCCTACCAGGACCCGGACCTGATACGGGCGGTGGCCCCGCGGCTCGCGCTGATCAGCTGCGGGGCGGACAACAGGTACGGGCATCCCGCTCCCGGCACGGTCGCGGCGCTGCGGGCGATGGGCGCGATGGTGCTGCGGACGGACCGGGACGGGGCACTCGCGGTCGCCGGTACGGGCGCGGAGCTGCGGGTGGCGGGAGACTGAGGGCATGGATTCCGCACAGGTCGCCTCCTCATCGCCGCTCGACGCCCGTCTGCTGGAGGCCTATCTGAGCCGCCTCGGGGTCGCGTACCCGGCGTGGCCCACCGTCGACGTGCTGCGCGAGCTGCATCTGCGGCATCTTCAGACGGTGCCCTTCGAGAATCTGTCCGTCCACCTCGGAGAGGAGGTCGTCCTCGAGGAGCGGCGGTTGGTGGAGAAGGTGGTCGAGCAGCGCAGGGGCGGCTTCTGTTACGAGCTGAACGGGGCGTTCGGGGCGCTGCTCAGGGGGCTCGGCTTCGATGTGACGCTGGTGATGGGCCGGGTGTACGGGGAGGCGGGGCGGCTCGGGATCCCGTACGACCATCTCGCGCTGCTGGTGCGGACGGTGGACGCGGGGGAGTGGCTGGCCGACGTGGGCTTCGGGGCGCACAGTCACTATCCGCTGCGGTGGGAGCACCGGGGCGAACAGCAGGATCCCGGGGGTGTGTTCCGGATCGTGGAGGCCGGGGCGGACGCGGCCGGGGTGAAGGGCGGGGCGGGGCGTTCGGCGGGTGATCTGGACGTCGTCCGCAACAAGGCGCGTGAGTACCGCCTCGACGTGCGGCCGCGGGCGCTGGGCGACTTCGCGGCCGGGGCGTGGTGGCACCGCACCTCCCCGGAGTCGCACTTCACACGGTCGCTGGTCTGTTCGCGGGTCGCGGAGGACGGGGGACGGATCACGCTGAGCGGACGCCGGTTGAAGGTGACGGCGGCCGACGGGGCGGGTGAGGAGCGGGAGTTGACGGAGGACGAGGAGGTGCTGGCGGTGTACCGGGAGCGGTTCGGGATCCGGTTGGAGCGGGTGCCGGAGGTGCGGGGAGGATGGGGGCGTGAGTGATGTGAGACATGTGCTGGTGCTGCCGGACCGGGATGCCGCTGAGGAGGTCGTCGAGGCGCTGAGGGAGCGGTTCGGGGTGCGTGAGGAGCCGCACGTCGTCCGGGACGCGTTGGCGGGCGAGGACGACGCGGAGGACGCGCAGTGGCTGGTGGTGCTGCGGGACGAGGAGGAGCGGCTCGACGCGGGGGAGTTGGACGCGTTCGCGGGGGAGTGGGAGGGGTGGCGCGAGGAGCCGTGACGCTCCGCCGGGGTGCGGCGAGACCGGGAGCCGGGGTGCGGGGGCCGGGGTGCGTCGGCACCGGGGCCGAAGCGTCGGGGAGCGCTCGTGGCCGACGCCGTTGTCAGTGGGCCGTGGGATGCTGTGGGCAATGGCCAGGAAGACTGCGAACGACGACCCTCTCGCCCCGGTGACGCTTGCCGTGGGGCAGGAGGACCTGCTGCTCGACCGTGCCGTGCAGGAGGTGGTGGCCGCCGCCCGGGCCGCCGACGCCGACACGGACGTGCGGGATCTCACCCCGGACCAGTTGCAGCCCGGCACGCTGGCCGAGTTGACGAGCCCGTCGCTCTTCGCGGAGCGCAAGGTCGTGGCCGTGCGCAACGCGCAGGACCTGTCGGCCGACACCGTGAAGGACGTCAAGGCGTATCTCTCGGCGCCCGCCGAGGAGATCACGCTCGTGCTGCTGCACGCGGGCGGGGCCAAGGGCAAGGGGCTGCTGGACGCCGCGCGCAAGGCGGGGGCGCGGGAGGTGGCCTGTCCGAAGATGACCAAGCCGGCGGACCGGCTGGCCTTCGTCCGGCAGGAGTTCCGGGCCACCGGGCGGTCGGCCACGCCCGAGGCGTGCCAGGCGCTGGTCGACTCGATCGGCAGCGACCTGCGGGAGCTGGCGTCCGCCGTGTCGCAGCTCGTCGCCGACGTCGAGGGGACCATCGACGAGGCCGTCGTCGGGCGGTACTACACCGGGCGGGCGGAGGCGTCGAGCTTCACCGTCGCGGACCGGGCCGTGGAGGGGCGGGCGGCGGAGGCGCTGGAGGCGCTGCGGTGGTCGCTGGCGACCGGTGTCGCGCCCGTGATGATCACGAGCGCGCTCGCGCAGGGCGTGCGGGCGATCGGCAAGCTGTCCTCGGCGCGGGGGGGCCGTCCGGCCGACCTCGCGCGGGAGCTGGGCATGCCGCCGTGGAAGATCGACCGGGTGCGCCAGCAGATGCGCGGGTGGACGCCGGACGGGGTCGCCGTCGCGCTGCGGGCCGTCGCCGAAGCGGACGCGGGAGTCAAGGGCGGCGGGGACGATCCGGAGTACGCCCTGGAGAAGGCCGTGGTGACGATCGCCCGGGCGGCGCGTTCCAGGGGTCGGTGAGGGACGCTCCGCTGGTGGTGCCGGGTGCGTAGTCGGCTGCCTGCGGCACCGTCGTGGCTGGTCGCGCCCACGCGGCGGAGCCGCAGATCGACACCGTCCGGCGCCCCTTCAGGGGGTTGCCGGACCGGCGATCACGAGCTCCCGCACTCCCCTGACCCCGCCCCACCCCAAGCTCCCGCGAGCCCATAGCCGCCGCGCAAGCCGAAAGCCCCCGCGTCCGTCCTGGGGAAGGGCGGGAGCGGGGGCTTTCGGTTCAAGCGGTGCTGGAACCGCGCCCGCGTGGCGAACGCAGGCCGCGCGCGGTTCCGGGGGCCGGGTGGGAGCGGATGAGAGAGGGCCCGCTCTGGGTCCGTCCGGCGGTCAGATCAGAAGGGTCAGCCCTTGAGGGTCGCGACCTTGGAAGCGAGCGCCGACTTCTTGTTGGCGGCCTGGTTCTTGTGGATGACGCCCTTGGAGACGGCCTTGTCGAGCTGACGCGCGGCAGCGCGCTGGAGCTCGGTGGCCTTCTCGACGTCACCCGCGGCAGCGGCCTCGCGGGCCTTGCGGATCGCGGTCTTCAGGGAGGACTTGACGGCCTTGTTGCGCAGCCGAGCCTTCTCGTTGGTCTTGATCCGCTTGATCTGGGACTTGATGTTCGCCACGAATGAGCCTTTACAGGTTCAGGCACGGGGCCAGGAGGATCTCCGCGAGGGAGGATCCAGGCCCGTACCAGGTGATTTCTTATGACGTGCCTCGTGCTGAGAGGGCATGAGACACAGCCACCCAGCGTACCAGCGGGCGGGAGAGTGGCCCAAACCGCTTCCAGGTCGCCGCCCGTGGGACCATGGAACCTACGTATAGATCCGACCCGAGGCATAAGGCGCCTCAAGAGACAGGACCCTGCGTGCCCGCGACCCCTAACAATGTGCCCGAGCCGAGCCGTACCGACCCGGCACTGATCCGCAACTTCTGCATCATCGCGCACATCGACCACGGCAAGTCCACGCTCGCCGACCGGATGCTCCAGCTGACCGGTGTGGTCGAGCAGCGGCAGATGCGTGCCCAGTACCTCGACCGCATGGACATCGAGCGCGAGCGCGGTATCACGATCAAGTCGCAGGCGGTGCGTCTGCCGTGGGCTCCGAGCCACGACAAGGACAACACGCACATCCTCAACATGATCGACACCCCCGGGCACGTCGACTTCACCTACGAGGTCTCGCGGTCGCTCGCCGCCTGCGAGGGGACCGTCCTCCTCGTCGACGCCGCCCAGGGCATCGAGGCCCAGACCCTCGCCAACCTCTACCTGGCGATGGAGAACGACCTCAAGATCATCCCCGTGCTGAACAAGATCGACCTGCCGGCCGCCCAGCCGGAGAAGTTCTCCGAGGAGCTCGCCAACCTCATCGGCTGCGACCCGGAGGACGTGCTCAAGGTCTCCGCCAAGACCGGCCTGGGCGTCGACGCGCTGCTCGACAAGGTCGTCGCTGAGGTCCCGGCGCCGGTCGGCGTCAAGGACGCGCCCGCCCGCGCCATGATCTTCGACTCCGTCTACGACTCCTACCGCGGCGTGGTCACCTACGTCCGTGTCATCGACGGGCAGCTCAACAAGCGCGAGCGGATCCGGATGATGTCCACGGGCGCGACGCACGAGCTGCTGGAGATCGGGACCAACTCGCCGGAGATGCTGTCGGCCGACGGCCTCGGCGTCGGCGAGGTCGGCTACCTGATCACGGGTGTGAAGGACGTCCGCCAGTCGAAGGTCGGCGACACCGTCACCAGCCAGGCCAAGGGCGCGACGGAGGCGCTCGGCGGCTACAAGGACCCCAAGCCCATGGTCTTCTCGGGTCTGTATCCGCTGGACGGATCCGACTACCCCGAGCTGCGCGAGGCCCTGGACAAGCTCCAGCTCAACGACGCCGCGCTCGTCTACGAGCCGGAGACCTCCGCAGCCCTCGGCTTCGGCTTCCGCGTCGGCTTCCTCGGCCTGCTCCACCTGGACGTGATCCGGGAGCGGCTGGAGCGCGAGTTCGGGCTCGACCTCATCGCCACCGCTCCGAACGTGGTCTACCGCGTGGTCATGGAGGACGGCGCCGAGCACACGGTCACCAACCCGAGCGAGTTCCCGGAAGGCAAGATCAGCGAGGTGTACGAGCCGGTCGTGCGCGCCACCATCCTGGCGCCGACCGAGTTCATCGGCTCGATCATGGAGCTGTGCCAGACCCGGCGCGGCACCCTGCTCGGCATGGACTACCTCTCCGAGGACCGGGTCGAGATCCGCTACACCCTTCCGCTCGCGGAGATCGTCTTCGACTTCTTCGACCAGCTGAAGTCGAAGACGCGCGGGTACGCGTCGCTGGACTACGAGCCCACCGGCGAGCAGACCAGCTCCCTGGTCAAGGTCGACATCCTGCTGCACGGCGACAAGGTGGACGCCTTCTCCGCGATCACCCACAAGGACGCCGCGTACGCCTACGGTGTGCGGCTCGTCGCCAAGCTGCGCGAGCTCATCCCGCGGCAGGCCTTCGAGGTGCCGATCCAGGCCGCCATCGGCTCCCGGGTCATCGCCCGCGAGACCATCCGCGCCATCCGCAAGGACGTCCTCGCCAAGTGCTACGGCGGCGACATCTCCCGTAAGCGCAAGCTGCTGGAGAAGCAGAAGGAGGGCAAGAAGCGGATGAAGATGGTGGGTTCGGTGGAGGTTCCGCAGGAGGCCTTCATCGCCGTGCTCAGCAGCGATGACGGCTCGGCGTCGGCCAAGGGCAAGAAGTAGGCCGGGGCGACACGGGTGTCGCGGGGCCCGTCGCGCGGTTGCGCGGCGGGCCCCGTGCCTGTGGTCTGTAGAAAGTGACAGTACGTGACCCCTTACGTGCCGGGCGGTCGCCCTTTACGCTGAAGCCTGCTCGATAGTTACTCGCGAGTTAAACAACAGCCGCACTGAGCCAGCCGCATCGTCGCGGGCCCCGGAGGATGTCGTGAGCGACACACAGACTTTGATCGAGAACCGTCCGCCGTCCGTCGCGGGCCTCTTCCTGGAGCGCGTGTCGGCCACGCCCGACGCGGAGGCCTATCGCCATCCCGTGCCGGCCGCGTCCGGCCAGGGGCCGGACGACTGGAAGTCGCTGAGCTGGGCCCAGGCCGCCGAGCGGGTGTACGCCATCGCGGCGGGACTCATCGAACTGGGCGTACAGCCGGAACAGCGGGTGGCGCTCGCCTCGTCCACCCGGATCGAGTGGATCCTCGCCGACCTCGGCATCATGTGCGCCGGCGCGGCGACGACGACGATCTACCCGCAGACCAACGCCGAGGAGTCGGCGTACATCCTGTCCGACTCCGCGAGCCGGGTGCTGATCGCCGAGGACGCGGCCCAGCTCGCCAAGGCGGTGGAGAAGCGCCCCGAGCTGCCCGAGCTCACCCATGTGATCGTCGTCGACGCGGCGGGCCTGGAGAGCGTGGAGACCGGCGACTGGATCCTCACCCTGGACGAGCTGGAGAAGCGCGGCGCTGCCAGGCTGGAGCAGGAGCCTGAGCTGATCAAGGAGCGGGTCGGCGCGATCACCAAGGACCAGCTCGCGACGCTGATCTACACCTCCGGCACCACCGGCCGCCCCAAGGGCGTGCGCCTGCCGCACGACAACTGGTCGTACATGGCGAAGGCGATCGCCGCGACCGGGCTGGTCAGCTCCGAGGACGTGCAGTACCTGTGGTTGCCGCTCGCGCACGTGTTCGGCAAGGTGCTGACCTCCGGACAGATCGAGGTCGGGCACGTCACCGCCGTCGACGGCCGCGTCGACAAGATCATCGAGAATCTGCCGGTCGTGCAGCCGACCTACATGGCGGCCGTGCCCCGCATCTTCGAGAAGGTCTACAACGGGGTCGCCGCGAAGGCACGGGCCGCCGGCGGCGCCAAGTACAAGATCTTCCAGTGGGCCGCCGGGGTCTCCCGCGAGTACGCCAAGGCCGCCCAGGACAACTTCCGGCGCACCGGCACCGCCTCCGTCCCGTTCGGACTCGGCGCGAAGCACAAGGTCGCCGACGCGCTCGTCTTCTCCAAGATCCGTGAGGCGTTCGGCGGGAACCTGCGCGCCTGCATCTCCGGCAGCGCGGCGCTCTCCCCCGAGATCGGCTACTTCTTCTCCGGCGCCGGGGTGCACATCCTGGAGGGCTACGGCCTGACCGAGTCCTCCGCGGCCTCCTTCGTGAACCCGGGCGAGGCCTACCGCACCGGCACGGTCGGCAAGCCGCTGCCCGGCACCGAGGTGCGGATCGCGGAGGACGGCGAGATCCTGCTGCGCGGGCCCGGCATCATGGAGGGCTACCACGGGCTCCCCGAGAAGACCGCCGAGGTGCTGGAGGCGGACGGCTGGTTCCACACCGGCGACATCGGCGAGCTGTCGGCCGACGGGTACCTGCGGATCACCGACCGCAAGAAGGACCTGATCAAGACGTCGGGCGGCAAGTACATCGCGCCGGCCGAGGTCGAGGGCCACTTCAAGGCGGTCTGCCCGTACGTGTCGAACATCCTGGTGCACGGGGCGGACCGGAACTTCTGCACCGCGCTGATCGCCCTCGACGAGGTGTCCATCCTGGGCTGGGCCGCGGAGAACGGGCTCGCGGGGAAGTCGTACGCGGAGGTCGTCGCCGCGCCGGCGACCGTCTCCCTGGTCCAGGGGTACGTCGAGCAGCTGAACCAGGGGCTCCAGAAGTGGCAGACGATCAAGAAGTTCCGGCTGCTGCCCCGGGATCTCGATGTGGAGCACGGGGAGATCACGCCGAGCCTGAAGCTGAAGCGGCCGGTGGTCGAGCGGGAGTACAAGCATCTGATCGATGAGATGTACGCGGGGACGCGGGAGGCGTAGCGCGTTCTCGGAGGGGTGGCCGGGGACTGCGTGGCGGCTGCGGGTCTGATTGGGCTGGTCGCGCAGTTCCTCGCGCCCCTGGCCTAAACACATTCACCTTGGCTCTCAGTACCCACGGGTCGAAAGGTTTCTGTAGGTAGTCCGCCGCTCCGGTGGCGTAGCCGCGGAAGGTGTAGCCGGAGTCGTCCTCGACGCCGTCCATGCCCGGCATGCGGATGTCGAGGAGGACGAGGGCGATCCGGCGCCGCAGCAGGACCTTCAGCGCCTCCTCGCCCGAACGGGCCCGTACCAGGGGCTGGTTGAGGGAGACCAGGACCGCCTCCAGGGCGGTCGGGTTGTCCTCCATGTCGTCGACGAGGAGGATCCCGGCGCGTTCGTCGAAGGGTGCCTCGGCGCTCATGACGGTGCCCTCACTCGGTCGGTGCCTGGCCGGCGGGCTCCTCGTCCTCGGCGCCCTCGGGATCCAGCAGGGCGCACACGACCGTCAGCAGCCGGTCGACGTCCACCGGCTTGGGCACGTAGTCGTTGGCGCCCCGGGCGATGGACTTCTCCCGGTCGCCGGGCATCGCCTTGGCGGTGAGGGCGACGATGGGCAGCCCCGTCCAGCGCGGGGTGCGGCGGATGGCGGCGATGGTCTCGTAGCCGTCCATCTCCGGCATCATGATGTCCATCAGGACGAGTTCGACGTCCGGGTTGCGCTCCAGCGTCTCGATGCCCTCGCGGCCGTTCTCCGCGTACAGGACGGGCATGCCGACCCGGCCCAGGACGTGGGTGAGCGCGAAGACGTTGCGGATGTCGTCGTCCACGATCAGCACCCGGCGGCCGGGCAGCACCTGTCCGGCCCGGCCCACCTGCCAGGCCTCCAGCTTGGTGGGGGCCGGCCATGAGTCGTCGGCGTCGTGCGCGGCCGGATGCGGTTCGGCGGGCAGGGCCGACGCGGTGCGCTCGGCGGCGGCCGCGTGGCCGGGGCTGACGACGGGGACGTACAGGGTGAACGTGGAGCCCTTGCCGGGCTCGCTCTCGGCGACGATGCGACCGCCGAGCAGGCCCGCGATCTCCCGGCTGATGGACAGACCGAGGCCCGTGCCGCCGTACTTGCGGTTGGTGGTGCCGTCGGCCTGCTGGAACGCCTCGAAGATCACCGGGAGTTTCTCGGGCGCGATGCCGATGCCGGTGTCGGAGACCGTGAAGGCGATCACCTCGTCGCTGCTCTTCACATAGCGGTGCTCGGGATCCTTGACCCGGTTCACCCGCAGCTCCACCCGGCCGGACGCGGTGAACTTGATCGCGTTGGAGAGCAGGTTGCGCAGGATCTGCTGGAGCCGCTGCTCGTCCGAGTACATCTCGCGCGGCACGTCCTCGCCGACCGCCACCTCGAAGGCGAGCCTCCGGTCGAGCGTGACCGGGCGGAAGGTGGCGTGGACGTAGTCCAGCAGCTTGATGAGCGGCAGCCGCTTGGGGCGTACGTCCATCCGGCCGGCCTCGATCTTCGACAGGTCCAGGATGTCGTTGATCAGTTGCAGGAGGTCCGAGCCCGAGCGGTGGATCGTCGTCGCGAACTGGACTTCCTGGTCGGAGAGATGGCCGTCGGGGTTGTCGGAGAGCAGCCGGGCCAGGATCAGCAGCGAGTTCAGGGGCGTGCGCAGCTCGTGGGACATGTTGGCCAGGAACTCCGACTTGTACTGCGAGCTGGTCGCCAACAGCGCTGCCTTCTCCTCCAGTTCCGCGTTGGAGCGCTGCAACTCCGCCTGCTGCTTCTGGAGTTCGTCGGAGCGCTCCTGGAGCTGCATCGCCAGCCGCTGGGACTCGCCGAGCAGCGACTCCGTACGGGAGTTGGCGATGATCGTGTTGATGGCGACGCCGATGGTGTTCACGAACTGGTCGAAGAAGGCCAGGTGCACATCGGAGAAGCGGGAGAAGGACGCCAGCTCGATCACGCCGAGGAGCTTGTCCTCGAAGAGGATCGGGATGATGACGATCGTGGTGGGGGAGGCCTCGCCCAGACCGCTGTTGATCTTGATGTAGTGCGGCGGGGCCTCCTCGACCAGGATCCGCTTCTTCTCGCGGGCCGCCTGGTGGACCAGGCCGTGCACCGGCAGGCCGCCCGTCTCCACGGTCGCGCCCTCCGCCGAGCCGTAACCGGCGATGAACGCGAGCCCCTTGGCCGGGACCGTCGTCCGCACCGCCGCGTCCTGGTCCGGGTCGGCCAGGTAGAAGGCGCCGTACTGGGCGTTCACCAGCGGGGTCAGCTCCCGCAGGATCAGGTCGGCGACCTCCATCAGGTCCCGGTGGCCCTGCATCAGGGCGGCGAGCCGGGCGAGGTTGGATTCCAGCCAGTCCTTCGCGCGGGTCGTCTCGCGCAGGTTGGCCACCATCAGGTTGATGTTGTCCTTCAGCTCGGCGACCTCGCCGCGCGTCTCCACGGAGATCGAACGGGACATGTCGCCCTGGGCCACCGCGGAGGCCACCTCGGCGATCGCCCGGACCTGGGTGGTGAGGTTCAGCGCCAGCTCGTTCACGTTGGTCGTCAGCCGCTTCCAGGTGCCGTACACGCCCTCCACCCGCGCCTGGCCGCCGAGTTGGCCCTCCGAGCCCACCTCGCGGGCCACCCGGGTGACCTCGGAGGCGAACGAGGACAGCGTGTCGACCATCGTGTTGATGGTGGTCTTCAGCTCCAGGATCTCGCCGCGCGCGTCCACGTCGATCTTCCGCGACAGATCGCCCTGGGCCACGGCGGTGGCCACCTGCGCGATATTGCGGACCTGCGAAGTCAGGTTGTCCGCCATGTAGTTGACGTTGTCGGTGAGGTCCCGCCACACGCCCGACACGCCCAGCACCTGAGCGCGCCCGCCCAGCCGCCCGTCGGTGCCGACCTCACGCGCCACCCGGGTCACCTCGTCGGCGAAGGCGCGCAACTGCTCCACCATCGTGTTGACGGTGTCCTTCAGCTCCAGGATCTCGCCCCGGGCGTCCACGGTGATCTTCTTCGACAGGTCGCCGTTGGCGACCGCCGTCGTCACCTGCGCGATGTTGCGGACCTGCGAAGTCAGGTTCAGCGCCATGAAGTTGACGTTGTCGGTGAGGTCTTTCCAGACCCCGGAGACGCCCCGCACCTGCGCCTGGCCGCCGAGGTTGCCCTCGGTGCCGACCTCGCGGGCGACCCGGGTGACCTCGTCGGCGAAGGCGGACAGCTGGTCGACCATGGTGTTGATGGTCGACTTCAGCTCCAGGATCTCGCCCTTCGCCTCCACCGTGATCTTCTTGCCCAGATCGCCCTGGGCGACGGCCGTGGAGACGAGGGCGATATTGCGGACCTGCGAAGTCAGGTTGTCCGCCATGAAGTTGACGTTGTCGGTGAGGTCCTTCCAGACCCCGGAGACGCCTCGCACCTGGGCCCGGCCGCCGAGGTTGCCCTCGGTGCCGACCTCGCGGGCGACCCGGGTGACCTCGTCGGCGAAGGCGGACAGCTGGTCGACCATGGTGTTGATGGTCG
>NZ_JBIARQ010000001.1:465977-901188 GCF_042890065.1 Streptomyces sp. NPDC002328 | reverse complement strand
TCGACTTCAGCTCCAGGATCTCGCCCTGCGCGTCCACGGTGATCTTCTGACTGAGGTCGCCGTTGGCGACCGCGGTGGTCACCTGCGCGATGTTGCGGACCTGCGAAGTCAGGTTCGACGCCATGAAGTTGACGTTGTCCGTGAGGTCCTTCCAGACCCCCGAGACGCCTCTCACCTGCGCGCGTCCGCCCAACTGCCCCTCGGTGCCCACCTCGCGGGCGACGCGGGTCACCTCGTCGGCGAACGCGGACAGCTGGTCGACCATCGTGTTCACGGTGAGCTTCAGTTCCAGCAGCTCACCCGTGGCCTCGACGGTCACCGTGCGGGTCAGGTCGCCGCGCGCCACCGCCGTCGTCACCAGGGCGATGTCCCGCACCTGCGCCGTCAGCCGGGACGCCATGGTGTTGACCGCCTCGGTCACATCACGCCAACTGCCCGACAGGCCCTGAACCTTGGCCCGCCCGCCGAGCCGCCCCTCGGTGCCCACCTCACGGGCGACCCGGGTCACCTCGCCGGTGAACAGCGAGAGCTGGTCCACCATCTTGTTCACGGCCCGGCCCAGCCGGCGCAGATCACCGCGCAACTGCCGGGTCCCGTCGTGCAGATCGACCCGCTGGGTCAGATCGCCGCCGGCCACCGCGTCCAGGACGCGCGTCGCGTTGGCCGCCGGCGCCACCAGCGCGTCCAGCAACTGGTTGACGTCGTCCACCCGCTGGGTCCAGCCGCCGTGGCCCGGACTGGCCGACAGTCGCTCGTCGAGCCGGCCGTAGCGGACCAGCTCCCGTCTGACCCGGCGGACCTCGGTGTTGAAATGGACGTTGCGGTCCAGGATCTGGTTGAAGACGGCCGTCAATTCGGCCACGATCCCGTCGCCCGTCTCCGGCAGCTTCGTGAAGTCGCCGTCTCGGGCGGCGGTCATCGCGGCGAGCAGCGGGCGCAGCTCGGATGCTCGAATCCCGCTCTCAATCCGTCCGTCTTCGAGCACACGCGGAGCATGGTTCTCACTCATGACGGCCCACTTCGGTAACTCGGCGCTTATGGGCGTGGCCAGTCTGTCACCCTGACGGCGTCGAGAGAGGCGTAATCGTCCGAAGAACGAGGCTCATTCGTCAGACCGAGGCTCATCCTCCGACCGTCCGGGGAGCTGCGCATGGGAGCCATTCCTACGCAACGGGAGACCGCGTCCCGTGCCGGCGGTGCGCCCGCGTCCACGGGCCGGCCGCCGGCGCGCGCCCGCGCGACCCTCGCCGGGGGCTCCCACGCGCCCGGCGCCGCCCGCGACCTCGTGCGGGACACGCTGACCGAGTGGAGCGGCCTCGCCTTCCCCGGCGCCGAACTCCTCGCCGGGCGGCTCGCGGAGGACGCGGTGCTCGTCGTCAGCGAACTGGTCACCAACGCCGTCGTGCACGCAGGCACCGACATCGACCTGGTGTGCCGGCTGTGCCGGCCGGACGAGGAGCCCGAGGCGTACGCGGTCGTCGTGGAGGTCTCCGGCCACCACCCCTCCCGCGCCCCCCGCGACAGCGAGCCCGACTCGGCCCACGACACCCCGGAGTACGGCCGGGGCCTGCGGATGGTGGCCGCGCTGGCGGAGGCCTGGGGGGTGACGTACCGCCGGGGGACGAAGACGGTGTGGGCGCGGTTGGGGCCGGTGGGCGAGGTGGAGCGCGGCGCGGGGGCCGGGGGTGAGGACGAGACCGCGAGCGGGACCACGGGGGCGGCTGCGGCTGCGGCGACGGGTGCGGGGACGGGTGCGGCTGCGACCACTACTGCGACTGCGACCACCACTGCGACTGCGGCCACGACTCCGACTGCGTCCATGGGCGCACCCGCGACTACGACCGCGTCCATCGGCGCACCCGCGACCACGCCCACGCCCACGCCCACGGGCATGCCCGCCACCGCAGTGCACGCCCCCGAGCCCGGCCGCTTCCCCGCCCCCGACCCCGCCCCCCACGCCCGCGACTGGCTCGGCCGGGGCGCGCTCTCCTTCCTCGCCGAGGCCTCCGACCTCCTCGCCGGGCAGCTCGACGAGGACCTCGTCGCCGCGCTCACCGGCCAGCTGCTCGTGCCGCGGCTCGCGGACTGGTGCGCGGTGTGGCTGGAGGACGAGCTCAGCGCGCGCGGCTGGGGCGACGGCGCCGGCGGTCCCGGGCCGCGGCTGGCCCGCGTCTGGCACGGCAGCGAGAACTGCATCGAGGAACTGCGCCGCACCCTGGAGAAGGACCCGCCGCGCCCGCAGGACGGACTGCGCTCCGGGCCCGCCGCCTACCCCTGGCCCGCCGCGGCCCTCGGCGACGGCGGGGCCGCCCTCGCCTACCGTCTGATCGCCGGCGGTCGCCCGCTCGGCACGCTCGTCATCGGCCGGGCGGGACTGCTCCGCTTCCCCGACGAGGTCACCGGGCTCGTCGAGGACCTGGGCCGCCGGGTGGCGCTCGCCATCGGCGCGGCCCGCCAGTACGCCCGCCAGGCCACCATCAGCGCCGTCCTCCAGCGCGGGCTGCTGCCCGGCGCGGTCGCCGAGATACCCGGACTGCGCAGCGCCCTCGTCTACGAGCCGCGCGAGCAGGGCGGGCCGAGCGGCGACTTCTACGACCTGTTCCCGGCGAGCGACGGCCGCTGGTGCTTCGCGGTGGGCGACGTCCAGGGCAAGGGGCCGGAGGCGGCCGTGGTCATCGGCCTGGCCCGGCCGTGGCTGCGGCTGCTGGCCCGCGAGGGGTACGGCGTCCCCGACGTCCTCGACCGCCTCAACCAACTGCTCCTCGACGACGCCACCGAGGCCGCGGACGCCGCGGCGCGCGCCTTCGTCGGCCCGGCCGGGCCCGCGGACGGGCCGCAGACCCGCTTCCTCTCCCTCCTCTACGGCGAACTCGTCCCCTGCGACGGCGGCGGCGTCCGCTGCACGCTCGCCTCCGCCGGCCACCCCCTGCCGCTGCTGCTCGACCCCGACGGCACGGTCACCACGGCCGCGCACCCGCAGACCCTGCTCGGGGTCGTCGAGGACGCCACGTACACGAGCGAGACGCTGGAGCTGCGGCCCGGCGACACCCTGCTGTGCGTGACCGACGGCGTCACCGAGCGGCGCTCGGGCCCGCACCAGTTCGACGACGGAGACGGCCTGGCCACCGCGCTGGCCGGCTGCGTCGGCCTCGACGCCGACCTGCTCGCCGAACGCATCCGCAGACTCGTCCACGACTTCGGCGACCATCCCCCGGAGGACGACCTGGCCCTGCTGGTGCTCCAGGCCGAGTAGCGGGCCGCCGTGGCGGGGCGGCCGGGTCTTCGCGCGCGTGCGGGACAATGGGGCCCATGCCTTCCGCACTCCCCGACGGTGAGCCCGTCCCCGACGACGGCGCGCTGCCCGCGTCCGCGCTCGCCGGGGCGGCCGACCGTCCGCTCGGCTTCTACCTGCACGTCCCGTACTGCGCGACCCGCTGCGGCTACTGCGACTTCAACACCTACACCGCCACCGAGCTGCGCGGCACCGGCGGCGTCCTCGCCTCCCGCGAGAACTACGCCGACACGCTCGTCGACGAGATCCGGCTCGCCCGCAAGGCGCTCGGCGACGACCCGCGCGAGGTCCGTACTGTCTTCGTCGGGGGCGGCACGCCGACCCTGCTGCCCGCGGACGACCTCGTACGGATGCTGGACGCGATCCGTGACGAGTTCGGGCTCGCGGCCGACGCGGAGGTGACGACGGAGGCGAACCCGGAGTCGGTGGACCCGGCGTACCTCGCGCGGCTGCGGGAGGGCGGCTTCAACCGGGTCTCCCTCGGGATGCAGAGCGCCAAGCAGCACGTGCTGAAGATCCTCGACCGCACCCACACCCCCGGCCGCCCCCAGGCGTGCGTGGCGGAGGCGCGGGCGGCGGGCTTCGAGCACGTCAACCTGGACCTGATCTACGGCACGCCGGGCGAGTCGGACGACGACTGGCGGGCGTCCCTGGACGCCGTCCTCGACGCCGGCCCCGACCACGTCAGCGCCTACGCCCTGATCGTCGAGGAGGGCACCCAGCTCGCCCGCCGCATCCGCCGCGGCGAGGTCCCGATGACGGACGACGACGTGCACGCCGACCGCTACCTGATCGCCGAGGAGACCCTGTCGGCGGCGGGCTACCACTGGTACGAAGTGTCCAACTGGGCCACCTCGGAGGCGGGCCGCTGCCTGCACAACGAGCTGTACTGGCGCGGCGCCGACTGGTGGGGCGCGGGGCCGGGAGCGCACAGCCACGTCGGCGGGGTGCGCTGGTGGAACGTGAAGCACCCGGGGGCGTACGCGGCGGCGCTGGCGGGCGGGAGGTCGCCGGGGGCCGGCCGGGAGCTGCTGTCGGAGGAGGACCGGCGCGTCGAGCGGATCCTGCTGGAACTGCGGCTGCGGGAGGGCGTCCCGCTGGACCTCCTGCGCGCGGACGGCCTGGCGGCCTCACGCCGGGCGCTGGCCGAGGGACTGCTCCAGGAGGGGCCCTACGAGGCGGGACGCGCGGTGCTGACGCTGCGCGGGCGGCTGCTGGCGGACGCGGTGGTGCGGGACCTGGTGGACTGAGGCCGACCCCCGCAGCGGCGGGGAGCACGAGCTGCTCGGCCGGGTGGACGAACTGATCGACGGGCCACCTCCGCGCGCGCGGAGAGCGGTCCACCAGACCCCGTCCTGTACGAACCTGCGCGGATCAGGGCACGGTCACGTGGTCGATCAGCCGCTCCACGGCGCCCAGCAGCTCCGGCTCCAGGTCCTTGTAGGAACCCACCCGCTTCAGGATCGCCTGCCACACCGCGCCCGTGTTGTCCGAGGGCCAGCCCAGGGCCCGGCACACGCCTGTCTTCCAGTCCTGGCCGCGCGGGACACGCGGCCAGGCGTCGATGCCGAGTGCCGACGGCTTCACCGCCTCCCAGACGTCGATGTACGGGTGGCCGACCACCAGGGCGTGTTCGCTCGTCACCGACTGCGCGATCCGCCACTCCTTCGTGCCGGGCACCAGGTGGTCCACCAGGACGCCGAGCCGGGCGTCCGGGCCCGGCGCGAAGTCGGCGACGATCGACGGCAGGTCGTCCACGCCCTCCAGGTACTCCACCACCACGCCCTCGATGCGCAGGTCGTCGCCCCACACCTTCTCGACCAGCTCGGCGTCGTGCCGCCCCTCGACGTAGATACGGCCCGCGCGGGCCACACGCGCGCGTGCGCCGGGGACGGCCACCGAGCCGGAGGCCGTGCGGGAGGGGCGGGCCGGGCCGCCCGAGGG
Organism: Streptomyces sp. NPDC002328; assembly: GCF_042890065.1. NCBI lineage: Bacteria > Bacillati > Actinomycetota > Actinomycetes > Kitasatosporales > Streptomycetaceae > Streptomyces > Streptomyces sp. NPDC002328. The sequence continues at coordinate 895,952 of NZ_JBIARQ010000001.1, read as the reverse complement.
CGGTCGCACGAGCGTCACCGCGCGGCCCTCCAGCAGGAACCCGCGCGGCTCCAGCGGGAACACGCGGTGCTTGCCGAAGCGGTCCTCCAGGGTGACCGTGCCCGCCTCGCAGCGGATCACCGCGCCGCAGAAGCCGCTGCCGGGCTCCTCCACCACCAGACCCGGCTCCGCCGCGACCTCGGGGACCGGGCGCGGCTTCTTCCAGGGAGGGGTCAGATCGGCGGAGTACTGGCGCATTCGGATGACGATAGGAGAAGCCGGGGGCCGATCAGAGCGACACGCCGAAACGCGCCGCCAGCGCGTCCCGCTGCGCCCTGACGAACGCCGCGTCCACCACCGCCCCGTGACCGGGCACGTACAGCGCGTCCTCGCCGCCGAGGCCGAGGAGGCGGTCGAGGGCGGCCGGCCAGTGCGAGGAGACGGCGTCCGGGCCGGCCTGGGGTTCGCCGGACTCCTCGACCAGATCGCCGCAGAAGACCACCGCCGGCGAACCGGGGACCAGCACCGCCAGGTCGTGCGCGGTGTGGCCGGGCCCCACGTTCGCCAGCAGGACCTGCCGGCCGCCGCCCATGTCGAGCGTCCACTCCCCGCAGACCAGCCGGCGGGGCCGCACCAGGGTGTCCACGGCCTCCGTCGCCGCCGCCTCGTCGAGCCCGTTGCGCACCGCGTCCGCGTGCAGCTCCGCCCGCTCCCCCGCGAGCACCGACTCCGCGCCCACCGCCGCGAACACCTCCGCGCCCGCGAACGCCGCCGCCCCGAAGACATGGTCGAAATGGGGATGCGTGAGCGCGAGATGAGTCACACGGCGACCGGCGAGCCGCTGCGCCTCGGCGCGCAGCCGCGTCCCCTCCTCAAGGCTCGATCCCGCGTCCACGAGCAGTGCCGCCCCGGTCCCCACGACCAGCCCCGCCGTGCAGTCCCAGCCCGGCAGCCGGCGCCGTCCGACCCCCGTCGCGACCTGCTCCCATCCCAGCTCTTCCCAAGTCACCGTCATACGGCGACGCTAGCGGTGACGACCCCGCCGGACAGCACGCGACCGGACCGACCTTGCCCCCCGCGTACCCCACGGCCGTACACTGGGCCGGGGAACGCTGGCACTCGTATGTGAAGAGTGCCAGGCGAGGCGCTCAGGGGACGAACGACTGGAGGTGTGCGCGGATGCTGAGTGAACGACGGCTCCAGGTACTGCGCGCCATCGTCCAGGACTACGTCGGCACCGAGGAGCCGGTGGGCTCCAAGGCGCTCACCGAACGGCACAACCTCGGCGTCTCCCCGGCGACGGTCCGCAACGACATGGCCGCCCTGGAGGACGAGGGGTACATCGCCCAGCCGCACACCAGCGCCGGGCGCATCCCCACCGACAAGGGCTACCGGCTGTTCGTCGACAAGCTGGCCGGCGTCAAGCCGATGACCGCGCCCGAGCGGCGCGCCATCCAGAACTTCCTCGACGGCGCCGTCGACCTCGACGACGTCGTGGCGCGGACGGTACGGCTGCTCGCGCAGCTCACGCGGCAGGTCGCCGTCGTGCAGTACCCGTCGCTGACGAGGTCCACCGTGCGGCACGTGGAACTGCTGTCGCTCGCGCCCGCCCGTCTGATGCTCGTGCTGATCACGGACACCGGACGGGTCGAGCAGCGGCTGGTGGACTGCCCCGCGCCGTTCGGCGAGGCCTCGCTGGCGGATCTGCGCGCCCGGCTGAACAGCCGGGTCGCGGGCCGCCGGTTCACGGACGTGCCGCGTCTGGTGGAGGATCTGCCGGACGCCTTCGAGGCGGAGGACCGCGGCACGGTCTCGACGGTGCTCTCCACCCTGTTGGAGACCCTCGTCGAGGAGAACGAGGAGCGGCTGATGATCGGCGGCACCGCCAATCTCACCCGCTTCGGACATGACTTCCCTCTCACCATCCGGCCCGTCCTGGAGGCCCTCGAGGAGCAGGTCGTGCTCCTCAAGCTCCTGGGCGAGGCGGGGGATTCGGGCATGATCGTGCGGATCGGTCACGAGAACGCCTATGAGGGGCTCAACTCCACTTCCGTGGTGTCGGTCGGCTACGGTTCGGGCGGCGAGGCAGTCGCCAAGCTCGGCGTGGTCGGACCGACCCGCATGGATTACCCGGGAACGATGGGAGCGGTACGCGCAGTGGCACGGTACGTCGGACAGATCCTGGCGGAGTCGTAAGTGGCCACGGACTACTACGCCGTTCTCGGCGTGCGCCGCGACGCGTCGCAGGAAGAGATCAAGAAGGCCTTCCGGCGGCTCGCCCGCGAGCTGCACCCGGACGTCAATCCGGATCCGAAGACCCAGGAGCGGTTCAAGGAGATCAACGCCGCTTACGAGGTGCTGTCGGACCCGCAGAAGAAGCAGGTCTACGACCTCGGCGGCGACCCGCTCTCGCAGGCCGGCGGCGGTGGCGCGGGCGGCTTCGGGGCCGGTGGCTTCGGCAACTTCTCCGACATCATGGACGCCTTCTTCGGCACGGCGTCCCAGCGGGGGCCGAGGTCGCGCACGCGGCGCGGCCAGGACGCGATGATCCGGCTGGAGGTGGACCTCGAGGAGGCCGCCTTCGGCACGACCAAGGACATCCAGGTCGACACGGCGATCGTCTGCACCACGTGCAGCGGCGAGGGCGCGGCTCCGGGCACCACCGCCCAGACCTGTGACATGTGCCGCGGTCGCGGCGAGGTGTCGCAGGTGACGCGGTCCTTCCTGGGCCAGGTCATGACCTCGCGGCCCTGCCCGCAGTGCCAGGGCTTCGGCACCGTGGTGCCCACGCCGTGCCCGGAGTGCGCGGGCGACGGCCGGGTGCGGTCGCGGCGCACGCTGACGGTGAAGATCCCGGCCGGCGTCGACAACGGCACCCGGATCCAGCTCGCCGGTGAGGGCGAGGTCGGGCCGGGCGGTGGTCCCGCCGGTGACCTGTACGTCGAGATCCACGAACTGCCGCACGCGATGTTCCAGCGGCGCGGGGACGATCTGCACTGCACGGTCACGCTGCCGATGACCGCGGCGTCGCTCGGCACGAAGGTGCCGCTGGAGACGCTGGACGGGCTGGAGGAGGTCGACATCCGGCCCGGGACGCAGTCGGGTCAGTCGATCCCGCTGCACGGGCGCGGGGTCACGCATCTGCGCGGCGGCGGCCGTGGCGACCTCATCGTGCACGTGGAGGTGCAGACGCCCACGAAGCTGGATCCCGAGCAGGAGCGGCTGCTGCGGGAGCTGGCGAAGCTGCGGGGCGAGGAGCGGCCTCAGGGGCAGTTCCAGCCCGGTCAGCAGGGGTTGTTCTCCCGGCTGAAGGACGCGTTCAACGGCCGCTGACACCGGTTCCCGTGCCTGGGGGGCTGCCGCCCCCCAGGCACGGGGTCAGTCCACCGTGGGCGGCACCTTCGCCGGCGTGGTTTCCAGTGCGGCCAGCGCCAGCGACACCGCCTCGTCGAGCTGGACGTCCCGGCCCGCCGCGTAGTCCTGGGGGCGGACGACGACCTCCACGTCAGGGTCGACCCCGTGGTTCTCCACGCCCCACCCGTACCCCTCCAGCCAGATCGCGTACTTCGGCTGGGTGATCAGCGTCCCGTCGACCAACCGGTAGCGGCTGTCGATCCCGACCGTCCCGCCCCACGTGCGCGTCCCCACCACGGGCCCGATCCCGAGTGCCTTGACCGCCGCGTTCACGATGTCCCCGTCGGACCCGGAGAACTCGTTGGCGACGGCGACGACGGGCCCGCGAGGCGCGTCCTCCGGATAGCTGGTCGGCCGCATCCCGCGCGGCACGTCCCAGCCGACGATCCGCCGCGCCAGCTTCTCCACCACCAGCTGCGAGGTGTGCCCGCCCCGGTTCTCCCGGACGTCCACCACGAGCCCCTCCCGGGCCACCTCGATCCGCAGGTCCCGGTGCAGCTGCGCCCAGCCGGAGCCGACCATGTCGGGGACGTGGAGATAGCCCAGCCGGCCGCCCGACTTCTCGTGCACGTACGCCCGCCGGTCCGCGACCCACGCGTGGTAGCGCAGCGCCTCCTCGTCGTCGGTCGGCACCACGACGGCGTGCCGCGGCTCGCCCCCGCCGACCGGTGAGATCGTCAGCTCGACCGCCTTGCCCGCGGTGCCGACGAGCAGCGGCCCGGGCCCGGTGACCGGGTCGACGGGATGCCCGGAGACGGCGGCGATCGCGTCGCCGGCCCGCACGGCGACGCCGGGCGCGGCGAGCGGGGAGCGGGCGTCGGGGTCGGAGGTCTCCGAGGGGAGGATCCGGTCGATGCGCCAACTGCCGTCCTCGTGACGGGAGATGTCGGCGCCCAGCAGTCCCTGGCGGGCGCCGTTGCCGTAGCCGCCGCGGGGCATGACGTAGGCGTGCGAGGTGCCGAGTTCGCCGTGCACCTCCCACAGGAGGTCGATCAGGTCGTCCTTGGTGGCCAGCCGGTCCAGCACCGGCCGGTAGCGGTCCAGGACGCCGTCCCAGTCGACGCCGCCCAGGTCGGCCCGCCAGAAGTTGTCCCGCATGACGCGGCCGGTCTCGTCGTACATCTGCCGCCACTCGGCGGCCGGGTCGACCGTCCGGCGGACGCGGCCGAGGTCGACGGTGATGTTGGAGTCGCTGTCCTCGTCGCCGGAGGCGCGCCGGTCGCTGGGGACGACCTTCAGCTTGTGGTCGGACCACAGCAGCAGCCGCTTGCCGTCGCCGCTCACGTCGAAGTCGTCGACGTCGGAGGCGAGATGGTCCAGGCGGCGGTGGGCGAGGTCGTAGCGCTCCAGCTCGGTGTGCGGGTCGGGATCGTCGGGCGTGGCACGGGAGGCTCCCAGGACGCCGCGCACCGGGTGGCGCAGCCACAGCACGCCGTCCTTGGCGGCCCGCAGCGTGGAGCAGCGGCCGGCCTCGACGGGGAAGGGGATGATCCGGTCGGCGAGGCCTTCGAGGTCGACGCGGGTGGCCGGGGCGCCCTCGCTGTCGGGGGTCTCGTCCTTGTCGGGCGTCTCGAAGGCGCGGCCGTGCCGCTGCGGGCCGAACGGGGAGGGCGTCGTCGCGGCCAGCGTGATGAGGTGCGGACGGGCGCCGGCGACGAAGGACAGGTCGAAGGCGTGCTCGTCGTAGACGGGGTCGAAGGCGCGCGTGGACAGGAACGCGAGGTGCTTGCCGTCGAGGGTGAAGGCGGGCGCGTAGTCGCGGAAGCGCAGCGGGGTCGCCTCGCTGACCGACAGGTCGGTGGTGTTGGCCAGCTTGAGCTGGCTGAGCGGGCGCGGTCCCGGGTGCGACCAGGCCAGCCAGCCGGAGTCGGGGGCGAAGACGAGGTCGCTGACCTCGCCGTCGTCGCTGCGGTCGACCTCGCGGACCTCGCCGGTCTCCCGCTCCACGAGGAGCAGCCGCCCGTCGTGCGCGGCGACGGCGGCCCGGCTGCCGTCGGGGGCCATGGCCAGCTCCAGGACCCGGCCGAGGCGTCCGGCGGCCAGCCGGCGCGGGGCGGCCCCCGGCGCGGCCCCGGTGGCGGGCGCGAACTCCAGGGCGTCCTCGCCCTCGGCGTCCGTCACCCACACCACCCACTCCTCGCCCTCCACGCGGAAGGTGCGCGGCAGCCGGGCCCGTACGCCGGGTTCGGCGGCCAGCGCGCGGGCGGGCCCGTGGCGGTGGGTGACCCAGTGGACGGCGCCGCGCACCTCGACGGCGCTGCCGCGCCCGGTGTGGTCGGGCGTGGCGGAGCCCAGCCAGTGGGCGGCGGCGACCGGGTGGGGCCGCCGGTCGGTGCGCTGCCCGCCGAGCCGGACGTCGAGCCGGCGCGGCTCGGCCCCGTCGAGGTCGTCGAGGATCCACAGCTCGCCCGCGCTGACGTACACGATCCGCCGGCCGTCGCCGGCGGCCTGCCGGGCGTAGAAGCCGTCGAGGGGGGTGTGCCGGCGCAGGTCGGAGCCGTCGGCGAGCGACGAGTACAGGGCGCCGGTGCCCTCGTGGTCGGAGAGGAACGCGATCCGGTCGCCCGTCCACACCGGGTGCTCGATGTTCCCGTCGAGTTCCTCGTGCAGCCGGACGAACTCCCCCGTGCCGTCCCGGTCGATCCACAGCTTGCCCGCCGTGCCGCCCCGGTAGCGCTTCCAGTGCGCGGCCTCGCGGCCCATGGTCGCCGACAGCAGCACGGTGTGCGGGCCGTGGGCGACGCCGCCGACGGGCCCGTACGGCAGGACCGTCGACGGTCCGCCGTCGAGCGGGACGGCGTGCGCCCAGCTGCGGCGCAGGCTCGCCTGGCCGTGCGCGGTGATCGCCAGGACCTGGCCCTCCGGGGTCCAGCCGCGCACCTGGGTGCGCCAACTCCCCCAGTGGGTGAGCCTGGTGGACGGGCCGCCGTCGACGGGGGCGATGTGCACCTCGGGTGCGCCGTCGCGGGTGGAGGTCCAGGCGACGGTCGTGCCGTCGGGTGAGACGCGCGGCGTCGAGACGGGCACGTTGTCGGCGCTGACCCGCCAGGCTCGCCCTCCGTCGAGGGGTGCGAGCCACACGTCGTCCTCGGCGGCGAAGGCCAGCAACTCGCCGTGCGGATGGGGGTATCGGAAGTAAGCGGCAGCAGGCGTCGCGGACTGTGTCACCCGATCACTCTAAGCAAGGGTGCAGGCCGTGGACAGGGGCTTTCGCCACTTCTCCTCGGCTCGTCGCCTGCACCGCTCCTCGTCTGCCGCGCCGCTCACTTGCCCTGGACGGGGCCGCAGCGGACGTCCGGCGGGCACCAGACGGTCTTGGTGACGGTCACGGTGACCGTGGGCCGTCCCGGTTCCGCCGGCTTGCCCGAGGGGGGCGGTTCCAGCGCCGACGGCGTGGCCGACTTGCAGTCCCCGAGCCCGCTCACCCGGAAGAGCTGCTTGCCGCCCACCTGCGCCCTCAGGTCCCCGCGCACACAGGAGCCGTCGACGGCGCGCGTGACCGTGCCGGTGACGTCGATGTCCTGCCCGTCGTCGGTCTGGCCCTCGCAGGTGACCGAGGCGACGGTCTGCTCGCCTCCTGAGGCGCGGCCCTTGCCGTAGTCGGCGGTGCAGGTCAGCCACCGCACCTTCGTGTCACGGCGCTGAAGCTCCGCCGTCGCCGCCTCGTCGGTCGTGTACGCCACGGACGCGGCGCTGAGCCCGCCCGGATCGCACGCCACGAGCCCGCCCGCGGCCACGACCGCGAGCCCCGCCACCACGGCCGCACGCGTCCCGCGCGGCCGGATCCGCCTACGTCTTCTCCAAGCCCCCATGCACAGCAGACTGCCACCGCCCGGACGGTCGCGGTAGGGCGCGTACGGCGACGCGCGCGCCGTCGTCAGCCGCGCGACACCGTCCGGAGCCGGGGGAGTTCCGCGGCCGTCCGCGGGGGCGTCAGGACCAGCGTCCGGTGCGGCCGAGGAGCAGGGCGGTGGCCGCGGTGCCGGCGGTCGACGTGCGCAGCACGCTGCGGCCCAGCACGTACGCCTTCGCGCCCGCCTCCTTGAACAGCGCCAACTCCTCGTCGGACACGCCGCCTTCGGGACCGATGACGAGCACGATGTCTCCCTCGGAGGGGAGTTCGGCGGTGGCGAGGGGCTCGCTGCCGTGCTCGAAGTCCGAGTGGAGGACGGCGGCGAAGTCGGCGCCGGCCAGAAGTGCCGCCACCTGCTTGGTGGTCGCCGCGTCCGAGACCTCAGGGAAGCGCACCCGGCGGGACTGCTTGCCGGCCTCGCGGGCGGTGGCCCGCCACTTCGCCAGCGCCTTCAGACCCCGGTCGCCCTTCCACTGCGTGATGCAGCGGGAGGCGGCCCACGGGACGATCGCGTCGACGCCGGTCTCGGTCATCGTCTCCACGGCCAGCTCGCCCCGGTCGCCCTTGGGGAGGGCCTGCACGACCGTGATCCGGGGCTGCTCCGGGGGCTCCTCCCGGTAGCTCTCCAGGCCCGTGACGACCAGCCGGTCCTTGCCCTCGGCGGCCTTGACGACGCCCTCCGTCCAGCGCCCCCGCCCGTCGGTGAGGACGACGTCCTCGCCGGGCCGCAGCCGCTTCACGGAGACGGCGTGCCGTCCCTCCGGTCCGTCGAGGACGATCTCCCCGCCGCTGAAATCCGGGATCCTCAGCGGGTCGAGCACGAACACCGGAGCCGTCATCGCTCCGCACCTCCTTCGGCGTCGGCCGACGACACGGTCCACGCCGCGTCGGTCTCGGCCGCCAGTACCTCCACCAGCTCCCCGGCCGGCAGCTCTCGCGCCATCCGGTGGCCCTGTCCCGCCCACAGCGCCAGGCCCTGCGCGTCGCCCGCCTCGGCCGCCGCCTTGCGCAGCGGGCTGGTGAGGTGGTGCACCTCCGGGTAGGCGGCGGGCGCGTAGGGGCCGTGCTCGCGCAGGAAACGGTTGACCAGCCCGCGGGCCGGACGGCCGGAGAACGCCCGCGTCAGCTGCGTGCGCACGAACAGCGGGTTCGTCAGCGCCTCCTTGTGCGCTGACGCCGCGCCCGACTCCGGCGTGGGCAGGAACGCGGTGCCCAGCTGGGCCGCGCTCGCCCCGGCCGCGAGGACGGCCGCTATCTGGCTGCCGCGCATGATGCCGCCGGCGGCGACGAGCGGCAGCCCGACGGCCTCACGGGCCTGGGCGATCAGCGACAGCAGCCCGATGCCGGAGCCGTCGTTCTCGGGGACGTCCCGGTGGGTGCCCTGGTGGCCGCCGGCCTCCACGCCCTGCACGATCACCGCGTCCGCGCCGGCCCGCTCCACGGCCCGCGCCTCCTCGGCGGTCGTCGCGGTGACCAGCGTGAACGTCCCCGCACGGCGCAGCGACTCCAGCACCTGCCCGCTGGGCACGCCGAAGTGGAACGACACCGCCGCCACCGGCTTGTCCAGCAGCACCGCGAGCTTGGCGTCGTAGCCGTCGTCCCGGCCGCTGTCCGGGTCCCCGAGCTCCGTCGAGTACCAGGCGGCCTCACCGGCGAGCTGATGGGCGTACACCTCGACGGCGCCGGTCTCCGCGTACTCCGGCTGCGGCATGAAGAGGTTCACGCCGAAGGGGCGCGAGGTGAGGCCCCGCAGCTGCTTGATCTCCCGGTACATGCCGTCGGCGGTCTTGTACCCGCCGGCGAGGAAGCCGAGCCCCCCGGCCTCGGACACGGCGGCGGCGAGCCGGGGAACGGAGACGCCGCCGGCCATGGGGGCCTGCACGATCGGATGTCGAAGGAGATCGGTCAGCGCGGAGCACATGCCCGCATGGTGCCACGTCCACGCCCCCGCGCCCGCCCTGGGGGCTCCGCCCCCGGACCCCCGCCCTGCGCCCACCCACCACCCGATCGGTTGGGAACAAGGGTGAGGTGATTCAGCCCGTCCGGCGTTCGAGGCGAAGTCCGCCTGCGCCCGCGACCGGGCGTCGCTCGATACCATGCCCCCACAGAGATCACCGGCGCGAGAAGGAGACCCGCATGGCAGGGGAACCGCAGGACGACTGCCTGTTCTGCAAGATCGTCGCGGGCCACGTCCCGGCGACCATCGTGCGCGAGACGGAGACCACCCTCGCCTTCCGGGACATCAACCCCCAGGCGCCCACCCACATCCTGGTGATCCCCAAGGCGCACCACGTCGACGCCGCCGCCCTCGCCGCCGAGGCCCCGCAGCTCGCCGCGGACGTCCTGCGCGAGACGCAGGCCGTCGCCGACCACGAGAAGCTGGACAGCTACCGCACCGTCCTCAACACCGGCAGCGGTGCCGGACAGACCGTCTGGCACGCCCACGCGCACGTCCTCGGCGGCCGCGGCCTGCACTGGCCCCCCGGGTAACCCGCCGTGTCCGCACGCGAGTTGGTCGTCCTCGGCACCGCCAGCCAGGTGCCGACCCGGCACCGCAACCACAACGGCTACTTCCTGCGCTGGGACGGCGAAGGCCTCCTCTTCGACCCCGGCGAGGGCACCCAGCGCCAGATGGTGCGCGCCGGCGTCGCCGCCCACGACCTGAACCGGATCTGCGTCACCCACTTCCACGGCGACCACTCCCTCGGCCTCGCCGGGGTCATCCAGCGCGTCAACCTCGACAAGGTGCCGCACCCGGTCACCGCCCACTACCCGCGCTCCGGCCAGCGCTTCTTCGACCGGCTCCGGTACGCCACCGCCTACCGCGAGACCGTCGGCGTCACCGAGGCCCCGGTCGACGCGGACGGGCCCCTGGCGACGGCGCCCTCGTACACGCTCGAAGCGCGCAGGCTCTCCCATCCCGTCGAGTCCTACGGCTACCGGCTGGTCGAGCCCGACGGCCGCCGCATGCTGCCCGAGCTGCTCGCCGCGCACGGCGTCCGGGGCCCGGACGTGGGCCGGATCCAGCGGGAGGGGGCCCTCGGCGGCGTCACCCTGGAGGATGTCAGCGAGGTGCGGCGCGGGCAGCGGTTCGCGTTCGTGATGGACACCCGGCTGTGCGACGGCGTGCACGCGCTGGCGGAGGGCTGCGACATGCTGGTGATCGAGTCGACGTTCCTGGACGAGGACCGGGAACTGGCCATCGAACACGGGCATCTGACGGCAGGTCAGGCAGCGCGGGTCGCGCGGGACGCCGGGGTGCGGCATCTCGTCCTCACCCACTTCAGCCAGCGCTACCCCGAACCTGGGGGTACCTCCCGCTCGAGCGAAGCCGAGAGTGGGGGAGAGTTCGAACGGCAGGCGCGGGCGGCTGGCTTCGAGGGGGAGCTGACCGTGGCGCACGATCTGCTGCGAGTGCCGGTTCCGAAACGGCGGTAAAGCACCCGTACGATGCTTTGATGTCCCTCCCCAAGGCTGAACTGCACCTGCACATCGAAGGCACCCTGGAGCCCGAGCTGGCTTTCGAGCTGGCCGCCCGCAACGGCGTCGCCCTGCCGTACGCGGACACCGACGCGCTGCGTGAGGCGTACCGGTTCGAGGACCTCCAGTCCTTCCTGAACCTGTACTACGAGCTGATGGCCGTCCTGCGCACCGAGCGGGACTTCGAGGACCTCGCGGACGCCTATCTCGCGCGGGCCGCCGCGCAGGGCGTGCGGCACGCGGAGATCTTCTTCGACCCGCAGGCCCATGTCGACCGGGGGGTGCCGATGGGCACGGTCGTCGAGGGGCTGTGGCGGGCGCTGGGCCGCAGCGAGGAGCGGCACGGGGTCTCCACCCGGCTGATCCTGTGCTTCCTGCGCGACGAGTCCGCCGAGTCGGCCCTCGCCACGCTGGAGGCGGCCAAGCCCTACCTGGACCGGATCACCGGCGTCGGGCTGGACTCGGCGGAAGTGGGGCATCCGCCGGTCAAGTTCCGCGAGGTGTACGAGGCCGCCGCTGCGCTGGGTCTGCGGCGGGTCGCGCACGCGGGGGAGGAGGGGCCGCCGGCGTACATCGTCGAGGCGCTGGACGTGCTGGGCGTCGAGCGCGTCGACCACGGGCTGCGCTGCATGGAGGACCCGGAGCTGGTGGCGCGGCTGGTGCGGGAGCGGATCCCGCTGACGCTGTGCCCGCTGTCCAACGTCCGGCTGCGCGCCGTCGACACCCTCGCCGACCATCCGCTGCCCGCGATGCTGGACGCCGGGCTGCTCTGCACGGTCAACTCCGACGACCCCGCCTATTTCGGCGGTTACGCCGGCGACAACTTCGACGCCGTGCGGCGCACGCTGGGCCTGGACGAGGAGCGGCTGCGCGAGCTGGCCCGCAACTCCTTCGTCGCCTCCTTCCTGGAGGACGACGAGGAGCTGCGGGCGCGGTACCTGGCCGAGGTGGAGGCCTACGAGTTCTCCTGACGGCCGCGCGCGTCGGGTCCGGTGGCCCCGGCGTGCGTCAGTTCCGGTGGACGCGGCGTGCGTCAGGTGCGGTGGACGCGGTCCACCAGGATGTCGATGACGAGCGGTGTGCGCGGGCCGAAGCCGAGGAGGACGCCGTCCTCCATGTCGACGATCCTGCGGTTCATGCCGGCCGGGGTCTGGGCGATGCCGGGGATCTGGAGCAGGCCGTCGAGGCCGCCGACCGACTCCAGGCCCTTGGTCATCATCAGGATGACGTCGGGCTGAGCCTGGGCCAGCGCCTCGGTGGTGATCGGGGTGAACGGCTTGTCCAGGGCGGCCGCCGTGCCCGCGTCGACCGCGCCCGCCGCGTCCAGCAGCGAGTCGGCGCCCGATCCCTTGCCGCCGATCAGGTAGACGGCCGCGCTGCCGCGCATGTAGAGGAAGGCGACCTTGGGCTTGCTGCCCTCGGGGACGCCGGCGCGGGCCGCCGCGATGTCGTCGCTCATGCGCTTGTTCAGCGCCTTGCCGGCCTCGGGCACGCCGAGCGCCTCGGCGATGCGGGTGGTGCGGGCGGTGACGTCGGACAGTTTCGTCGCCGGGTCGAGGACGACGACGGGGATGCCGGCGTCCCGGATCTGCTGCACGGCCTCCTTGGGGCCGGTGTCGGTGTCGGCGAGCACGACCGTCGGCCGCAGCGACAGCACGCTCTCCGCGCTCACGTCGTGCGCCTTGGTCACCTGGGGGAGGTTCTTCGCCTCCGCGAACGTGGCCGTGATGTCCTTGCCCACGACCCGGTCGCCGAGCCCGAGCGTGAACACGATCTCCGCCACGCCCCCGTTGAGCGGGAGGATGCGTGAGGCGTCCTTCACCGTGACCCGGCTGCCGTCCGAGGAGGCGACGGTGACGGGCAGTTCAGGGGCGGGCGGTTCGCCGTCGAGCGGGACGATCGAGTTCTTCGCGAGCTGATTCTCCGCCGCCGCGGCCCGCGCGCTCGCGGAGTTACCCGATTTCGCGGACGGGTCCGTGGAGCCGCCGGTCGCCGTGCCGCTTCCTCCGCAGGCCCCCGTGAGCAGTGCGAGGGCCAGGCCGAGGGCGGCGAGGCGTCTGCCGGACGGCCTCCTTCCGGATACGCGCATCGGCTTTCCCTTTCACTCGCATGGCAGAGATTTGGAGAATAGTTTAGGTTAGCCTTTCCTTAGTTTCCCGTGGTGGGGGTGTTTCATGGCATCGCCAAGTGGCCTGCGCGGTCACGTAGTTGGCTCTTCTCTCGCGGTGGCCTCGGCGGCCGTCCTGCTGCTCCCGGCGGCCTCGCCGGCGATCGCGGCGGGTGGCTCGGCGACGGGCCCGGAGGGCCAGAAACTCACCGTCTCCAAGACCACGGGGCTGGCCGCGGCGGGCGAGACGGTGACCGTGACCGGCTCCGGTTACAACACGGAGAAGGGCATCTACGTCGCCTTCTGCGTCGACAACGGCGCCGGCAAGACGCCCACGCCCTGCGTCGGCGGCGTCGACATGTCCGGCGAGTCGGGCGCGTCGGTGTGGGTGTCGTCCAACCCGCCCTCCTACGGCACGGGACTGGCGAAGCCCTACGGCGGCAGCGGACGCCAGGGCACCTTCAGCGTCCAGATCAAGGTGCGCGCCAAGGACGCCAACACCGACTGCACCGCCGCCGGTGTGAAGTGCGCCGTCATCACCCGCAACGACCACACCCGGGGCGGCGACCAGAGCCAGACGGTCCGCGTCCCGGTGACGTTCGGGACCGGGGGCGCGCAGAGCGGCTCCAGCGCCGGCGCCGGCGCGTCGGCGACGCCGAGCGCGACCGCCCCGGCGAGCACGACCGGCGGCAGCGGCACCGGCGGCGGCACCGGAGCCACGAAGAGCTCCGGCACGGCCGCCGACGGCTCCATGGCCGGCACCGGATCCGACCTCGCGCTGCCCCTCGGGCTCACCGCCGCCGGACTGGTCGCGGCCGGGACCGGCGCCTGGTACTGGGCGCGCCGACGCCGTACCGGAACCTCGCAGGTGAGCTGACCCGGCCGGAACGGCTGACATAACCTCATATTCCAAAGGGAGAACCGAAGATGGGCAAGAGACCCGGCGCCGCGGCCCTGGCGGCCGGTGCCCTGTTCGCGCTGTGCTGCCCGACCGCGGTGGCCGTCGAGGGCGCCCCCGCGGGGAAACCGCTGCCGCGGGAGGTGTCCGGAGGCTACGCGAGCTGGGCCACGGCCGACGGCGAGCTGACCGGCCGGGGCGTCTCGCTCGACGTCACCGCGCCCGCCGTGCGATCGGCCGGCGAACGGGCCTGGTTCCCGGCCGACGGCGGCGCGGCCGACCCCGAAACAGGCGCGGCCGACGTGGAGTTGGGCGGCGCGGCCCGTCTGACGGGGGCGGCGGCGCGGCCGTTGCTGCTCAGCGGGCTGCGACTGGAGCTGGACGGCGACGAGGGCGCGCTGTACGCCCGTACCGCCGCGGGCGGCCGGAGCGGTGAACTGGCCCTGGCCGAGGTGGCCTTGTCCGGCGCGGGCCCCGTCGTCCGGACGGGCGGCGTGACCTGGGCGGGGCTGCGGGCCTCGCTCACCGCCGAGGGGGCGGCGCTGCTGTCCGCGTGGAGCGGCGACCCGTTCGCCGCGGGCGACGGGCTGGGCGTGCTCGACGTGACCGTCGGCACGGGGGCGGGACAGCCGGCGGCTCCGCAGGAGTCCGGGTCGCCGCAGCCGTCCCCGGGCGGCGGGCAGCCGCAGGGGGCCCAGCAGAGCGGCTCCGCCGGGTCCGGCGCGGACGCGCAGTCCGCCGGATCCGCCGCGCCGACCGCCGCCGTGGAGCTTCAGGCGCTCGCGCCCGGCGGTGAACAGGCCGTCACCGGCGCGGGGTTCGCGCCCGGCGCGGTCGTGCTCGTCGCGATCGACGGCGACACCCGTTATCAGGCCGTGGCCGACGCCGACGGCCGGATCGCCCAGCGCTTCCCGGTGTACGCCACCGCCTTCGAGGGCGAGCACACCGTGGAGCTGACCGCGGTGAGCGGTGAACCGGCGGCGGTCAGTGCCCAGTTCGGGGTCGAGGCCTCGAACTGACGGGCGTGGTGACGTCGTTGCACACGCAGCGAGGAGCGGACCGCGCGGTCCGCTCCTCGGCGTGCCCGAAAAGCCCTCGCTCGCAACGGAGTTGGGGTTCTTTGCCCTCCGTTGACAAACGGCCGAAGATCGTATTTAGGTTTGCCTTACCTAAGTTCGAGTCGAACTCACTGAGAAGAGAGGTCTTCCAGCCATGAGAGTCCCCACCGCCCGCACCGCCGCCCGCGCCGGCATCGCCGCCGTCGCCTCCGCCGCCCTCACCCTGGGCCTGGCCACCTCCGCCTCCGCCGCCACCTCGACCCGCACGATCGTCGACGGCGCCACCACCTACAACCTGTCGGTGACCGCCCCGGGCACGGCCTCCTCCGCCGGCCAGGTCGTCAACGTCACCGGCTCCGGCTACAACACCGGCCAGGGCATCTACGTCGGCCTGTGTGTGGTCGACGGCGAGCCCGGCGCGAACAAGCCGACCCCCTGCCTCGGCGGCCAGGACGAGTCCGGCTCCACCGGCGCCTCGCACTGGGTCAACAACGTCTTCGGCGGCCTCTTCGCCAACAGCTCCAAGTTCGGCGCCGGCGGCACGTTCAACGTGAACATCTACGTCAACCCCGACCTCGGGAGCGGCAACGTCTGCGGCGTGAACGTCGACTGCGCCATCGTCACCCGGGCCGACCACTTCGACACCAACGACCGCAAGTACGACGTGCACGTCCCGATCGAGTTCAACTGAGCGCGCGTGGCACCGACTGACTGATCCGCGGGCCGGCCGCCACCCGGCCGGCCCGTTCCGGCACCACCGACAGCGGACCCATCCATCAGGCCGGGCCCCAACCGGACGAGTGAGGAACTCTCCATGCACCTCAGACGCCTGGCGGCGCTCCTCGGGGCCGCCGCCCTCATGACCGCGTCCGTCGCCGCAGGCCCGGCCGCCCAGGCCGCCGACACCCCGAAGACCGCCCTCGGCAAGGACGGCCAGAAGCTCACCGTCTCCGCCACCGCGAACCTGGACCCCGCCGGCGAGACGCTCCGGGTCACCGGCGCGGGCTACGACACCTCCAAGGCCGTCTACGTGGCCGTGTGCCGGGACAACGGCGACGGCAAGCTGCCGACCCCCTGCATCGGCGGCGTCAACCTGGAGGGCCACGGCAACGCCTCGCACTGGATCGTCCCCGTGGGCGACGTGTACGACGGCCCCCTCACCCTCAACTGGGGCGCGGGCGGCACCTTCGACGTCGAGATCAAGGTGCCGGCGAAGGACGCGAACATCGACTGTCTGCGGTACGCCTGCTCGGTCGTCACCCGCGTCGACCACCGCAACTCCGGCGACCGCTCCCAGGACGTGCGCGTGCCCGTCACCTGGAAGGGCCAGGACACCGGTGGCGGCGACGGCGGGGGCGACGGCGTGGACGTGCCGCCCGGCACCGTCAGCTACGTCCGGTCCGCCGCGTTCACCGGCGTCGGCCGCCCCCTGGACCTGCTGCTGCACCCCGACTCCGGGAAGCTGTACGTCGGTTCGGACAACATCCCCGACACCGCCGACGTCAGGGAGCAGGGCCTCTACGCCGTGGATCCCCAGGACGGCAAGGTCCGCAGCTACGTCACCCAGGCCCCCGGGCTGAACGGCGCGGTGCTCGCCAACGTCGCGGTCCGCGAGATCGCCGCCCCGCTCGCCGGCGACGGCGTGCTCCTGCACTACCCGCTGCGCGGCCTGGGCACCGCCAAGGACGGCGACGCCGCCGTCAAGGGCCACTGGTACACCGGTGCGACGTTCACCGGCTTCGAACAGGACGCCGACACCTCCTCCGTGCTGGTCGCGGCCGGCCCCGAACTGCGCCGCGTCGACCTCGCCACCGGCGCCGTGAAGAAGACGGCCGCGCTGGAGGGCGGCAACCAGCTCGGCGTGGACGCCGCCCGGAACGCGGCCTGGTCCATCGGCACCGCCGAGGGCAAGAAGGTGCTGCGCCGGGTGGACACCGCCACCTTCCAGGTGACCGCCACGAACCAGATCCCCGACGACAGCTACTACTTCGTCGAGACGGACCCGGCGACCGGCAACGTCTGGCTGGGCGGCAGCACCTCCGTGCTCGTCCGCGACAAGGACGGCAAGGAGCTGACCACGCTGACCGGCACGGACCGGCCCGTGGCGGCGGCCTTCGACAAGACCACCGGGCGGGCCTTCGTGCTGCGCGGGGACATCGCCGGCAGCGCGGCGGACGACGACGACGGCTCCCTGGAGATCCTGGACAGCGCGACCTTCCGGCAGGCGGCCCCACCGGTCACCCTGGCGGGCAACGAGTCGAGCACCTACGCGGGCATCGCCGTCACCCCGGGCGCGACGTCCGTGTACGTCACCGACTACACGGCGTACCAGGTCGTCAAGATCGACCTGCACACGTCCCCGAAGGTGACCCAGGCCCCCACCGACCGGACCGTCGCCCCGGGTGACGAGGTCACCTTCGTCGCGGCGGCCGAGGGCACCCCGGCGCCCACGGTGAGCTGGAGCGTCAGCACCGAC
The DNA here is from genome assembly GCF_042890065.1 of Streptomyces sp. NPDC002328. Taxonomy (NCBI): domain Bacteria; kingdom Bacillati; phylum Actinomycetota; class Actinomycetes; order Kitasatosporales; family Streptomycetaceae; genus Streptomyces; species Streptomyces sp. NPDC002328. Next base: position 878,687 of record NZ_JBIARQ010000001.1, on the reverse strand, counting down.
GGCGGGTACAACTGGACGAAGATCGAGGGCGCGACGAAGAACGCGTACACCTTCGACGCGAAGGCGGTGCACGACGGTCACGAGTACCGCGCGGAGTTCAAGAACACCGTGGGCACCACCCGCACCGCCCCGATCACCCTCACCGTGAAGGCGTCCGACGGCGGCACCGACGGCGGGACCGACGGCGGCAACGGCGGTGAGACCCCCTCCGGCCCCTCCGGCACCAAGACCGGCACCGGCGCGAGCGGCCAGAAGCTCACCGTCACCCCGGTCAACGGCCTCGCCACCGAGGACCAGAAGGTGAAGATCACCGGCTCCGGCTACGACGTGAAGAAGGGCATCTACGTCGCCCTGTGCGTCGACAACGGCGCGGGGCAGCTGCCCACTCCGTGCATCGGCGGCGTCGACATGTCCGGCGGCTCGCACAGTTCGGCCTGGATCTCCTCCAACCCGCCGGACTACGGGCAGGAGTTGGCCACCCCGTACGGGGCCGGCGGCACCTTCTCGGTCGAGCTGACCCTCGACGCCAAGGACCAGTACACCGACTGCTTCAAGGCCAAGTGCGTGCTCGCCACCCGCGCCGACCACACCCTCTCCGGCGACCGCTCCCAGGACGTCAAGGTCCCGGTCAGCTTCGTCGGCCAGGACCCGGTGGACACGGACGACGGCACCACGGGCGGCACCACCGGCGGTTCGACGAGCGGCTCGACCGGCGGCTCCTCCGGCGGCTCGGCCACCGGCGGTTCGACGACCGGCGGCTCGACCGGCGGTGTCACGGGCGGCTCCGGCACGACCGGCGGCACCTCCGCCACCGGCTCGTCCGGCGGCAGCCTCGCCTCCACCGGCGCGACGGTCGGCACGGCCGCCGGCGCGGCCCTCCTGCTCACGGCCGCGGGCTGGTACGTCCGCCGCCGCGCCCAGGCGGCCCGCACCGGCCGGTAGCCGCATCGCTCGCGGCAGCACGACGGCCCCGGTACGGAAACTCCGTACCGGGGCCGACGCTTGAGCGGGGTGAGCGGGGTGAGCGGGGTGAGCGTGAGCGGGGTGTCTCAGTCCCCGGCCGCCGCCCGGCGGGGCCCCGCCGTGTCGTACGCGTCCCGGTCGGGCGCGACCGGGGTGTCCAGGGCGATGTCCACGACCGGCTGCTCGGGAGCGCCGACCCACGGCACCGAGCCGTTCGGCGTGCCGGTGGCCGCGGCGACCACGGCCGCCGGCGTGCCGCCGCGCCGCCGCACCGCGCCCGGCAGCAGCGGACGTCCGCCCGTGTGCAGGGCGACGGCGGTCATCGGGACGGCGACGACCAGCAGACCCGCGCCCAGGATCAGCCCCATCGCGGGGAACCCGGCCTGCGCCGACAGCACGCTCCCGGTCAGCGGACCCGCCGCCGTCCCCAGCGAGGACGCCGAGCCGACGAGCACCGCCCAACGGCCGCGCGGATCGAGCGAGGCGGCCAGCCCTATCAGGTACGACAGCACGATCGGGTACAGCGTGTTCCAGGCGATCTCACCGGCCGCGAAGCTCCCGAGGCCGGTCGCGGACGCGCTCACCACGATGCATCCGGCGATCAGCACGGTCCCGCCGCCGATCGGCGCGGCCCGCCCGAGCCGCGGCCCGAGCGCGCCCGCGCCGAGCACGCCCAGCAGTCCCGCGCCCAGCGCCACCGCGAACACCACGCCGACGGTGGCCTCGGTGAGATGAGCCTGCGTCAGGCCGATCCGCCCGCTGACCCCCCACAGGGAGTTCTGCACGAGCGACCAGCACGGCATCGCGGCGGCCAGCACCAGCCCCGAGCGCAGATGCGGCAGACGGGAGGCGGTGGCGTCCTGCCGGACCCGCGGCGCGGCGGTGCGCCCCGGGAGGCGGCCGGTCGTCGGCCATACGGCGAGGGCGGTGAGCGCGATCGCCGCCAGCGGCTGCCCGTGCCCGGGGCCGAGGTGCGGGACCGTCAGGTAGACGGCCCCGGCCAGGGCGGAGACGCCCAGCAGGCCGAGCGTGGAGGCCCGGTGCGGGTCGGGCTGGGCGGCGATCCGGGTGGCGGCGACCGTCGTGGCGGTGCCGGAGCCGAACCCGCCGAGGACCGCGCCCGCGATCACCGCCGGCACGCTCCAGGCGAGGGCGGCCCCGCCGTAGCCGAGCACGGCGAGCAGCAGCCCGAGCCGGGCCAGGGTGCGCGCGCCGATCCGCTCGACGCGGGAGGCGAGGGCGAAACCGGCCGACGCCGAACTCAGCAGCAGGGCGCTGCCGACGGCTCCGGCCTCGGTCGCGGACAGCGGGAGCCCCGCGTCCAGGCGGCCGACGACGGTCGGCAGCAGGTAGGGGGCGAGGTACCCGGCCGTGAAAAGGGCGACGAGGGGCCAGGGAGTGGTGCGGGGGGCGAACACGGGCGTTCCTGGGCGTGCGAAAGAAGCGGCTCGAAAAGGGGGGTTGGGCGTCGACCGTCGACGGACAGGAACGCGCGGGCAATTTGTATCAAGCACGCGCTTGCCGGCAGAAGCGAGGGTCACGTGATGTGGATCACGTTCGGTTTGGGCAGGGGAGGGGCGGGTAGACGCGAGCGCCCCAAGGGGTGAACCGGGATCCGGAACCAGCCCTACCGCCGGTCCTACCGCCAGTCGACCGCCCCGGTCGCCCTCGGCGCGGTCGCCTCGATCCGCGCCCTGGTCTCCCGCAACACCGCGACGATCCGCGCCTCGTGCGCCGGCGTCAGCCGGGCGACGGGCGTCGAGCAGCTGATGGCGTCCTGCGCGGGAGTGTCGTAGCGCAGCGCGAGGCCGAAGCCGACGATGCCGGTCACACCCTCCTCGCGGTCCACGGAGTAGCCGCGCGCCCGCACCTCGGCGAGGTCGGCGAGGAGCGGGCCGCGGCTCGTGTGCGAATTCGGCGTGAGCGCCTCGAAGGGCCCCTCGGGCAGTTCCGCGTCGGGGCGTTCGGCCAGCAGGGCCTTGCCCAGCGCGCCGACGTGCGCGGGCAGTCGCCGGCCGACCCGGCTGATCGTGCGCAGGTACTCGTGCGACTCACGGGTCGCCAGATAGGTCACGTCCCGTCCGTCCAGCCGGCCCAGGTGGATCGTCTCGCCCAGCGCCTCGGACGCCTCGTCGAGATACGGCCGCACCAGCCGGACCCGCGGATCGGAGTCGAGGTAGCTGGTGCCGGTCAACAGGGCGTGGATGCCGATGCCGTAGAGGGAGCCGGTGACGTCCGTGCGGACCCAGCCCCGGCCGATCAGGGTCTGGAGCAGCGCGTACATCGAACTGCGGGGCACGCCCAGCTCGTCCGCCAGCTCCTGGAGCCGCGCCGGACGGTCCGCGCGCGCCGCGAGCAGCTCCAGCAGCTCGACCGTGCGCGCCGCGGACTTCACCTCGCGGACGCCGCCTGTCTCCGACATGCGCCGATGGTAGTCCGACGGCGGTGCGCGGGCCGGTCCGACGGCGGTGCGCGGGCCGGTCCGGCGGCGCTCGGCGGGCGGGGCGCCGTTGACGCGACAAGTTCACCTACCTAACCTTCATCTTCATACGTAGACAGGCAGACAGGAGATGGACGTGGACCTCACCATCACGGACGTGCGGCTGACCCCGATCCTCGTCGCCGACCCGCCGCTGCTGAACACCCAGGGCGTGCACCAGCCGTACACCCCCCGGCTGATCGTGGAGGTGGTGACCGCCGACGGGGTCACGGGCGTCGGCGAGACCTACGGCGACGCCAAGTACCTGGAACTGGCCCGACCCTTCGCCGATCAGCTGATCGGACGTCAGGTCAGCGACCACAACGGGCTGTTCGTGCTCACGGGCGCGGTGGCCGTCGACGACTCCCGGGTCTCGGGGCAGGTCGACGTGGGCGGGCTGCGCGGGGTGCAGACCGCCGACAAGCTGCGCCTGTCCGTCGTCTCCGCGTTCGAGGTCGCCTGTCTCGACGCCCTCGGCAAGGCGCTCGGCCTGCCCGTGCACACGCTGCTCGGCGGCAAGGTCCGTGACGCCGTCGAGTACAGCGCGTACCTCTTCTACAAGTGGGCCGACCACCCCGAGGGCGTGGCCTGCGAGAAGGACGACTGGGGGGCCGCCGTGGACCCGGCGGGCGTGGTCGAGCAGGCCCGCCGGTTCAAGGAGCGGTACGGCTTCACCTCGTTCAAGCTGAAGGGCGGCGTCTTCCCGCCGGACGAGGAGATCGCCGCCGTGCGCGCGCTCGCCGCGGCCTTCCCCGGGCACCCGCTGCGGCTCGACCCCAACGGGGCCTGGAGCGTGGCCACTTCACTGAGAGTCGCCGAGGAGCTCGGGGACGTGCTGGAGTACCTGGAGGACCCCGCGCTCGGCACCTCCGCCATGGCCGAGGTCGCCGCCGGGACCGACGTGCCGCTCGCCACCAACATGTGCGTGACGACGTTCGCGGAGATCGCGGAGGCGTTCGCCAAGGGGGCCGTGCAGGTGGTGCTCTCCGACCACCACTACTGGGGCGGACTGCGCAACACCCAGCAACTCGCCGCCGTCTGCCGGACGTTCGGCGTCGGCGTGTCCATGCACTCCAACACCCACCTGGGCATCAGCCTCGCCGCCATGACCCAGGTCGCGGCCACCGTCCCCGACCTCCACCACGCCTGCGACTCCCACTACCCGTGGCAGTCCGAGGACGTCCTCACCGAGCGCCTGACCTTCGAGCACGGCCGGGTGACCGTGTCCGACGCCCCCGGCCTCGGCGTCGAACTGGACCGCGACCGCCTCGCCTTCCTCCACCGCCGCTGGCTGGAGGACGACGGCACGCTACGCGACCGCGACGACACGGCGGCGATGCGCGCCGCCGACCCCACCTGGACCACCCCGCCGGTCCCCCGCTGGTGACACCCGCCCCGCGCGCGTGGTGACACCCGTCCCGCGCGCGTAGACGCGTCCCGCTCCCGGTGTGGTGCACACTGGCCAGATCGGCACCACGTCAGGGAGCGCACCGTGACCGCGTCCACCGCGTCCACCGGAGAGGGACACCACCGACACCACCGCGAGGCCCAGGTCGACCCGCTGGCCGCCGTGCGGACCCCGGCCGACCCGCCCTGGGACGTGTATCTCACCGGCACCGTCTTCCTGGACATCATCTTCACCGGCCTCGACTCCGCCCCCGTGCGCGGCACCGAGTCCTGGGCGCGCGGCATGGGCTCCAGCCCCGGCGGCGTCGCCAACATGGCCACCGCCCTCGCCCGCCTCGGCCTGCGCACGTCCCTCGCCGCCGCCTTCGGCGACGACCACTACGGCGAGTACTGCTGGGACGCGCTCGAACAGGGCGAGGGCATCGACCTCACCCCCTCCCGCACCTTCCCCGGCTGGCACTCCCCGGTCACCGTCTCCATGGCCTACGAGGGCGAGCGCACGATGGTCTCCCACGGCCACGAACCGCCCCCCGAGCAGGTGCTGATCCAGGACGGCGACGCCGCCGCCCCGCCGCGGGCCCGCGCCGCCGTCGCCTCCCTCACCCCCGGCCGGAGCGCCCCCTGGATCGCCCGCGCCGCGAGCACCGGCACCCGCGTCTTCGCCGACGTCGGCTGGGACGACACCGGCGCCTGGGACCTGGCCGGCCTCACCGACCTGAAGCACTGCGAGGCGTTCCTGCCGAACGCCGAGGAGGCCATGCGCTACACCGGCACCTCCTGCCCCCGCGCCGCCGCCCACGCCCTCACCGAGCACGTGCCGCTCGCCGTCGTCACCCTCGGCGCGGACGGCGCGTACGCCGTGGACCGGCGCACGGGCGAGAGCGCCGAGGTCCCGGCCATCGCCGTGGAGGCCCTGGACCCCACCGGCGCGGGCGACGTGTTCGTGGCCGGCTTCGTCACCGGCACCCTCGCCGACTGGCCGCTCGCCGACCGCCTCGCCTTCGCCGGGCTCACCGCCGCCCTCTCCGTCCAGGAGTTCGGCGGATCGCTCTCCGCCCCCGGCTGGTCGGAGATCGCCGCCTGGTGGCGCAGGGTCCAGTCGGTCGAGAGCCAGGCCCCCGAGGCCCTGCGCCGCTACGAGTTCCTCGCCGGCCTCGTCCCCGCCCAGGACCCCACCCCGTGGCCGCGCCGCCGCGCGGTCCCCACCATCGGCTTCCGCCGCTCGGCCTGACGCGGGGGAGGCCGGGCCGAACCGGAGGGCGGCCGGCGGAAAGCGGAGGCCGGGCGGCCGTTCGAAAAGCCCTCGGCGTTGTCAGCCCCCTGGCGTACCCTGGAACACGCCAGGCCGCCCTCGTGGCAGGCGAGACGCATCCGGGAGGACGTAGAGGCCTTAGGGCCGGCCTATGACTCAGACACCCACAGCTCAGACGCCCGCGCAGGGCAAGGCGAGAGCACAGTTCACCGTTCCCGCCCAGCACCCCATGGTGACCGTGCTGGGATCCGGCGACTCCCTCCTGCGCGTGATCGAGACGGCTTTCCCGGCGGCCGACATCCACGTCCGGGGCAATGAGATCAGCGCGACGGGCGACCCGCTTGAGGTCGCCCTCATTCAGCGCCTGTTCGACGAGATGATGCTGGTGCTCCGCACCGGGCAGCCGATGACGGAGGACGCAGTGGAACGCTCGATCGCCATGCTGCGGGCGAGTGAGAACGGGACGAGCGACGGCCAGGAGACCCCGGCCGAGGTACTGACGCAGAACATCCTGTCCTCGCGCGGTCGCACCATCCGCCCCAAGACCCTCAACCAGAAGCGGTACGTCGACGCGATCGACAAGCACACGATCGTCTTCGGCATCGGCCCCGCCGGCACCGGCAAGACGTACCTGGCCATGGCGAAGGCGGTCCAGGCCCTCCAGTCCAAGCAGGTCAACCGCATCATCCTGACCCGCCCCGCGGTGGAGGCGGGAGAGCGCCTCGGCTTCCTGCCGGGCACGCTCTACGAGAAGATCGACCCGTACTTGCGCCCGCTCTACGACGCGCTGCACGACATGCTCGACCCCGACTCCATCCCGAGGCTCATGGCCGCCGGGACGATCGAGGTGGCGCCCCTGGCGTACATGCGCGGCCGCACCCTGAACGACGCCTTCATCATCCTGGACGAGGCCCAGAACACGAGCCCCGAGCAGATGAAGATGTTCCTCACCCGCCTCGGCTTCGACTCGAAGATCGTGATCACGGGTGACGTGACCCAGGTCGACCTGCCCTCCGGCACGAAGTCGGGTCTGCGTCAGGTGCAGGAGATCCTGGAGGGCGTCCAGGACGTCCACTTCTCGCGACTGTCGTCCCAGGACGTCGTACGGCACAAGCTGGTGGGCCGTATCGTCGACGCGTACGAGAAGTACGACACCACGCACGGCACGGAGAACGGCGCGCACAAGGGCGGCCGGGGGAAGTCCGGGCACAAGGGGAAGTAGACAGACGCAGCGCCATGTCGATCGACGTCAACAACGAGTCCGGAACCGAGGTAGACGAGCAGGCGGTCCTCGACATCGCCCGCTACGCGCTCGCACGGATGCGCATCCACCCGCTCTCGGAACTCTCGGTGATCGTCGTGGACGCCGACGCCATGGAGCAGCTCCACATCCAGTGGATGGACCTGCCCGGCCCGACCGATGTCATGTCCTTCCCGATGGACGAGCTGCGTCCGCCGTCGAAGGACGACGACGAGCCGCCGCAGGGGCTGCTCGGCGACATCGTGCTGTGCCCCGAGGTCGCCGAGAAGCAGGGCCGGGAGGCGCCGACGCAGCACTCCATGGACGAGGAGCTCCAGCTGCTCACCGTCCACGGCGTGCTGCACCTGCTCGGCTACGACCACGAGGAGCCCGACGAGAAGGCCGAGATGTTCGGCCTTCAGGCGGCCATCGTGGACGGCTGGCGGGCCGAGAAGGGCCACACCGGCCCCTCGCCGGCGCCGACCGTCTCATGAGCCCGGCCCTCGTCGCCGGCGCGATCGCCCTGGTCGTCGTCGCCTGGCTCGCCGCCTGCGCGGAGGCGGGCCTCGCGCGCGTCTCCAGCTTCCGCGCCGAGGAGGCCGTGCGCTCCGGCCGGCGTGGCGGCGTCAAGCTCGCGCAGATCGCCGCCGACCCGACCCGCTATCTCAACGTGGCGCTGCTGGTCCGCGTCGCCTGCGAGATGGCCGCCGCCGCGCTGGTCACCTACGCCTGTCTGAACGAGATCGACGGCACCGCGCCCGCGCTGCTCGCCGCGATCGGCGTGATGGTCCTCGTGTCGTACGTCGCCGTCGGCGTCTCCCCGCGGACCATCGGCCGCCAGCACCCGCTGAACACGGCGACGGCCGCCGCGTACGTGCTGCTGCCGCTCGCGCGGATCATGGGCCCGGTCCCGTCGCTGCTGATCCTCATCGGCAACGCCCTCACCCCCGGCAAGGGCTTCCGCCGGGGCCCCTTCGCCTCCGAGGCGGAGCTGCGCGCGCTGGTCGACCTCGCCGAGAAGGAGTCCCTCATCGAGGACGAGGAGCGCCGCATGGTGCACTCGGTCTTCGAGCTGGGCGACACCCTCGTCCGGGAGGTCATGGTCCCGCGCACCGACCTGATCGTCATCGAGCGCTACAAGACCATCCGGCAGGCCCTCACCCTGGCGCTGCGCTCCGGCTTCTCGCGGATACCCGTCACCGGGGAGAGCGAGGACGACATCGTCGGGATCGTGTACCTGAAGGACCTGGTCCGCAAGACGCACATCAGCCGGGACGCCGAGTCCGACCTGGTGTCGACGGCGATGCGGCCCGCCGCGTTCGTGCCCGACACCAAGAACGCCGGCGACCTGCTGCGGGAGATGCAGCAGGAGCGCAACCACGTCGCCGTCGTCATCGACGAGTACGGCGGGACGGCGGGCATCGTCACCATCGAGGACATCCTCGAGGAGATCGTCGGCGAGATCACCGACGAGTACGACCGTGAGCTGCCGCCCGTGGAGGAGCTCGGCGAGGACCGCCACCGGGTGACCGCCCGCCTCGACATCACCGACCTGGGTGAGCTGTACGGCCTGGAGGAGTACGACGACGAGGACGTGGAGACCGTCGGCGGCCTGCTCGCGAAGGCGCTGGGCCGGGTGCCGATCGCCGGGGCGTCCGCGGTCGTCGACCTGCCCGACGGGCGCGGTCTGCGGCTGACGGCGGAGGCGGCGGCCGGTCGCCGGAACAAGATCGTGACGGTGCTGGTGGAGCCGGTGGACAAGCCGGACGACGAGGCGGCCGGGTGACGCCCGACGAACTGCGCGCCCTGTGCCTGTCGTTCGAGGCGGCGGTGGAGGACTTCCCCTTCCGGCCGGAGATCTCCGTCTTCAAGGTCGGCGGCAAGATGTTCGCGCTGAGCTGGACGCAGGAGCGGCCCCTGAAGGTCAACCTCAAGTGCGACCCGGAGGACGCGATCCGGTTGCGCGCCGACCACCCCGGTCTGATCACTCCCGGCTACCACATGAACAAACGCCACTGGAACACGGTGCGGGTGGACGGCGGTCTCCCCGGCCGTCTGGTCCGGGAGCTCGTGGAGGACTCGTACGACCTGGTCGTGGCCGGTCTGCCGCGCGCGGAGCGGCTGCGTCTGGACCGGCCCTGAGAGGTCGCGGGGACCAGGCGCTCCGTATGCTCGGGGCATGACCGACAGCAACGCGCTCGACGCCGAGGACCGCAAGATCGTCACCCTGGCCCGCTCCGCCCGGGCCCGCAACGGCGTCCCCGAGGGGGCGGCCGTACGCGACGAGACGGGACGCACGTACGTCGCCGGGACGGTGGAGCTGCCGTCGCTGCGGCTGAGCGCGCTCCGGACGGCGGTGGCGATGGCGGTGGCCTCGGGGGCGACGTCGCTGGAGGCGGCGGCCCTGGTCACCGAGGCGGAGTCGGTGCCCGAGGCGGACCGCACGGCCGTCGCCGACCTGGGCGGCATCGGGACCCCGGTGCTGTTGGCGGGCCCCGACGGCACCGTCCGGCTGACCGTCTCCGCGGGCTGAGACAACCGTCCGGCCGACGGCATCCGCGGGCTGAGACGGGCTGAGACGGGCTGAGACGGGGCGACCCGCGCCGGCTCGTTCGGGTAGTCCGGAATTCACCCTTGCCGTCTCCCGTCTCCCGGGCGTCAATGGGCGTAGATTCCGACGGACCGTCAGATTCACCCCCCACCGGGGCAGGTGTCCGCACCCACCCGTCCCGCTCCGGCCGTCCGTCTCCCCATATCCGGGAAGGAGCCGGAACCCCCATGAGAGGCAAGCGAATCGGATCAGGTGCGGCAGTGCTGGCCGGGGCCCTCGCGGTCACCGGGCTGGCGTTCGCGCCCTCCGCCCTCGCCGTCAGCCCGACGTCGGCGAGCGTCACCGCGAACTGCGGTCTGTTCGGCGGCGGCGCCGCCACCCTCACGGCCACCCAGAGCGGCACCGCGGCCACCCTCACCCTCAAGTCGACCGCGATCACCGCTCCGATCCCGATCGGCGCCAACAGCATCAACTCCACCCTCACGATGGCGAACTCGACCGGCGCCGCCCGGGTCTTCACCGGCACCGCGAACCCGGCCATGCCCACCGGCGCCGCCATCGAGGTCGGTCCGCTGAACGGGACCGTGGCCTCCGGTGACAGGCTGGACTTCTACGGCGGCTCCCTGAAGATGATCGTCTTCGGGATCACCGTCACCTGTACGGCCACCGGTCCCCAGTCGCCAGGACCGTTCGTGTTCGACTGAGAACCGGTGCGAAGTCGCTCGACGGACCGTCAGTTCTCCTGTCACAGCAGGAAGCTGACGGTCCATCAGTTGACCGGTTCGCATCCATTGACTTCTCTCGCGATCCGCATCTCAATGCCCCCTGTCGGCGCAGAAGAGCCGCTGCGCCCGCACCCTTGAGGAGGGGGCACCATGGGTTCGACACCCCGAAGATCCCGACGACGGCGCTGGGCGTCGCTGCTCGGGGCGACCGCGCTCGCGGTCACCGCGGGCGGGGCGCTGGCGTGTCCGGCCGGCGCCGCGACCAACGTGGACTTCCCCACGCACTGCGTCCCGCCGCCCATCGCCGGCATCCCGCCGATCGACGGCACCACCACCGCCAAGATCACGGCGGACAAGACCGACGCCGAGGTCGGCGACACCGTCACCGTGACCTACACGGTGGTCAAGCCCGCCGCCAGCAACCCCACCGACCTCGCCCTGCCGGCCGACATCATGACCCCGACCGGCAAGATCACCCTCGGCGGCGCGCAGAGCGGCAGCGTCACCGTCGCGGGCCCCAAGAAGAACGACCCGGTGCCCGGCAAGGGCCCCTTCCCGTCGTTCTCCATGACCGGCACCTTCACGGTCACCGCGCCCGGCGCGATCACCCTCTCGCCCGGCGACTACAACATCCACACCAGCTACATCCTCGAACTCGACACCCCCTGCACGGTGACCAACCCGCCCGCCCCGGTGTCGGAGACGGTCACCGCCACGGACAACCCGCCCGCCAACACCCGTTCCATCCAGCTCGGTTCGGCCTCCGGTGCGCCGGGCGCCGCGGTCACCGTCACCGGCGGCGACTTCACGCCGGGCGCGAGCGTCACCCTGGCCGGACGGTCCGGCGCCGCCCAGACCGCGGACAAGGCCACCGTGACCGCGAACGCGCAGGGCGCCATCTCCGGTTCGCTCGTCGTCAACGACCGCACCACCACCGGCGTGGTGGCGTACGAGGGCGGCGCGTGGAGCGCGGAGCTGGGCGCGGGACCCGTCGCGTACGTCGTCATCGACGACACGCCCGTACCCGACGGGAGCCAGAAGCTGACCACCACCGTGAAGGCGGGCACCCTGTCGATGTCCCAGGCCGGGGACGCCGTCCAGCTGTCGGCGGTCGACTTCGGCACCGGCGGCGCGTCGACCGGGAACCTCCACACGGTGACCGTCAAGGACTTCCGCGGAGGACCCGCGGGCTGGTCCCTGACCGGCAAGGTCACCGACTTCAACGGCCCCGGCGCCAAGATCCCCGCCGGGAAGCTGAGCTGGACGCCCGACTGCGGCACCAAGGCGGGCAGCCCGAGCACGTGTCAGGCCGGGTCGGCCGGAGTCGTGGGCAGCACGGGGGCGACCCTCGCGTCCACGCCGGACGGCACGCTCACCGGCGGTGAGTTCACCGCCTCGGCCCGCGTCTCCCTCGACGTACCGGCGTTCACGCCTCCGGGCACCTACGCCGGCGTCCTGACCCTCACGCTCACCTGACCGACGTCCACCGGTGGCCGGGCGCCCGCCTCACAGGTCCGCACCCGCCCGACCACCCCGCCGTGCCCGATGCCCGCGGGGGTCCGCACCCATGCGCAAGCCGTACGCCCTCCTCCTGCCGTTCCTGACACTGCTGCTCGGCCTGTCGTACACGGCGTCCGCCCGGGCCGCCGACAACGGCAGCTGGTCCGTCAACCCCGCCGCCACGGCCGTCGCCGCGCGGCCCTACTTCTATGTCTCCGCCGACCGCGGCCAGACGATCGAGGACAAGGTCGTCGTCACCAACAAGACGGACCAGCCGCTCACCTTCCGGCTGTACGCCGCCGACGCCTACAACACCGAACGCGACGGCGGGTTCGCCGTGCGGACGGCGGGGGAGCGGATGCGGGGCGTCGGGGCGTGGGCGAAGCCCGCGAAGCACCGGATCACCGTGCCCGGCCGGGGCGCGGTCACCGTGCCGTTCACGATCCAGGTCCCCGAGGACGCCGAGCCCGGCGACCACCCCGGCGCGATCGTCGCCCTCGACGAGCGGATCGCGAAGGGCGACGGCGGGGTCGCGCTCGGCGTGCAACGCGCCGTCGGCGCCCGCGTCTACCTCCAGGTCAGCGGCCCCACCCTGCCCGCGCTCACCGTCGAGGACGTCCGGATCGACCACAGCCGCCCCCTGGTCCCCGGCATCGGCGCCAGCGAGGCGACGATCTCCTACACCCTGCGCAACACCGGCAACGTCACCCTCGACCCGAAGGTGGAACTCAAGGCGAAGGGCCTGTTCGGCCGCACCCTCCTGTCCCGCGACCTGACGAGGATCCCCTCGGAACTCCTCCCCGGCCAACGGGTCCACCTCTCCGAACCCTGGCACGGAGCCCCCCAACTCGACTGGGGCAAGGTGACATTGACGGCGAGCGCGAAACAGACACAGGAATCAGCCAGCACGGGTTTCCTCGCCGTGCCATGGCTGGCGGCACTGCTGCTGGGCGCGGCCATGGGTGCAGGACTGGTGCTGCTATTGAGGAAACGGCGGGCGCAACCCCCTAAAGGGGCGCGGGGCGTTGACATCATGCGGCTCCGCCGCGGGGCGCGACCAGCCACAGCGCACCCGCAGACGAAATCCCCTACAGCAACCGGTGTTTAAAGGGCATCGGGCCCCCGCTCCCCGGTCCGGACGCGCACAACCGTCTCAACCGGCAGAGCCCACACCTTCCCGTCCCCGATCTTCCCCGTCCGCGCGGCCCGCACGACCGCGTCGATGACCGCCTCCGACACCGCGTCCTCGACGACGACCTCGATACGGACCTTGGGCACCAGGTCGACCTGGTACTCGGCCCCGCGGTACACCTCGGTGTGGCCGCGCTGCCGGCCGTACCCGCTGGCCTCGGTGACCGTCAGGCCGTGCACGCCGAGCTCCTGGAGAGCGGTCTTGACCTCGTCGAGACGGTACGGCTTGACGATCGCGGTGATGAGCTTCATGCCTTGTCGGCCTTCTGGGCGGAGGGGACGGAGTGTGAGCTGACCGGGGCGCCATGTCCCAGGACGCCGTGATCGTATGCGGTCTCGGCGTGCACCGTAAGGTCCAGGCCGGTGTGCTCGTGCTCCTCGTCCGCCCGGAAGCCCATCGTCCGGTCCAGCAGCCTGGCGATGCCGTACGTCACGAGGAAGGCGTACGCCCCCACGGCGACCACGGCCACCAGCTGCTTGCCGAGCTGGGCGAGGCCGCCCCCGTAGAGGAGGCCCTCCGCGCCGCCGGTCATGGACTCGACGGCGAAGACGCCGATGAGGAGGGTGCCGATGACGCCGCCGACGAGGTGGACGCCGACGACGTCGAGCGAGTCGTCGTAGTTCAGCCTGAACTTCCAGCTCACGGCGTACGAGCAGACGACGCCGGCGGCGAGGCCGACGACCAGCGCGCCGAGCAGGGAGACCGAGCCGCAGGACGGGGTGATCGCGACCAGGCCGGCGACCGCGCCGGAGGCCGCGCCGAGGGTGGTGGGGTGGCCGTCGCGCTTCTGCTCGACGAAGAGCCAGCCGAGCAGGCCGGTGCAGCCGGCGGCGAGGGTGTTGAGGAACGCGGCGGCGGCGAGGCCGTTCGCGCCGAGCGCGGAGCCGGCGTTGAAGCCGAACCAGCCGAACCAGAGCAGGCCGGCGCCCAGCATGACCATGGGGAGGTTGTGCGGACGCATCGCGTCCTTCTTGAAGCCCAGGCGGGGGCCGAGGACCAGGCAGAGCGCCAGTCCGGACGCGCCGGAGGTGATCTCGACCGGGAGCCCGCCGGCGAAGTCGAGCGCGCCGAGCCCCTCCAGGATCCAGCCGCCCGGCCCCCACACCCAGTGGGCGACCGGGACGTATACGAGGAGCGCCCAGAGGGGGACGAAGACCAGCCAGGCCGCGAACTTCGCGCGGTCCGCGATCGCGCCGCTGATCAGGGCCGCCGTGATGATCGCGAAGGTGAGCTGGAAGGTGGCGAACAGGAGGGTGGGGACCGTCCCGTGGACGCTGTCCGGGCCGAGGCCCGCCATCCCGGCGTGGTCGAGGCCGCCGATCAGGCCGCCGCCGACGTCGTCGCCGAAGGCGAGGGAGTAGCCGGCGGCCAGCCACACCACGGTGACCAGCGCGATCGACACGAAGCTCATCATCAGCATGTTCAGGACGCTCTTCGTGCGGACCATGCCGCCGTAGAAGAGGGCCAGGCCCGGGGTCATCAGCAGGACCAGTGCGGTGGCGGCGAGCAGCCAGGCGGTGTCGCCGGTGTCCACCTGCGCGGCGGCAAGGATCACGGTCGTCTCCAACGGTGCGGGGGCTCGTCAGAGGTTCACGGCAGTGCGTTACCGGTCGCGTACGGGTGTGTTTCCGTGACGTTTCGTTGCGTGCGGGTTTCGGGAAGCTCACGTGTCGGCGGGTGTCCGTGGATCAGGGACAATGGGCGCCATGAGCGTTCGCACCCAGTCATCCGAACAGTCGGCCGAGGCCGCGCACCGGGCCGGCTTCGCCTGCTTCGTGGGCCGCCCCAACGCCGGCAAGTCCACCCTCACGAACGCTCTGGTCGGGAAGAAGGTGGCGATCACCTCCAACCGTCCGCAGACCACGCGGCACACGGTCCGCGGGATCGTGCACCGGCCCGAGGCCCAGCTGATCCTGGTGGACACCCCGGGGCTGCACAAGCCGCGCACGCTGCTGGGGGAGCGGCTCAACGACGTCGTGCGGACGACGTGGGCCGAGGTGGACGTGATCGGTTTCTGCCTGCCGGCGAACGAGAAGCTGGGGCCCGGCGACCGGTTCATCGCCAAGGAGCTGGCCGGGATCAAGCGGACGCCGAAGGTCGCCGTCGTGACGAAGACCGACCTCGTCGACTCCAAGGCGCTCGCGGAGCAGCTGATCGCGATCGACCAGCTGGGCAAGGAGCTCGGGATCGAGTGGGCGGAGATCGTCCCGGTCTCGGCGGTCGGGGACAAGCAGGTCGAGCTGCTGGCGGACCTGCTGGTCCCGATGCTGCCGGAGAGCCCGCCGCTGTACCCGGAGGGCGACCTCACGGACGAGCCCGAGCAGGTGATGGTGGCCGAGCTGATCCGCGAGGCGGCGCTCGAAGGCGTGCGGGACGAGCTGCCGCACTCCATCGCCGTCGTCGTCGAGGAGATGCTCCCGCGCGAGGACCGGCCCGCGGACCGGCCGCTCCTCGACATCCACGCGAACATCTACATCGAGCGCCCCAGCCAGAAGGGCATCATCATCGGCCCGAAGGGGCGGCGCCTGAAGGACGTGGGCATCAAGTCCCGCAAGCAGATCGAGGCGCTGCTGGGGACGCCGGTCTTCCTGGACCTGCATGTGAAGGTCGCGAAGGACTGGCAGCGCGACCCCAAGCAGCTGCGCAAGCTGGGCTTCTGAGAAGCGTCCTCCTCTCAGTCCTCCTCTCAGTCCACCCCCTTGATCCGCCCCACCAGCACCGCCCCCGCCAGTCCGATCGCCGCCGCGACCAGGTAGAGGACCCGGTAGCCGCCCAGGTACGTCACGATCGGGGCGGCGAGGGCGGGGGCCGCGACCTGGGGCAGGGCGTTGGCCACGTTGATGACGCCGAGGTCCTTGCCGCGGTCCAGCGCCTTCGGCAGGACGTCCGTCATCAGGGCGAAGTCGACGGAGGTGAACACGCCGAAGCCGACGCCCAGCACCGCGGCGGCGACGATCGCCCCCGGCCAGGTCTGCCAGACGGCGAGCCCCGCCGTGGCCACCGCCATCAGCACCCCGGACCAGATCACGAACGGCTTGCGCCGGCCCACACGGTCCGACCAGACGCCCCCGACGACGACCGTGGCGAGCAGGGTCACGCCGTTCACCGCCGTGAGGATCAGGACGCCCTGCTCGGGGTCGGCGTAGGACAGCCGGTCCCTCAGGTAGTAGAGCAGGTACAGCAGCACCAGCGCGTTGCTCAGGTTCATCAGGAAGCGGGTCAGCCAGGCCCAGCCCAGGTCCGGGTACCGGCGCGGGCTCAGCCAGAAGCCGGCCAGGAAGTCCCGCCAGGACCAGGCGGGGCGGTCCGCCGCCGGCAGCCGCAGGTCCGCGTGGCGCAGCACGTACGGCAGCACGCCGACGAGCGTGAACACCGCGCAGGCCGTGTAGCCCGCCCCCACGCCCCCGGCGACGGTCGCGAGGCCGGTCCCGCCGACCACGCCCAGGACCTGCGCCGCGCCCAGCCAGCCGCCCACCGAACCCCGTTGCAGGCGGGGCACCCGGTCGGGGACCGCCGCCGTCACCGCCGCGAAGCCCGCGTTCAGGGTCAGCTGGACCAGGCACCAGCCCAGCGCCATCGTCCACACGCCGTCCGCCGCCGCCAGCACCAGCAGCGACAGCGCCCCGCCCGCCGCCCCGGCCACGATCCACGGCGTACGCCGGCCGTGGCGGGACGTCGTACGGTCCGACAGGGCGCCGAAGAGGGGGTTGGCGGCCAGGCTCACCGCCGCGCCCACGCCGGTCACCCACGCCAGCATCGTCTCCTTGGACATGCCGGAGCCGGGCGCGAAGTCCTCCGCCTGGGAGGCCAGCAGGATCTGGAGCGGGCCGTACCAGCCCACCCAGATCGCCCCGTTGGCGAGGGACAGCGCCGCCGTCCAGCCCCGGCCGACCCGGTCCACCGGCTCGGCCAGGGCCGCGGAGGCCGTGGTCGTCATCTCTGGGCCCGCAGTACGTCCCGCAGCCAGCTGTAGGAGGCCTTGGGGGTGCGGGTCTGGGTGTCGAAGTCGACGTGCACCAGGCCGAAGCGGCGCTGGTAGCCCTCCGCCCACTCGAAGTTGTCCAGCAGCGACCAGACGAAGTAGCCGCGGACGTCCACGCCCGCCTCCACCGCTCGGTGCAGGGCGCGCAGATGGCCGTCGAGGTAGGCGATGCGGTCCTGGTCGTCGATGCCCGGGTAGCTGCATCCGTTCTCGGTGATGACGACCGGCGGGAGGCGGTCGCCGTAGCGGTCCTGGAACGTGGTGAGCAGCTCGGTCAGGCCCTCCGGGACCACCGGCCAGCCGAAGTCCGTCACCGGGACGCCCTCGATCTCCTGGACGGAGAAGGGGAGTTCGGCCGGGATGCGCACCCCGCCGAACTCGATCTCCGTGCCCTGCGGGGCGCCGACCCGCGTGGGGGCGTAGTAGTTGATCCCGTACCAGTCGAGGGGCGCCGCGATGGTCTTGAGGTCGGACGCCACGTCGCCGGGCATCAACTCTCCCAGTCCCTCGGGGTATTCGCCCAGCAGGACCGGCTCCGCGAACAGGCGGTTGAGCAGGACGTCGTAGAACGCCGCCGCCTCCAGGTCGGCCGGTTCTCGGGAGGCCGGCCAGGTCGGGCCGTGGGAGTTGGCGATGCCGACGTCGGTGACGCCGGCCGCGCGCAGGGCCCCGACCGCCAGTCCGTGGCCGAGGAGTTGGTGGTGGGCGACCGGCAGCGCGTCGAAGAGCAGCCGCCTGCCGGGGGCGTGGGTGCCGAGCGCGTGGCCCAACAGGGTGTGCTCGGCGGGCTCGTTGAGGGTGATCCACTTCGTCACCCGGTCGCCGAGCCGGGCGACGACCGCCGCCACATGGTCGGCGAAGCGGTACGCCGTGTCCCGCTCCAGCCAGTCGAGGTCCGCCGGGAGGTCCCAGTGGAAGAGGGTGGGCACCGGGCGGACGCCCGCCGCGCACAGCTCGTCCACCAGCCGGTCGTAGAAGTCCAGGCCGCCGGGGGAGTTGACCCGGGGCCACGAGACGGAGAAGCGGTACGCGTCCACGCCGAGGCCGGACAGCAGGGCCACGTCTTCGGGGTAGCGGTGGTAGTGGTCGCAGGCCACCGCCGCCGTCGAGCCGTCCTTGACCCGTCCCGGCTCGGCCGTGAAGGCGTCCCACACGGACGGCTCGCGCTCGTCGGCCGCCCCCTCGATCTGGTGGGCCGAGGTCGAGACGCCCCACAGGAAGCCGGCCGGGAACTGAGGTATCGGGTGCGCCGCGTCGCGCTGATCAGTCGCCATGCGCCGGATCATCCGTACCAGCGGTAACGGAAGTCAACGGGCAGACGGGAACATCCAGTTACGCCCCTTCTTTCAGTACGCGCGTGATGAGCCTGCGCTGTTCCTCCGTGAGCCGGGGATCGGCCGCGTACACGGTCTTCCCGTCCACGGTGATCTGGTAGCTGAAGCCGTCCGGAACCGTGATCGGGGGCACGCCCCGGCCGTCGGCCACCGCCTTCTCGGCCAGGGCGTGCCACTCCTGGGCGTCGGACCGCTCCGAGGTGTCCACCTCGGCGTGCCGCTCGATGCCCGCGAACCCGCCCGTGCGCCTCACCTGAATCCGCATGGGTTCCTGTCTAGTACGGAGTCAGAGGATCCGCACCCCGACCCGCTCCCAGGCCTTCTCCACGGCCTGGAACTCCTCGCCGCCGTCGCCGAAGCGCTCGCGGGCGGCCTTGACGGTCAGCTTGGCGAAGTCGGTGAAGAAGGCCCGCTCCCGCAGCTCGCCGCCGGTGAGGACGTCGTACCAGATCTGGCCCGCCTTCTCCCAGGCGAAGCCGCCGAGGGCGGTGGCGGCCAGGTAGAAGGCGTGGTTGGGGATCCCGGAGTTGATGTGGACGCCGCCGTTGTCGCGGCCGGTGCGGACGTAGTCGTCCATGGTCGCGGGCTGCGGGTCCTTGCCGAGGACGTCGTCGTCGTACGCGGTGCCCGGGGCCTTCATGGAGCGTAGGGCCTGCCCGGTCACGCTCGGGGCGAGCAGCTCGGCGCCGATCAGCCAGTCGGCCTCGGCGGCGGTCTGGCCGAGCGTGTACTGCTTGATCAGCGCGCCGAAGACGTCGGACATCGACTCGTTGAGGGCGCCCGGCTGGCCGTAGTAGGTCAGGTTCGCCGTGTACTGGGTGACGCCGTGGGCCAGCTCGTGGCCGATCACGTCGACGGAGTTGGTGAAGTCGACGAAGATCTCGCCGTCGCCGTCGCCGAACACCATCTGCTCGCCGTTCCAGAAGGCGTTGTTGTAGTCCTGGTCGTAGTGGACGGTCGCGTCCAGGGGCAGGCCGTCGCCGTCGATGGAGTGGCGGCCGTAGGCCTTGAGGAAGAGCTCGAAGGTGGAGCCGAGGCCGGAGTATGCACGGTTGACGGTGGCGTCGCGGCCGGGGTCCTCGCCCTCGCCGCGGACCTTGGCGCCGGGCAGGTCGGTGCGGTGCCCGGCGTCGTAGACCGTCCGCAGCGGGTGGTCCGAGGGAGCCTTCGCCGCCGGGGCGGCGGCGAGACGGAACTCGGTGGTCACGCTGCGCGCGGCGCGCAGCTCGCTGTCGCGCACCAGGGTGCGGCGGGCGGGACCGGAGAGCGCGGGGTCGTCGTTGCGGGCCAGCCGGTGGAGGACGTGCGGCGGAACGACGGTGCAGAAGACGGGCTCGAAGCCCCCGTGGGTCGTCATGCCCGGCACCTTTGCACTGGGTGACCCTTCTGTCACTAGAGGCAACCATGATTGGTGAAATACGGTGACAAAGGGGCCGAGGTCTCCCGCCGGAGTGGTATGGCGCACGTTTTGCCCGATTCCTCCCGACGGTCCCGCATACTGGGACAGGCCCGCGTGCCCGATGCCGCTCGGCTAGAGTGCGGAGCACTATGCGTTTCGGGCTGCTTCTCCTTAGCTGCCGCGGCGAGGGCCTGTAGTCGAGGCCGACCCCCTCCCCGCGGTGCTTGGTGTTGCGTCGTCGGCCGTCCTTTCCGGACCATTCCGGCCACCCACGAGGAGCCACCGCACCATGGCGAACCGCCAGCAGCCCAGCCAGATGCCGATCCACAAGTACGGTCAGTACGAGCAGGTCGACCTCCCCGACCGCGGCTGGCCGCGGCAGCGGATCACCGCCGCCCCCCGCTGGCTCTCCACCGACCTGCGCGACGGCAACCAGGCCCTGATCGACCCGATGTCGCCCGAGCGCAAGCGCCGGATGTTCGACCAGCTGGTCAAGATGGGCTACAAGGAGATCGAGGTCGGCTTTCCCGCCTCCGGACAGACCGACTTCGACTTCGTGCGCTCGATCGTCGAGGAAGAGGGCGCGATCCCGGACGACGTCACGATCTCCGTGCTGACCCAGGCCCGCGAGGACCTGATCGAGCGGACCGTGGAGTCCCTGAAGGGCGCCAAGCGGGCCACCGTGCACCTGTACAACGCCACCGCGCCGGTCTTCCGCCGGGTCGTCTTCCGGGGCTCCAAGGACGACATCAAGCAGATCGCCGTCGACGGCACCCGGCTGGTGATGGAATACGCGGAGAAACTGCTGGGCCCCGAAACGGAGTTCGGCTACCAGTACAGCCCGGAGATCTTCACCGACACCGAGCTGGACTTCGCGCTGGAGGTCTGCGAGGCGGTCATGGACGTCTGGCAGCCCGGTCCGGGCCGCGAGATCATCCTCAACCTGCCCGCCACCGTGGAGCGTTCGACGCCGTCCACGCACGCGGACCGCTTCGAGTGGATGGGCCGCAACCTCTCCCGCCGCGAGCACGTATGCCTGTCGGTCCACCCGCACAACGACCGCGGCACCGCCGTCGCCGCCGCCGAGCTGGCGCTGATGGCCGGCGCCGACCGCGTCGAGGGCTGCCTGTTCGGACAGGGCGAGCGCACCGGCAACGTCGACCTGGTCACCCTGGGCATGAACCTGTTCTCCCAGGGCGTCGACCCGCAGATCGACTTCTCCGACATCGACGAGATCCGTCGCACGTGGGAGTACTGCAACCAGATGGAGGTCCACCCGCGCCACCCCTACGTGGGCGACCTGGTCTACACGTCCTTCTCCGGCTCCCACCAGGACGCCATCAAGAAGGGCTTCGACGCCATGGAGGCCGACGCCGCCGCCAAGGGCGTCACCGTCGACGACATCGAGTGGGCCGTCCCGTACCTGCCGATCGACCCCAAGGACGTCGGCCGCTCCTACGAGGCCGTCATCCGCGTCAACTCGCAGTCCGGCAAGGGCGGTATCGCCTACGTCCTGAAGAACGACCACAAGCTGGACCTGCCGCGCCGGATGCAGATCGAGTTCTCGAAGCTCATCCAGGCGAAGACGGACGCCGAGGGCGGCGAGGTCACCGGCGGCGCCATCTGGGCGGCCTTCCGGGACGAGTACCTGCCGAACCCGGAGAACCCGTGGGGCCGCATCCAGGTCCGCAACGGCCAGTCGACCACCGACACCGACGGCGTGGACACCCTCACCGTCGAGGCCACCGTGGACGGCGAGGACACCGTCCTGACCGGCACCGGCAACGGTCCGATCTCGGCCTTCTTCGACGCGCTGGAGTCGATCGGCATCGACGTGCGCCTGCTCGACTACCAGGAGCACACGATGAGCGAGGGCGCCTCCGCGCAGGCCGCCTCGTACATCGAGTGCGCGATCGACGGCAAGGTCCTGTGGGGAATCGGCATCGACGCGAACACGACGCGTGCGTCCCTGAAGGCGGTCGTCTCGGCCGTCAACCGCGCGACGCGCTGACCGCTCTGACCGGGAGTTTCGGGGCCTCGGCCGCCATGGGCGGCGGCCGGGGCCCCGGCACATCTCGGCCATCCTGCCGTGGAGGTCACGGAGAGGTCTCGTCCGGGGTGCTGACTACGGCTCCGGGATGTGGCTAACATCACGCAGACGTACGGCGATGTTGCCGCGCGGTTACGGAGGTGCGACGTGCTGCCAGGACGGGGACGAGACGGCCGTGCCACCGGGCTTGCCCGCATCCTGGGCACCCGCACCGCGTGGACGCCCGTCGGGGACGGCGAGTTCTTCTGCCCCGGCTGCGGCGGCGACCGCAACTACCAGCGGCTGACCGGCCACCGCCGCTTCACCCTGCTGGGCGTGCCCGTCGTCCCGCGCGGCGCGAGCGCGCCCGTCGTCGAGTGCGCGGCCTGTCTGCGCCACTACGGCACCGACGCCCTCGACCACCCCACCACCGTGCGCTTCTCCGCGATGCTCCGCGACGCCGTGCACACCGTCGCCCTCGCGGTGCTCTCCGCGGGCGGCGCCTGCGCCCGCGCCTCGCTGGAGACGGCGGCCACGGCGGTGCGCGCGGCCGGCTTCCCCGACTGCACCGAGGAACAGCTCGACGCCCTCGTCGAGGCCCTCGCCGCCGACACCGGGCGCGCCTGCGGCGAACCCTGCGCCCCCGGACTCGCCATAGAGCTCCACGAGGCCCTCGACCCGCTCACCCCGCACCTCGCCCCCGCCGGCCGCGAATCGATCTTCCTCCAGGGCGCCCGCATCGCCCTGGCCGACGGCCCGTACACCCCCGCCGAACGCGAGGTCCTCACCACGGTGGGGGCGGCCCTGACCATCTGCGCGGACGACGTGACCCGCCTGCTGGCGGCGGCCCGCACGCCGTCGTAGCGGCGCACAGTGAGTGGGTCTGGCCGACGGCCGGAGCATCCGCGACACTCGGCTCATGACGAAGGCACAGGGGGAGCCGGTGCGGGGCCGAGCGGTGCTGGTCGCGGTCGAGACCTACGAGGCGGGGAGCACCTGGGAACTGGACGGGCCTGTCCGGGACGCGCTGGCCCACCGTGCCTGGCTCCTCGACCAGGGCGTCGATCCCGCCGCGATCACAGTCCTGGCGTCGCCGTCGCCTCATCATCGTGCCCTGTTGAAGGATGCGGGAGTGGAATGGCGTGAAGCGCAGAGGGACAGCGTGCACCAGGTTTTGTTCCGGGAGGCGGCCGTCACCACCGCGGACTGGCTGTACGTCGCCTGGTCCGGGCACGGGCTGGTCGACCTGGACGGACACCGCCGTCTGCTGTACGCGGATGCCATGGCCGACGACTTGCGCAGCCTGGATCTGGAAGCGGCACTGGCCGCGTTCCGCTCCGATCTCGTACCCGGGCACCCACGGCAGTTGTGGATCGTCGACGCGTGCCAGACCTTCGTCGACGCAGCCAAAGCGTCCCAAGCGTTACGGCCCGACCCCGTGCCGCGCGGACGACTGCGCCAGGTACAGGAGCAGCGAGTGCTGTTCGCCTGCGGTCCGGGGGAGGTTACCGGATCCGGTTCGCGGGACGGGAAGGCCGCCGGTGCGTTCAGCGCCGCCGTACTAGACCTGCTGTCCGCCCACCCCGACTGGGCGCACGACACGGCTTCCCTGGCCGCGGCACTCCGCGAGCGGTTCCACGCGGCCGCACAGACCCGCGAGAGAGCCCCGATGCCGACGTCGCTCTGGTTCGACGGCGCAGGCGAATCGAACGTCACCCAGGCTGCCCGGACCGCCTCTCCCCGCCGGCTCGAACTGGCCGACCAGCGCAGGCTGTACGAGGCGCTGGCTGCCGTACCCGTCATGCAGGACCCCGGACTGCGCGCCGCGGTCATTGGGCGGCTGCCCTCGGAGATCTGTGCCTCGGTGCCGCGCTCCACGGTCATGCGGATCGAAATACTGGAGCTCGTCGGAACCTGCACGCTCTTCGACAACGGGCTGGGCCATCTGTGGGAGGCCGTGTCGTTGCTGGACGCGGGGACGCTGGCGCTCGACGGGCTGGAGGCCGTTCTGACGGAGTACCCGCAGTGGTTCAGAAGGTGATGCGCTCGAGTGACCCTGAAGGCACCCGTGCGGTGGTCAGGGAGGGGAACTACAGGTAGGCGGGGTCGATGTCGGCGTCGATCCGCTGCCAGGACCGAGCGGCCAGGAGCACGGGGTGCTCGCCGCCGAGTTGTTGCCCCAGCTGTGCCGCGGCCCGTTCGTGCTGGGTCATCCCCTCGGATGTGTGCCCCAGGGCACGCAGATCCGTGGCGAGGTTCAGACGCAACATCAGCGTGAGAGGGTGGGCCACACCGAGGTGCACCTCCATCCGGTCCAGTACGCCCTCATCCAAGGAACGAGCCGCGAGGAGGTCCCCGGCGACGAACCGGTCGTTGGCCAGGTTCATCCCGGCGATCAGCGTGCATGGATGGGCGGAGCCCAGCGCTTCCGTGAAGCGGTCCACAGCCGACGCGTCGAGGTCCCGCGCCTCGTTCGCGCGGCCCAGCAGCCGCAGCGTCACGGCGAGGTTGACGTCGGCGGTGAGCGTGAGCGGGTGCGTGGGAGCGAGCACGTCCGCGTAGTGGTCGCGGGTGCCCTCGCCCAGGTGCAGCGCCTGCCCGAGGTCTCCGATGTGCCTGAGGTTGACGGAGTGGTTCAGTGCGGTGTGCAGGACGTCGAGTGCCCGTTCGCCGTAGCGACCGGTCAGGGCTCTGAGAGCAGCACCCGTGTTCTCCACGGCCTCGGACAGCAGGCCGGCCCGGCGCTGGGCGACGGCGAGCCTGACGGTGGCCCGCACCTTTGCCGGGTGGGACTCGCCGTACGTCGCGATGACCGCGCCCAGGTACTCCTCGGCCATGGCCAGTGCCTCCCGGTACCGGCCGAGCTCGAGCCGGTCGAGCATGACCGCCGCCTCAGCCTCCAGTGCCAACGGATGGGAGGCTCCCATGAGTTCCACTCGCTGCTGCCAGATGTACTCGTCCACTTCGTGCGCCCGCTGGAAGTCCCCGTTGACGCGCAGGCACACGGCCAGATTGGCACCATGCACCAGGCTCTCCGGGTCCTCCGGGCCGAAGAAGCGCAGCGAGCGGGCGTGAATGTCCTCGGCGAGCTCCAGAGCACCGCGGAAGTCGCCACGCGTTCTGCGATCGCTCGTGACGTGGCTTTCGGCCCTGAGGCGGTCCTCCTCCGACATGATCGCGTCGAACGCGGCAAGGACCTGCTCGGTGAGCGCCGACGCCTCCGCGTAGTGACCCGTCGACCACAGCAGTAGACGTCGGTGCAAGGCGAGCAGCAGGGCTTGGGAGTCGTACTCGCTGGGCGACCGCCTCCAGGCGCTGTCCACGCGGTCGGAGAAGTCCAGAGCGGCGCGGTGTTCGCCCAGGTGGAAGAGGTACCTGGCCATGTCATAGACCAGCTGCCGCACGTAGGGGTTTTTCGACTCCCAGGCACTGGTGGCGATCACGTGCGGGTACAGCTCGTCGAAGTCCGGCCAGTCCCGCGGATCGGAAGGATCATGCGGTTTGACGGCGGCCAGGAGTTGCAGGGCGCCTGAACGGAAGTGCTCGCTCTCCTCCTCTGTCATCTGGGCCTTCAGCACGTGCTGGAGGAGTCGGTGCATCTGGATCGAGTTGGTGGGCATGTAGATTCGGGCCAGGGAGAAACGGTTGATCTCCCGGAGGGCCCGCGCGAGCATGAGGGGATCTCTCAGGATGTGATCGATCTCGGGTGCGATGGGCGTCAGGCGCCCGTGGGAGAACAGACGCCGGGGAATGGGGTCCGGGGCGAGGTGGGAGCAGAGCCGCAGGAGCTGCAACGCGCCGGGGTTCCTCGTCCCGACATGTTCCAGGGAGAGGTTCCACGTGGTGGCGACCACTCCCTCGTATTGCAACGGCGGTTGCAGCGAGAGGAGTTCGGCGCCGCGTTCCTCAAACAGCCGCACGTACTCGGCCGGGGGCATTCCGGTTTCGCTGAACCATGTCGAGGCCTGCTCCAGGGCCAGGGGCAGGTCCCCGAGGATCTCGGCGAGAGAGTTGGCTTCTTCGACGGTGAGGCGGGGATTGCGCTGCCGGAAGAGCTCGATGCTTTCCGGGCGCTCGAGGACGTTCACTTCCAGGGATTCGGCCACCAGGTCCCAGCGAGGGTTGCGTGAGGTCACGATGACCGAGCCGAAACCTCCGCGGGCGGGCTGGCTCGGCAGGTACGGACGAAGAGACTCGGGGTCTTCCGCCTCGTCGAACACGAGAAGCCATGTGGCGTAGGGGGCCCCGGTGCGCAGTGCCTCGAGCACCGCCCGAACGGCTCGTCTCCCTTCCCCTCCATGGTCGAGTCCCATCCTGCCGGCGAGGTCGACGAACCCCTTGAGGGTCCGGTTCGGCTGATCTGCGGGGATCCACCCCACCAGGTCGTATGCCAAGCCGTGCCGATACACATATTCCGTGATCAGCTGTGTCTTGCCGACACCGCCCAATCCGTGGAGAGCGATCGGCAGCGGAAGGTGCGACCTCAGTTTCGATCTGAGTTCGTTCAGCAGGGTGGTGCGGCCCGCGAACCGTGGATTGCGTGGCGGAATCCCGCTCAAGAGCTGAGGTCCGGTGGGGGGACCGGAAGCCGTGGGGATAGCGCTCACCGGCGGGTCCGTGTCTTCCGGAGGCCACGGATCACCCGGCTCGGTCGGTGGGCCGGGAGGCGTACCGACCGTGAGGACGTCGGACCATGCCGGCTCACGGCGATCGAGGGCGTCCAGTTCCGTGGCCCGCTGCACGTGACGACCACTCAACGCGCCCAGCACCGCGCGCTCGATGAACCGGAATTCCCCGTCCGTGTCGTCAGCCGGGGCCGGAGTTGCGTCCTGCCCCTGAAGATACGCCAGCAGATTGCGCGCCGCGGCGCTGTGCGGAGCCTTGAGTTCGGCCGCCTGTCTGATCACCTGTTCGGTGACGCTCCGTGAACCGTACGCGAGCAGTTCCTCGCGGATTCCGTCGCCGAAAGCGAACGCCGACCGGCCGTCGTCGAGACTCAGCAGCGGCGAGACCAGGCCGCTGACCAGGAACTCCGCGAGGTGTTCGGTGCTGGTGCCGGTTATGGTGCGCTGCTGGACGTCAGCCATCGTGGGCAGGTCGAGCGGGATTGCGGCCATATGGGTGGCCAGTTGGAAGGCCTCCGGGGAGGCCCAGCCACGGAACGCCGCCACCTGGGCACCGGGGTCGGAGGCCGAGGGCGGCACCGGTGGCTCCGGCCGGGCGCCGGTGCTGGTGAGGACGGCGGCGACGACCAGGTCTCGCGGCCGGTCCCCGCCCACGAAGCGGGCCCACGGCTCCAGCCACTCGGGTCGCGGTTCGAGCACTGGTACCGGCACGGTGACCCCGGGGCCGGTAAGCGAGCCGAGGATCGAGGACAACGCTTCGGCCGGCTCCCAGTCGGGTTGCTGGCCCGCCACCCACTGGCTCGCGGCGCGGAGCCTGACCCGCGTGGGGTGCAGCCCGGTGCGGTGCCACAGACGCTGGGGCAGCGTGTGCAGCACAGTCACCGGCTGTCGCCTGCTCCACTGGGCGAGCAGCCACTGGGCCGCGCCCGAGCGCCAGGCGGGTGCCACCCCGTCGGTCAGGACGAAGACCAGCGACCTGCCCGTGAGGTCGATCAGGCTGCGGTGCGGGAGGGGTCTCGCCCCGAGGGCCGGTCCGGGCAGCGTCACCACGGCCTGCTCGGCCGACGACACGTCCAGCGACAGCTCGGTGACGTCACGGAAGCCACCGAGCCGCCGGAGGGCCTTCGCGAAGTGCTCCGCCGTCCCCTGCCAGACCGCCATCTGCGGGGCGGTGTCCACCAGCAGGACCGCCCGCCAGCGGCGCTCCGGAGCCGGTCGCAGGACAGGGGGCAGGAACGGTGCCAGCGCGATGCGGTGCGCGGTGGCGTCCTCGTCCAGTTCGCTCGTATACGCGGATGCGACCGCGGTACGGAAGGGGCGCAGGGCCAAACCCCAGGCACGCGGACCGAACGGGCGCTCACCCGGCGAGGGTGCCGGCCTCAAGGCTGCCGGCAGGGCGTGTGACGCGGTGATCCGAGGCCACGGGCCCTCGGCGAGGACATCGGGGTCCGGAGCGTCGGCGTGGCTCGCGGAGAACGCGTCTGCGCCCGGCGCCGATGCGGACGCCTGTGCCTCGGCCGAGGCATCCTCGCTGTCCGGCCGGTCGTGCTCCTGCGCGGCACCGGGCGGAAGGCGGTCGGAGCCCCCCGACGCGTCCCCTCTCCCGCCGTCGGAAGGGTCGTCCGGCCGGGTGTCGGCCGCTTCGGTCAGCCACGGGTGGGCGCTCGCGAGCCAGAGCGCGTCGGCGACGTCGCGGGGGTCGAGGCCGACGGGCGACCGACGCTGCGTCACGCCGGTTCCGTCCCCTCACCGCCCAGCGGATGCCAGATGGATTCGAGAAGGTCGGCCCACTCGGCCTCCCCGCTTTCCCCGGTGGAAGCGCGCGGGTAATGCCCCGACGTGACGAGGTGCACCGCGTTGAGCAACTGGTCGGCGGCCAGGCCTCCTACTCGGTCACTGCGTCTGAGGAACTGGTGGATGAGCTGCTCCTCGCGGGGTCCCAGCCGGTCACCGAAGTGGGCGGCCACCATCTCCCCGAGCGCCGCGGCGTCGGGCTCCGGCAGGTCCATGCGCAGGCACCGGCGCATGAACGCCTCGGGAAACTCGCGTTCGCCGTTCGACGTCATCACGATGACGGGGAAGACGTGACAGCCGACCACACCCCCGGTGACCTCCGCCCTCCCGCCCGGATCCGCCGTGTGCACCGTGACCGTGGGCTCCTTCGCCTTCACACGGATCAGTGGAGGGATCGCGTAGTAGCCGTCCTCGAAGAGCGTGAGCAGATCGTTGGGCAGGTCGATGTCGCACTTGTCGATCTCGTCGATGAGCAGGACCCGGGGCAGTCGGTACGGCAGGAGCGCCGTGCCCAGCGGGCCCAACTGGACGAAGTCGCCGGTGCCCGTCGGTTCGTCGTCCCGCGCTCTGGAGTGCAGGGCCTGGGCGCGGCCGACCGCGTCGTACTCGAAGAGCCCGGAGCCGAGCGTGGTTCTGCTCGTCACCGCCCACTGCAGCACCCGTCCCAGGCGCAGTTCGCGGGCGATGAGGAAGGCGAGGCCTGACTTGCCGACGCCCGGCCGGCCCGTCACCAACAGCGGCCTGCGCAGCAGCAGCGCGGCATTGACCAGGCGGACCTCGTCAGGGCGGGCGAGCCGGTGGATTCGCGTACTGCCCAGTCTGCGCTCGGACTCGTCGTCGTCGGGCGGAGCGGGCATCGCGGGCGGGGTGGTGAACGTGCGCCACGGCGGACCTGCGGGCCAGGCTCGCTCCTCGTAGGGGACGTCGTCCAGCAGAGGGACGCCCGTGCCGCGGTACAGGGGTTCCGCGCTCGCTGGTGACGCGTTCACTCGGTACCCCCTACGAAAGTGGCGGGAGCGCTCGGTCCCCCGTCGAGAAGGTATTCGGGGTCGTCCCAGACCAGGCCCATCGCCCGGATCGTGGCGGGGGCGTGTGGCACCGATCTGCCTGCCGCCGTGTCGGTTTTCCACCGCTGTGCCCGTAGAGCAACACCGGAGAGGCCGGCGTCGGCCAGAGCCTCCCGCACGGCGGCGCGCCAGGCTTCCGCCGCGCTGTTCTCCCGCCGGTACAGCAGGACGGGAACGCCCAGGTCCAGCGCCAGCCCCATTTCCTCCAGGCCCAACTCGCCCTTGCGCAGGGGCGCTTCGCACAGGATCAGCGCCGCCACGTCGCTGTCGCTGCCGACGGCCATGTACAGCTGTCCCAGATGCACATCGTCGGACAGTAACGGGTCCGCGGGACACTCGTGGACGACGTTCTTCGCGCTTTCCCGGTCAGCGGCGTTCTCAGCGGCGTTCTTCTTGAAGTAGGCCCAGCGCATGCGCCACGGGTTGTGGAGTGCGGGGCGCTGCACGCGTTCCAGGCTGTGGACGGACACCTGGTGTGTGCCCAGCAGTGGATTGGCGAACCTGCGGGTCGGATCGCGGTCCCACCACTCGACGGGCTCGGCCAGCAAGTCCAGCGGAAGGAAGAACTCCAGAGCCACCACTTCCGACCGGTCGTGCCACAACGGGGCCATCCTGGTGAGCAGCTCGGAGAAGCAGGCGCCGAGTTGCTCACGGGTGACCGGTGTGTCGGACTCGGTCCCCGTTGGTCTGTACAGCTTCAGGGAGTCCCAGTACTTCACGCACGCGGACACGTGATAGCGCGGCTTGCGGGTACTGCGGCGGCGCCCGCCCGCCGTTGCCTGGGGAGCATGGTCCGGTGTCACTTTGATGTACACATCGATGGTGCGACGGCCCGGCGGTGCCTCGGCATCCAGCCGCGTGACGGCCGGTTCGTCCGACGGTCCGCCCGCGCCGTTCCTCGGTTCGATCACTTCATCCCGGGCGATGACTCGCTCGTGCGGCGGAGAAGTCTCCGACACCTGCCGTGACGGTGACGACAACTCCCGTGCGTGTGACGTCTCCAGGCTCGCCCGCAGGGACAACAGCCCGTCGGCGCGGTTCAACAGGCCCCACTCGGTGGCGAAGTGATCGTTCCAGGACCGCAACTCGGCCGTGAAGGCGCTCAGCTCCGGGTGACGGGCCAGGTGTTCGAGCAGGACCATGCTCGGTGGCAGCCCGGACGACGGTGCGTTGGCGTCCGCGAGATGTGTGAACGCCTGCCACGGAGTCAGGCAGTACGGCGGCAGGATCCGGCGGCCGCCCGTCGACCGGGACATCAACGTGGGAAGGTCTGCCGGACCGGTCAGCCGACGGTCGAGGGCCTCCCGTAGGGAGTACCAGCTCCGTGCGCCGTAGACGCCGTGCGCCCGCCACTCGTCCAGCAGGGGCTGGAGATGTCGGTCGAGCCCGGGGGACACCAGCTTGGTGACCTGGCCCAGGTGGGTCAGCGCGCCCTCGCGCGCGGCGCACGCGCGCACCACGCTCACGAACTCCTGGTGCGGCACCCCATAGGTGTCCTGCGGCAGTTGCTCGACGGTGTCGTGCACGAGCCGGCGCCACAGTTGCCGTCCGTCCTCCCGCATCAGGCCGCCGTTAGGTTCCTCGAGTACCGCCACCATGCCCGCGATCAGGTCGAGTTGTACCTCGTCGAACCTGTGCGTCGCCACGTGTGTTCCCCTTCGTACATACCGTGGTACGAATGCTGGTCGGAATGCCCGGCGGCGGAGCTGTGGAAACGTCCCGACAGCAGGCTCACCGGACTGACCGTACCTGGCATGACCTCCGCGAAGGTCATGAAGTGGAGACCCGGTCCAGCACCTCGTGAAGCACCGCGTGGAAGCGGTCGTTCGACCAGTACGCGCTGTGTGCGGCGGAGACCGGCTGCCGGTTGTCCACCTCCACGTCGGTGACCGCGCCCTTGAACACCCCCGAAGCCTGGTATGACAGCAAGTCACGGCGGTCGTACACGTTCACCCACCGTGGGAAGCCCTTCGGCAGCCCGCTGCCATGGGCCAGCGAGGGAAGGGCGTCCAACTCGTACAGGAGGGGTGCCTGGGAGCCCACGGTGATCAGGGCGGCCACGCGTCCCGGGCGGGCGCCGGGACCTTCCTGGGCACCGTCCAACAGGACGCCAGAGGCAAGCAGGTCGAACGAGACGATCCCACCGAGGCTGTGCCCGAGCAGGACCACCGGGCCGGGCTGGGCGCGCACCCTCTCGGCCACGAACGCCCTGACGGCCTCGCCGCGGACCAGGTACCGCACGATGTCGCCGAAGAAGCCGACCGACCGGCCGCTCAGCGCGGTCCGGCGGGCCACCACCAGACGGGACCCCAAAGCCTGCTCGAACAGACGCACGGAGAAACGGGTGGCCGCTGAGAGGGCCTCGGACACTCCCCGGGCGTCGCCGCCGAGCGTCTCGGTCAGCACGTCCACCACCGCGTCGCGCACCGGTGCCGGCACCCGTCCGGTGTCACCGCCGTGTCCCAGGGCGTACGCCACCAGGGCGCGCGCTGCCAGGCGGGGCAGAGGCGAGGGCCCGCCCGCCTCCACCGTAACCGCCCGGCGCAGGGGCCCCGCCGCGCTTGTTTCGGCGACGGCCCGGGACAGTGGCAAGCCGAGGCCCGCGTCTTCCCAGGCCTGCCGCACTCCGTCCGAGGACTCCAGGGCGGCCAAGGAGGTCAGCAGTGCGTCTCCTGGCGGGACGGTCCCGGGAACGAATGGTTGGGACCGCCCGGCCGCTGCCGCGGTCAGCGCGAACAGTTCCAGCTCCGCCCATGGGTCGGCGTACAGCAGGGCCCAGCGGGCTGTCTGCTCGTTCTCCGGAGCGGGCGCCGCCGGTCCCCCGCCGCCTTGCTCGACGAAGCCCGGAATCGACGCGCCGCCGTCCCGCAGGTACGACCCGAGGGCAGAGCCCCAGTCGCACGGCTCGACGCGGACGTCCGGGCGGAGCCCAGCCACCACGGTCCGAATACGTCCCAGCGCGGCGCTGTAATCGGGTTCGCGCACACCCGTACCGTGGACGAACAGAAGGGTCACCATGAACGTCTCTCCCCCGGTGGACAGTGAAGGGGACCAGGTGGGGCAGCGAAAGCGCGCGGCGCGGAAGTCCCCAGCGTTCCGGCCACACATCTCGCATGGCTACCCGTTACGCCCCAGGGAGTAATCGGACCCACCCGGCCACCCGTGGCGGTACCCGCCAACTCAGCCTGACGCGCGATGAATGGGCCCTCCCAGCGCGGAAGTCTTGTGTTCGTCACCGGACATCCGTACCGAAGGGAGGCCCGACTCATGGGGGCCGGGAAAACGAAGGGCAAGCGCGCCATCCCCTGGCTGGTGCTCGCGCTGTGGGCGGGCGTGCTCGCGATCGTCTCGCCGTTCGCGGCGCAACTCTCCGACGTGCAGCGCAACCGGATCACCGACTACCTGCCCGCGAGCGCCGACTCCACCCAGGTCGCCGAGCTCCAGGAGCGGCTGCCGGGCGGCGAGAGCACCGAGCTGGTGCTCGTCTACCACCGGGAGGGCGGGCTGACCGCCGGGGACCGGGCCACGGCGGCGGAACAGGTCACGCGGGTCGCGGGGGAGCACGCGCTGACCGGTACGCCGCGGGGGATCCCGTCCACGGAC
The DNA here is from genome assembly GCF_042890065.1 of Streptomyces sp. NPDC002328. Taxonomy (NCBI): domain Bacteria; kingdom Bacillati; phylum Actinomycetota; class Actinomycetes; order Kitasatosporales; family Streptomycetaceae; genus Streptomyces; species Streptomyces sp. NPDC002328. The sequence continues at coordinate 845,545 of NZ_JBIARQ010000001.1, read as the reverse complement.
GGCACCACCCTCATGTACCCGATCGTCACCACCGAGCCCGGCACCGACGAGGACAAGCGGGACGCCTTCGTCGACGCCGTCCGCGAGGTCGCGCACGGCGAGGGCGGACTGACGGTCGAGGTCGGCGGGACGGGCGCGTTCGCCACCGACGCGAGCGAGGTCTACAACTCGCTCGGCGGGCCGCTGCTCTACACCACCGTCGGCGTCGTCGCCGTCCTGCTGATCCTGATCTACCGCAGCCCCGTGCTGTGGCTGGTCCCGCTCGTCGTGGCCGGCGTCGCCGACTTCCTCTCGTTGGGCGTCGCCTACGGACTCCACCAGGCCTTCGGCACCTCGGTGTCCGGTCAGAGCTCCGGCATCATGACGATCCTCGTCTTCGGCGCCGGCACCGACTACGCCCTGCTGCTCGTCTCCCGCTACCGCGAGGAACTGCGGCGCGTCGAACGGCCCCTGGACGCCATGCGGGCCGCGCTGCGCGGCTGCGGGCCCGCCGTGCTCGCCTCCTCGGGAACCGTCGCCGCCGGACTGCTGTGCCTGCTCGCCGCCGACCTCAACTCCAACCGGGGGATGGGCCCCCTCGGCACCGTCGGCGTGCTGTGCGCGCTCGTCGCCATGCTGACCCTGCTGCCCGCGCTCCTCGTCCTGCTGGGCCGCCGCGTCTTCTGGCCGCTGGTGCCCGCCTACGGCAGCACGCCCAAGGTCCGCCGGTCGCTGTTCGCCGCGATGGGCGCCTCCGCCGGCCGCCGGCCGAGGACCGTCCTGGCGGCCGGCGCGGCCCTGCTCGCCGCCCTCGCGCTGGGCGCGCTGAACCTGCCCGGCACCGTCAAGCAGCAGGACTCCTTCGTCGACCCTCCCGAGTCCGTCGCCGCCCTGGAGATCCTCGCCGAGGCCTACCCGGAGGGCTCCGCGCAGCCCATCGACGTGCTGACCCCGGCCGACCGCGCCGACGCCGCGCTCGCCGCGATCCGCGGCACCCAGGGCGTCTCCGACGCGCGCAAGAGCCGTACCGGGCACGGCTGGACGGAGATCACGGTGACCGCGTCCGCGCCGCCCCAGTCGGCGGCCGAGACCGCGACCATCGAGCGGCTGCGCGAGCGCCTCGACGGCTCCTACGTCGGCGGGGCCAGCGCCCAGCAGATCGACCTGGAGGACACCAACGCCCGCGACCGGCTGATCGTCGTGCCGATCGTCCTCGTCTCCGTGCTGCTGATCCTGATCGCCCTGCTGCGCTCGATCGTCGCGCCGCTGATCCTCGTGGCTGCCGTGGTCGCGGTGTGGGGCGCCGCCCTCGGACTCGGCGGGCTGGTCTTCGGGCCGGTGTTCGGCTTCGAGGGCACGGACCCGGGGCTGGGGCTGCTGTCCTTCGTGTTCCTGGTCGCGCTCGGCGTGGACTACGGCATCTTCCTCATGCACCGCATGCGGGAGGAGTCCCTGCGGGGCGCGGAACCGGCCGCCGCCGCGCTCACCGCGCTGCGCAGCACCGGCGGGGTCATCGCCTCCGCGGGACTCGTCCTCGCGGCGACGTTCGCGGTGCTGACCAACATGGGCCTGGTGCAGCTCGTCGAGCTGGGCTTCGTGATCGCCGTCGGCGTGCTGCTGGACACCTTCCTCGTCCGCACCTACCTGGTGACCAGCGCGAGCGTGGCGCTGGGACGGGCCGTGTGGTGGCCGGGACCGCTCTCGCGAGGACCGGAGCCGGAGCCGGAACGGACGCGCGAGCGTGAACAGGTCAACGGCTGACGTGAACCGGGCCCGGGCCGAGGTGAACCGGGCTCAGGCCGGTCCGAGGGTGCCCCTCCCTGCCGGAGAGGCGCCCGCTCGGGCAGGATGGGCGCGGGGGAGAGGGGGAGCGGTGCACCGCTGGGTGACGCACCGGTGGTCGGACGCGTGGCTCGCCGCCGCCGTGGCCGCCGTCGACTCGGTGATCGCCGTCCTGTTCGTGGACGGCCGGGTCCCGGACGCGCTCGGCTGGGGCCTGCTGCTCGGCGCGCACGCGCCGCTGGCCTGGCGAAGGCGGCGGCCCCTGCTCGTCCTGTGCGCGATGGGGGCCTTCCTCGCGCCCTACCACGCGCTCGACTACAACCACATCGCGGCCGTCGAACCGGCCATGGTCGCGCTGTACACCGTCGCTGTGACCGGCACCGCCCGCCGCACCCTCGTCATCGGCCTCGGCGTGGTCTCCCTGACGCTGACCCTCAACGCGTTGACCGACATCGACGGGATGGTGGAGTTCCTGCGGATCTCCGGCTGGATCGTCGCCGTGCTGATGTTCGGCGGCTACATCCGCGTCCACCGCGAGAACGCCGCCGCCGCCCTGGAGCGCGCCGTACGCGCCGAACGCACCCGCGAGGAGGAGGCCCGCCGCCGGGTCGCCGAGGAACGGCTGCGCATCGCCCGCGACCTGCACGACCTGCTCGCCCACAGCATCACCGTGATCGGGGTGCAGACCTCCGTCGCCGCCCACGTCCTGGCCGCCGACCCCGGCCGCCTCGACCGCGCGGCCGTCGCCCAGGCGCTCGACGACATCGCCGGGACCTGCCGCAGCGCGCGCAGCGAACTCCGTACGACGCTGGAGGTGCTGCGCGACCCGGGCGCACCGGACGCGCGCGGCCCGCTGCCCGGACTGCGCGGCCTGCCCGACCTCGCCGCGAGCGCCCGCGCGGCCGGGGCGCGGGTCGAGCTGACGGTGGACGCCGAGAAGGTGCCGCCGGCGGTCGGCGCGGCCGTCTACCGCATCGTCCAGGAGGGACTGACCAACGCCGTGCGCCACGGCGGCCGGGAGGACCTGCGGATACGGGTGGAGGTGTACGACGACGGGGGCGCCCTGCGGCTGACGGTCGCCGACGACGGATGCGGCGCCGGCGCCGCGGTCCCCGGCTTCGGCCTCCTCGGCATGCGCGAGCGGGCCCGCAGCGTGGGCGGCACACTGACGGCGGGACCACGGGAGGGACGGGGCTACGAGGTGAGCGCGGTACTGCCCACGGGGGAGAGACGATGACGTCGGACGAGGGGACGCCGGGCGGGGGGAGGCAGGACGGGGAGACGCCGGACGGTGGAAGGCCGGGCGGCGTGACGGCGGGCCCGGTCCGGGTGGTGCTCGCCGACGACCAGACGCTCGTGCGGTCGGCGTTCGCGCTGCTCGTCTCGTCGGCGGGGGACATGGCGGTCGTCGGGGAGGCCGGCACCGGACGGCAGGCCGTGGAGCTGGCCCGTACCGAGCGGGCCGACCTCGTCGTCATGGACATCCGCATGCCCGACCTCGACGGCATCGAGGCGACCCGGCTGATCGCCGCGGACGAGGACCTCGCCGAGGTGAAGGTGCTGGTGCTGACCACCTACGACACCGACGAGAACATCGTGGAGGCGCTGCGCGCGGGCGCTTCGGGATTCCTGGTGAAGGACACCAGACCCGCCGAACTCCTCGACGCCATCCGCACGGTCGCGGCCGGCGAGGCCCTGCTGTCGCCGGGCCCGACGGCCCGGCTGATCGCCCGCTTCCTGCGCGGCGCCACCGCCCCGCCCGCCACGGCCGGACCGGAGTGCCTCTCCGGCCGGGAGCGCGAGGTGCTCGCCCTGGTCGCACGCGGCCTCACCAACACCGAGATCGCCGGAAACCTGGGCCTGAGCCCCCTCACCGCGAAGACCCACGTCAGCCGCATCATGGGCAAGCTCGGCGCCCGGGACCGGGCCCAACTCGTCATCGTGGCCTATGAGTCCGGACTGGTGACACCGGGGGCGGGGCGGGCGTAGGCCCTGTGCGACAGGGCGCAGCCGGGCAGGTCACAGCAGTCCCGCCTCGATCAGGAGGCCCTCGACCCGGTTCACCTCCTCCTGGGACAAGGGGACTTGGGGTTCCGCCGTCGTCGGGCCGGCGATCACGCCCAGCAGGTGCAGCGCCGTCTTGAACGCGCCGAGGGCCGCCGAGCTGCGGCCCATCCGGGCCGGGTCGCCGACCCGCACGATGCCGAACAGGGCGCACAGCCGCTCCTGTTCGGCGCGCGCCGCCTCCGTGTCGCCCGCGCGCCAGAGGCGGTCGAGGCGGACATAGCCGTGCGGGTCGACGTTGGCGAGACCGGGCACGGCCCCGTGCGCGCCCAGCGCGAGCGCCGCGTCGACGAGCAGTTCCGAGCCGGTGAGCAGAGTGAAGGCGGGGTGCGCGCGGACGCCGGCGGCGACCTGCCGGAACCCGGCCAGGTCGCCGCTGGAGTCCTTCAGCCCGGCCAGCACCCCGTCCCGGGCCAGCTCCACGACGACGTCGGCCGGGAGCTCGGTGTGGACGGCGGCCGGCAGGTCGTAGGCCAGGACGGGGACCGGGCTGGCCGCCGCGACCAGACGGAAGTGGCGGGCGATCTCCGCCGGATGGGTGGCCGCGTAGAACGGCGAGATCACCACCACCGCGTCCGCGCCCGCGTCCGCCACGGACGCGACCCGCTCCCGCACCCGGGGCGTCGTCATGTCGATCGCCCCCGCGAGCACCGGCAGTCGGCCGGCCACATGTGCGACCGTCGTCTCCACGACCAGCCTGCGCTGCCGGTCCGTCAGAAAGGCCGCCTCGGACGTCGTGCCGAGCACGAACAGCCCGCTGACCCTGGCCGCCACGAGATGGTCCACCAGCCTCAGCAGCGAGTCCACGTCCACCTCCCCCTCGGGCGTCAGGGGCGTGCACAGGGGCGGGACGACTCCGGTCAGCGGGGCGGTGTACGGCATGGGCACTCCCTGGCGGCGGCGGTCTGCGGCGACCAGGGACCCTACTGCCCTACGGCAGGATCTTGTCGTACGTCGTGTCGGTGTCCGAGTCGTAGACCAGCTTGCCGCCGTCGTCGTAGCCCTTGATGTGCGGGGCCTTCGTGACCTGCTCGTTCAGGACGCCGGAGGCGACGAACCAGCCGTGGTCCAGGGCGGCCGTGGCGTCGCCGTCGCCGTAGGAGACGGTCACCTTCTTCACGGACGGGTCGACCGTGCCGATCACGCCCCAGCGGAACGGGAGCTTCCAGCTGCCCTTGTCGATCACCGACTGCTGGTACAGGTCACCGCCGTTGATGTCCGGGACGACGAGACCGACGTCCGGCCCACTGGCCTCCTTCGAGCTGGTGCTGATGCCGGCGGACACGCCGTCCTTCACGTTGCAGATCAGCCGGAAGCCCTCCGGCCGCTCCGCCACGCCGACGACGTGGACGCCGTCGCCGGGGTCGTTGGAGTCGCCCGTGCTCTTCGCCGCCAGGATGATCCGGTAGCTCTCGGCCTTGGCCAGGTCCCCGCTGACCGCGCGTCCCACGTGCTCCGAGTCGAGGCACTGCTCCAGCGCCCGCGACGCCTGGTCGAACGTGATCCCGTCGAGCAACTGCCCGTCCGTGGCGGGCCGTCCGGGCCCGGAGCCCGTCGCGGGCCCCGACGCGGACGTGCTCTGCGGGGCACTGGCCGACGACATCGGCGTCGCCGTGTCGGCGCCCCGCCCCCCGTCCCCGCCGACCACGGCGTACGCGCCGGCCGGCACCGCGACCACCGCCGCCAGCGCCCCCACGACCGCCACGACACGCCGTCGCCGCTCCGCCACGCCCCGCCGCCGGATCGCCGGATACGGCGCGGCCGAAGGCTCGATGGTGTAAGCGTCGTCCGTCATCAGTTCCCTCACCAGTTCCTCGAAGTCCCGCTCGTCGTCTGTCCCTTGTGCTTCGCGCGCTTCCCGCGACCCGTGCGCTTCCCGCGCCGCGCGCTCTTCGTGCGCCCCATGCGCTTCGTGCGCCTCGTGGTTCACCTTCCGCCTCCCTGTCCGGACACCGTGCGGCCCTCGCGCACCAGTCCCGGGTACCGCCGCAGCTTCGCCAGCCCCTTCGAGGCCTGGCTCTTGACCGTGCCGGGCGAGCAGCCGAGCACCTCGGCCACCTCCGCCTCCGACAGGTCCTCCCAGTACCGCAGGACCACCACCGCCCGCTGCTTCGCGGGCAGCAGCGCCAGTCCGGCGATCAGGGAGCCGCGTTCCTCCACCCGGCCGACGGCCTCGTCCCGGCCCGCCCGCTCCGGCGGAGCCGCGGTCAGCGCCTCCGTGACCCGCCGCTTGCGGAACCGGTCGCTGTTGCAGCTGACCAGCATCCGCCGGACATAGGCCTCCGGGTTGTCGCTGCGCGCGATGCGCCGCCACGACCGGTACGCCTTCGCCAGCGCGGTCTGCGTCAGGTCCTCCGCGTGGTGGACGTCGCCGGTGAGCAGGTACGCGGTCCGGACGAGCCGTGACCACCGTGCCCTGACGAAATCCTGGAACTGGCCCTCAAGTTCGGCCTGCATCAAGCACCCTCCTCGCCCTCCAGACCACCGCTGGGACGAAATCGGTTGCCCGTGAGTTCGGCACCCGTTCGAATGGGGCCATGGAGCATGACGCCGAGAAGGACGCCGGGAACGGCACGGAGGAGGACGCCGGTTGGGGCGCCTGGGCCTGGTCCCCGGAGGCGCCGGGGGTGCTGCGGCTGCCCTCCGGGCGGCTGGTGCGGGGGCGGGGGCTGCGGCGCGGACTCGACCCGGCGGCCCCCGTCCCCTCGTACGGGCTCTGCCTGCTCGGCGCGCCGCCCCCCGAACTCCCCTGGGAGGTGCGGTGGATCCGGTGGCCCGACTTCCGGCTGCCCTCGGACCGGGCGGACGCGCGGACGGCGCTCACCGAGGCGTGGCGGCGCGCGGAGGGGGAGCGCGTGGAGGTCGTCTGCGGCGGCGGGCGCGGGCGCACCGGGACGGCACTGGCGTGCCTGGCCGTCCTGGACGGCGTACCGGCCGACGAGGCGGTCGGGTTCGTGCGCCGCCACTACGACCGCCACGCCGTGGAGACGCCCTGGCAGCGCCGGTACGTGCGGCGGTTCGGCTCTACAGACTGAGCGTCATCAGCAGGCGGTGGGCGCCCGGGCCGAAGTAGTCCGGGCGGGGGCCGCCCGGGTCGGGGAGGAAGCCCAGGGAGCGGTAGAGCGCCACGGCGGTGTCGTTGCCCGGCTCGACCGAGAGCGAGACGGAGTGGACGCTCTCCGCGCGCAGCCGGCTCAGGATCCTCGTCATCAGCTGCCGGCCGAGCCCCTGCCCCCGCAGGCCGGGCGTGATGCCGAGGCTGAGGATCCAGCTGTGCGCCGCGTTCGGCGGCGTCGACAGCACGTACCCCACCAGGTCCTCCCCGTCGGCCACCACGAACACGAAGTCGGGGAACGAGGCGAGGAGCTGCCTCAGCACGAAGTAGGGGTACGGGTCGGACGGGAAGGCCTCCGCGTCGAGACGGACGATATGGGGGAGATCCTCCTCGCCGGCGGCTCTGATCCGTAATCGCGTTTCTCCCGGTGCCCGGCTCACGGACATCTGGCTCGCGGACACCTGGTTCACGGACACCTGGCTCAGGCTCGAACCGGCGACCGACGGAAAACGATCTCCGGGAAGAGGAGTCATACAGTCCCCTTGTGAAGGATCGACTAGGACCGGTCTATGTGAATGACATGTACGGCGGCTCTTGTGGGATTTGCATACCTGATCGTCCATCATTGCCCGGTGCATCCACGCGTTCAAGACCTCCGTCTGCTGCTAGGCTGAACCAATGACCTTGGGACCGCCCGCCGCCGAGCAAAAACTGAATGCTGATGTCCCGTGGGACGACTTCGATCCCGATGAGTACATCAAGCACAATTACCTGGAGATCCAGGCCGTGGACGAGGAGATCCTCTCCCGTGTACGGGATCACTTCAGTGATCATTTCAGGGCTTCGACGGACCGGGGCGGTTCCGGTATCGACGTGGGCGCGGGTCCCAATCTCTACCCGGCGCTCGCCATGCTTCCCTGGTGCGACAGCATCACCCTGCTCGAGCGGTCGGCGCAGAACCTCGACTACCTCCGCAGTCAGGTCGACCTCCGGGGCGACGGATTCGACGCGCACTGGGACCAGTTCTGGGAGGTCCTCCGCAAGGAGGAGGCATATGCCACGCTGGACGAGGTCCGCAAGCGGCGCCTCGGCGAGGCCGTCGGAGCCCCCGAGCCGGGCAGTCTCTTCGACCTCTGCGGCAGCGACCGCCGCTGGGACCTCGGCACGATGTTCTTCGTGGCCGAATCCATCACCACCGACCTCGCGGAATTCCGCCGCGGCGTCGGCTGCTTCATGCACGTCCTGAATCCCGGCGCGCCCTTCGCCACCGCCTTCATGGAAGGCTCCGAGGGATATCACGTCGGCTCGCAGGAATTCCCGGCCCTGGCCGTCGACGTGAAGGAAGTGCGCACCCTGCTGAGCGGTTACGCGGACGACGTGTCAATTCACCGCATGGCCAATCCGCAGCAATTGGTGCGCGACGGATACACGGGAATGATCCTCGCCTGCGGGCGACGGAAGAACTGACTCCCGATCCGTTCTTTCCATGGTGACGGGCCTGTGTGAGGGGAATGGGCATGCAGATCAAGCCGAGACAGAACCTGCTCGAAGTATGGCAGGCCATCGGCCGCCATTCGTTCGACGGCGGAGAATGGGACTGGGGCGAATGGGGCGGCCGCAGCAGCGTCGCCGACGCGGAGCGACTGCTCTGCCTGATGTACCCCGCCACCACCATCGCCGCGTTCCGTCTCGACGACCCCGACACCACCCAGTCGGACGTGGAATGGGCACTGCGGAACGCGGGAGACTCCACCGCCATTCCCGGGAACCTCGTCAAGGCCCTCACCCACTTCATGGAGCAGCACCGCGGCGAGGAGAGCCCCACCTTCGCCGGCGGCTACTACTTCGAGCCCGAGGACCCGAAGCAGGAAATCACCAAGGAACAGCGGGAAACGGGCGTGGTGGACGCCTACTCCATGTCTGTCACCCTCTGCCTCGCCACGCTCGGCTTCCTCAAGGTCTACCGGGCCAAGACCAAGCGGGCGAGCACCCTCGCCCAGATCGACCGCCTCTGGGAGGCCACCAGCGCCCGGCTGACCGCCGCCATGGTGAGCCTGCTGCGCTCCTTCACCGTCAACGTCGTCAACGTCGCCGGCGACCAGGGGCAGGCCCTCACCCGGCTGCTCGGACAGGGCCGGCTCTCCCCGCGGCAGGTCCAGCAACGCTTCCAGGAGCGCTTCAAGCAGTTGCGCGCCGTCATCAGCGAAAGCCTCATCCTCGGTCTCGACGCCGAGGTCACCGACGAACTGCGCCTCGAGAACCGCATGTTCGAGTGCGGCTGGGCCTGGAGCCTGGTGCAGAACGCCCCCACGGTCGACGTGGAGGAGGACACCGCCGCGGCCATCGGCAAACAGCCCGAGGGCGTCGCCAGCCCCGTCCCCTACCTCTACTTCACCGTGGTCGCCCTCGACGGCATCCCCGACCTGTTCTCCGAGCGCACCCTCGTCCTCGGTCTGCTCAACCCCGAGCAGCAGAAGCTCGCCGACGCGCTGCGGCTGCGCTGGGAGATCACCCAGCAGTACTGGTCGGCCGTCGCCCGCTTCGGCGACGGCACCTGGCCGCTGGAGGAGATCCCCTGGCGCACCACGCTCCAGCAACTGGAGTCGGAGTACTTCTCCCTCTCCGTCGCCTCCATCCTCGTCCACGACCTGGTCCGCCGCCGCGCCACCGACGACGACCTCACCCGCACCGTCAACGTCATGGAACGCCTCGCCGAACGCGGCCGGATCACCAGCGGCATGACCCGCGACGACCCGGCGATCGGCCTGCACAACCCCGGCGTCACCCTGCCCCTGCTGGGCAGCGAGACCCTGGGCCCGCCCATGAAGTGGACGATGACGGACTTCTCCGCGCAGCTGCTCAAGCGGACCATCCAACTCTGCTCGCTGTCACGGAACATCGCCTCCCAGGACCGCCTGCTGCAACTCGCCGAGAGCATCCTCGACCACCTCTGGCAGCGCCGCCTCAGCGAGGGCGAGGGCGTCGGCCTGTGGGACAACGTCCACGCCGTCTACCCCGAATCGCCGGTCCGCCAGGGCCCGTTGTCCTGGAGCATCACCGAGCGCATCACCGAGTGCATGGTCGCCGCGCACGGCCTGTACGACCAGAAACCGGTCCGCAGCCCCGATCTCACCGCCCTGTCCGGGGCGTTGATCAGCGAGGCGGCGCACCTCTTCGGCCGGGAGCAGATGGAGCAGCCCGCACCCGCCCTCAAGAGCCCCCAGGGAGAAGTGATCAAGGCCATCGAGGCCGACCTGCGCCGAGCCCGGCGACTGGCCGGCGACCAGCCCGGCACCGCCTACGCGCTCGCCCTCGGCGTCCTGTCCCGGCTCGACTCCCTCGCCCGGGCCCGCGGCGACGCCGGCCCGCAGGGGAGGTGACGGTGCTCGTCTTCGCCGCCTCCGACAAGGGAGGCACGGGCCGTTCCGTCACCAGCGCCAACCTCGCGTACCACCGCGCGCTGGACGGGGACGACGTCTGCTACCTCGACTTCGACTTCGGGTCGCCCACCGCCGCCGCCGTGTTCGACCTGCCCGACGTCCTCGGGGAGGCCGAGGGGCGCGGTCTGCACTCCTACCTGAAGGGCGAGGTCGGCGAGCCCCTGCGGGTCGACGTCTGGGCCCGCACCGAACACCCCGTCCTGCTCAGCCGGCCCGGCGGCTCCGGACGGCTGGTACTGCTGCCCGGCGACCGCTCCGGCGGCGAATTCGTCACCGACGCGGAGAACCTGCACCGGTGCGTCGACCTCGTCCTGCGGCTGAAACGCGAATTCGACGTCATCATCGTCGACTTGAGCGCCGGACGCAGTTATGCGATGGACCTCGCCCTGCTCGCCACCTCGCCCCGCGGCGGACTCGGACGGCTGAAAACGCGATGGCTCGTCTATCACCGCTGGACCCGCCAGCACGTGATGGCCGCCGCCGAACTCGTGTACGGGAAACAGGGCATAGTCGAAGCCGGTTGCGCCATGGGCCATGACGCGGACGCGCTTTCCGCCGCGATCCGGTTCGTACGGGCCGCCGTTCCCGATCTCACGTCACCGCTCTGGTCGCAGGTCTCGCCCGCCCAGTACGCGTGGATGCGGCAGTGCGACACACAACTCGAGGAAATCGCGGCGAGCCGCGGCATCGGCAAGACCCGCGTGCTGTCGTCCATTCCACTGGAACCCGTCCTCCAGTGGCAGGAACGCCTCATCACCGACGAGGACGTCCACGACCGCCGCATCGCCAATGTCGAGACCTGGCAGAAGATGGGCGAACTGGCGCAGCGATTGACCGAGGACAAGCACTGGGGGCAGCTGTGAGCGGGCCGGGCGCCGTGTTCCGGGAGACCAGCGCGCAGCCGCGCACCGAATCCGTTCCCTTCTCCCATCTCTCCCTGGAATTAGGGCACTTGTACATGGAGGACTTCGTCGAGGGACCCGACCGGCTGCGCCGTCACTTCGCCGCCGTACGGCCCTGGGTGGAGGCCGCCCGGACCGGCGTCGGCCCGCTCCCGGCGGGCAGGCGGCCGCGGATCAGCACCTGCTTCCTCATCGACGACTACTTCAGCCGGCTGTCCACGCCCGCCGAACTCGTGCCGCCGCTGCTCGACGCCGCCGCCGAGGCCGGTCTCACCATCGACTACCTGGCCCGCGAGTCGGCCTGCGCCGGCCCGGCCTTCGCCGCCGCCGGATCCGGACCAGCCGCCAATTCCGCCGCCGGATCCGCCGCCGGATCCGCCGCCGGATCCGGCCGCCGGGACCGGGCCGTCCTCGCCGAAGCCGTCCTGCACCGCCTGGTGGAGTCGCCCCCGCCCGGCAGCAACGGCTTCCGCCCGCCCGTCAGCCGCACCGGCTGGCTCACCAACGGCCGCCGCGCCCCGTCCCGGCGCACCTCCGCCGCGCTGGACTCCACCGGAGCCGTCTGGGAGCCGCCGAGCGAGACCGGCGCGCGCGGCCACTCCGTCTTCATGGACGTCGAGCTGTGGAGCGGACCCGAGGAGGAGCGCACCTGGTCCTGCGCCTTCCTCGCCTCGGTCTGGCAGCTCGTCCGGCTCGGGCTGCTGCGCGACAACGGCCAGGCCGTGCTGAGTCCGGCCGCCTGGGACGACAAGGCGTTCCCGGCCGACTGGGACGCGCTGCCGGCCGTCGTCCGCCTCAACCCGCTCGCGCCGCCCTTCACCGCGTACGCCACGTGCAGCATCCTCCCGGCCCGCTTCCTGCCCGTGGAGCACGCCGTACGCGTCGTCCTGGACCAGGTCCACGTCGAGGAGGAGGCGCTGTGCCAGGTCGCCGAGCGCTCCGCCGGCGAGGGCGTCGCCGTGCCGGCCGGCGTCGTGGACCGCACCTCCTACGTCTTCCCGCCGGGGCTGTGACATGAGCGGCCTGGGCGCGACCACGGGGCTCGTCCTCGCCTGCGGCGAGGTGCGGACCTGCCTGCTGCCCAACCGGGACGCGGTGGACGAGCAGGCCGCCGAGCGGCTGCTGCGGTTACGGGCGGACGAACGCGTCCGGCTGTCCCGGCGCCCCAACCGGCACGCCGTCTCCCCGGACGTCCTCACCGGCGTCGACTGCCGGCTGCCCACCGCCAACGGGGCCCGGATCCGCGCCGTCGGCACGGTGACCGCCCGCGCGGCGCTCGTCGAGGGCCGGGTGCTCCAGTCGACGGCGTCCTTCTCCCTCCCGGCCGGCGGCCCCGACCGGCGGCAGCCCTGGGGCTACTACCTGGTCCGCCCCGGTTCCGTCGTCCCCGTCGGCCGGCTTCCCGAGAAGTCGGTCCGCGAGGGCTTCCTGACCGGGCGCCGGCAGGGCGAGCTGGACGTCGGCTCGATCGCCGAGAGCCTCCTGGCGCGGATCTCCCGCCGGCACGAACTGCTCGACCACGACGCCCCGCTCACCACCGCCGACACCAGCCTGCGCTGGACGGCGTCCCCCACGGCGGCCGGCGAGGAGGCGTCCCTGCACTTCACCGAGGCCGGCGACGGACTGCGGATCGTCGAGCTGCGGCTGCCGCCGGGCACCGAGCCCGCCGCCGTGGCCGACCTCTGCGAGGATCTCGCCCTGCACGACTGGCTGCTGACGACCGTCGCCGACAAGCTCGACGGCCTCAGGCTCGGCTCCGACGACCGCAGGGCCGCGCTGAAGGTGCTGCGGCCCCTCGTCGACCATCTGCTGCACCTGTGGATGCCGCAGGCCCGCGTCGACCGCGCGCTCGGCACGCCCTGGGAGGAGCTGGAGAAGCACCCCGGGTTCAGCAGGCAGTGGAACACCCTGGCCCAGCGCGTCCGCGACCAGCTCGCCCTCCAGAACCTGATCCGCCGCGAGGACCGCACCGACGCGCTGACCACACCCTGACGGCACCACGGCACCACCGTTACGGCAAGGCACCACGGCACCGCTTTCGCGCACGATCCCGACGGGGGGAGAAAGAGAGATGAATGCACCGACCAGCCCGTTCGACGGCACCAGAGGCACCCGGCATGTGACCCAGAAGCTCCTGGTCACCGTCGTGGTGGGCGGCGCGGTCTATCTGCTCACGAACGTCCTCGGCTCCGACGAGGAGGGCCCGTGGCAGCTCGTGCTGTCCGTGCTGTGCGGCGGCATCGTGCTGATCGTGCAGTTCCTCGTGTCCTTCGTGAACCAGATGCACGCCGTGAAGGACTCGGTGGACAAGCGGTTCGCCGACATCGGCAAGGCGACCAAGCTCTTCAACGAGGTGGAGAAACTGCGCGGCGACGGCGTGCCCCGGCTCGCCGAGCACGCCACCAAGGTCGTCTCCATGGGCCCGGACATCCTGCACGCGTTCGCGCACGCGGAGATCGACCGGCTGGCCGCGCAGATGGAGGACTTCACCAACCTCGTCGCCGAGTGTCCCGGTGAGAACCACGACTGGCTGCTGACCCTCACCAGGTGCACCCGGCAGAGCATCGACGCCATCAGCACCACCGTCGTCGACGACAGCTTCTGGAACACCGAGCCGGCCGGCCGCTACCTCACCGCCCAGCGCGAGGCCATCCTCGACCCGGAGCGGAGCATCAGGGTGCGGCGGCTGTTCATCGTCAAACGCCCCGAGCAGTTCGCCGCGCTGGTCCCGATCTGCACCGAGCAGCGGGACATGGGGATCGACGTCCGCGTGGTCGCCCTGGAGGAGCTGCCGCCCTACTTCCGGCGCGGCAAGATGATCGACTTCATCGTCTTCGACGGGGCGCTGTCGTACGAGATCCACGCGGACCAGCTGAGCGTGAACTCCTCCACCACGGTCAACGCCCGCGCGAACGAGGTGGAGCCGCTGAAGCGCCGGTTCAACCTGTTATGGGACGCGGCCGACCCGGCCAACTCCCCGAACGGCGTGCCCGGCCAGGTCCGGGCCAGGACCGGGGGGTCCGACCCGGACGGGGGCGACTGAGGGCTCAGCCCAGCGTCCCGGCCGGGCTTGGTGAGCTGTACCGCCGGCACGACCGGGGCGCCGTCCGGCGTCCGGGCGATCCCGGCGTCGTCGTTCGCGCCGTACCAGCCGCCGCCGGTTCTGTCGGCGAGCGTCCACGCCGGCGGCAGACCGGCCCGGAAGCGGTTGTCGGTCGCAGGGAGGGCCGGCGTCGCGGCGCGTGCCCTGCGGTTGCCGGGAGGGTCGCGTCGCGGTGCGGGGCGCTAGGTGATTCGGGCGGGGTCTTTCGTCGTGGGCGTCTCCTTGTGGCGCACGGTTGCGAGCAGGAGCGGGGTCGTCAGCAGCAGCGCTCCCGCGAGGGCGATGGCGGTGCGCGGGCCGGTCAGGGCCGCCAGGGCGCCCCACAACGCCGTCAGGGCCGCCACGGACGCCTTGGTGCCGACCGACCACGCCGAGAGCGTACGGGCCACCCTGTCCGTCGGGGTCAGCTCCAGCCGGGCGGTGGCGAGGACGGGGTTGAACACCGCCGAGCAGGTGATCAGCCCCAGCTCCACGACCATCACGAGGACGAGCCCGCCTACGCCGGGCCGGACGAACGCCAGGCCGAGCGGCCAGCACGCGCGCAGCGTCCCCGAGGTGAGCAGCACCCGCCGCCTGCCGTACCGGGCCACCAGTCGGGGAGCCAGCCGGGAGCCGACCAGTCCGCCGGCGCAGGGCGCGGCGAAGGCCAGCGCGTACTGCCAGGGCGCGAATCCCAACGGCCCGAGCATCAGCACCGCCAGCGGCGGCGACGCGGCCAGGATCAGCCCGTTGACCAGCGCGGCGTTGAGGAACAGGGGCCGCAGCACGGGATGCGCGAGCAGATGCCGCCACCCCGCGAGCAGGTCCCCTGCGCTGAGCCGACGAGGTGCGTCGACACGGGCGGGGCTCTTGCGGGCGGTGCTTTCGTGGGCGGGGCTCTTGCGGGCGGTGCCTTCGTGAGCGGGGCCCTCTTGAGCGGGGCCCTCTTGAGCGGGGCCTTCGTGAGCGAGGCCCTTGCGGGCGGGGCCCTCGTGGGCGGGCTTGCCGCCGGAGGCGTCCTTGCGTACCGGGGTCGGCTCCCGGCTCCCGATCGCCCTCAGTCCCAGCGCCGACAGCAGGTAGCTGACCGCGTCCGCCGTGACCGTCACCACCGGGCCGAACAGCCCGATCGCGGCTCCGCCCAGGGGCGGGCCCAGCATGAGGGCCGTCCAGGTCGTCGACTCCAGACGGCCGTTGGCGGCGAGCAGCTGCTCCGGCGGCATCAGCGACTTCAGGAACGCGCCGCTCGCCGCCGTGAACGAGATGTCGGCCGCGGCGACCACCGTCGACACCAGCAGCAGCTGACCGATGCCGAGCCCGCCGAGCCAGTAGGCGACGGGGACGCTCAGCAGCACCGCGCACCGCAGCAGGTCCGCCCCGATCATCACCGGCCGTTTCCGCCGGAACTCCACCCACGGCCCCAACGGCACCGCAAGCAGCGCCCCCACCGCGGGCCCCACCGCGGCCAGCGCCGCCACCTCCGCCGGCCCGGCGTGCAGCACCAGCACCGCGATCAGCGGAAAAGCGTCGAAGGCCAGCCGCGTCCCGAACGTGCTGACCGCGTAAGCACCCCACAACCACCCGAAGTCGCGCCCCAGCGCCCACCGCACCACCCGCGGGATCCTAACGGGCCCACCCCGCGACCCTCCCGAGGTAAGCGAGAATGGCCCCATGAGCCAGTTCCACAGCGGTGTGCGATGAGTCTGTTCCGGGACGACGGCATCGTCCTGCGCACGCAGAAGCTCGGCGAAGCCGATCGGGTCATGCTGCGTGATTGCGGGGGGCGACCCCCGCACCCCCGGCAGGCCCGCGGTGGTGTGCGATGAGCCTGTTCCGGGACGACGGCATCGTCCTGCGCACGCAGAAGCTCGGCGAAGCCGATCGGATCATCACGCTGCTCACGCGGGGGCACGGGCGGGTGCGGGCCGTGGCCCGGGGGGTGCGGCGGACGAAGTCGAAGTTCGGGGCCCGGCTCGAACCGTTCTCGCACGTGGACGTGCAGTTCTTCGCGCGGGGCAGTGAGCTGATCGGGCGCGGGCTGCCGCTGTGCACGCAGAGCGAGACCATCGCGCCGTACGGCGGCGGCATCGTGACCGACTACGCCCGCTACACCGCCGGGACGGCCATGCTGGAGACCGCCGAGCGGTTCACCGACCACGAGGGCGAGCCGGCCGTGCAGCAGTACCTGCTGCTCGTGGGCGCCCTGAGGACTCTGGCCCGGGGCGAGCACGCCCCCCACCTCGTCCTCGACGCGTTCCTGCTGCGCTCCCTCGCCGTGAACGGCTACGCGCCCAGCTTCGACGCGTGCGCGAAATGCGGCATGCCGGGCCCGAACCGGTTCTTCTCCGTGGCCTCCGGCGGCAGCGTCTGCGTCGACTGCCGGGTCCCCGGCAGCGTCGTACCCTCGCCGCAGACCCTGGAACTCCTCGGCGCGCTGCTGACGGGAGACTGGGAGACGGCGGACGCGTGCGAGGCGCGCCATGTCCGGGAGGGCAGCGGACTGGTGTCCGCCTACCTGCACTGGCATCTGGAGCGCGGACTGCGCTCCCTGCGGTACGTGGAAAAGTAGAAGCAAGCGACAGAGGAGACGAGAGTCACATGGTGGTACGCGGGTTCCTGGGGCGGCAGCGTCGGGAGTACAAGGCGCCGGAACCGCACCCCTCCGGCGCCCGCGCGCCGAAGCTCCCCGGTGAGCTGGTCCCCGAGCACGTGGCGATCGTGATGGACGGCAACGGCCGCTGGGCCAAGGAGCGCGGCCTGCCGCGCACCGAGGGGCACAAGGTCGGCGCGGAGCGCGTGCTCGACGTGCTCCAGGGCTCGGTCGAGATCGGCGTGAAGAACATCTCCCTCTACGCCTTCTCCACCGAGAACTGGAAGCGCTCGCCCGACGAGGTCCGCTTCCTGATGAACTTCAACCGCGACTTCATCCGCAAGACCCGCGACACGCTCGACGAGCTGGGCATCCGGGTGCGCTGGGTGGGCCGTATGCCCAAGCTGTGGAAGTCGGTCGCCAAGGAGCTCCAGATCGCCCAGGAGCAGACCAAGGACAACGACCGGCTGACCCTGTACTTCTGCATGAACTACGGCGGCCGCGCCGAGATCGCCGACGCCGCGCAGGCCCTCGCCGAGGACGTGAAGGCCGGCCGCCTCGACCCGTCGAAGGTCAACGAGAAGACCCTCGCGAAGTACCTGTACTACCCGGACATGCCGGACGTGGACCTGTTCCTGCGGCCCAGCGGCGAGCAGCGCACCTCCAACTACCTGCTCTGGCAGAGCGCCTACGCCGAGCTGGTCTTCCAGGACGTCCTGTGGCCGGACTTCGACCGCCGTGACCTGTGGCGGGCCTGCATCGAGTTCGCCTCCCGGGACCGCCGCTTCGGCGGGGCGATCCCCAATGAGGAACTCTTGGCCATGGAAGGGGGAACACCAGACCAGCAGGCCACCTCGTAGCCGCCGCGCGTTCACCGGGCCCGCCGACGCTGCGGGGGATCGCCACCCCCTCCCCCGCTCGTCGAAACGGCCCGCACCATGAGACGCCTCACCCCCGCCCTCGCCCTCACCCTCGGTGCACTGGTCCTCACCGCGCTGCCCGCCCACGCCGACTCCGCCACGCACCTGGCGCACCGCGACAGCTACGGCACGAAAGCCACGTACGAGCCGGAGCGGAGCGCGCACGGCGACCGGCGCCCGCCGGCCGGCTACACCCCCGTATTCACGGAGAACGTCTCCCGGCACGGTTCCCGCTCCGCCACCGACAGCGAGGACGGCGACCTGATCCTCGCGCTCTGGGACAAGGCGGCGGCGGACGGTCAACTCACCGGCAAGGGGCGGGAGTTCGGCCCCACGGTGCGGGCGCTGGAGGCCGCGATGGCGAAGGTCGGCTACGGCGACCTCAGCGGCCTCGGCAAGCAGGAGATCCACGACACGGCCGTCCGCATGGCGAAGCGGCTGCCGTCCCTGTTCGCCGGGATCGCCCGCGACGGCGAGAAGATCGACGTGGTCAGCTCGGGGCAGGGCCGGGCCGTCGACAGCGCCGACCTGTTCACGGCCGGCCTCGCCGCGACCGACCCGGCGCTGCGGCCCCTCATCGGCGCGACCCGCACCGACAAGGACCTGCTGTACTTCCACAAGGCCGCCGGCGGCGCGGCCTACCGCGACTACCTCGCGAACGACCAGCGCCTCGCGAGCACGCTGAAGAGCATCACCGACCAGCCGAAGACCCACGAAGCCGCCCGCGGCGTCCTGCGCCGCCTCTTCGAGGACGCCTTCGTCGACCAGCTGAGCGCCGCCGACCAGGTCGCCGCCGCGACGGCGGTCTACAACCTGTACGCCATCGCCCCCGCCATGGCCCAGGAGTCCCCGGGCGGCAGGGGCTGGGACATGCAGCGCTACATCTCCACCGCCCAGGCCGCCTGGTTCGGGTATCTCGGCGACGCCGAGGACTTCTACGAGAAGGGCCCCGGCTTCGCCGGCAGCGACATCACGTACAAGATGGCGGACGTCCTGCTCGACGACTTCTTCCGGCAGATCGAGCAGCAGATCGAGGCGAGGAAGACGGGCGCCGCCGCCCTGGGCGCCGAACTCCGCTTCACCCACGCCGAGGAGATCATCCCGCTGGCCGCCCTGATGGGCCTGCCCGGCAGCACGAAGCCGGCGACGCCGAACCACCCGTACACCTACGCCGCCAACCCCTGGCGCGGCGCGGACGTCGCCCCCCTCGGCTCGAACATCCAGTGGGACGTCTACGAGAAGAACGGCCGCTACCTGGTCCACATGCTCTACAACGAGAAGGAAACAACCTTCAAGCCCACCTGCCGGCCCATCACGAAGAACAGCAAGTTCTACGACTACGCCGACCTCAAAACCTGCTTCGGCCGACGCTGAGCCTCATGACCGAGGTCGCGGCAGTTCCCTCAGGGGCGCGGGGCTGTATCCATATGCGGCTCCGCCGCGTGGGCGCGACCAGCCACCGTGGACCCGCAGCGGACAACCGACCCGCACCCCCGCGGCGCGAACCGCTCAACCCGCGGAGCACTCCGCACAGGTCCCGAAGATCTCCACCGTATGAGCCACGTTCACAAACCCGTGCTCCGCCGCGATCGCCTCCGCCCACTTCTCCACCGCCGGCCCCTCCACCTCGACCGCCTTGCCGCAGCTGCGGCAGACGAGGTGGTGATGGTGGTCGCCGCTGGAGCAGCGGCGGTAGACGGACTCGCCGTCGGAGGTGCGCAGGACGTCGACCTCGCCGGCGTCGGCGAGGGACTGGAGGGTGCGGTAGACCGTGGTCAGACCGACGGAGTCGCCCTTGTGCTTGAGCATGTCGTGGAGGTCCTGCGCGCTGCGGAACTCGTCGACCTCGTCGAGCGCCGCCGCCACTGCGGCACGCTGCCGGGTGGCGCGGCCCTTCACGGGCGGTCCAGCGGTCGTCACCGTTGCCTCCTTCGATGGCTCGGCTCACGTCTGCGGCTTGCCGGGCCATTGTGCCAGCCCGGACTGTGCGCGGTCAGACGCCGACTCCGTCGCCCGCCCCCCGT
This sequence comes from Streptomyces sp. NPDC002328, assembly GCF_042890065.1. Lineage (NCBI taxonomy): Bacteria > Bacillati > Actinomycetota > Actinomycetes > Kitasatosporales > Streptomycetaceae > Streptomyces > Streptomyces sp. NPDC002328. The sequence goes on along the minus strand of NZ_JBIARQ010000001.1, from coordinate 825,707 downwards.
GTGGCCGGAATCGCACACTCCGTGGGATCCCCGGCGGGCTGACCGGCGGCCGCCGCGCGGGCGCGCCGCCTGGCCAGCGGGGCGGCCAGCGCGGTCAGCGCGATGAACGCGGCGATGGTGAGCAGCACGATCGTCGCGCCGGGCGGGACGTCCTGGTAGTACGAGGTGACGGTGCCGCCGATGGTCACGGTGATGCCGATGGCCACGGCGATGGCGAAGGTCGCCGCGAAGCTGCGGGTGAGCTGCTGGGCCGCCGCGACCGGGACCACCATCAAGGCGGAGACGAGGAGCAGCCCGACCACGCGCATCGCGACGGTCACCGTCACGGCGGCCGTGACCGCCGTCAGCAGGTTCAGCGCGCGCACCGGCAGCCCGGTCACCCGCGCGAACTCCTCGTCCTGGCTGACCGCGAACAGCTGCCGGCGCAGCCCCAGGGTGACGAGGACCACGAAGGCGGCGAGCACGCAGATCGCGGTGACGTCGGATTCCGACACCGTCGACAGCGAGCCGAAGAGGTACGAGTTGAGGTTGGCGTTGGAGCCGGTCGGCGCGAGGTTGATGAACATCACGCCGCCGGCCATGCCGCCGTAGAAGAGCATCGCGAGGGCGATGTCACCGCGGGTGCGGCCGTACCAGCGGATCAGCTCCATCAGGACCGCGCCGAGGACGGAGACGGCCGTGGCCATCCACACCGGGGACCAGGACAGCAGGAAGCCGAGGCCGACGCCGGTCATGGCGACATGGCCGATGCCGTCGCCCATGAGGGCCTGGCGGCGCTGGACGAGGTAGATGCCGACGGCGGGGGCGGTGATGCCGACCAGGACGGCGGCGAGCAGCGCCCGCTGCATGAAGGCGTAGTTCAGGAAGTCCATCAGCTCAGCAGTCCCGTGCGGATCGGTTCGGCGCCCGCCGGCGCGTGCGGGTGCACGTGGTCGTGGCCGGGCAGCGCATGCTGGCCGACCGCGCGCGGGGGCGGGCCGTCGTGGGTCACGCAGCCGTCGCGCAGGACGACCGCCCGGTCGATGAGGGGCTCCAGCGGGCCCAGCTCGTGCAGGACGAGGAGGACCGTGGCGCCCTGCGCCACCTGCTTCTCCAGGGTCCGCGCCAGGACCTCCTGGCTGGCCAGGTCGACGCCCGCCATCGGCTCGTCCATGATCAGCAGTTCGGGTTCGGCGGCGAGCGCGCGGGCGATCAGGACCCGCTGGTGCTGGCCGCCGGAGAGGGCGTTCACGGAGTCCTTGGCCCGGTCGGCCATGCCGACGAGGTCCAGGGCGCGCCGTACGGCCTCGTGATCGGCCTTGCGCAGAACGCCGAACCGGGCCCGGGACAGCCGTCCGGAGGAGACGACCTCGGTGACGGTCGCCGGGACGCCGCCCGCGGCGGTGGTGCGCTGCGGTACGTAGCCCACGCGCCGCCAGTCGCGGAAGCGCGCGCGGTCGGTGCCGAACAGCTCGATCCGCCCGGCGGTCGCCGGCACCTGCCCGATGACGGTGCGCACGGCGGTGGACTTGCCGGAGCCGTTCGCGCCGAGCAGCGCGACGACCTCGCCGCGGCGCACGGTCAGGTCGATGCCGCGCAGGACGGGGCGCGAGCCCAGCTCGGCGCTGACGCCGCGCAGTGCGATGACGGGCTCGCGCTCGCCGTCCGTGACGCCGGTGTCCATGACGCCCTCCGTGAAGGTCACTTGGTTCCCAGGGCCGTCTGAAGCGCCTTGAGGTTGGCTTCCTGGACCGCGAAGTAGTCCTTGCCGCGGGACTTCTCGGTGATGCCCTCGATCGGGTCGAGGACGTCCGTCTTCAGGCCCGCGTCCTTGGCGACGGTCTTGGCGGTCTTGTCGCTGACGAGCGTCTCGTAGAACACGGTCGAGACGCCGTCGGCCTTGGCCATCTTCTCAAGCTCCTTGACCCGCGCGGCACTCGGCTCCGACTCGGGGTCGAGGCCGCTGATGGCCTCCTCGGTCAGGCCGTAGCGCTCGGCGAGGTAGCCGAAGGCGGCGTGGGTGGTGATGAACACCTTGGTCCGGGTGTCGGCGAGGCCCGTCTTGAACTTCGTGTTCAGGGCGTCCAGTTGGGAGACCAGGGCGGCGGTGTTCTTCTTGTAGTCGGCCGCGTGGTCCGGGTCGGCCTTCTCGAAGGCGGCGCCGACGCCCTTGGCGACCTCGGCGTACTTGACCGGGTCGAGCCAGATGTGGGGGTCGAGTCCGGACTCCTCGCCGCCGTGCTCGTGGTCGTGCTCGGCCGCGTGGCCGCCGACCTCGCTGCCGTGCTCTTCCATCGTGGTGAGCTTCGCGGCGTCGATCTTCGTCTTGACCTCGGACTGGGCCACCGCGTCATCGACGGCGGGCTGGAGGTTCTTGAGGTACAGAAGCGCGTCGGTCTCTTCGACCTGGACGCGCTGCTGCGTGCTGAGCTCCAGGTCGTGCGGCTCCTGGCCGGGCCCGGTGAGGCTGCTGACCTTCACGTGGTCGCCGCCTATCCGCTCGGCGAGGAAGGCCATCGGGTAGAACGACGCGACGACGTCGAACTTGTCCGTGTTCCCGGCGGCGCTCGCGCCGGAGCAGGCCGAGAGGGTGGCGAGGCCGAGCGCGGTGGCCGCCGCGACCGCGGTGCCCGGTATGAGTCGTCGTACGTTCATGACACTCATTTTCAACAAATATGGAAACCGTTGTCAACAAGCCTACGGCAAGGTCTGCGGCGAGGCCCGCGGCAAAAGTCGGGGCGAGGTCTGAGCGGTGGACCGATTTGGTTGAGGGGGAGGCCTCGCCGGTACGCTGAAGCATTCGCTGGAAGCATCTCGCTTCGTCGCCCGTCGTCGTTATGAAGAGAGCACCGTGGCCGCCGACAAGATCGACACCATCGTCAGCCTGAGCAAGCGCCGTGGCTTCGTATTCCCCTGTAGTGAGATCTACGGCGGCCAGCGCGCCGCCTGGGACTACGGACCGCTGGGTGTCGAGCTCAAGGAGAACCTGAAGCGCCAGTGGTGGCGCTACATGGTGACGTCGCGCGAGGACGTGGTCGGTATCGACTCGTCCGTGATCCTTGCCCCCGAGGTCTGGGTCGCCTCCGGCCATGTCGCCACGTTCACCGACCCGCTCACCGAGTGCACCTCCTGTCACAAGCGGTTCCGCGCGGACCACCTGGAGGAGGCGTACGAGGCCAAGCACAACCGCCTGCCGGAGAACGGCCTGGCGGACCTCAACTGCCCGAACTGCGGCAACAAGGGCACCTTCACCGAGCCCAAGCAGTTCTCGGGTCTGCTCTCCACCCACCTCGGCCCGACGCAGGACTCCGGCTCCGTCGCCTACCTGCGCCCCGAGACCGCCCAGGGCATCTTCACCAACTTCGCCCAGGTGCAGACCACTTCGCGCCGCAAGCCGCCGTTCGGCATCGCGCAGATGGGCAAGTCCTTCCGCAACGAGATCACGCCCGGCAACTTCATCTTCCGCACCCGCGAGTTCGAGCAGATGGAGATGGAGTTCTTCGTCAAGCCGGGCGAGGACGAGCAGTGGCAGGAATACTGGATGGAGCAGCGCTGGAACTGGTACACCGGTCTCGGCCTGCGTGAGGAGAACATGCGGTGGTTCGAGCACCCGAAGGAGAAGCTCTCCCACTACTCCAAGCGCACCGCTGACATCGAGTACCGCTTCCAGTTCGGCGGCAACGAGTGGGGCGAGCTGGAGGGTGTGGCCAACCGCACCGACTACGACCTCGGCGCGCACTCCAAGGCCTCCGGCCAGGATCTCTCCTTCTTCGACCAGGAGGCCGGCGAGCGCTGGACGCCGTACGTCATCGAGCCGGCGGCCGGTGTCGGCCGCGCGATGCTCGCCTTCCTGCTGGACGCCTACGTCGAGGACGAGGCGCCCAACGCCAAGGGCAAGCTGGAGAAGCGCACGGTGCTGCGCCTCGACCCGCGGCTGTCCCCGGTGAAGGTCGCGGTGCTCCCGCTCTCCCGCAACCCGGAGCTGTCCCCGAAGGCCAAGGGCCTCGCCCAGGCGCTGCGCCAGCACTGGAACATCGAGTTCGACGACGCCGGCGCGATCGGCCGCCGCTACCGCCGCCAGGACGAGATCGGCACGCCGTTCTGCGTCACCGTCGACTTCGACACGCTCGAGGACAACGCGGTGACGGTGCGCGAGCGTGACTCCATGAAGCAGGAGCGCGTGTCGCTGGACCAGATCGAGGGCTACCTCGCGGCGCGGCTCATCGGCTGCTAGCACTTCCCGCGGGGCCGGCGTCCGGCCGGCCGGAGTTCCCCGTACCCGTGCCTGGTGCGGGGAACTCGGCGTTCGGGCGTCTCACAGGTCCAGGTCGACGAAGAGCGCGGCATGGTCGGACGCCGCGTCGACCTTCGAGGTCACAGTGTCGAAGGACTTGATGTCGTCCGCGAAGATTCCCCGGGTCTCCAGGCCGACGTGCTGCACCTCGTCCCACAGCGGCGGAGGCAGCAGCAGGTAGTCCAGCTTGTCCCGCTCCCTCTTGCAGTCGCCGTGGGTGCCGGGCAGTCCGCTATAGGTGCGGTGGCTCATCACGTCGCGCAGACCGGTGTCCCGCAGTACCGCGGCCGTTTCGCTGTCCGGCGCGTCGTTGAGATCCCCGGCGACCACGACGTGCGGGGTGCGCTCCAGCGCGGTCCCGTAGATTTCCGCGACCCGCTTCGCCTGGGCCAGCCGCAGCTCGGGGTCGTCGCGGAACTTGCTCTTGAGGTGGTTGCCCAGGAGCACGAGAGGCGTCCCGTTCAGCCCGATCTGGAACTCGGGGCAGTCCCGGCTGAAGAGGCGCTCGTCGGGGCGTTCCGGATCGGTGTCGAAGACGTGCGACCGGACGGACGTGATCGGGTGACGACTGAGGATCCCGATGTCGATGCCCCGGCTGTCGTTGCCGTCGATCAGCAGGTTGTAGGGGTACGGGCGGCGGCCGAGCGCTCCGGCCAGCACCTGTGTGTTGAAGCGCTCCAGGGTGAGCCGGTCCTCGACCTCCACGGCCAGCAGGATGTCGGCGTCGACCTCCGAGACCACCCGGCCGGTGTTCCGCACCACGTCCAGGTCGAGGTCCTCCTGCCCCAGTTCGGCCCAACCGGCCCACGCGGCACGGCCCTTGGCGGTGACCTCGACGGTGGTGTTCTTCCCCGACCCCGAAGTCCTGAACAGTCCTGAGTCCTTGCCCGGCCGGGCCTGGTTGATGAAGATCGGCGGCGGGTCCTCGGGGTCGACCGCGTAGGCCCGGTGCTTCTTGACGATCCGGGCGATCTCCTTCTTCTCCGTGTCTCCGTAGGCGAGCAGGTCGAGGAGCGCGACCAGCTGGGCGAAGTCGCCCAGGATCTCCGCGCGCTCGGCCGGGTCCTGGAGCCGGAAGGCCGTGGGCCTGCGGAAGAGGTTCTCCATGTTGAACGTGCCGATTCGGATGCTCATGGCGGCCTCCTCGGGCGGCGCGGAAGGGCCGCTCGGGTCGACGGCAGGCGCCGCCCGGGTGACTGCACGCCGACATCTTCCATTGTCCTCGGGCAGCCCGGCCCGTCGACCGGACGGGCCACGGGCGACGGACGACGGGTGACGGCGGCGAGGCCGGAGGTGACAGCTGACAGATATTGAAATCTGTCAGCTGTCATGTCAGGGTGGAGGACATGACGACGACACAGACCCGCACCCTCGGAACGACAGGCCCCCGCGTCTCCGCCCTCGGCCTCGGCTGCATGGGCATGTCGGCGCTGTACGGCGACGCGGACCGCACCGAGTCGATCGCCACGATCCACGCCGCCCTGGAGGCCGGCGTGACCCTGCTCGACACCGGCGACTTCTACGGCATGGGCCACAACGAACTCCTCATCGGCGAAGCCCTGCGCACCGCGCCCGCCGCCCACCGCGAACAGGCCCTGACCAGCGTCAAGTTCGGTGCCCTGCGCGACCCGGACGGCGGCTGGGCCGGCTACGACGGCCGCCCGGCCGCCGTGAAGAACTTCGCCTCCTACTCCCTCCAGCGCCTCGGCGTCGATCACATCGACGTCTACCGCATCGCCCGCCTCGACCCGGACGTCCCGATCGAGGAGACGGTCGGCGCCATCGCCGAACTCGTCGAGACGGGGTACGTCCGCCACATCGGCCTGAGCGAGGTCGGCGCGGAGACGATCCGCAGGGCCGCCGCCACCGCGCCGATCGCCGACCTCCAGATCGAGTACGGCCTGATCACGCGCGGCATCGAGCGGGAGATCCTGCCGACCACCCGTGAGCTGGGCATCTCCGTCACCGCCTACGGAGTGCTGTCCCGGGGGCTCATCTCCGGGCACTTCACGGCCGACCGGCAGCTCGCCGCGAACGACTTCCGCGCCCACTCGCCCCGCTTCCAGGGGGACAACCTCCGGCACAACCTGACCCTCGTGGAGTCCCTGCGGAAGATCGCCGAGCAGAAGGGCGTCTCCGTCGCCCAGATCGCCATCGCCTGGGTGCTGGGCCGGGGCGAGGACATCGTCCCGCTGATCGGCGCCCGCACCCGGGAGCGGCTCACGGAGTCGCTGGGCGCCCTGGACGTCGTCCTGGACGAGGCGGACCTCACGGCGATGGAGGCGGCCGTGCCCGCCGACGCCGCCGCCGGCGACCGGTACGCGGCGGCCGCCATGGCGCACCTCGACAGCGAACGCTGATCCGGCCTCCCGGTACGGTCGGAGCATGGCACCGCAGACGTCCGAGACCCTGACCGCCGAGCGCATCCTCGAAGCCACCGAGGAGGTGCTGCGCCGCCACGGCCCCGCCAAGGCCACCGTGGTGGACGTGGCCCGCGCGCTCGGCGTCAGCCACGGCAGCGTCTACCGCCACTTCCGCACCAAGGCGGCGCTGCGCGAGGCGGTGACCAAGCGCTGGCTGGACCGCACCTCGCGGGAGCTCGCCGGCATCGCCGCCGACGAGGACCGCGCCCCCGAGACCCGGCTGCGCACCTGGCTGGCGACCCTCTTCGAGGCCAAGCGCCGCAAGGCGGGCGACGACCCCGAGCTCTTCGCCACCTACCTGGTCCTCACCGGCGAGACCGGCGCGGTGGTCGGCGAACACCTCGCCGACCTCACCGGCCAGCTCACCACGATCATCGAGGCGGGCGTCGCCTCCGGAACCTTCGCTTCCGCCGATCCCGCGACCGACGCCCGAGCCGTCTTCCAGGCCACCGCCCGCTTCCACGACCCCGGCTACGCCAGCCTCTGGCAACGCCCGGAGGCCGACCCCGACTTCGAGGCCGTGGTGGAACTGCTGCTGAGGGCGCTGCGATCGGGTTAGGGTCTCGCGCCGTTGCCCGGGTTCACCGTCGCCTGGTGGGCCTCTGTGAGGTGTTCCTCCGCCTTCAGCCAGGGCAGGAACTGCGCGCCCCTGCGCCAGCCGCAGGTGGCGCAGTCCAGGGTGCGCTGCACTCCCGTGCGGCGGACGTGGACCACGTGTTCGCGGCCGTGCTGGTCCCAGCGGCTCACCTTGCTCGTCGTGGTCTGCGGCATGACGCCTCCAGTGTTCCGTCGTGGGCGGACCCCGGACGGCAAGGAGTCTGCAACAAGGCTGGCCTCAACGGGGCCTGCACACCGCCGAGTTGACCGAGCTGTGCCTTTCCTCACCGCACCCCGCGCGGCAGCCGCGGGCTCAGCGGGCCGGTCGGGACGACCCCGCCGAGCTGCACGGCCGGCGTCGTCATCAGCGCGTTCCGCATCCCCGACTCCGGTGCCAGGGACAGGAACAGCGTGCCCAGGGCGGCCACGCCCAGTGCCGGCGAGGCCCGTTGAGTGGCCACCATCACACCGCCGCCGATTTCGGCTTCACCCCCGCCCCGGTGCCCCCACCGCCTCCCTGATTTCCTCGGCGTCCAGTTGCTTCGCCGTTCGTTCGGCCGTTCCGCGGGCCCAGGGGCCGGTGGTGGCTGCGCCGACCGTGAGGACGGCCAGGCCGCAGGCCGTCAGGACCCACCACCCCGGCACCGCGGCCGACACGAACGTCTCGCGGTACGAGGAGCTTCCGATGCCCGCGACCAGCAGCGCGCCGATCACGGCGACGCCGAGGGTCTGGCCCAGCTGGCGGCTGGTGGAGGCGACGGCGGCGGCGACGCCCGCCTGGCTGCGGGGCATGCCCGACACCGCCGTGTTGGTGATCGGCGCGTTGACGAAACCGAAGCCGATGCCGAACAGCAGGAAGCCCAGGAACATGGTGACGTCGGACGTCTCCGCGTCGAACGCGGCGAACAGCACCCCGCTCGCCGTCATCGCGACCCCGGCGACCACCAGCGGCAGCCGCGGCCCCGTGCTGCCCACGAGCCGCCCGGACAGCGGCGCGCACAGGAACGTCGGCAGAGCCATCGGCAGCATCCACAGACCGGCGTGCAGGGCGTCAAGACCGCGCACGTTCTGGAGGTAGAGCGTCGACAGGAAGAGGAAGCCGCCCAGCGCGGCGAACGCGCAGACCGCGATCACCGTGGCCCCGCTGAACGGCGCCGAACGGAAGAAGCGCAGGTCGATGAGGGGTTCGTCGCGCCGCGGCTCGTACCACAGCAGGCCCGCCAGCGCGGCCAGCGCGACCGCCCCGAACGGCAGGACCGTCCCGAGCCCGGCCGTCGGCGCCTCGATGATCGCGTACGTCAGCGCGCCGAACAGCGCGATGACGAGCAGTTGCCCGAGCGGGTCGGGCCGCCGGGCCTTGGGCGCGCGGGACTCGGGGACATAGCGCAGGGTCAGCAGAAGGGCCGCGAGACCGACCGGCAGGTTGAGCCAGAAGATGGACCGCCAGCCGACGGACTCCACCAGCACCCCGCCCACCAGCGGACCCGCCGCCATCGAGATGCCGACGACCGCGCCCCACGCGCCGATCGCACGGGCGCGCTCGCGCGGGTCGGTGAAGGTGTTGGTGATGATCGACATGGCGACCGGGTTGAGCATCGACCCGCCGACCGCCTGCACCATGCGCGCCGCGACCAGCAGCTCCAGGCTCGGCGCGAGCGAGCACAGCAGGGACCCCAGCGAGAACAGCACCAGTCCGGCCAGGAAGACCTTCCGGCGGCCGATCCGGTCCGCCGTGGAGCCCGCGAGCATCAGCAGCGCGGCCAGGACCAGCGTGTAGGCGTCGATCGTCCACTGGAGACCGGAGGTGGAGGCGTGCAGGTCGCGCCCCATGGAGGGCAGTGCGACATTGAGGACGGTGTTGTCCAGGCTCACGATCAGCAGGCTCATGCAGCAGATCGCGAGGACGAGCAGGCGTCGGCGGTGGCTGAGCTCGGGCATGCATGCATAGTACGCCTAACTAATGAATATCGTCGCAACGCCGCACGGTGAGAGAGAATGAGCGGATGTCCACGACCGCGCCGACGCCCACGACCGCGCACCCGACCGTGCCCACGGCCGTGCCCCCGACCGCGCCCGCCCAGAACGCCACGCTCCGGATCGGCCCGCACTCCGTCCAGCCGCCCGTCGTGCTGGCCCCCATGGCGGGGATCACCAACGCGCCCTTCCGTACCCTGTGCAGGCACTTCGCCGAAGGCGAAGCCTTCGCCGGAGGCGAAGCAAAGGATGGAGCCAGCGGGGGCAAGGGCCTGTTCGTGAGCGAGATGATCACCACCCGGGCGCTGGTCGAACGCAACGAGAAGACCATGCAGCTGATCCACTTCGACGCGACCGAGAAGCCGCGCTCGATCCAGCTGTACGGCGTGGACCCGGCGACCGTCGGCAAGGCCGTCCGCATGATCGCGGAGGAGGGCCTCGCCGACCACATCGACCTGAACTTCGGCTGCCCGGTCCCCAAGGTGACGCGCAAGGGCGGCGGCTCCGCGCTCCCGTACAAGCGTCACCTGCTGCGGGCCATCCTGCGCGAGGCGGTGAGCGGCGCCGGCGACCTCCCCGTCACCATGAAGATGCGCAAGGGCATCGACGACGACCACATCACCTACCTCGACGCCGGCCGCATCGCCGTCGAGGAGGGCGTCACGGCCATCGCGCTGCACGGCCGCACGGCCGCCCAGCACTACGGCGGCACCGCCGACTGGGACGCCATCGCCCGGCTGAAGGAGCACGTCCCGGAGATCCCCGTCCTCGGCAACGGCGACATCTGGTCCGCCGAGGACGCGCTGCGGATGGTGCGCGAGACGGGCTGCGACGGAGTCGTCGTCGGACGCGGCTGCCTGGGGCGGCCGTGGCTGTTCGCGGACCTGGTCGCGGCCTTCGAGGGGCGTACGGCCTTCGCCCGGCCCGCCCTGCGCGAGGTCGCCGACGTCATGGTCCGGCACGCCGCCCTGCTCGGCGAGTGGATCGGCGACGAGACCAAGGGCGTCGTCGACTTCCGCAAGCACGTCGCCTGGTACCTGAAGGGCTTCGCCGTCGGCTCCGAGATGCGCAAGCGGCTCGCGATCACCTCCTCGCTGGCCGAACTGCGCACCGGACTCGACGAGTTGGACCTCGACCAGCCCTGGCCGACCGGCGCCGACGGGCCCCGCGGCCGGACCTCCGGCAACAACCGGGTGGTGCTGCCGGACGGCTGGCTGAAGGACCCCTACGACTGCGCCGGCGTCGGCGAGGACGCGGAACTGGACACCTCCGGGGGCTGATCGACCGCCGCCCCAGCCCTCCCCGCCCCCCGCTTCAATTCGTTGGATGCGGCGTCGAGCCGTACGCCGTCAGGAAGCGGTCCCGGAACGAGCTCATCTTCCACACCGGGGCGTCCGGCGCGGGCTTCAGCCCGTCCGTCCACTTCCAGTCGGCGATCTTGTCGAGCATCTTCGGGTCCTTCGCGACGATGGTGACCGGCACGTCCCGGACGGCGGTGTTCCCGGTGACCCGGGTGATCGGCTGGTGGTCGCCGAGGAAGACGAGGACGGTGTCGTCGGTGCCGTAGCGCTCCAGCCACTGCGTGAGGGCGGTCACCGAGTACTCGACCGACTTGCCGTACGCCACACGGGACTTGTCGGAGTCGTTGATGACGTCGGCCGCCTTCTGCCCCTTCTTCTCGACGCTCTCGAAGACCGAACCGTCGCCGACGTCCTTCCAGTCGACCATCTCCGGCACCGGGGCCCACGGCTGGTGGCTGGAGGTCAGGATGATCTCCGCCATCAGCGGCTTGGCGCGGTCCCTGCCGTGCTCCAGACGCTGGAACGACTCCAGGGCGTACTGGTCGGGCATGGTCGACCAGCTGAACGCCGGCCCCTGATAACCCAGTTGGAAGGCGTTGTAGACCTTGTCCAGCCCGTAGTACTTCTGCTCCGGCCACGCCTTCTGCACACCCGGCATGACCCCGACCGTGTCCCACGCGCCGGTCTTCTGGAAGGCCTTGGTCAGGCTCAGGTGGTCGCTGCTCATCACCGTGCGGTAGCGCTGCTGGTTGTCGATCCACAGGCCCGACATCGTGGTGGAGTGCCCGAGCCAGCTGCCGCCGCCGAACGTCGACGAGGTCATCCAGCCGCTCTTGGCCCGGTAACCGGCCGCCGTCAGCGCCTGCTGGCCGGCGTCCAGCGCCCGGTCGACGCCGGGCGATATCTCCGGGTCCGTCAGGGCGACGCGGCCGTAGCTCTCGATGAACGCGAAGATCACGTCCTTGCCGCGCAGATCGGGCACGAGCTGGTCGCCGGGCGTGTTGCCGAAGGCGTCGACACGGGTCTCCTTCGCGAACTCGGCCTCGTCCCGCAGGGTCTTGCGCACCTCCGCGGCCTTGCCGGTGAGGGCGGTCGCGGCGCGGTCGAGGGCGATCGGCTCCCCGGCGTACTGGAGCCCGAGGGCGGAGCAGGTCATCCACACCGTGCCCGCGGCCAGGGTGGCGCGGGTCGCGGTCTGCCGGTGGCGCGCCAGCACGCCGCTCAGCCGGAGCACGGCCAGCGCCATGACGGCGAACAGCCCCACGATCAGCGCCACCAGGCCGATCGCCGCGCCGACGGCTGTCGCCTCGCCCATCGAGTCCTCGATGTACGACTGGGCGTCGTCGAGCAGGCCCCAGTCCAGGATCGGGTTGAAGCCGCGGCCGAGGTACTCGGCGAACCCCATGTCCAGCAGGTTCAGCACGGTCAGCGTCCCGAGGATCACCCCGCCGGTGACGGCGACCGCCTTGCGGGGCCTGGCCGGCAGCGCCAGCAGCAGGGCCGCCGCGATGATCGCCTCGCCGGGCAGCCGCAGGAACTGGTCCGTGCGCAGCAGCTGGAGCTGGTTGGGCAGCAGCATGGCCCCGAGCACGAGCACCACGGACAGCGCGGTCGCCGTCCACCACAGCGCCTCGGCGGCACGCGGATGCCGGCCCCGCCAGGCGCGGCGGTAGGCGAGACGGGCCTTGAGGGAGGCACGGGCGGGGGGCTCGGGGGCGGCCTCCGCGTTCTCAGGGACCTCCCCAGGGTCCTGCTCAAGGACCTTCTCCGGGCCCTCGGGGGCCTTCTCCGGGTCCTCAGGGACGGTCTCGGGGACCTCCCCGACGCCCTCGACGTCCACCGGGTTCTCAGGGCTGGTCTCGGGGTTCTCGGCGTCGCCGGAGCTGCCGGTGCTGCCGGAGCTGTCGGAAGGCCCGGCGTTCCCAGGATCCTTCGGGTCGGGCAGGTGGCGGGAGCGTGTGGAGGCGGGCACCCGAGGGTCCTTCCGTACGAAGCCGGGTGGATCGGCGGATCCGACAGGGGGATCGGATCCGCCACCTTTTCGTACGGCTTGCTCCGGGCCGGTGTTCACCCCGCTCGGCCAGCGGTCGGCAAACACCGTGCAAATGCCCGGCCAAGTACCCCGTCAGGCCCCGCCCACCGCCGTGAGCAGCGCCAACGGAGCCGCGGCCGAGCGGGATTCCCGTACGCACGCGTGAGGGTACGGCACCGGCTCGGCGTGGGTGTCACGGCCGTACCCCGCGAGGACCTCGGGCAGCCGGTGCCCGGTCGCGGTCGCCGCGTCGACCAGGCCGTGGGCGACCGCGCGGGCCTCGTCGTGCAGGCCGTAGCGGGCCAGGCCCAGCGCGATCAGCGCGTTGTCGTGCGGCCAGACCGAACCGCGGTGGTACGACAGCGGGTGGTACGCCGGCTGCCCCGCGGCCAGGGTGCGCACGCCCCAGCCGGAGAAGAAGTCCGGCTCCAGCAGCCGCCGGCCGACGGCCTCCCCGTACTCCTTGTCCAGCAGCCCGGACCAGAGCAGGTGCCCGGCGTCCGAGGCGAGCGCGTCGACCTGGCGGCCCGCGCCGTCCAGCGCGAGCGCCGGGAAGGAGCGCTCCGGCATCCAGAAGTCCCGCTGGAAACGGTCGCGCAGATCGGCGGCGGCCTGCTCCAGCAGCGCCGCGTAGGTCTCGTCCCGCCACACCGCGCGCGCCAGCCACGCCGTGCGGCGCAGCGCGTCGTACGCGTAGCCCTGGGCGCCCGCCGCCGTCACCGGGCCGCTCGCGCGGGCGCCGTCGGCGGAGCAGATGGCGCCGGGGGAGTCCTTCCAGTTCTGGTTGGCCAGACCGCCCTGGTCGGCGCGGTAGACCAGATAGCCGCGCGAGGTGAGGCCGCCGTGGTCGAGCATCCAGCCGACGGCGGCGCGGGCGTGCGGCTCCAGCCGGCGGGCGAGATCCGTGTCGCCGGTCCGCTCGGCGTACGCGCCCAGCAGCACGAGGAAGAGCGGGGTGGCGTCCACGGAGCCGTAGTAGCGGCCGTAGGGGACCTGGCGGAAGTGGGCCAGCTCCCCGTGCCGCACCTCGTGGACGATCTTGCCGGGCTGGGCGACCGACTCCGGGCCGGTCTCGGTCGCCTGGGTCGCGGCGAGGGCCAGGAGGGTCGCGGCGGCCGGGCGGGGGCGGTAGGGGAGGACGAACAGCGAGGTGAGCAGGGCGTCCCGGCCCAGCAGGGTCAGGAACCAGGGCGCGCCCGCCGCCGGGACGCGCAGTTCCTCGCCGTCCGGGCCGGTCGCCTGGACCTGGAGCGCGGCCAGGTCCGCGAGCCCCCGCGCACAGGCGGCGGCGAGCTCGGGCCAGCCGGTCGGGAAGGCCACGCCCTCCACGAACTCGCCTTCCCGCGCCAGCAGTTCGGCGGTCATCGCGGCCGGTGAGCTGGGCACCCGCAGGGCCCGCCGCTCGCCGTGCGGACGGGCCATCGCCCGCAGGGTCAGCTCGGCCGAGCCGTGCGGCTCCAACTCCAGCGTCCACACCAGGCGGCGGGCGCCGGTGCCGGTCTCCTCCACGGCGTCCGGGGCGGGTTCGGCGCTCACCGTGGTGACGGACCGCCACTCGCCCCGCTGATAGGTGAACTCGACGCCGTCGTCGAGGACTTGGCGGCGGCGGACGGCTCCGGTCTTGGCGTAGGTGCGGTGGTCGGAGCGCAGTTCGAACTGGTCGGTGAAGTCGGCGTCCACGGTGAGCGCCAGACGGACCGTCAGCGGAACGGGACGGTTGCTGACGACCCGCAGCGCCTCCACGAACGAGCTGTCCCCGACGGCCTGTTCGCGGAAGAGCGCGCAGGACGGCGGTTCGGCCCGGCCGCCGCGCGGGACGAGGACGCAGCGCGCGGCGTCCCCGTCCGCGACCGGGACCAGCGCCTCCGGCACGGCCCCGTCGAGCGTGAGCTGCCAGCGGCTGAGGTGCCGCGCGTCCCGGACGAACAGCCCGTCCGGAGGCCCGGCGCCGCGCACGCCGCTGATGTCCCCGCGGTCCCCGACGGCGGCGAACGTCCCGCCGTACACGAGCAGATGATGCCGGTCCGTCATCCCCGGTCCCCTCCCTTGAGCACGGTGTCGTCCCTGGCGTTCTCGGTGTCGCGCCTGACGCTTTCGGTGTCGTGCGGTTCGTCTCCGGCGTCGCCGGCGTGCCTCGCGTTCTCGTCGCCGTGCAGGCCCTCCGTGTCGTGCAGCAGGTCGAGGGTGAGCGCGGCGGTCCAGCTGAAGCCGGTCGCCCCGCAGGCCTCGCCGGTGTACGGGTCGACGTACTCCGCGAAGTCGGAGGCGCCCGCGGCCTCCAGCGAGGCCGCGCGCAGCCCGTCCGCGAGGGCCCGCTCACCATGGACGCGCAGCCCCCGCTCCAGCAGCCAGCCGGTGTTGAACCAGGCCGGACCGCGCCAGTAGCGGTGCGGGTCGAAGGCCTCGCCGAGCAGGTCGTAGCTCGGGACCAGTCGGGTGGCGGCGCCCACCCCGAAGTGCGGGCCGCGCAGGGTGCGGACGACGGCGTCGACCACCTCGCGCGGAAGGCCCGGCAGGAGCAGCGGGACCAGCCCGGACACCCCGCGCTCCTCGATCAGGCCCCCGCCGCGCACGTCCCGGCAGAGGAAGATCCCCTCGGCCGGGTCCCACAGCCGGGCGACGAGCGCCGCCGTCAGCCGTTCCGCGCGCGCGTGCCGGGCGGCGCCCGTCGCGCCCAACTCGTGCGCGATCCGGGCGAGGGCGTGCTCGGAGGCGATGAGCAGGGCGTTGAACGAGGGGTCCTCGACGGCGAAGTCGCCGCCGCCGTCGGCGTAGCCGCCGTCCCGGTACTCCGTCGCCAGCCGCACGTACCGCCCGTAGTCCAGATCCGTCGGCCGGTCCTCGGCCGCCCCGTGGTCCAGGTCGGCGCGCCGGAAGGAGCGGGCCGGGGCCGGGGTGATCCGGGCCAGCGGCGCGTCCCACGAGGGGGCGTTGTCCATCCCCTGCTCCCACGGGTGGACGACGGACGCCAGCCCGCCCCCGCCCAGGTCCCGCCGGTGCAGCAGATACCGGTGCCAGGCGGCCAGCCGGGGATACGCGCGGGCGAGGAAGCCGCGCGCCCGCGACAGCCCCGGGTCGGCGCGGTGCACCAGCCAGGCGGCGAGGGCGTGCACCGGTGGCTGCACGATGCCCGAGGTCTGTACGGTGCGCGGGGCGCCCGCGGCGCGTCCCGCGGCCGAGGAACGCCAGAAGTCGGGGCTCGGGAAGTACGCGTCGAGCGGCACGGAGGGGTTGAACACGATGTGCGGGATCCGCCCGTCACCCCACTGGGCGTCCAGCAGCGTCTCCAGCTCCGTCTGCGCCCGCAGCGGCGAGACGTGCCGCAGCCCGATCGCGACGAACGCGGAGTCCCAGGACCACTGGTGCGGGTACAGCCTGCGCGAGGGGACCGTCGAGGTTCCCGTCCAGTTGCCCTCCAGCACCTCCACCGCCCTGAGGTGCAGCGATCCGGCCGCGGGGGCGGGATCGTATACGGCGGAGGACTCCGCCGGCCGGGCGACGAGCTGCGTGGTGCGATCCACTCGGGGCTCCCCGAAGACGTTGCTGCCGGTCGGTTCGGCAGCGGCTACCGTAGGGTTACGTCTATTTAACACGCAAAACCCAATATGTAATGCAGGGTTGGGAAACACAAGGGGGTGCGCATGACCGGACAGCCGGGACGGACGGGCAGGAGCGGCGCTCAGGCCGGCGCCGGAGACCTGCTCGCGCTGGTGCGCGCCGGGCGGGCGACGACACGCGGCGCCCTCCAGCAGGCCACCGGTCTGTCCCGGGCCACCGTCGGCCAGCGCCTGGACCGTCTCTTCCGCGCGGGCTGGCTGCGCGAGGGCGCCGGCGGCCCCGTCGACTCCCCGCTCGGCGGCCGTCCCTCCATCACCCTGGAGTTCGACGACGCCCACGCCGTGGTCCTCGCCGCCGACCTGGACACCCGGCACGCGCGCGCCGCCGTCCTCTCCCTGACCGGCGAGATCCTCGCCGAGCACGGCGGCCCGCTGCTGGTCGAGGACGGCCCGGACGCCGTCCTCGGCGAACTGGGCCGCTGGTTCGCCGAACTCCTGGAGAAGGCGGGCCGCCGCGCGGGCGAGGTGTGCGGCGTCGGACTCGCCGTCCCCGGCCCGGTGGACAGCGACAGCGGCCGGGTCGTCCAGCCGCCGATCATGCCCGGCTGGGACGGCTACGACATACGCGGTCGCCTCGCCGGGGCGTTCACCGACCACACGGGCGCACCGCCGGTCCCGGTCCTCGTCGACAACGACGCCAACCTCATGGCGTACGGCGAACAGCGCACCGGACACCCGGACTGCTCGGCGTTCGTGCTGGTCAAGGTGTCGACCGGGATCGGGGCCGGGGTGGTGGTGGGCGGCACGATCTTCCGCGGCGTGGACGGCGGCGCCGGCGACATCGGGCACATCCGGGTCGGCACGGAGGCGCTGTGCCGCTGCGGGGCGTACGGCTGTCTCGCGGCCGTCGCCAGCGGCGGCGCGGTGGCGCGGAAGCTGGCGGAGACCGGGATCCCGGCGGCCTCGGGCTCGGACGTGCGCGATCTGCTGGCCGCCGGGCATCCCACGGCGGCGGCGCTGGCCCGGGAGGCGGGGCGGCAGGTGGGGGACGTGCTGGCGACGGTCGTGACCCTGCTCAACCCGGGCGTGCTGATGATCGCCGGGGATCTCGCCGGGACGCCTTTCCTCACCGGCGTGCGGGAGCTGCTCTACCAGCGGGCGCTGCCGCGCTCGACGGCCGGCCTGGACGTGGTGACCTCACGGCTGGGGGAGCGGGCGGGGCTGGTGGGCGCGGGTGCGCTGGTCGTGGAGCACTTGTACGCGCCGGAGCGGGTGGAGGAACGGCTGGCGGCGCTGGGGGTGTGACGGCCCTGGCGCGTGACGGGGCCGGGGGGTGTGACATCGCCCGGCGCGGGGGGTGTGACGTCGTCCGGATGGTGAAACAGGGCCGCTCGTGACAGCGTGATTCTCGCCACCCTTGATAGGGGTAGCGCTCAGATGAGCGGATCATGAGCGACTGCACTTCCTCAAAGGGTGGCACTGAGTGCCACCTCTTGATCGTTCATCGATCGAAATCAGACGTGGCGCTCGCTGCTCAAATGAGCGTAAACTAGAGCCCGGAACGATGCTTGCGTTCAAGAAGTGAAAACATCGACTGCTGAACGCTTGCCCAGCCTTGACTTTCGATCCCCTGGCGGACGGCTGGTTACGCGCGCACGACGCGCAAGTGGACGTACCCAGAAGCCTTCGATCTGGGTATGTTCCTGGCCGTCAGGGCAGCCACCGCGTCCTCGAGGAGTCGAGACCCGTGTCGGAAAACAAAGATCTCCCGGTAGCCGATCAGGCCGCGAGCGTTGAGGGCGTGAAGTTCGTCTACGACTTCACCGAGGGCAACAAGGACCTCAAGGACCTCCTCGGCGGCAAGGGCGCGAACCTCGCCGAGATGACCAACCTGGGTCTGCCGGTCCCGCCCGGCTTCACGATCACCACCGAGGCCTGCAAGGTCTACCTCGACAGCGGCGAGGAGCCGACGGCACTGCGTGACGAGGTGAGCGCTCATCTCGTCGCCCTCGAGGAGAAGATGGGCAAGAAGCTCGGCCAGGCCGACGACCCGCTCCTCGTCTCGGTCCGCTCGGGCGCGAAGTTCTCGATGCCGGGAATGATGGACACCGTCCTCAACATCGGTCTCTCCGACAAGTCGGTCCAGGGCCTGGCCAAGCAGGCCGGCGACGACCGCTTCGCCTGGGACTCCTACCGCCGTCTCATCCAGATGTTCGGCAAGACCGTCCTCGGCGTCGACGGCGAGCTCTTCGAGGACGCGCTGGAGGCGGCGAAGGCGGCCAAGAAGGTCGTCGTCGACACCGAGCTGGAGGCGGCCGACCTCAAGAGGCTCGTCACCAAGTTCAAGAAGATCGTCAAGACCGAGGCCGGCCGGGACTTCCCGCAGGACCCGCGCGAGCAGATGGACCTCGCCATCAAGGCCGTCTTCGACTCCTGGAACGGCGACCGGGCCAAGCTGTACCGGCGTCAGGAGCGCATCCCCGGCGACCTCGGCACCGCGGTCAACATCTGTTCCATGGTCTTCGGCAACCTGGGCCCCGACTCGGGCACGGGCGTCGCGTTCACCCGCGACCCCGCCTCCGGCCACCAGGGCGTCTACGGCGACTACCTCCAGAACGCGCAGGGCGAGGACGTCGTGGCGGGCATCCGCAACACGGTCCCCCTCGCGGAGCTGGAGTCGATCGACAAGAAGTCGTACGACCAGCTGATGCGGATCATGGAGACCCTGGAGAACCACTACAAGGATCTCTGCGACATCGAGTTCACCATCGAGCGCGGCCAGCTGTGGATGCTCCAGACCCGCGTCGGCAAGCGCACGGCGGGCGCGGCCTTCCGTATCGCCACGCAGCTGGTGGACCAGGGGCTCATCGACGAGGCCGAGGCGCTCCAGCGGGTCACGGGCGCCCAGCTCGCCCAGCTGATGTTCCCCCGCTTCGACGAGGACGCCAAGGTGGCGCAGGTCGGCCGGGGCATCGCCGCCTCCCCGGGCGCGGCGGTCGGCAAGGCCGTCTTCGACTCGTACACGGCCGTGAAGTGGTCGCGTTCGGGCGAGAAGGTCATCCTGGTCCGCCGTGAGACCAACCCCGACGACCTCGACGGCATGATCGCGGCCGAGGGCATCCTGACCTCGCGCGGCGGCAAGACCTCCCACGCGGCCGTCGTCGCCCGCGGCATGGGCAAGACCTGCGTGTGCGGCGCGGAGGAGCTGGAGGTCGACACCAAGCGCCGCCGGATGACCGTCCCTGGCGGCCATGTGGTCGAGGAGGGCGACGTCATCTCCATCGACGGCTCCTCCGGCAAGGTCTACCTGGGCGAGGTCCCGGTCGTCCCGTCCCCGGTCGTGGAGTACTTCGAGGGCCGGATGCACGCGGGCGCCCAGGACGCCGACGAGCTGGTCGAGGCCGTCCACCGCATCATGGCCTTCGCGGACCGCAAGCGCCGCCTCCGCGTCCGCGCCAACGCGGACAACGCCGAGGACGCGCTGCGCGCCCGCCGCTTCGGTGCCCAGGGCATCGGCCTGTGCCGTACGGAGCACATGTTCCTCGGCGACCGCCGCGAGCTGGTCGAGCGCCTGATCCTGGCGGACACGGAGACCGAGCGCGAGGAGTCCCTGAAGGCGCTCCTCCCGCTCCAGAAGCAGGACTTCGTCGAGCTGTTCTCCGCGATGGACGGCCTCCCGGTGACGGTCCGTCTCCTGGACCCGCCGCTGCACGAGTTCCTCCCCGACATCACCGAGCTGTCGGTCCGCGTGGCCCTGGCGGAGTCCCGCCAGGAGCCCCACGAGAACGAGCTGCGCCTGCTCCAGGCCGTCCACCGCCTGCACGAGCAGAACCCGATGCTGGGCCTGCGCGGCGTACGCCTGGGCCTGGTCATCCCCGGCCTGTTCACGATGCAGGTCCGCGCCATCGCCGAGGCGGCGGCGGAGCGCAAGAACGCCAAGGGCGACCCGCGCGCCGAGATCATGATCCCGCTCGTCGGCACGGTCCAGGAGCTGGAGATCGTCCGCGAGGAGGCCGACGCCGTCATCGCGGAGGTCGAGGCGGCGACGGGCGTGGCGCTGAAGCTGTCGATCGGCACGATGATCGAACTCCCGCGGGCCGCCCTGACCGCCGGTCAGATCGCCGAGGCGGCGGAGTTCTTCTCCTTCGGCACGAACGACCTCACCCAGACGGTGTGGGGCTTCAGCCGCGACGACGTCGAGGCCTCCTTCTTCACGGCCTACCTGGAGAAGGGCATCTTCGGCGTCAGCCCGTTCGAGACGATCGACAAGGACGGCGTCGGCTCCCTGGTGAAGCTGGCCGCCGAGGCCGGCCGCGCCACCCGCCCCGACCTCAAGCTCGGCGTCTGCGGCGAGCACGGCGGCGACCCGGAGTCGGTCCACTTCTTCCACGAGGTCGGCCTGGACTACGTCTCCTGCTCCCCGTTCCGCATCCCGGTGGCCCGCCTGGAAGCGGGCCGAGCGGCGACCCAGTCAACGGGCAGCGACCACCGCTGACACGGTTTCAGGACCTCACCGGTCCCTGACCTCGCGGGGCCACCGACCCCACCGAACCCCGGAGCCGCCTCGGTCCCCGACCCTCAGCACCGATCGGGACGGCTCCGGCACGCAAGAGGAGGGCGACACCCTGTGCGGGGGTGTCGCCCTCTGGCGTTTCCTCGGCGGCGCCTCTCAATCTGAGGCCGCTGACCGGGCTGAACGGCGTCTCACTGGCGTGCGCCTATTCGGACTGCGGGCGACGACCGGTGCGACGGCCGGACGGAGTCGCTGATGTGCGCCGGCGTCCGGTGCCGTTGATGTCAGCTGTGGCCCAGGGCGATTGCCGTGGTTGCGGTTCCTGGCTGCCGTACCGCAGGATCCCGGTGGGGGTGACCATGGAAAGACCTGTGCTGGAGAAGCTGTTGGCCGCCGGTGGCGACGAGTTGTCCGCGGCTGCTCTGGCCGCCCTCCGCAGCGGTGCCACCTACCAAGTGTGGGACACAGCGCATCCCGCAGAGCAACATGCCGGGGTCTTTGCGCGCCGACTCCGGCGCATGCGGATGCACGGAGTGGAACTCCTCGGGCTGGAACGAATGGTGCAACTCCTCCGCGAGCATGGCCGGCCGGTGCGCGGAGGTCTGATCGATTCTGCCGATAGGCCCTGGACCTTCCTATTCTACTTCACCGAAGACGGCAGCGCACTGGTGGCCTGAGTTGTCGGGCCATCAGCTTGGCAAGGTCACTCGCAGGCTGAGCCGTCGCCGTCTCGGTCGAGGTGGGGGGCGTAGCCGGGGTCTCCGGTGTGGAGGGGGGCCGCTCCTGCGGCTCGGGCCGCGCTGCAGTTGGCGTAGTAGACGTCGGCGGAGTCGTCCGAGGGGTCGGTGTAGGTGTCTGACGTGGTGTCCTCGTTTGCCGCTGCCGCCGGTGCGGTGACCGTTTCGGTTACCTGGACCTTCACCGTTTCCGTTGCTGTCACCGTCGGGGCCGGCGCCGGCTGTTGTGTCGCCGTCGTCGTGACGGTCACCGTCGGCTGCGGGGTGGCGGAGAGCGGCTTCGCCTCCGTCGTCTTCGGGTCCTCGCTGTTGCCGATGCCCACGCCGATGAGCAGGGACAGCGCCAGGGCCGGCAGGACGTAGCGCTTGCGGGCCCAGCGGGGTGCGGTGGGTGTGTAGGTGTACGGGTTGGTCATGAGCGTCGTCCCCCCAGGGCTGGTGCTTGAGGGGACGACGGTATGACGGCAACGGGTGAAGTGAAGTACGTGTGGCCTAGTTGTGATGGTTCTGTGAACAGCGGGGGAAGTTACAGGGGTACGGCTACCGCCGTGAACGTCGTTTCCGGGGTCTGGGGGCTGGTGAAGCGGGCGTTGACCAGGTAGAGGCGGTTGCCGTAGCGGGCCGCCGTGGTGGGGACGTCGAAGTGGGGGGAGGTGATCGTGCGGGTCAGGGTCGCGGTGGTGGCCCTGCGGTCCAGGGACCAGACGCTGATCAGGTTGAGGCGGTTCTGGACGACGTACAGGGTGCGGCCGATGCGGTAGAGACCGTCGCCGTTGACGACGTCGGCCGCGCCGGTCAGGGTGATCCTCGTGGCGTGGCCCGTCCTGAGGTCGACGTTGTACAGCTCGCCCGGCGTGCTCTTCACGACGATCAGGCTGCGGCCGTCCGGCGCGCCGACGATGCCGTTGGCGTTGTTGACGCCGGGGAGTTGGACCCAGTCGCCGGTGAGCGGGAGGGCGCGGATCGCGCCGGGGCGGCCTCGCGGGACGCCGTACAGCACCGCGTCCCGGGAGTCGGTGAACCAGGCACGGTCGCCGAGGAGGGCGACGTCGTTGATGAAGTGGCCGGTGGGGTCGGTGAGGCGGTGGGTGGCCAGGACTTCCGCGGTGCGGGAGTCGATGACCCGGGCCACCCCGGTGTTGCCGGCGACGTAGAGCAGCCCGTCGCGGTCCAGCTTCAGGCCGATGGACAGCTCGCCGGGGCCGCCGGGGTGGAGGATCTCGCCCTCGCCGGTGCGCAGGTCGGTGCGGTAGATCCCGCCGTTGGCGCGGGAGCCCATGTAGGCGAACGGCCTGCTGCCGATGGCGATGCCCTCGGGGAGCCAGCCATTGGGGAGGGGGAACACCGTCGGCCAAGTGTGCTGAGGAGTACGGGACTTGGCCTCGGCCGGGGTCGTCGTGGCCGCCAGGGTGAGGGCGGCGAGGGCGGCTCCGCCGAGGACGGTGCGGCGGGACGGGTCGGGAGTCATGGTCGGTCCTCCGGGAAGTCGGGGGTGCGGGCGGCGATGCGCGGCGCCCTGGGCTGTGACCGCACGGGGGTGCGGCTCTGCTTCCGCTGTGAACTTCGTTCGCTCGAACGAGTCGCCGCCCGGCCCGGTTCCTCCTCGCTCCTGTCAGGTTCCTTTCAATCTCGCCCGCGCCCAACCTCTTGCGCGCTCCGGCTCACGTCCGGAACGGGCCCCGCACCTCGTACGTGATCCCGCCCGACGAACTCCCCGACGTGCCGCGCTGGCTGGAGAAGTACAGCCGGGTCCCGTCGGGGGAGAAGGCCGGACCCGTGATCTCCGAGGCCGACTGGCCGTCGACGCGGAGGAAGGGGGCGACGACGTCGTTCGGGGTGATCACGCAGATCTCCATGGTCCCGCCGTCCTCCGCCACGAACAGGTCGCCGGAGGCCGAGCCGGTGATGTTGTCGACCCCGGTGAGCGGGGCCGTGCCGGAGGAGACGAGGGAGTCGTCGTACGCCAACTCGTATGTGTTGGCGGTGAGGTTGAGCTGCCAGACGCGGTTGTCGCCCTTCGTGGTGAACCAGACCGTGTCGTCGGCGTAGTGGCAGCCCTCGCCGCCGTTGAAGGACTTCGAGCCCGACACCTGGGTGCGGGTGCTGGTGGGGGAGCCGTCCGGGTCGGGGACGTTCGTCCAGGTGAACGAGCCCGAGGTGGCGCTGCCGGCGACCATGACCTGGAGGGTGCCGGAGGACAGGTTTCCCCAAGTCGTGGGCAGGAAGCGGTAGAAGCGGCCGTTCGTCTCGTCCTCGGTCAGATAGATCGCCCTGCGCACCGGGTCGGCGGCGGCGGCCTCGTGCTTGAAACGGCCCATCGCGGGCCGCTGCACCGCCGCGTTCACGCCCCACGGATCGGTCTCGTACACGTACCCCCGGTCGACCTCCTCGCAGGACAGCCAGGTGTTCCAAGGGGTCTTCCCGCCCGCGCAGTTGGTGCGGGTGCCGGAGAGGATGCGGTACGCCGACGTGACCGTCCCCGTCGCCGAGAACTTCACCGCGCTCGCGCCGCCCGACGGGTTGATCTCCGAGTTGGAGACATAGATCCAGCCACTGCCGTCGGTGTAACAGGCCCCGCCGTCAGGGGCGTTGTGCCAGGTGTACGAGGTGCCGGGGACCGTCTGCCCGGAGCGGGCGATCACCCGGCTGGTGAAACCGCTCGGCAGCCGGATGCCGTTGGCGTCCGGTGCGCCGAGCGCCCCGTACGGGCCCGCGCCGGGCTGGGCCGGCGCGGCGTACGCGGCGCCGCGCCACAGGGTTCCGCCGAGCGCGGCGGAGGACCCGCCCAGCACCGCTGCACGCAGGAGGGTACGACGTTCCACGCTTGCTCCAAGGGTGTGTCGTGACCGGCCCGCCACCGGTCGGCGGCGAGGTCGTGCGGTGAGGGACGCTAGGAGCGCAGGGTAGCCGTGTCGTGGACATGTCGTAACGGGAGAGTGCCCCGGATGAGGACACCTGGGCGAGGCTGCCCGGATGCGTCCGGTGCGTGTGCCTACGCTGGGGGCCGTAGCGGAAGGAGCCCTTCATGGCCGTCGCCTGGAGCACGCGCGACATCCCCGACCAGACCGGCCGCACGGCCGTCGTCACCGGCGCCAACAGCGGAATCGGATACATCGCCGCGCGGGAACTCGCCCGCGCCGGAGCTCGCGTGGTGCTGGCCTGCCGCAGCGAGACCCGGGGGCGCGAGGCCGTCGAGCGGCTCACCGGTGAAGTGCCGGACGCCGACGTGGAGTTGCGGTCGCTGGACCTCGGCGACCTCGCCTCCGTGCGGGAGTTCGCGGCGCGCCTGCCGTACGAGCGGCTCGACCTGCTCGTCAACAACGCGGGCGTGATGGCGCTGCCCTACGGCACCACCGCCGACGGGTTCGAGACGCAGTTCGGGGTGAACCACCTCGGGCACTTCGCCCTCACCGGACTGCTGCTGCCCAGGCTGCTCGCCACGCCCGAAGCCCGCGTGGTCAACGTCTCCAGCATGGCCCACCTGCTGTCGAACATCGACCCGCGCGATCTCAACAGCGAGCGCCGCTACCGCCGTTGGATCGCCTACGGACGTTCCAAGACCGCCAACCTGCTCTTCACGCACGAGCTGGCCCGACGGCTGGAGGCGGCGGGCGCCGGCCTGGTCGTGGCCGCCGCGCACCCCGGGTACGCGTCGACCAACCTCCAGACCGCGGGCCCCCGTCTGGAGGGACGCCGGGGCGTCGAACGGATCGCGGAGCTCGGCAACCGCGTCTTCGCCCAGTCCGCCGAGGGGGGCGCGCTGCCCACCCTGTACGCCGCTACCGCCCCCGACGTGCGCCCCGACTCCTTCACCGGCCCGTCCCGCGCGATGTGGCGCGGAGGGCCCGCGCCGTCGAGGCGCGCCTCCTGGACCCTCGAGGACCGGGCGAGCGAACGGCTGTGGACGGAGTCGGAGCGGCTGACGGGGGTGACGTACGAGGGGCTGAAGGGCTAGCGGACGGGGGGCGGCTCCAGCGGGGGCGGCTTCGGAGGGCGCGGCTTACGAGAGTGCGGCTCCAGGGAGGGGCTAGCCCTGCGCGTACCCGGGGGCGTACTCCTGCGCGTACCGCTCCGCGAAGTCCTCCGGCATGGGGCGGGTGTCCAGGTAGAACCACTCGGCGGTCGGGCCGGGGGCGGCGGCCGTCCCGGGGAAGTCCCCGGTGTCGGAGGAAGCGGCGGCCGTCTCCGGGTAGCCGGTCGGGCGGCGGGGCGGACGGCCGGACGGGTGGCTGGACGGGACTCCGTTCCGGAGGTCGGCCGTCGGGTCCGCCGATCCGAAGCCGGTCCCGGCCCCGGTGCCGAAACCGGAACCGGTTCTGAAGCCAACCCCGGCCCCGGTTCCGAAGCCGGCCCCGGTGCCGGTTCCGAAGCCGGCGGCCGTCGATCCCGTCGCGGTCTCCGTCGAGGAACCCGCCGTGGGACCCGTTGCGGCCCCCTCCGCCACCGGTCGTTTCGCCGGGCCCGGCATCAGCAGTTCCACCCGCAGGCCCTTGCCGCGCTGCTGGGCGGTGAACTCTTCCACCTGGCTGCGGCAGGCGTGGTCTAGGTGGGTCACGCCGGTGAGGTCGAGGCGGATCCGGGGCTTGCCGGACTCGGCGGCGGCCTCCAGCGCCTCGATGACCTGGGGCAGGCGCAGGAACGTCGCGTTCCCGGCCATCACCACTTTCGCGGTGTCGTCCTCGAAGTGCTGCTTGATCACCGTCTGCGACATCCGCACCGCGGCCAGCACGATGCCCGCCGCGAGGCCGAACAGCACGCCCTCCAGCAGCGCCGTCGCCACGATGACCAGCGTGGTGAGGGTCATGACCGCGAACTCGCCGCGGTCCTGCCGCCACATCTTCGGGAACTCCGCGGGGGCGAACAGCTTCCAGCCGCTGTGGATCAGCACGCCCGCGAGGACCGAGATCGGGATCAGCGCCAGCACTTGGGGGAGCAGCAGGGCGAAGGCGAGCAGCCACAGGCCGTGCAGGGTGCGGGACATGCGGGTCTTGGCGCCCGCCTGGACGTTCGCCGAACTGCGGGCCACCACCGCGGTGATGGGCAGCGCGCCGAGGAGGCCGGCGACCGTGTTGCCGGCGCCCTGGGCGATCAGCTCGGGGTTGTAGCGGGTGCGCGGACCGTCGTGCATACGGTCCACCGCGGCGGCGGTGAACAGCGACTCGGCGGACGCGATCACGGTGAAGGTCAGGATCGCGGTGATGATGCCGACGTCCGCCAGACCGGCGAACTGCTCACCGCCGGGCACGTCGACGGCGGCGAGCAGATTGCCCACCTGGAGGGTCTTCACCTCGACGCCGGGCAGCGCGGCGATCGCGATGCCGATGCCGACGGCGACCAGCGCGGCCGGGACCTTGCTGACCGGGCCCGGCGCCTTCTTCCACAGGAAGCTCAGGACGACCGTGGCGATGCCGAGGCCGGCCGCGATCATCGTCTGCGGGTTGCTGACGGTGTCCGCGAGCAGGCCGGGGATGCCGGCCATGTTCTCGATCGGCGTGCCGGGCGCCTTCGCGTCGGCCGCCGGGTACGCCTGGCTGAACATCAGCGGCAGCCCGATGCCCGCGAGCATGCCCTGGACGACGGCCAGGGAGATCGCCTGGAAGAACCGGCCGAGCTTCACCAGTCCGAGGACGATCTGAAGCAGGCCGGAGAAGAGCACGATCACGCCGAGCATGGCCACGCCGTGCTCCATCACCGTCTCCGCGACCAGCGCGGCGAGACCGGCGGCCGGGCCGCTGACCTGGAGGGTGCTGCCGCGGGCCATGCCCACCACCAGACCGCCGATGACACCCGAGATGATGCCCAGCTCGGCGGGGACGCCGGAGGCGACGGCCACGCCGATGCACAGGGGGAGCGCGACCAGGAAGACGACGAGGGACGCGGTGATCTCGGTGGCCAGGTCGCCCTTCGGCCCGGCGGAGGGCTTCCCGCCAGGGGACTTGCCGTCAGGTGACTGCCCGCCAGGCGACTGAGCATCGGAGGACTCACCGCCGAACGCCTTCCCGCCGAACCCCTTGCCCCCGAACCCCTTGCCCCCGAACGCCTTCCCGGCGAAGGCCTTTTCGGCGAGGGAAGCGCCGCCGAAGCGCTTCCGCGGGGCCGCGTCCCCGGGCCCGTCGGAGGCGAAGAGGTCGCTGCGGTCGAAGGGATCGCTGCCGTCCGAGGCGTAGGTCCTGCGGCCGAGGGGAACGGCGCGCTCGGAGGGAGCGGGGGCGGCGGAGGAGGCGGCGCGGGCGAAGGCGTCCGCCGCCCGGTCGAAGGCGGCGCCGCGATCGAAGTCCGCGCCCACGTCGTACGCGGAGCCGCTCGCGAGGGAGGCCGAGTCGGCGTGGGCGGCCGGGCCGCCGAAGGAAGCCGGTTCGCCGAAGGAGGCCGGTTCGCTGAAGGAAGCCGGTTCGCCGAAGGAGGCCGGTTCGCTGAAGGAAGCCGGTCCGGCGTAGGGGGCCGGTTCGGCGTAGGGGTTGCCGCTCTCGGGGGCCGGGCCGGCGGAGGGCCCGGGGCCGAAGGAGCCGAAGGAGTCGAAGGAGTTGGACGGGTCGTAGGGGCCGGAGGCCGCGGGGGCGGGCGGTGCGCCATGGCCGGTGGGGGGCGAGGAGGGCGGGGGAGGGGACTCGGGGATCCCGCCGTCCATCCGGAAGGTGCGTCCCGTGCCGGTCGGTTCCGCGCCGCCCCGGCCCCGGCCGTGCCGGGCGTGTGCGCCGCTCATGCCGCGTGCACCCGGAACAGGCCGTCCTCGTCCAGTTCGTGCACCTGGCCGGTGTCCACCTCGTAGTACCAGCCGTGCAGACGCAGTCGGCCCTCGTCGATCCGCCGACGGGCCGCCGGGTAACTCCGCAGTACGGCCAGCTGGTTGACGACGTTCAGCTGGGCGATGTCGGGCAGCGACGGATCCTCCAGGTCACCGTCCAGGACGGACGCCAGCCTGGGGCGGGCCAGTTGCAGCCAGGCGTCCACGCCGGGCAGCGCGGAGAGGTCGTCGCCCGACTTGAGCGCGCCCATCGCACCGCAGTGGGAGTGGCCGCACACGACGATGTCCTGAACGCCGAGCACCTCCAGTGCGTACTCGATGGTGGCGGCCTCACCCGAGGCGCCCGGCCGGCCGTGCGGTGGAACGATATTGCCCGCGTTTCGCAGCTCGAATATCTCTCCGGGGCGCGCGCCCGTGATGAGTGCGGGTATCACCCGCGAGTCGGAGCAGGTGATGAACAATGCCTCGGGATATTGGCCCTCGGCCAGCCTCCGGTATTCGCCGCTTTCGAAGTCGACCCGCCGCTTGAACGAGCGCGCGCGGTCCAGCAATGCCTTCACGGTTCCTCCCGGTGGGGTATGAACGAGCAGGTCAGGCCTGGTCGGAGGGGGGAGACCGACCAGGCCTGACCTCACCGTAGAGGAGCGATTGCCAGGCGAAGGTTAGAGGAACACTAAACCGCTGACAGGACTGGGACATATTTTGTCCGACGCTGAGCCGCTGATCACACTGCCCTGGATTCGATCGA
The DNA here is from genome assembly GCF_042890065.1 of Streptomyces sp. NPDC002328. Lineage (NCBI taxonomy): Bacteria > Bacillati > Actinomycetota > Actinomycetes > Kitasatosporales > Streptomycetaceae > Streptomyces > Streptomyces sp. NPDC002328. The sequence goes on along the minus strand of NZ_JBIARQ010000001.1, from coordinate 796,807 downwards.
CGTATTCCTGACCGCTCTTGTAGCGTGACGGGTCCACGGAACACGCGAATTCGGTTCACGGGAGAGACGGAACGCATGGGCGTACGAGTCCTGCTCATCGAGGACGACCAGACGATCGCCGAACCGCTGATCGAGGGTCTCGGGCACTTCGGACTGACGGTGCACCATGTGCGCACCGGGGGCGAGGGGTTGAGAGGCCCGTACGGCGATGTCGTCCTGCTCGACCTGGGGTTGCCCGACATCGACGGCATCGACGTCTGTCGCGGCATCCGGCGGACCTCCGACGTTCCCGTCATCATCCTCAGCGCGCGGGGCGAGGAGGCCGACCGGGTGCTGGGCCTGGAACTGGGCGCCGACGACTATCTGGCGAAACCTTTCAGCATGCGGGAGCTGGTGGCCCGGGTGCGGGCCGTGACCCGGCGGACCCAACGGGGCCTGGTGGGAGCGGAGTTCGGCGGCTCGGAGTTCGGTGGCGCGGAGCAGGCCGGCGGTCGTTCCGGTGCCGCGCCCGCCCCTGGGTTCGGAGTCGCCGGCGACCGGGCGGAACCGTTCGGCGGAGAGTCCTTCGGCGGGGAGTCCTTCAGTGGGGACTCCTTCGGCGGCGGCGGGTTCGCCGCGCCGACCGCCCCCGCCGCTTCCACGGTCCCCACTACCCGCGCTGCTTCCTCTGCCCCTGCAACTCCCCCTGCACCGGCCGCTCCCCCGGCCCCCGCAGCCTCCACAGCCTTCGCCCCCGCACCGATTCCCCCGCCCGCCGCCCCCTTCGACCCCGTCCCGCCTCCCGCCGAGGTCGCCGGCGGCGCCGTCGGCCCGCTGGTCGTCGACCGGCGGACGCGGCAGGTGTGGGTCGGGGAGGGGGCCGTGGCGCTCACGCCCAAGGAGTTCGAGCTGCTCGCGCTGCTCACCGAGGACCCGGGCGCGGTCTACTCGCGGCAGCAGATCCTCGACCGGGTCTGGGACCCGCACTACGAGGGCCCGACGAAGACCCTCGACGTCCATATCGCCACCCTGCGGCGCAAGTTGGGCAACCCGGCGTGGATCCAGACGCTGCGCGGGGTGGGGTTCCGGCTGGCGGTGCAGTCGGCGCCGCCGGGTGCGTCGCCGCCGACGTACGATCCGCCGGGGTACGGAGAGTCGTTCTCCTCGCAGCAGTGGTCGGCGGCCTCTCGATGACCCGGCGCCTGCTGCTCAGCTACCTCACGCTCGCCGCGCTGCTCCTGCTCTGCCTGGAGATCCCGCTGGGGTTCGTGTACTCGCGGGGGGAGCGCGAGCGGGTGACCAGCATGGCGAAGGACGAGGCGGAGTCGGTGTCGGCGTTCGCCTCGCTGTCCATCGCGGAGGGGCGGGCCGCGCAGGACCTGCCCGAGCGGGCCGCGCACTGCGCCGAACGGATCGGCGGCAAGGTGCTGATCGTCGACAAGTCGGGCGGTCTGCTGGCCAGTTCGCATCCGCTGACCGCGGTCGAGGAGAGCAGGCTCGCCTCCTGGCCCGGCATCGCCGCCGCACTGCGCGGGACGGCCACGGCGGACGTGCGCACCTCCACCATCGGCGGGGTGGAGTACCTGGCGGTCGCGACCCCGGTGCTCCAGGGCGACGAAGGGCAGGGGGCCGTCCGGATCACCGTGCCGACCCGGATGGTGCACGAACGGGTGCACCACGTCTGGCTGTTGCTGGCGCTCGGCGGACTCGCGGCCCTGATCGCCGTCGCCGTCGTGGGCTTCGCCATCGCCCGCTGGACGGGTCGGCCCATCCGTGAACTGGAGCGTGCCACGCACGAGTTGGCGGTCGGCGGGACCGTCGTCCCGGTGGCGATCACCAAGGGGCCGCCGGAGGTGCGCAGTCTCGCCGCGACCTTCAACCGCACCGCCGCCCGCCTGGAACACCTCCTGGCCTCCCAGCGCGCCTTCGCCGGGGAGGCCTCGCACCAGCTGAAGACACCGCTGGCGGCGCTGCGGCTGCGGCTGGAGAACCTGGAGAACGACATCGCCCTGAACGCCCGGGGCGGCCTCACCGCGGCGCTGACCGAGACCGACCGGCTGGCCCGGATGGTGGAGGGGCTGCTCGCGATGGCCCGCCTCGACGAGAGCGCCGCCGAGCGGGAGCGGGTCGAGCTGGGGCGGGTGTGCGAGGAGCGGCGGCGGGCCTGGGCCCCGCTGTACGAGCGGCACGGGGTGTGGCTGGCGCTGGCGGGGGACTACCCGGGCGAGGTGATGGCGGTGCCCGGGGCGGTGGAGCAGATCCTCGACAACCTGCTCTCCAACGCCCTGCGGGTGTCGCCGCCCGGCAGCACGGTGTCCGTCGACCCGCGTCGGCACACGCCCCACGAACGCCGGTTTCCGCATCGTGCGAACGGGCCCTCGTGGGTCGAGCTGCACGTCATGGACGAGGGGCCCGGGATGACCGAGGAGCAGCGTCGGCGCGCCTTCGATCGTTTCTGGCGGGCGCCCGATGCGCCCAAGGGCGGTACGGGGCTGGGGCTTGCGCTGGTGCAGCGGCTTGCCCATGCGAGTGGGGGTGAGGCGGTGTTGCGTCGCGCCCCGAGCGGCGGCCTGGACGCGGTGATCCGCCTCCCGGCGGTGGGGCGGGGTGGGGGTGTTGCGGGGGTGGCCCGGCCGGCCAGGCCGTTGCAGGAGGTGGCGCCGGGGCGGTGACCGCCATGTCTTCGCCCCCGCCGCCCCTTCCCTTCCCGTCCCTGGGGGCTGCCGCCCCCAGACCCCCGCTTCGGCCCTGAAAGGGCCTCGTCCTCAAGCTCCCCCAGAGGGGGGACCCCCAGACGGGCTGGGAACCAGGAGCGCTGTCAGGTGGTGCGTATCTCGTATGTCGCCACGCGTACCGTCTCGTCGTCCAGGCACTGGCCCGACACGAGGTCGAAGCGCTGCTTCAGCAGGGGGGAGGCGACGAACGGGCGGCCCTGGTGGGTGCCGGTGAGGCCGCGGGAGAGGACCGCCGCGCCGCCGAAGGGGTCGCGGTTGTCGATCGCGTACAGGGCGCCGGCGCGGTCGCGGAACAGGGCGACCTGGCGGCCGTCCGGCAGCAGGGCGGCCACGCCGCGGCCGGGTACCAGGCGGCTGAGGTCGCAGACCGTGAACCAGCCGTCCGTCTCCTCTCCCAGCCGCAGTTGGATCTTGAGCTCGGTCGTCTCGGGTGCCAGGGTCATCGCTGGGCGCTCCCTTCCAGGGGACGGTGGCCGATGGTCAGCAGCGGCAGGTCGGGCTTGATCTGCTCGCGCTCGGGGACGAAGCCGACGACCGGGTCGGGGGTGTCCGGCGCGTTCACGAAGGACACGAACCGGGCCAGCTTCTCGGGGTCGTTGATGGTGGTCGCCCACTCGTCGGCGTAGTGCGCCACATGGGCCGTCATCAGGGACTCCAGCTCCTCGCAGATGCCGAGGGAGTCCTCCACCACCACGTCCCGCACATGGTCGAGACCGCCCGGGATCCGCTCCAGCCAGGTCGAGGTGCGCTCCAGCCGGTCGGCGGTGCGGATGTAGAACATCAGGAACCGGTCGATGAGGCGCACCAGTTCGGCGTCGGACAGGTCCTGCGCGAGCAGGTCGGCGTGGCGCGGGGTCGCGCCGCCGTTGCCGCCGACGTACAGGTTCCATCCGTTGGAGGTGGCGATGACGCCGAAGTCCTTCGACTGGGCCTCGGCGCACTCGCGGGCGCAGCCCGAGACCGCCGACTTCAGCTTGTGCGGGGAGCGCAGGCCCCGGTAGCGCAGCTCCAGGTCGATCGCCATGCGGACGGAGTCCTGGACGCCGTAGCGGCACCAGGTCTGGCCCACACAGGACTTCACGGTGCGCAGCGACTTGCCGTAGGCGTGCCCGGACTCGAAGCCGGCGTCCACCAACCGGGTCCAGATCAGCGGCAGTTGCTCGACCCGCGCGCCGAACATGTCGATGCGCTGGCCGCCGGTGATCTTCGTGTAGAGGCCGAAGTCCCGGGCGATCTCGCCGATCACGATCAGGCCCTCGGGGGTGATCTCACCGCCGGGGATGCGCGGCACCACCGAATACGAGCCGTTCTTCTGGAGGTTGGCGAGGAAGTGGTCGTTGCTGTCCTGGAGGGCGGCCTGCTCGCCGTCGAGGACGTAGCCGCTCGCGCCGATCGTCGGGGCGAGGGAGGCGATGATCGAGCCGACCGCCGGCTTGCAGACCTCGCAGCCGTCGCCGCCCCGGGCGCCGTCGCGGCCGTAGCGGTCCAGCAGGTCCTGGAAGGTGTTGACGCGCAGGGCTAGGACGATCTCGTACAGCTCCTCGCGGGTCTGCGCGAAGCAGCCGCACAGGCCCTTGTCGACCTCGACGCCGCTCGCCTCCAGCTCGGCGGTGACGAGCTGTCCGAGCACCTTGACGCAACTGCCGCAGCCCGTACCGGCCTTGGTGCACTTCTTCACCTCGGGCACGGTGGTGCACCTGTGCTCGGTGACCGCGCCGCGGATCGCGCCCTTGGACACGTTGTGGCAGGAGCAGACGATCGCCTCGTCCGGCAGCGCGGACGGGCCGAGCTGTGCGCCGCCCCCCGAACCGGCGGGCAGGACCAGCGACTCGGGCGAGACGGGCGGGACGGAACCGGTGAACGCCTTCAGCGTGCCGTACGCGTCGGCGTCGCCGACCAGGATGCCGCCGAGCAGTGTGCCGTCCCGGCCGATGACCAGCTTCTTGTACAGGCCGGAGCGGGAGTCGGAGTAGACGACGTCGAGGCAGTCCTCGGCGGTGCCGTGCGCGTCGCCGAAGGACGCCACGTCCACGCCGAGCAGCTTCAGCTTGGTGGACAGGTCGGCGCCGACGAAGGACGCCTCGTCCGAGGCGATGGTCGCCGCCGCCGTCTCGGCCTGCTCGTAACCGGGGGCCACCAGGCCGTACACCCGGCCGTCGACGGCCAGCGCGCACTCGCCGATCGCGAAGACATGCGGGTCGTTCACCGTGCGGCACTGCTCGTCGACCGTGATGCCGCCGCGCTCGCCGACCGTCAGTCCGCAGTCGCGGGCGAGCTGGTCGCGGGGGCGGACGCCGGCGCTGAACACCACCATGTCGGCGGCGAGTTCGGAGCCGTCGGACAGCTTCATGCCGGTGACCGCGCCGGAGTCGTCGACGACGATCTCCTGCGTGCCCACACCGGTGTGGACGGTCAGGCCCATGTCCTCGATGGTGCGCAGCAGCGCGGCGCCGCCGCCGTCGTCCACCTGCACCGGCATCAGGCGCGGCGCGAACTCCACGATGTGGCTGGTGAGTCCGAGGCCCTTCAGCGCGCCCGCGGCCTCCAGGCCGAGCAGTCCGCCGCCGACCACGGCGCCCACCCGGGCCTTGGTCCGCGCGTACTCCTCGATGGCGAGGAGGTCCTCGATCGTGCGGTAGACGAAGCAGCCCTCGGCGTCCTTGTTCGGGACCGGCGGCACGAACGGGTAGGAGCCGGTGGCCAGGACGAGGACGTCGTAGTCGAAGACCTGCCCGGACCGCGCGGTCACCTTGCGGGCCTCGCGGTCCACGGTCTCCGCCGGGTCGCCCACGTACAGCTCGATGCCGTGCGCGGCGATGAACTCCATGTCGGTCATGGAGAGGTCCTCGGGGGTCTTCCCCGAGAAGTACGACGTGAGGGCGACGCGGTCGTAGGCCGGGCGCGGCTCCTCGCAGAGCACGACCACGCGGTGCGTGGCGGTCAGGCCGCGCTCGGCGAGCGCTTCGAGGAAGCGCTGGCCGACCATGCCATGGCCGACGAGCACGATCGTGGGGTTCGCCCCCGGGGTGGCCGTCATCAGAAGCCTCCATCGTTGGTGAGCAGGTGGAGCAGGGGGCCGTCGTCCGGGAGCGGCTCTGCTCCCTCCCAGGCGCGGGCGAGCGCGCCGACGGTGCCGAGTTCGCCGACGAGCACCCCGCCGACCAGGCGGTCGTCGCGGACGACGACCTTGCGGTAGGTGCCGCGGGTGGCGTCGGCGAGCTGCACGACGTCGTCGCCGGGGCGAGGCTCGGTCTCGCCGAACGCGGCGAGGTCGAACGGGCCGTGCCCGGAGAGGGTGAGCCGGGTGAGGGAACGGGTGCCGGTGTAACGGGAGTCGGCGTCACCGGCGAGCAACCCGGCCAGCGCTTCCGCCTGTTCGAGCGCGGGGGCCGCCAACCCGTACACGGTCCCGTCGTGTTGCGCGCAGTCGCCGATCGCGTGGATGCGCGGGTCCGAGGTGCGGAGTCCGTCGTCGACGACGATCCCCTTGCGGACGGCGAGCCCCGCGGCCTTGGCGAGTCCGGCGCGCGGGGAGACCCCGCAGGCCAGCACCACCAGATCGGCGTCGAGGGCGTACCCGTCGGCCATCTCGACGGAGCGGACCGCGCCGCCGACGCAGCGCACGTCCCGCACCCGGCACTCGGTGTGGATCTCCACGCCGAGGCCGACGAGGTGCCGGCGCACCAACTCGGACGCCGCCGGGTCGAGTTGACGTTCCATGAGCCGCTCGGCCTGCTGGGCGAGGACGACCTGCGCGCCGCGCACGGCGAGCGCGCGGGCGGCGGAGACGCCGAGCAGCCCGCCGCCGATGACGACGGCCCGCACGCCCGGCCGGACGGCCTTGGACAGACCCAGGCAGTCGTCCATGGTCCGGAAGGCGTGGACGCCCTCGGGCAGGACGTGGTCCGGGGTGAACAGACCGCGCAGCGGCGGCAGCACGGGGTTGGAGCCGGTGGCGAGGACCAGCGTGTCGTATGCGACCTCCGCGCCGTCCGCGCAGACCACCGTCCGCCGCTCGCGGTCGATGCCGGTGACCCGGGCACGGACCGTCCGGGCGGGCGCGGGCAGCGCGATCACCTCGGGGGCGTACCGGCCGGCCAGCACCTCGGCGAGCAGGACCCGGTTGTACGGGGCGTGCTCCTCCTCGCCGACGAGCAGTGCGGGCGTGCCCAGCTCGCCGAGCCGGCGGGCGAGTCGTACGCCCGCGAGGCCGGCGCCGATCACCACCACACGCGAATTCGAGGTCATGCCGTCGAGCGTGCGGTGCGGAGGTTACCCGACCGCATCACGGTTGTTTCCCGCGAGGAACGCTGCCCTCAGCGGGGCAGGGGGACGGGTGTGAGGGTTACGGACGCCGGGGCGCACCGGGCTGTGAGGCGGCTCCGCCCGCCGGCCCCTGCGTGTCCGCCCCAGCGGGCTCAGCGGCTGCCGGTCAGGTGCGCGAACACGACCAGGTTCCCCTGGTAGCCGGTCGCCCGCGAGTATCCGCCGCCGCAGGTGATCACCCGCAGCTCGGGCCGCCGGGCCGCCCCGTACACCTTCTCGTCGGGGAAGCGGCGCGCCTCGTACACCTCGATGCGGTCCACGGTGAACACCGCGACCCCGCCGTCGCGCCGGTCCACCTCGATCACGGCGCCCTTCTTCAGCGCGCCCAGGTCGTAGAAGACGGCGGGGCCGTCGGCGTCGTCGACATGGCCGGCGACGATCGCGGTCCCCGTCTCGCCGGGGGTCGCGCCGGCCTCGTACCAGCCGGCCAGGTTCTTCCGCTCGGCGGGCGGCGCGTCGAGGCTGCCGGACTCCGTCAGGCCCAGGCCCGTCAGGGGGGCGTCCACGTGGATGGAGGGTATGCGGACGCGGTCGGGCGGGGAGGGCGGGAGCGCGGGCGCGGAGCGGGTGTCGGCGCCGCCGGGGCGGGCCTCGGCGGCGGAGGGCTGGGGCGGCGGGGCGTGCGTGTCGGCGTCGCCGAGCAGCAGCCACACGCCCGAGCAGAGGGAGACCGCGGTGACGGCGGCTATCGCGGTGTTCCCGACCCGCCGCGACCTGAGCGACCTGAGCGGCCTGGGCGTCTTGAGTGACCTGAGTGACCTGAGCGACCTGCGCATTCCGAGTGACCCGCGATGTCCGAGTGATCTGCGATGTACGAGCGCCCTGCGCATTCCGAGCGACCTGCGTGTTCTGCGCGCTGCGAGTGCTGTGCGCCTTCCGAGTATCTTGCGCATCCGGCGATCCCCTCTCGGTGGAACGGGGCCCCATACCCCCCTCCGGGCCGCGAGGGGCGTCGGACCCGGAGGGGGAGGGACATGCGGTACCGGCGGACGGACAGCGGAGGGTGTCCGTCAGATCCTGTCGCCTCTCGCCCGGCGATGCAGGAGCCAGGTACCGCCCGCGGCGGCGACGGCGAGAGCCGCCACGCCGGCCGCGGTCTGTACGGGGTCGGGGCCCAGAGCGCCGCCGACCCCCGTCTTCACAATTCCGCGCGGGTACACCTGCTGCCGCACGGAACTCAGCGTCACCACCAGGTCCCCGGTGATCCGCCGCCCGTCGGTCGCGCACTCCGCGACGATCTCGTACGTCCCCGGATGCGCGCTCGGCGGCACCCGGAACCGGCCGGCCGCCTCGCCCCCTTCCGTGCCGGGCGCGACCGTGAAGCGACCCGCGCCGACCGCGCCCGCGTCGCCCGCCGCCGCCCCGCGTCCGCCGCACGCCGTGGTGGTCACGGTGACGTCGCCGCCGGGGACGGCGGTGGCGGGGGACACCTCCAGACGGCCGCCGCCGGTGCCGTACGCGGGCCCGGTGACCGTGCCCGCGGCGGCGAGCGCGAGCGCTCCACCGGTCAGCAGGCGGGCGGCCGTTCGTCGCATCGGTGCTCCTCGAACTCGTCCAGGACCACGACCCGCGGCACCCCCATGTGCCGCTGCGTCGGTCGTGCCCTGCTCCTCCGAGGAAAATCCCAGCGCCGCGACCGCGCTTCCTGAGAAAACGTCAGAAATGGGATGAACGGGTGTCAGGTGGGCTGCCCGGAAGCCCACCGAAAGGTCTGTTTGTGCAGGTCAGGGCCGGTCACGGCCGCGCGGGGGCGTTCGCGCGGAAAAGCCCGCGAAGAGCGTGTGAACGGGTGACCGCCCGCCCTCATCGGCCCCGGTCGCGCCAGTCGCCGGAGTCGATGCGCCTGCCCCGGGTCCGCAGCCTCGCCGCGACCGGCTCGGCGGCGACGTACACCCACGCCCGCACCGGCCGGCCGTCGGCGCCCCGGATCACCTCGCGGGCCACGCGTTCGTACAGGTTGCGGGGGTCGCCGGGGCGGTGGTCCTCCAGGCGGTCCAGTTCGGCGAGCAGGGGGCCGTAGGCCTGGGGGAGCGCGGTGACGAGGTCGCCGGACACCGTTCCGCCGGGCTCCTCCACCGCGTACGGATAGCCGGGCCCGTCGTACAGCACCGCGTCGCTCAGCCGGGCCGGCTCCTCGGCGTGGGTGCGGCCGCGCAGGAAGAGGGCGTGGTTGGGCTCGCCGGGACGCAGGGTGCCGTAGACGAAGAAGGGGAGTTCCGGGGTGGTCACGGAAACGATTCTCTCCCCCCTCTCTCCCCTCACGGCACCCGCACCGCTCCCGCACGCGGCGCTATGGACATGACATGTCATGCCCTCTTAAATCTCAGGACGACCTCAGCGCCACCCCCACGCGCCTCACGGCGCAGCACGCCTTCCCGAACGCGCCCCCGTGCGCGCGTTCCCGAGGACACCGAGGAGACAGATGCGTCGGATACGGCAGCACGCCCGAGGCTCCCGACTGGCCACCGCCGGCATCGCCGCGACCACGGCCACCATCATGGCCGCCGTACTCACCCCGGCCGCCGACGCGGCCGACCGCCCCACCCGGGCCGCCGCGCTGGACAACGCGGCCACCGCGCTCGCCGACCACGCCGCGAGCCTGGGCCTGACCGCCGCCCAGGGCACCGCCGTCCGGGACGTGATCGTCGACAAGGACGGCGCCCAGCATGTCCGCTACGACCGCACCTACCGCCAACTCCCCGTGCTAGGCGGTGACTTCGTGGTCCACCTGGCCCCCGACGGCGCCTACCGCGGAGCGGACCGTGCGACGAGGAGCGAGATCTCGCTGCCCGGCATCACCCCCACGCTGACCGCCCCGAAGGCCGCCGACACCGCGGCGAACGCCCTGCGGGCCGCGCACCTCGGCGAGTCCCTGAAGAAGGTCACCGCGAAGCCGCGGCTGGTCGTCGACGCGCTGCACGGCGCGCCGAGGCTGGCCTGGCAGACGAACGTCGCCGCCCTGGACGCCCAGGGCAACCCCGTCGCCCGCGCCGTCCTGACCGACGCCCGCACCGGCGCCCAGATCGACGCCTGGGACACCCTGGAGACCGCGACCGGCGACGGCAAGTCCCTCTACGGCGGCACCGTCCCGGTGGAGACGACCCTCTCGGGCTCGACGTACCAGCTCAAGGACCCCACCCGCGGCAACACCTACACCGGCGACGCGGCCAACAAGACCGACCTGTGCATCTTCGGCATCTGCATCAGCCGCGCCCCCTCGACGGTCTTCACCGACGCCGACAACCACTGGGGCACCGGCGCGACCGCCGACCGCGCCACGGCCGCCGTGGACGCCCAGTACGGCACCGACGTGACCTGGGACTACTACAAGAACGTCCACGGCCGCAACGGCATCGCGAACGACGGCAAGGGCTCCTACAACCGCGTCCACTACGGCAACCGGTACAACAACGCCTTCTGGGACGACAGTTGCTTCTGCATGACCTACGGCGACGGTGACGGCACCCTGCTCGGCCCGCTGGTCTCCCTGGACGTCGCCGGCCACGAGATGAGCCACGGCGTGACCTCGAAGACCGCCAACCTGACCTACTCGGGCGAGTCCGGCGGCCTCAACGAGGCGACCTCCGACATCTTCGGCGCCCTCGTGGAGTTCCACGCGGGGAACTCCTCCGACGCCGGCGACTACCTGATCGGCGAGAAGATCGTCCGCTCCGGGTTCGGCCGGGACGCCCTGCGCTACATGGACAAGCCCAGCAAGGACGGCAACTCCGCCGACTACTGGAGCAGTTCGGTGGGCGGCCTCGACGTCCACTACTCCTCGGGCGTCGCCAACCACTTCGCCTACCTCCTCGCGGAGGGCAGCGGCACCAAGACGATCAACGGCGTCACCTACAACTCCCCGACGTCCAACGGCTCCACGGTGACGGGCATCGGCCGGGACAAGCTCGGCAAGATCTGGTACCGCGCCCTGACCGTTTACATGACTTCCTCCACGAACTACGCGGGAGCGCGCACGGCGACCCTGAACGCCGCCCGCGACCTCTACGGCTCCGGCAGCACGGAGCACAGCGCGGTGGCGGCGGCCTGGAGCGCGGTGAACGTCAACTGACCGTCGTACGGCGGGCGATCCGCCTCCCGGGCGGGCAAACCCGCTTCCCCGTACCCCCCTGACCCGTTAGGCTCCCCCGGCGCGCGCGATCGACGCGCGCCGGGGGAGCGGGCGTGACCGGCAACGACCAGGGGGTACCGGCGGTAATGGCGGACGTTTCGGAGAGACCCGCGGTGTCCGGGAGGCCACCGAACGCGTGGGGCCAGGCCATCGCGGCGTTCGTGGTGGTGGGGGCGCTGGGCGGCGGGCTGTGGGCGCTTCAGAAGTCGTCCGGGGAGAGCGGCCCGACCGCGCTCACCTGCTCGAAGTCCGATCCCACCCCGTCCGCGTCCGCCACCGGGGGCAAGAAGACCGCGAAGACCGTTGATTACCTCTCCGGATACGAGCTCTGCACCGCGCTGAACCGCCCCGACCTGCCGACGCTGCTCGGCACGCCCGGGGAGGAGGCGAAGTCGCTCGGGAGCGCCGACGACGGCTTCTCCCTCGGCGGCGGCGACGCGCCGAGCCCCAAGGCGGACGTCCGGCTGAGCACGTACACCGTGCAGCTCTCGGCGGCGTACGACGACGAGCCGGTCACCGGGCTGGCCGGCCTGCTGGGCGCCACCGCCCAGGAGCGGACCGTCCTCGGCCGCCCGGCGGTCCTCTATTCGACCGGGACCATGGGCTTCAGCTTCGGCGGCGACGGCGACAAGGCCGAGAGCGTCCCCAGCCACCCGGCCCGCAGCCTGGTGATCGCGCGGGACCCGAAGGACGGCGGCGGCTCCTACGAGATCGCCGTCTGGCGTCAGGACTCCGTACCGCCCGACGACGCGACGCTGCTGCGCGTCGCGGAAACGGTTCTGCCCACGATCCCGGGGTGGACGCCCGCTCTCTGACGGCGCACGCCTCCCGCCTCTGACGGCTCACGCCTCTTACCGCTCACCCACGCCAGAAGGCCGGCCCCCTCTCGGGGAGCCGGCCTTCTGTGTTCAGGAAGGGAGTCGAAGCTGAGCGGGGCGGGGCGGGAGCGAGGCCGTCAGCCGACCAGCTCGGCGTCCTTCGGCGCGCTCTGCGGCTGCTCGCCCGCCGGGGCCGCCTGCCCCTGCTCGTCGCGCTTGTCGCGCATCACCAGCGTCGCCAGGATCGCCGCCGCCAGCACGCCCACCGCGCTGACCGTGAACGTCGTCGCCATCGAGGAGGTGAAGGCCTCCCGGGCCGCCTGCGCCAGGCTCGCGTCCTCACCCGCCACCGCCAGGGCGCCGGCGATGGACTGGCGGGCCTGCTCGGGGGCGTCGGCCGGCATCTCGGCCCGGTAGCCGTTGGTGAGCAGGGAGCCGAGGATCGCGATGCCGAGGGCGGTGCCGGCCTGCTGGATGGTGTCGTTCAGGGCCGAGCCGACGCCCGCCTTGTCCTCGGGGATGGTGCCCATCAGGGCGGCGACCGCCGCCGGCATGGCCAGACCGGCGCCGAGGCCGAGCAGGCCCAGGCCCACCGCCGGGACCGTGAAGCCGCTGTCCGCCGTCACCGTCGTGAGCAGGGCGAAGGAGGCCGCCATCACCAGCATGCCGGCGAGGATCACGAAGCGGTTGCCGATCTTCGCGGCGAGCTTGACGCCGACGCCGTTGCCGAGGAGCGCGGCGACGGCGAGGGGCAGGAAGGCGAGGCCGGCCTTGATGGCGGAGTAGCCGAGGACGAACTGGAGGTACTGGGTGAGGACGAGCAGCAGACCGCCGTTGCCGATCTGCACCAGGGCCAGCGAGATCGAACCGCCGCTGAAGTTGCGCTGCTTGAACAGGACCAGCGGGACCATCGGCGACTTCGTGACGTTCTCCCAGATCACGAAGCCCACCAGGGAGACGACGGCCACCGCGAGGGTGATGACGCCGCGGCCGTCGAACGCGCCGTGCTGCGGAATCTCGATGATCCACCAGACCAGCGCGGTCATGCCGGCCGCGGACAGCAGCGCGCCCAGCGGGTCCGCCTTCTGGTACGGCGCCTTCGACTCCGGCATGAGGGTGACGCCGGCGACCAGGGCCAGGGCGACGACCGGGACGTTGATCAGGAAGATCGACTGCCAGGAGAAGTGGTCGATCAGGACGCCGCCGAGCACCGGGCTGCCGACCAGGCCGAGCATCGACACCGAGCCCCACGCCGCCATCGCCTTGCCGCGCTCGTCCTCGTCGAAGACCGTGATGAGGATGGAGAGCGTGGACGGCATGATCAGCGCTCCGCCGACGCCCATCGCGACCCGGGAGACGATGACCTCGCCCGGTGTGGTGCAGAGGGTCGCCGCCAGTGAGGCGGCTCCGAAGAGCAGCAGCCCTATCAGCATCACCTTGCGGCGTCCGAACCGGTCGCCGAGGCTGCCGGAGGTCAGCAGCAGGCCCGCGAAGACCAGGATGTAGGAGTCCAGGATCCACTGGGTGTCCTGGGCGCTCGCCCCCAGCTCCTCGGTCATGGACGGCACCGCGACCGTCAGCGCCATGCTGTCGACGATCAGCACCAGCGTGCTCAGGCACAGCACGACGAGGATCCACCAGCGGCGTGGATTGCGGGTTTCCATGAGTCTTCCCTTCGCTCCCTGACCGGCGTTGCGAACGCCGTTCCTTCGTTGCGAACACTGTACGCAGACCGGAACGGTGTGCGCAACCCTTGAACTATGTACGCTGGATGCGAACGATGTACGCAACGAGACGAGCGCGAGGAGTCGACGCCATGGCGGCCAAGGCGAACGAGAAGACGAACGAGAAGTCGAACGAAAAGGTGAGCGGGAAGGCGAGTGGGAAGGCGAGCGGGAAGACGAACCCCATCCCGTCCGTATGGGCGCGGCAGCGCCGCGAGCCCGACCAGCCCGCGCTGAGCCGGGACGCGATCGTGCGGGAGGCGATCGCGATGCTGGACTCCGACGGTGTGGAGGCCCTGAGCATGCGCAAACTGGGCGCCCGTCTGAACGCCGGCGCGACCTCCCTCTACCGGCACGTCGCCACCAAGGACGAGCTGATGGAGCTGGCCGTGGACGCGGTCGCCGCCGAGATCCACGTACCGCCGGCCGGGTCGGACTGGCGTGCCGCGGTCACCGGGGCGGCGTCCTCCTTCCGGGCCACCGCCCTGCGCCACCCCTGGCTGTCCACGGTCCTCGGCCAGGCGGGCCTGGCCTACCTGGGCCCCAACCTCATGGCCTACTCCGAGCGCCTCGCCGCCCTGTTCACCGACGCGGGGTTCCCCGAGCCGAACGGCGCGATCGACACGGTCCTGTCGTACGTCATCGGCATGAGCACCACCGAGGGCGCCTGGCTGATCACGGTGGCCCGCTCCGGGGAGACCGAGGCCGGGTTCATCGCCCGCCTCATGCCCGCCGCCCAGGAGGCCGCGGCCGGCCACGACCACCTCGCCGCGTCCTACGCCGACACCGCCCCCGCCATCGCCGACCCGGCCGCCCTGCGCGACGCGAAGTTCGCCTACGGCCTGGAGGTCGTCCTCGACGGGCTCGCGCTGCGGCTGCCGCGTTGACGGAGGCGACCGGACACGGCGGACAGCGCTACGACTTCACGGCCCCCAGAGACTTCACGGCCCCCGGAGGCTTCACGGCCGCCGGAGGCTTCACGGCCTCCACCCGCACCGCGCACACCTTGAACTCCGGCATCCGCGAGGTCGGGTCCAGCGCCGGGTTGGTGAGGGTGTTGGCGCGGCCCTCGCCCGGCCAGTGGAAGGGCATGAAGACGGTGTCGGGGCGGATGCCGGCGGTGATCCGGGCCGGCGCGACCGCCCGGCCCCGCCGTGAGACGACGGCGACCTGGTCGCCCTCGGCCGCCCCGAGCCGTGCCGCCAGCCGGGGGTGCAGCTCGACGAAGGGGCCGGGCGCGGCGGCGTTCAGCTCGTCCACGCGCCGGGTCTGGGCCCCGGACTGGTACTGCGCCACGACCCGTCCCGTGGTCAGCAGCACCGGGTACTCGGCGTCGGTCTCCTCCGCCGACGCCCGGTGCGACACGGGCACGAACCGTGCCCGCCCGTCGGGAGTGGCGAACCGGTCGAGGAAGAGACGGGGCGTGCCGGGGTGCGTCGGCGGGGTCTCGGGGTCGGCGTCGGCGTCCGCCGGGCACGGCCAGAACACGCCGTTCTCCCGCGCCAGTCGCCGGTAGGTGATCCCGGAGTAGTCCGCGGCACCGCCCGCGCTGGCCCGGCGCAGTTCCTCGAAGACCTCCTCGGGGTCGGTCGGGAAGCCCTTCTCCACCCCGAGCCGCGCCGCCAGTTCGTGCATGACCTCCAGGTCGCTGCGCACGCCCTCCGGCGGGGTGATCGCCTGCCGTCGCAGCAGCACCCTGCCCTCCAGGTTGGTCGTGGTGCCGGTCTCCTCCGCCCACTGCGTGACGGGCAGGACCACGTCGGCGAGGGCGGCCGTCTCCGACAGCACGACGTCGCAGACGGCGAGGAAGTCGAGCGACTTCAGCCGCTCCTCGACGTGCGCCGCGCGCGGTGCGGACACCACCGGGTTCGACCCCATCAGCAGCAGTGACCGCACGTCCCGCCCCAGCGCGTCCAGGAGTTCGTACGCGCTGCGTCCGGGACCGGGCAGCGAGGACGGGTCCACGCCCCACACCTCGGCCACGTGCCGCCGCGCCGCCGGATCGTCCAGTTTGCGATAGCCGGGCAACTGGTCGGCCTTCTGGCCGTGTTCGCGCCCGCCCTGCCCGTTGCCCTGCCCGGTCAGACAGCCGTACCCGGACAGCGGGCGGCCCGCGCGCCCGGTGGCCAGGCACAGGTTGATCCACGCGCCGACCGTGTCGGTGCCCTTGGCCTGCTGCTCGGGCCCGCGGGCGGTCAGCACCATCGCCGCCTCCGGCTCGCAGAACATCCGCACGGTCTCGCGGAGTTGGGGAACGGACACCCCCGTGATCCGTTCCACGTACTCCGGCCAGTGGGCCATCGCGGCGGCCCGCGCGTCCTCCCAGCCGGCCGTCCGCTCACGGACGTACTCCTCGTCGACCCGCCCCTCGGCGACGACCAGGTGCAACAGCCCGAGCGCCAGCGCGAGATCGGTCCCCGGCCGGGGCATCAGATGCAGGTCGGCCTGCTCGGCGGTCTTCGTGCGGCGCGGGTCGACGACGATCAACGTGCCGCCGTTCTCGCGCAGTTCGTTGAAGAACCGCAGCGACGGCGGCATGGTCTCGGCGGGATTGGACCCGACGAGGATCACGCACCCCGTCCTCGGGACGTCCTCCAGCGGGAACGGCAGCCCCCGGTCCAGGCCGAAGGCCTTGATGCCCCCGGCCGCCGCGGACGACATGCAGAAACGCCCGTTGTAGTCGATCTGCGAGGTGCCGAGCGCGACCCGGGCGAACTTGCCGAGCGTGTAGGCCTTCTCGTTCGTCAGCCCGCCCCCGCCGAACACCCCGAGCGCGTCGGGTCCGTGCTCGGTGCGGATCCTGCCCAGCTCGCCCGCGATCCGGTCGAGCGCCTCGTCCCAGCCGGCCGGCACCAGCCTGCCGCCGGAACGCACCAGCGGGGTGGTCAGCCGCACCCGGGACGACAGCACCGCCGGCGCCGTACGGCCCTTGCCGCACAGCGCTCCCCGGTTCACCGGGAAGTCGGCGCGCTCGATCACCTCGACGCCCCCCGTGGGCAGGGGCGACAGGGCCATCCCGCACTGCAAGGCGCAGTACGGGCAGTGGGTGGGCGTCGAGGTGGTCTCCATACGCCTCAGCGTGCTTCCGCCGTGTTACGCGCCGTGCGGCGTCCTGTTACGGCGGTGTGGTGGTGCCCTCCCTGACACCGTTCGTCCGGCGTGAGGCGTGGAGCGGCCCACCTGTGGGTCGCCGCCGGACAGGTCACGAGTTGCCTCTGGTGCGAAAGACGACACAAGTGGCTCATTTCGTCGCGAAATTGGCCGGTAGCGTCTAGTTGAGAGTTGAATCGACGCCACTACAGTCGTTCGGCGCCAGACACTCGCACGGCTTTCGAAAACCCGGGCATGCCGCCGTCCCCCGGCCATGTCACCGACTCTCGAAGCAGCCTGGAGGTCTCCGACCCATGCCTCTGCGCCATCTCACCCCCCACGACCGGCGGCTCTTCCGCCGCTACGGCCACGGCCCGACCGTGCCCGTCCCGGACCCGCTGGTCCACCGCGCCGTCGAACGGCACGCCAGGGCCATGCCGCACGCCGTCGCCGCCGAGCACCAGGGCGAGATCCTCACCTACGGCGAACTCGACCGGCGGGCCGACGCCCTCGCCGCCCGGCTCGCCCGCGAGGGCGTCCGCCCCGGCGACCACGTCGGGCTCTTCGTCCGCCGCTCCCTGCCGATGCTGGTCGGCCTGCTCGGCGTCCTCAAGGCCGGCGCCGCCTACGTCCCCCAGGACATCGGCCTGGCGCCCGCCACCCAGCTCGCCCACGTCGTCCGCACCGCGGCCACCCGGATCGTCCTCACCCAGGCCGAGTACGCCCTCCGGGTGCCGAGGGGCCCGCGCGTGATCGCCCTCGACGAGCCGCTGCCGGACGGACCCGACGGACATCACGGACCGGACGGACCTCCCGGACCTCACGGACCGTACCGACCGCTTCCGGTTCAGGCCCCCGCGCCGGACGACGGCTGCTACGTCCTGTTCACCTCCGGCACCACCGGCCGCCCCAACGGCGTGAAGGTCACCCACCGCAACGTCGCCAACATCCTGCTCACCGAGCCGGGCGCGCTCGGCGTCCGCCCCGGCGACAGGGTGGCCCAACTCCTCAACATCGCCTTCGACATGGCGGCCTGGGAGATCCTCGGCTGCCTCACCCACGGCGGCACGCTGATCGTCCGCGGCAAGGACATCGCCGCCGCCGCGCGCACGGCCACCGTCCTCATCGCCACCCCGACGGTCCTGTCCGGCATCGACCCGGCGGCCTGCCCCCGGGTGCGCGCGGTGGCCGTCGCCGGGGAGCCCTGCCCGCACCCGCTCGCGGACGCCTGGGCGCGCCGGACCGCCTTCCACAACTGCTGCGGCCCGACGGAGACGACCATCGTCAACACGATGAGCCGGCACACCCCGTCCGACCCGCTCCTGACGATCGGCCGCCCCACCCCCAACAACACGGTCTACGTCCTCGACGCCGACCGCCGGCCCCTGCCCATCGGCGAGACCGGCGAGATGTGGGCGGGCGGCGACTGCGTCTCGGCCGGCTATCTCGACGACGACGCGCTCAACGCCGAGCGCTACGCCCCCGACCCCTTCCTCGGCGGCGACCGCCGGATGTTCCGCACCCGCGACCTCGGCCGCTGGACCCCCGACGGCCGGCTGGAGCACCTCGGCCGCACCGACGACCAGGTCAAGGTGCGCGGTTTCCGCGTCGAACTCGACTCCGTCTCCGCCGTGCTGGAGCGCGTGCCCGGCTGCGTCCGCGCGGTGACGCTCAAACGCGACGACCGCAGCCTCGTCTCCTTCGTCTGCCCGGCCGACGTCGACCCCGACACGGCCCGCCGCGCGGTCGCCGAGGCGCTGCCCTACTACTGCGTGCCCGAGGATGTCATGTCCATGCCATTCCTGCCGGAGACCGACCGAGGCAAGATCGACAAGCAGTCGCTGCTGCGGCTGGCCCGGGAGCGCACGGCGGTGGCCCGATGACCACCACCCCCGACCGGATGCAGACCGTCACCCTCCCGCCGCCCACCTCCGCGGTGCGACGTCTGCTGAAGCATCCCCGCCTGATGCACTACAACCGCCTGGCGGCCCTGGTCCTCCTCGCCAATGCGGCCTTCGCGTGGGCCGCCTGGCCCCTCTCCGACCCCGCCCTCGCCCACGCGGCCCTCGCCGACCTCGCGCTCGCCGTCCTCGTCCGCCAGCAGTACGTCGTCAACCTGCTCTTCCGGCTGGCGACCTCGGCCCCCACGACGTGGCCGCTGCGGCTGCGCTGGACGCTCGGCAAGGTCTACCACTTCGGCGGACTGCACGTCGGCGGGGCGCTCGCCGGGACGGTCTGGTTCCTGGCCCTGACGATCAGGTCGAGCGCCGACGGCTCCCTCGCGCCCGCGGACTACGTGGGCTGGGCCCTGGTCGCCCTCCTCGCCGTCATCGTCGCCACCGCCCTGCCGTCCTACCGCGCCCGCCGCCACGACCGCTTCGAGAAGGTCCACCGCTTCGGCGGCTGGAGCGCCCTCGCCCTCTTCTGGGCCCACACCCTGCTCTCCGGCCCCGGCCCGGTGCCGGTGACCGTCCTGGCGGTCGTCACCTTCAGCGTCGCCCTGCCCTGGCTGCGGCTGCGCAAGGTCGACGTCCATGTCGAACGCCCCTCCGCCCATGTGGCGCTGGCCCGCTTCGACCACGGCGAGACTCCCTTCGCCGGCTCCTCGACGGCGATCAGCCGCAGCCCCTTGAAGGAATGGCACTCCTTCGCCAACGTCCCCGAGCCCGGCCGCACCGGTTTCCGGCTCACCGTCTCCCGGGCCGGCGACTGGACGGGCGCGTTCATCGACGACCTGCCGGCCAGGGTCTGGGTGAAGGGCATCACCACCGCCGGGGTCGCCAACATCGAGGTCCTGTTCAAGAAGGTCGTCTACGTGGCGACCGGCAGCGGCATCGGCCCCTGCCTGCCCCACCTCCTGGCCGCCGAAGTCCCCGCCCGCCTGGTCTGGGCGACCCGCGACCCCCGCGCCACCTACGGCGACGCCCTCGTCGACGAGATCCTCGCGGTCCAGCCGGACGCCGTCGTCTGGGACACCTCCCGGCACGGCAAGCCGGACATGGTGCGCCTCGCGTACGCCGCCTACCGGGACTTCGGCGCGGAGGCGGTCATCTGCATCTCCAACAAGAAGCTGACCTGGCAGGTCGTGCACGGCCTGGAACGGCGGGGGATCCCGGCGTACGGCGCGATCTGGGACTCGTAGAACCGCCTCGACCCTAGGGAGACCGACGTGAACCACCTCAAGCTCGAACGCTCCGGTGCCGTTGTCACCGTCCGTCTGCACCGGCCGCACGTCCACAACGCGCTCAGCAGCGCACTGCTCGGCGAACTCCTCGACGCGGTGCGCCCGTTGGAACATGACCCCGCTGTCGGCTGCCTGGTCGTGACCGGCTCCGAGCGGGCCTTCGCGGCCGGCGCCGACATCAGGGAGATGGCGGGGAAGTCGGCCGTCGAGATGGCGGCGGAGGACTACTTCGCCGCCTGGGAGGAGTTCGCCGACCTGCGCGTCCCGAAGATCGCGGCGGTCAACGGCCTCGCGCTGGGCGGCGGTTGCGAACTGGCGATGATGTGCGACCTGGTGATCGCGGGGGAGTCCGCGGTCTTCGGCCAGCCGGAGATCAAGCTCGGCGTGATCCCCGGCATCGGCGGCACCCAGCGCCTGACCCGGCTCATCGGCCGCGCCAGGGCGATGGACCTGATCCTCACCGGCCGCACGATGAGCGCCCGGGAGGCGGGAGAGTACGGCCTGGTCTCCCGGGTCGTCCCGGACGACCGGGTCCTGCCGGAGGCGCTCGCGGCGGCCGAGACGATCGCCTCGTACGGCCGCACGGCGGTCCGCGCCGCCCGCGAGTGCGTCGACCGCGCCCTGGAGACCGGCCTGCGCGACGGCCTCCGCTACGAACGCCGCGTCTTCCACGCCCTGTTCGCCACCGAGGACCAGAAGGAGGGCATGACCGCGTTCCTGGAGAAACGCCCCCCGAACTTCCGGGGCCGGTGACGAACACCGAACGAAAGGAAACGGACGCCGGCCGACAGGGTACGGACGGCGGCGAACGGGCGGCGGCCGAAGCGAACGAACGGCGGCCGAAGGAATCGGGCGGCGGCCGAAGGGAACGGACGGCGGACAGCTGAAGCGGGAGCGGCCCCACCGCCGCTCCCGCCCCGCCGCCCGTTCCCGTCCGGCCAGGCCAGGCCAGGGCTCGTCCCGTCCGTTCGGCCAGGCCGCGCCGGTCAGGTCCCGTCCCTGTCCGGTCAGGCCAGGCACCGTCCGGTCAGGGCCCGCCCCGTCTGGCCAGGCCTCGTCCGGCCGGTCCCGCCCCGCCCCGCCCCGCCAGGCCAGGCCAGGCCCGGCCCCGCCAGGCCAGGCCTCGTCCCGCCCCGTTCGGCCAGGCCAGGCACCGCCCCGCCGTGCAGCGCCCGCCAGGTCCCGCCCCGTTCGGCCAGGCCAGGGCTCGTCCCGTCCGGTCAGGCCCCGCCCCGCCTGGTCAGGTCCCGTCCCTCCAAGCCCCGCCCGCCGCGCAGCGCCCCGCCCCGCCCGGCTACCCGGCCGACGCCAACGCCCGTTCCACCCCCGGTTCTTCCGGTCCGAGGAACCGGGGGTCCGGTTCGAAGACCGCGTCCAGTGCCGCCTTGCCCGCTGCGAAGAGCTCGCGGGCGCCGCCGTAGTACCAGGTGACGTTGTGCCACTCGGGCACGCCGACGCCGTACGCGTCCACGCCCGCCGCCCGGCACAGGGCGATCGCACGGCGGATGTGGAAGTCCTGGCTGACGAGGACCGCCCGGTCCACGCCGAAGATCTTCTTGGCGCGCACGCAGGAGTCCCAGGTGTCGAACCCGGCGTAATCGCTGACGACGCGGGCGTCCGGGACGCCGTGCCTCGTCAGATACGTCCGCATCGCGTCGGGCTCGTCGTAGTCCTCGCGGCTGTTGTCGCCCGTGACCAGCACCACCTTCACCCGGCCCGCCCGGTACAGCTCGGCCGCCGCGTCCAGCCGGTGCGCCAGATACGGCGACGGCTCCCCGCCCCACAGGCCCGCGCCGAACACCACCGCGACCTCGGCGTGCGGCGCGTCGGCCGTCGTCCGCAGCCGGTCGCCCGTCGACACGTGCAGCCAGGTCGCCGGCAGCAGCCCGAGCACGCATCCGGCCATCACCGCCTGCACCAGCCGCCGCCGACCCGCACGCGTGCGCGGCAGCCGGAGCCGGAACCCCCGTACCTTCATCCCCATCCCCACCCGTCCCCCCGAATCCTCGCCGGCGTCCCCGCGTCCCCGCGTCCCCACATCCCGCTTCCGACCTGGAAAGACGCGCCGCACCGCCGTCCGGTTCACTCCCGCCCGCCGCACAGCCGCCCCGCCCCCGCCCCTCACAGCGCCCCCGCCCCCGCCGTGAACCCCCGGAAAATACTCGTGACGGTCACGCAACGGGGGTGCAACCTCCCCCCGTCACGATCGGTGCATGACGGCGTCGCCCCCTCAGTACGACGAGTCCGACCAGCGCCCCGGCAGCCCGCTGCCCGGTGGCGTCCACCTCGACAGTACGGCGCACATGATGAACCGGATCAGCTCCCAGCTCGCCAGTCAGCTCAGCTTCGTCCGGCTCGACGGCCGCCGTCGCCCGGGGCCGCCCGCGCTCGTGGTGGTCGCGCACGGCAGCCGTGACCCACGCGCCCTGAGCACCGTCCGCGCGCTCCTCGACCGCGTCCGCGCGCTGCGGCCCGGCCTGCCCGTGCACCTCGGGCACATCGAGCTCAACGAGCCCCTGCTGAGCGACACGCTCGCGCACCTCGACACCGCCGGCACGTCCGACGCCGTCCTCGTCCCCCTGCTGCTCAGCCGCGGCTACCACGTCAAGCGGGACATCCCCGAGACGGCCGCGGCGGCCCGCGTACGCACGCGTGTGGCTGCGCCGCTCGGCCCGCACCCCCTCCTCGTGGACGCCCTGCACGCCCGGCTGACCGAGGCCGGCTGGCGCGACCCGCGGACCGAGGACGAGCGCCGCACGAGCGCGGTGGTCCTCGCGGCGGCCGGCTCCCGGGACCCCGACTCGGCCGTCGACACCGGCCGCACCGCCCGACTGCTCTCCGCCCGCCTCGGCGTCCCGGTCGTCCCCGCCTACGCCACCACCTCGGCCCCGACCGTGCCCGAGGCGATCCAGGCGCTGACCGCCCGGGGCCGCCACCGCGTGGCCGTCGCCTCCTGCTTCACCGCCCCCGGCCGCTTCGCCACGGAGTCCGCGGCGGCCGCCCCCTGGCTGGTCTCGGCCCCCCTGGGCACCCACGAGTCGATGGCCCACCTGATCCTGCACCGCTACGACCGGGCGCGCGCGACCTCGCCGGTGCCGACCCCGCAGCCTTCGATTGTCACCGCGTGCGCTTAGTGTTCAAGGCATGGAAGGCACCGCATCCCCCACCCCCTATGACCCCACGTCAGTGGCCCGCTGGGCCCCCGAGCCCGACAAACGCCCAGGCCGTACCGCCTTCCAGCGGGACCGCGCCCGCATCCTGCACTCCTCCGCGCTCAGGAGGCTCGCCGGCAAGACCCAGGTCGTCACGCCGGGAGCCGGCAGCCCGGCCTGGGACGCCACGCCGCGCACCCGCCTCACCCACTCCCTGGAGTGCGCCCAGGTCGGCCGTGAGCTGGGCGCGGCCCTCGGCTGCGACCCCGACCTCGTCGAAGCGGCCTGTCTCTCCCACGACCTCGGCCACCCCCCGTTCGGCCACAACGGCGAACAGGCCCTGAACGACTTCGCCCACGACTGCGGCGGCTTCGAGGGCAACGCCCAGTCCCTGCGGCTCCTCACCCGCATCGAGCCCAAGCGGTTCGAGCCCGAGGGCTCCGTCGGCCTCAACCTCACCCGCGCCACCCTCGACGCCGCCACCAAGTACCCCTGGCCGCGCGGCGCCCACCCCGCCGACCCCGCGTCCCCGAAGTTCGGCGTCTACGACGACGACCGGCCCGTCTTCGACTGGGTCCGCGAGCAGGCCCCCGGCACCCGCACCTGCTTCGAGGCCCAGGTCATGGACTGGGCCGACGACGTCGCCTACTCGGTGCACGACGTGGAGGACGGACTGCACGCCGGCCACATCGACCCCGGCTGCCTGCACGCCGAGCCGGAACGCCAGGAGGTCTTCCGCGTCGCGGTCGGCCGTTACGTCCCCGCGGACACCGACCCGGCCGAACTCGCCGCCGCCCTCGACCGCCTCCAGGACCAGGAGTGGTGGCCGCACGGCTACGACGGCACCGCCGCCGCCCAGGCCCGGCTGAAGGACGCCACCAGCCAGCTCATCGGCCGCTTCTGCCTCGCCGCCGAAGCCGCCACCCGCGCCCGGCACGGCTCCGGCCGCCTCACCCGCTACGGCGCCGAACTCGTCGTACCGCGCGGGACGCGCCTGGAGTGCGCGGTCCTCAAGGCCGTCGCCGACCGGTACGTGATGCAGCGCGCCGAGCAGGAACTGCTCCGCGCCGACCAGCGGGTCGTCATCACCGAGATCGCCGAGGCGCTCACCGCGCGCGCCCCCTACGATCTCGACCCCCAGTTCCGCGCCCTGTTCGACCAGGCGCCCGACGACCGGGCCCGCAAGCGCGTGATCGTCGACCAGATCGCCTCCCTCACCGACGCCTCGGCCCGGTCCTTGCACGCGCGCCTGACGACACGCTCCTGAAGAGGCGTATGTGACTCATAAGTGACCCTCCGTGGCCTGATCGGGCCACTCCCTCTTCCCCCCTCACGCTCCGTGCGGGACGCTCGTGTGGCGGAACGAGCAGTGTTCACTGGAGGGCCACCCCCCGGACCCCCGTAGGAGGCATCACGTGGTCGACGCGGATCAGACATTCGTCATCGTCGGAGGAGGCCTGGCCGGCGCCAAGGCGGCCGAGACGCTCAGGGCGGAGGGCTTCACCGGCCGCGTGATACTGATCTGCGACGAACGCGACCACCCCTACGAGCGCCCACCCCTGTCCAAGGGCTACCTCCTCGGCAAGGAGCCCCGCGAGAGCGTCTTCGTGCACGAACCCGCCTGGTACGCGCAGAACGACGTCGAGCTCCACCTCGGCCAGACCGTCGACGCCATCGACCGCACGGCGAAGACGGTCCGCTTCGGCGACGACGGCACGCTCGTCCACTACGACAAGCTGCTCCTGGCCACCGGCGCCGAACCGCGCCGTCTGGACATCCCCGGCACCGACCTCGCCGGCGTCCACCACCTGCGCCGTCTCGCGCACGCCGAGCGCCTCAAGGGCGTCCTGGCCGCCCTCGGCCGCGACAACGGCCACATCGTGATCGCCGGCGCGGGCTGGATCGGCCTGGAGATCGCGGCGGCGGCCCGCGAGTACGGCGCGGAGGTCACCGTCGTCGAGCCGGAGCCGACCCCGCTGCACAGCGTCCTCGGCCCGGAGCTGGGCAACGTCTTCGCCGAGCTGCACCGCGAGCGCGGCGTCCGCTTCCGGTTCGGCGTCCGGCTGACCGAGATCGTCGGCCAGGACGGCATGGTGCTCGCCGCCCGCACCGACGACGGGGAGGAGCACCCCGCGCACGACGTGCTCGCCGCGATCGGCGCGGCCCCCCGCACGAGCCTGGCGGAGGCCGCCGGACTGCGGCTGGCCGACCGGGCCGACGGCGGCGGCGTCGCCGTCGACGCGAGCCTGCGCACCTCCGACCCCGACATCTACGCCGCCGGCGACGTCGCGTCCTTCCCGCTCGGGCTCTTCGACACCACCCTGCGCGTCGAGCACTGGGCCAACGCCCTCAACAGCGGCCCGGTCGCCGCCCGCGCGATGCTCGGCAAGGACGTCGCCTACGACCGGGTGCCTTATTTCTTCACCGACCAGTACGACCTGGGCATGGAGTACAGCGGATGGGCGCCGCCGGGGACCTACGACGAGGTGGTCATCCGGGGCGACGCGGGCAAGCGGGAGTTCATCGCGTTCTGGCTGCGGGAGGGGAGGGTGCTGGCGGGGATGAACGTGAACGTGTGGGACGTCACAGAGGCGATTCAGAAGGTGATCCGGGCGGGGGTCTCCGTGGACGCGGAGGCCCTGGCGGACCCGCACGTCCCGCTCGAAAGCCTCGCGTCCTGAGCGTCACCGCGCCCCAGAGGTGTCGGGACCCCCAGCCGGGAGGCGACGCGCCCCAGAGGTGTCGGGCCGGCCCCGTGCTGTGATTCCCGGGGGGCGCCCCCCGGACCCCCAGCCGGGAGGCGACGCGCCCCAGAGGTGTCGGGCCGGCCCCGTAGAATTCACGCGTGGCAGGACGGATCAATGACGAGGATGTGAAGGCTGTTCGGGACGCGGTCCCGATCGACGCCGTCGTGTCCGAGTACCTCCAGCTGCGCAACGCGGGCGGCGGCAACCTCAAGGGCCTGTGCCCGTTCCACGACGAGAAGTCGCCGTCCTTCCAGGTCAGCCCCAGCAAGGGTCTCTTCCACTGCTTCGGCTGCCAGGAGGGCGGCGACACCATCACGTTCGTGATGAAGGTCGACCACCTCACCTTCTCCGAGGCGGTCGAGCGGCTCGCCGCCCAGGCCGGCATCACCCTGCGCTACGAGGAGGGCGGCTACAACCCCTCCCACCAGCGCGGCGAGCGGATCCGCCTGGTAGAGGCCCACAAGATCGCCGCCGACTGGTACGCGGAGCAGCTCGCCGTCAGCCCCGAGGCCGACACCGGCCGGATCTTCCTCGCCGAACGCGGGTTCGACCAGGCCGCCGCCGTCCACTTCGGCGTCGGCTACAGCCCCCAGGGCTGGGACCACCTCACCCGCTTCCTGCGCGGCAAGGGCTTCAGCGACAAGGAGCTGATCCTCTCCGGGCTCGCCCAGGAGGGCCGCCGCGGCCCCATCGACCGCTTCCGGGGCCGGCTGATGTGGCCGATCCGCGACATCGGCGGCGACGTCGTCGGCTTCGGCGCCCGCAAGCTGTACGAGGCGGACAACGGGCCCAAGTACCTCAACACGCCCGAGACGGCGATCTACAAGAAGTCGAACGTCCTCTACGGCATCGACCTCGCGAAGAAGGAGATCGCCAAGTCGTCCCGCGCGGTCGTCGTCGAGGGCTACACCGACGTCATGGCCTGCCACCTCGCCGGGGTGACGACGGCCATCGCGACCTGCGGCACCGCCTTCGGCGGCGACCACATCAAGATCCTGCGCCGGCTCCTCATGGACAACGGCAGCGCCCGCGTCATCTTCACCTTCGACGGCGACGCCGCCGGCCAGAAGGCCGCCCTGCGGGCCTTCGAGGACGACCAGAAGTTCGCCGCCGAGACCTACATCGCCATCGCCCCCGACGGCATGGACCCCTGCGACCTGCGCCTGGCCAAGGGCGACGAGGCCGTCGCCGACCTGGTCGAACCCCGCACCCCGCTCTTCGAGTTCGCGCTCCGCCAGATCGTGGTCCGCTACGACCTCGACACCCCGGCGGGCCGCGCCGCCGCGCTCGACGAGGCCGCGCCGATCGTCGCCCGCATCAAGAACAGCGGCGCCCAGCACGAGGTCGCCGTCCAGCTCGCCGGCATGCTCGGCATCCTCGACACCCAGTTCGTCGTCAAACGCGTGGCGCAGCTGGCCCGTTGGGCCCGCGAGCGCGGCGGCAGCGGTGGCGGCGGCGGTGGGCGCGGCCCCGGGCCGGCCCGCGGCGGCGACGCCCGGTCGTACGAGGCCGCCCCCCGCCCCACCTCCTCGGGCCCCGCGCTCACCCTGCGCAACCCCGTCTTCGCCACCGAACGCGAGCTGCTCAAACTCGCCCTGCAACGCCCCGAGTTGGTCTCCCCGGCCTTCGACGCGTACGGCGTCGACGAGTTCACCGCCGCCCCCTACGCCGCCGTACGCCAGGCCGTCCTGGACGCGGGCGGCGCCGAGTACGGCACGCAGGACCCGCAGGACTACCTCGTCCGTGTCCGCGAGGCGGCCCCCGACGACGTCGTCCGCGCGATGGTGACGGAGCTGGCGGTCGAGGCGATCATGCGCAAGACGGTCGACGACGTGTACGCCGGCGCCCAGCTGGTCACCGTCCGCCGCCGTGCCGTGGAGCGGCGCATCCGCGACGTCCAGTCCCAGCTGGCCCGGCATGCCGCCGGCGGCGACCCCGCCCAACTGGCCGCCGTCCAGAACGAACTGTGGATCCTCCAGCAGTACGACCAGGCCCTGCGCGAGCACGGAGCCGCGGCTCTCTGAGCACGCCGTCACGGCACGGACGCAAAAAGTCATGGCACGCCCCTCGTGGCGGCGATGTGTCGTACCCCACACTGGGGTGCGGTGCCTGAGTCCTCGGAGCGCGGCCGGTCCGTCCCCCACGGGTCCCACACCCCCGCGGTTCCGCTCGTCGCGTACGGGACGGACAGCGGCGAGGCCGCCGACTCCGCCCTCGAAGCAGCGCTGCCGCGCATTCCGGCAGCGAAAATCCTGGAGGTCGCCCCCGTGCAGACCCAGACCCTCACCCACACCGAAGCCCGTACCGACGGCACGGAACCGGACGCCGAGGCGGACGTCCTGGACGCGGTCCCGCCGCAGAACCGGGCCGCGCTGCACCCGGAGGCGGAGACGGACGCGGACGCGGAGACGGAGACGGACGCGGAGACGGACGCGGGCGCCGGCGGGGAACCGGACGGCCCGCCCGCCGATGCCCTGGAGGGCGCCCCCGAGGCATCCGAGGCCGTCGACGCCCCAGAGCCCGCCGAGGCGCCCGCTCCTCGCGCCGCCGACACCGCCGGCCCCTCCTCCGACCTGTTCCGCCAGTACCTGCGCGAGATCGGCCGGATCCCGCTGCTCACCGCCGCCGAGGAGGTCGAACTCGCCCGCCGCGTCGAGGCCGGCCTCTTCGCCGAGGAGAAGCTGGGCACCGCACGCGACCTGGACAGCGAACTCGCCCTGGATCTGGATCGGTTGGTCGTCATGGGCCGGATGGCCAAGCGGCGGCTGATCGAGGCCAACCTGCGCCTCGTCGTGTCGGTGGCGAAACGGTACGTCGGGCGCGGTCTGACCATGCTCGACCTGGTCCAGGAGGGCAACCTCGGGCTGATCCGGGCGGTCGAGAAGTTCGACTACGCGCGCGGCTACAAGTTCTCGACGTACGCCACCTGGTGGATCCGGCAGGCCATGTCCCGTGCCCTCGCGGACCAGGCCCGCACGATACGGGTCCCCGTGCACGTGGTGGAGCTGATCAACCGGGTCGTGCGGGTGCAGCGCCGCATGCTCCAGGAGCGGGGCTGTGAGCCGACGGCCGACGAGGTCGCCGCGCATCTCGACCTCGCGCCGGAACGGGTCGGCGAAGTGCTGCGGCTGGCCCAGGAGCCGGTGTCGCTGCACGCGCCGGTGGGCGAGGAGGACGACGTGGCGCTCGGCGACCTCATCGAGGACGGCGACGCGGCGAGTCCGGTGGAGTCGGCGGCGTTCCTGCTGCTGCGCGAACACCTGGAGGCGGTGCTCTCCACGCTCGGCGAGCGCGAACGCAAGGTGGTTCAGCTCCGGTACGGCTTGGCGGACGGGCGTCCGCGCACGCTGGAGGAGATCGGGCGGATCTTCGGCGTCACGCGGGAGCGCATACGCCAGATCGAGTCGAAGACCCTGAACAAACTCCGCGACCACGCTTTCGCGGACCAGCTGAGGGGCTACCTCGACTGAGGCTTCCTCGCCCCGCCGCCCCTACCCGTCCCACCCCCGGGGGCTGCCGCCCCCGGACCCCCCTTTTCCCCACCGAGTCGGGTGGTGGGTGGGCATAGGCCCGGGGGCCCGGGGGCGGAGCCCCCAGGGCCGGTCGGGATCCCAGGGGGCCAGAGAGCGGCGGGATCAGTCGAGTTCAGTCGCCGCCTGGGCGAACTGGGCCTCGTACAACCGCGCGTACACCCCGCCGGAGGCGAGCAGCTCCGCATGCGCGCCCTGCTCCACGATCGCGCCGTTCTCCATCACCAGGATCGTGTCCGCGTCCCGGATCGTGGACAGCCGGTGCGCGATCACGAACGACGTCCGCCCGTGCGCCAGCTTCGCCATCGCCTTCTGGATCAGCACCTCCGTACGGGTGTCGACCGAGGACGTCGCCTCGTCGAGCACGAGGATCACCGGGTCCGACAGGAACGCCCGAGCGATGGTGATCAGCTGCTTCTCACCCGCGCTCACCCCGCTCCCCTCGTCGTCGATCACGGTGTCGTACCCGTCGGGCAGCGTCCGTACGAACCGGTCCGCGTGGGCCGCCCGCGCCGCCTCCTCGATCTCGCCCCGCGTGACCTCCCGCGACGCCCCGTACGCGATGTTCTCCGCGATGGTGCCGCCGAACAGCCAGGTGTCCTGGAGCACCATGCCGATCCCGGCGCGCAGCTCGTCCCGGGACATCGCGGCGACGTCGACGCCGTCGAGGGTGATGCGCCCGCCGGAGACGTCGTAGAACCGCATGAGCAGGTTGACCAGCGTGGTCTTGCCCGCGCCGGTCGGGCCGACGATCGCGACCGTGTGCCCCGGCTCGACGACCAGCGACAGGTCCTCGATCAGCGGCTTGTCGGGGTCGTACCGGAAGGACACGCCCTCCAGCGCCACCCGCCCGCGCAGCTCGGCCGGCCGCACGCCCGCCACCGGGTCCGGCGTCTGCTCCTCCGCGTCCAGCAGCTCGAAGATCCGCTCGGCGGAGGCGACGCCCGACTGCACCAGGTTCGCCATGGACGCGACCTGCGTCAGCGGCATCGAGAACTGCCGCGAGTACTGGATGAAGGCCTGCACATCGCCGATGGAGAGGGAGCCGGAGGCGACCCGCAGCCCGCCCACCACCGCCACCAGCACGTAGTTGATGTTCGACACGAAGAACATCAGCGGCTGCATCACCCCGCTGTTGAACTGCGCCCTGAACCCGGCCTCGTACAGCGCCTCGTTCTGCTCGGCGAACTGCCGCGCCGACTCCTCCTGCCGGCCGAACACCTTCACCAGGGTGTGCCCGGTGTACATCTCCTCGATGTGCGCGTTCAGCTTGCCGGTGGAGCGCCACTGCTGCACGAAGTGCGGCTGCGACCGCTTGCCGACCCGCGCCGCGACGACCGCCGACAGCGGCACGGTGACCAGCGCGACCAGCGCGAGGAGCCACGACACCCAGAACATCATCGCCAGCACGCCGACGATGGTGAGCAGCGAGTTGATGAGCTGGCCCAGCGACTGCTGGAGGGTCTGCCCGATGTTGTCGATGTCGTTCGTCGCCCGGGACAGCACCTCGCCGCGCTGCCGCTTGTCGAAGTACGACAGCGGCAGCCGCGACAGCTTCGTCTGGACGTCCTCGCGCATCCGGAACATCGTGCGGTTGACGGCCGCGTTGACCAGCCGTGTCGCCACCGCCATCAGCAGACCGGCGACGAGGAACACCGCGAGCGCGATCAGCAGCACCCGGCCGACCGCGTCGAAGTCGATGCCCTTGCCGGGGGTGAAGTCGGTGCTGCGGAGCATGTCGGCGACCTCGCCCTCGCCGCGCTGCCGCATCGAGTCGAGGACCTGCTCCTTGTCGGACCCGGCCGGCATCTCGCGTCCGACGATGCCGGCGAAGACGAGGTCGGTGGCCTTGCCGAGGATCTTCGGCCCGACGACGTTCAGGCCCACGCTCACGACGACGCAGAACAGCATCGCGTACAGGGTGAGCCGTTCCGCCCTGAACTGGGCGAGGAGCCGCCGACCGGACACCTTGAAGTCCAGCGAGCGGTTCTCCGGTCCGGTCCCGGCCATCATGCGCCCCATGGGCCCGGCCATCAGGCAGCCTCCGCTTCCGTCAGCTGGGAGAGCACGATCTCCCGGTAGGTCTCGTTGTCCGCCATCAGCTCGGTGTGCGTGCCCGCGCCGACGACCCGGCCCTCGTCGAGGACGACGATCCGGTCCGCGTCCCGGATGGTCGCCACGCGCTGGGCGACGATCACGACGGTCGCCTCGGCGGTCTCCCGTCCGAGCGCCGCGCGCAGCGCCGCGTCGGTGGCGTAGTCGAGGGCGGAGAAGGAGTCGTCGAAGAGGTAGATCTCCGGGCGCTGCACGAGCGTGCGGGCGATGGCGAGCCGCTGCCGCTGGCCGCCGGAGACGTTGGTGCCGCCCTGGGCGACGGGGGAGTCGAGCCCGTTCTCCAGCCGCTCGACGAACTCCCTGGCCTGCGCCACCTCCAGCGCGTGCCACAGCTCCTCGTCGGTCGCGTCGGGGTTGCCGTAGCGCAGGTTGGTGGCGACGGTGCCCGCGAAGAGGTACGGCCGCTGCGGCACGAGTCCGACGGTGCGCGCGAGCAGCTCCGGCTCGAGGTCGGCGACAGGCGTCCCGTCGACGAGCACCTCGCCGTCGGTGGCGTCGAACAGCCGGGGGACCAGCCCGAGCAGGGTCGACTTGCCGCTGCCGGTCGAGCCGATCACGGCGGTCACCTCGCCCGGCCGTGCCTCCAGGTCGATCGACCTGAGCACCGGCTCCTCGGCGCCCGGGTAGCGGAAGCCCGCCCCGCGCAGCTCCAGATGCCCGTGCCGACGCAGCTCGCGCACCGGCGCGGCCGGCGGCACGACGCTCGACTCCGTGTCCAGGACCTCCTGGATGCGCTCGGCGCACACCTCCGCGCGCGGCACCATCATGAACATGAAGGTGGCCATCATCACGGACATCACGATCTGCATGAGGTAGGCGAGGAACGCGGTCAGGTCGCCGATCTGCATCCCGCCGCTGCCGATCCGGTGGGCGCCGAACCACACCACCGCGATCGACGACAGGTTCACCGTGGTCATGACCACCGGGAACATCAGGGCGAGGAGGTTGCCGGCCCGCAGCGAGATGTCGGTGAGGTCGGCGTTGGCCTTCCGGAAGCGCTGCTCCTCGTACTCGTCGCGGACGAAGGCGCGGATGACGCGGTTGCCGGTGATCTGCTCGCGCAGCACCCGGTTCACCGTGTCCAGCCGCTCCTGCATGGACCGGAACAGGGGGCGCAGCCGCAGCACGATCAGCGTCACGCAGATGCCGAGCACCGGTACGACGGCCACGAGGACCGCGGACAGCGGCACGTCCAGGCCGAGCGCCAGCACGATGCCGCCCACGCACATGATCGGCGCCGACACCATCAGCGTGAACGTCATCAGGGCGAGCATCTGGATCTGCTGGACGTCGTTCGTCGTCCGCGTGATCAGCGAGGGCGCGCCGAACTGGCCGAGCTCGCGGGCGGAGAAGGACTGCACCCGGTCGAAGACGGCCGCCCGCACGTCCCGGCCGAGCGCCGCCGCCGTTCTCGCGCCGTAGTACACGGCGCCGATGTTGCACACGACCTGCACCAGCGAGATGCCGATCATCAGCCCGCCGAAGGACAGGATCGCTCCGGTGTCCCCGTCGACGACACCGTCGTCGATGATGTCGGCGTTCAGGGTGGGCAGGTAGAGGGTGGCACAGGTCTGAAGGAACTGAAGCGCCACCAGCAGGGCGATGGGTTTCTTGTACGGCCTGAGATAGGTCCGCAGAAGTCGTATGAGCACGCTACGTCTCTCGGAGTCGCCGAAGAGGGCATTCGATAGCCCGTGGCCCCTATCGTCAAACACTCCACCGGCGTTACCTCAACTGATTAACGGGCGACAGCCGTGCTATGGCCCTGCGGGGGGCTGGACGGGGGTGAGCTGTAGCGGGGGTGAGGGTCGGCGGGGTGCCGCGGGCGGGGACGGCTTTTGCGGTGCGCCGCGTGGAGGCGCCGGCGGGGTTGTCGCGCCCCGCGGAGGGGGCGGGGGCCAGCCGTGTGCCGCGCTCCGTGGAGGGCGCTGGCCGGCGGGCTGCACCCGTGGGCAGCGCCGGCTGTGGGTCGGACCTCGGGCGGATGCGGGCTCCAGACAGCACCTCACAACGGGTGCGGGCTGTGGGCCGTGCCCCGGCGGGCGTCGGTCGTGCCGTGTCGAGCGGCGAGACACCCTGCGGGGCCGCACGCTCCACGGGCGGCACTTCCCGGTGCCTCCCGGGGCACTGCCCGGCCGCACCCCCGGCGTGTGCCGCGTCGAGCGGTGAGACGTCCTACGCCGACGCGTCCGGCGGCAGCCGCCTGCCGTGTGCGGGGCCGCACGCTCCACGGGCGGCACTCCCCGGCGCCCAGCCCCCCGGGGCACTCCCCGGCAGGTCCCCTCCGTGGGCCGCATCCCGCAGCCCGGTTTCTGCCGCGCGGTCGGCCGTACGCCCCGTGCGGCCCGCTCGCCCGGCTGCCCCGCTCACCCCATCCGCCACTCCTGGCTACCGGAACGCCCCGGGGTGGGTCTGTTCTCTCACCGAGACGTACTGCTGGCGTATTGCCTGGCCCACTGCCAGGTCGTCGCCCGGGTCCAGTACCTGGGCTGCTGCGCCGTTCCAGGGTGGGGGGTTGCGGGGGTCCAGGGTGCCCTGGGAGACGCCGAGGGCCCAGGCGGCCTGGCGGGCGGCGCCGATCGCCGCGTAGTCGGCGGGCTGCGGCACGACGACCTGGGCTCCGAACAGCGCGGGCGCGGCCGCCTGCACCGCGGGCAGTTCGGCCGCCGCGCCCAGCAGGAAGATGCGCCGCACCTCCACGCCCCGTCCGCGCAGCACGTCGAGCGCGTCCGCGAGGCCGCACAGCATGCCCTCGAAGGCGGCCCGCGCGAAGTGCTCGGGCTTCATCGACTCGCGGCGCAGCCCGGTCAACGTGCCCGCCGTGTGCGGAAGATTCGGCGTGCGCTCACCCTCCAGATAGGGGAGCAGCACCAGCCCGTGCGACCCCGGCGTCGACTTCATCGCCAGGTCGGACAGGCTCTCCAGATCCGGCGCCCCGAGCAGCTCGACGGCCCCGCGCAGGGTCCGTACGGCGTTCAGGGTGGTGACGACGGGCAGGTGCATGCCCGTCGCGTCCGCCAGGGAGGTGATCATCCCGCTCTGGTCGACGAGCGCCTCGGGATGCACCGCCATCACGGAGCCGGATGCGCCCAGCGACACGACGGCGTCGCCGAGCCCGATGCCGAGCCCGAACGCGGCGGCCATGGTCTCGCCGGTGCCGGCGGAGATCAGCAGCCCCTCCGGGGTCGTACCGGCCGCCTCGGCGGGCCCGATCACCTCGGGCAGCATGGCCTGGTGGCCGAGCGCCAGCTCGACGAGGTCGGCTCGGTAGCCGCCGGTCGCGGCCGACCAGTAGCCGGTGCCGGACGCGCCGCCCCGGTCCGTGGTCCTGCGCACGGGCCGCCCGAGCAACTGCCACACCAGCCAGTCGTGGGCCTGCATCAGAACGGCGGAGCGCAGGGCGGCGTCCGGCTCGTTCTTCGCGAGCCAGCGCAGCTTGGTGACGGGCTGCGCGGCCTGCGGCACGGACCCGACTGCCTGCGCCCACGCCTGACGGCCGCCGAGCGCGTCGATCAGATCGGCCGCCGCGACCTGCGCCCGCTTGTCGCCGCCGACCATCGCGGGCCGCACGGTGTTGCCCTGCGAGTCCAGCGGCACGACCGCGTTCTGCTGCGCGGACACGCCGATGGCCTGCACGCCTTCGAGGAGTCCGCCGCCGGCCGCCTCCCCGAGGGAGAGCAGCCAGGCCTGCGGATCGACGTCGGAGGGACGGCCGCCACCCTCGGCACCCTCCAGCGGATGCGGCGCATACCCCTGCCGGAGCACGGCTCCGGTGTCCGCGTCGCAGACGACGATGCGAGTGAAATCGGGTGCACTGTCCAACCCGGCGACTATCCCCATGGCGAAAATTCTGCCGCACCGCGGGGGGTGACCGTGTCGGCCCGTACGCCACTACGTGTTGCTGGTGCCCCAGTCGTCCGAACCATTGCTGTGCACGGACCGCTCGCGCAGCGACCGCACACGGTCCGCGACCGAGTCGGGCATCCGGTCCCCGACCTTGTCGCTCACCACGTGGTAGGCCCGCCCGGCGAACTGGCGGCCCTGCTGAGCCGCCGTCTCCGCGGTGTTGCGGACGGCGGGGTTCTGCGCGACCTGCCGGGCGGACTTCTTGAGCTGTTCGTACCGCTCGCGTCCGGCTCGCGTGCCCAGCACGTACCCCAGGGCGAGTCCGACGACGAACGTGAGCCGGTAGCGCATGGCGGCCACCCTTCCCTCTGTAGGCATCTGGTGCGGCATCGGCGCCGGGAGGGAACCGATTGGCGGAGCACCCCCCTGCTTGCGCTAATGTATGTGTCGCAGCGAGCGCCCGCCCCCTGGCGAATACCCAGGTCGGTACGTTCGATGCAACGAGGCATTCCTCCGTAGCTCAATTGGCAGAGCAGCCGGCTGTTAACCGGCAGGTTACTGGTTCGAGTCCAGTCGGGGGAGCTCGGTCCTCCGTAGCTCAATTGGCAGAGCAGCCGGCTGTTAACCGGCAGGTTACTGGTTCGAGTCCAGTCGGGGGAGCATCGTGATCGAGGACCCCGTAGGGGTCCTTTTTCATGTCGGTCTCCCGCCGGCGGGAACGGCGCAGGTCGCGGCGCGGTCCTCCGGGCCGCACAAGGGCGGACCAGCCGAAGCGTGAGATCGTATGAGCGGCTATGCTGCGGCAGACGGCGCGCACACATGTACGCGACACGCCGCTATGGGGCGGTAGCTCAGCCGGTTAGAGCAGCGGACTCATAATCCGCCGGCCGTGGGTTCGAGTCCCACCCGCCCCACCACAGTTGTAACGCCCTGACTTGTGGAAACGCCCGTTCGGTATACCCGTGGGCGAGCCCGGTACCGCACGGACACCGCACCGAGCCCTCGTACGCTGGTTCGCATGGCCTACATCAAGACGAAGAAGCTGAGGTCCGGAGGGATCTCGCACACGGTCGAGTAGCGGGCCGGCGGTGGTCGTACCGGGGCTTGGTGCACCGAGACCTTCGACGATCTCGACCCGGCGCAACGCTTCCGGGACCTGGTGAACGGTCACGGACAGCAATGGCCGCCGGGGTGGGTCAAGGGCAAAGGGTTCGTCGAAGCGTCGGAGCCCT
Source organism: Streptomyces sp. NPDC002328 (assembly GCF_042890065.1). Classification (NCBI taxonomy): domain Bacteria; kingdom Bacillati; phylum Actinomycetota; class Actinomycetes; order Kitasatosporales; family Streptomycetaceae; genus Streptomyces; species Streptomyces sp. NPDC002328. The sequence goes on along the minus strand of NZ_JBIARQ010000001.1, from coordinate 760,200 downwards.
CGCTGTCGCCGGCCGAGCAGTTCCCGACCTACGCTCGGTGCCGTTCCTCGGTGATGCGATCTACTTCGAGGAGCCGTTGGGCACGCCGGAGGGGAACACGCACGCCGCTATACAGGGGCAGGCGATCAGCGACGGATGGTTCTGGCATCCCTCGACGCCGACCACCAACCCCATCAGCAAGGCGTCGATCCTCTCCCATGCGGTCGATCTGGAGCCGAAGAGGACTGAGGCCGTCGCCGGTCGGCACGTGCGAGAGTGTCACCGGACGTAGAGGGCTGATCAGGCTTGAGGCTGCCTGCGGATGCCGATGGCCCGGTTCATCAGGGAGTCGAACATGCGGTCCGAGACCATGCCGCGCAGGGTGATCAGGGGGCGGGCGCCGAACCCTGCGGCGTAGCGGGTCTTGGGCGTGCGTGCGGTGACGGCCTCGGCGATCGCGTCCGCGATGACGGACGGCGGGGACTCGCGCCGGGCGTTCGCCTCCGAGTTCAACGCGGCCAGGACGGCCGCGGCCTGGGCGGCGCAAGGGCCCGCCCCGGAGGCTTCCTGGAGTTCGGCGGCCGTGACGGTGTTGCCCGCGGTCCGGATGTTGCCGGGTTCGACGATGACGACGTCGATGCCGAAGGGCTTGGTCTCCAGGCGCAGGCAGTCGCTCAGCGCCTCCCGCCCCGAACACGTTGACTTCGGCCTGGCGACGGACCTCGTCCATAGAGACGTCCTCCACCGCACCGTAGGAGCCGTAGCCGGCGCTGTCGACCAGAACGTCGATACGGCCTGTTTCGGCGATGACCTGGCCGACGCCGGCCCGGATCGACTCGTCGCGCGAGACGTCCATCGCCAGCGGGATGACGCCCGCCGCGGCTGCGTCGTCGAGGCTGCGGGCGCGCCTCGCGGCGCCATAGACGTTGTAGCCGAGTTCGTGCAGCTTGACCGCTGTCGCTTCGCCGATTCCTGACGAAGCGCCGGTGACCAGAGCGGTCCTGGAGGTCACGATGACTCCTCCGGCGGAGCGGAGTCGGCGGGTGAGGGGGCCGTTGTGCGACCGGGTGCGTGCCCAGGGGGGCGGGTTCTTCGGCGGGACCGGGTCGTTGTTCACGGTGAACACCGACAACCGGCCGAAAAAGGTGGCAGATGAGTAAGAAGCAGAACGCAAGCACCGGTCCGTGAACCGGACACCTCGCCGCGGCCCGTCCACAGCACCGAGCGCCGTAGCCACGGCCCCCGTGCAGAGTGGGGCAGCCCAGCGGCGGCCACGGCGGGAGCGTCTCGGTCATCATGCCGCGCGGACGTACATCCGGCTGATGGAGCATGGAGCGCACACCGTGCAGGAGTTGTGCGAAACGGTGGGCTACACCGAGCGGACGATCGTCAAGCACCTGGGTGGGCTGTCGGACCACGGTCTGGCGGTGCAGCGTGCTGATGGGCGCTGGGCGCCGACGGACCGGAGGCCGGTGTGATCCGCGGTGTTCTGCCTGCGGATCAGGTGCGCGGCCGAGTGACGGTGTCCAGGGTGAGGTGCGCCAGGCGGCTGCCCAGCGCGGTGCCGACGCCGAAGACGAGGCCGCGGCAGAACAGAGCGGCGGCGGAAGCGCTGTCCCACCGTGCCGCTCGGGTCTTCCGTCCGTGCTGCCCGGGGGGCGATTGCCCGGACCGAGAAAGCGCGTGCCCTCCGCTCTGCGTACGACGCCCGGGGACGCCCAGAGCCGAGGCGTGCTCGACACCTTCGCGCAGGTGACTACGGGGGGGCGAAGGGGCTCGCGGCATCAACCGCCAACAGTTGCCATTTGACAACTATGGCCGGAGGGCAACAAAGTAAACCGTGTCAGATGTGCGCGGAGAGGACTGGGAATGTTCCGGTGGGCCCGGGCCACGCCGTGCATTGAGCCCTTGGAGCCGGGTTTGGGCGAGGGGTCGGCACCGCGTAGGTCCGTTCAGGCGGACCTGCTGTCGGGCTGCTCGGCCTCGTCGTGCATCTGCGTCGCGGCTGCTTCGCAGAAGGCTTCCAGTCCTTCCAGCAGCGCGGCCCGCTTGACGGCGGGCATGTGGGCGAGGACTGTTTGCAGCACTTTCTCCCGCCTCGCGCGCAGGTCGGCCAGGAAGGCGTGACCCCGGCTGCTGAGGTGGAGGCGCACTTCGCGTCTGTCGGCCGGACTGATGACGCGCTCGACGAAGCCGGCGGCCTGCAGTCGGTCGCACAGGCGGCTTGTCGACGGAGGGGTGGAGGCGAGGCGGTCGGCGAGGGTGCGCAGGTTGATGCCTTCGTTGTGCTCGAGGACGAGCAGCACACGCAGTTGGGACGCGGAGGCGGGTGCGGTCGCGGCCTGACCCCACAGCACTTCCAGCAACTCCCCGGCCGTGGAGGTCACACGGGCGATCTCACGTGGCTCTGGGCGGGGGCTGAAGGAAGTCACAGTCACACTCTCGCAGGCACTGGGATGCCCGTCAGCGTACTAGGTGTCCGAACCGGTAACAGGTGGATGGACGGGCCGACTCCGTCGGCAGAAGCGACCGCACCATGTGCGGGCCATGTCAGCATCCGGTGAAGGATTGGTGATTTACCATCGTGAACAGATTCGTGGCCGTTGAGCGCGCTCTGCGCACAGCGGCGCCCCATGAGTTGCTCGACGCCGTCCGTCGCGCGCTCTGCGAGCAGTACGCGGCGACAGTCGTCGAGCTGTTCATGGCCGACTACGGCCTGACGGTGCTACAGCCGGTGTCCGTGCTGCCGCACACCCTGGAGCCGGTGTCGGTGCACAACAGCCCGGCCGGCCGGGCCTTCGGGTCCCAGCAGCCCTTCGTGGAGCGTCTCGCAGGCCGCGAGGTACGCGTGCACCTGCCCGTCAGTGTGCGCGGGGACCGGCTCGGTGTGCTCTCGGTCACCTTGCCGAGCGCGGAGAGCGCCGACGGCTGCGTGACTGCGCTGGCCGAGGTCGCCGAGGTCCTGGGGCACGAGGTGATCGTGGCTGAGCGGGACACGGACCTGTACCTGCAAGCGCGGCGCAAGGACCGGCTCACCCTGGCCGCTGAGATGCAGTGGCAGCTGCTCCCGGGCCGCGCTTGCGCTCGCCCCGAGTACGAGCTGGGCGCCCAACTGGAGCCCGCGTACGCGATCTTCGGCGACAACTTCGACTGGTCCGCGACCGCCGACCGGCTCATGTTGTACGTGACCAACGGCATGGGCGAGGGCATCGAGGCCTCCCTGCTGACGAACCTGGCCATCAACGCCCTGCGCAACGCGCGGCGGGCCGACATCCCGCTCGCCGACCAGGCGGCCCTGGCTGACCAGGCCGTCTACGCCCATTACCAGGGCCGCTGTTACCTGTCCGTCCTCATGTTCGACTTCGATCTGGCCACCGGGCACGCCCGGGTGGTGGACGCCGGCTCCCCCCAGACACTGCGGCTGCGGGGCGGTGCGGTGGAACGGATCACCTTCGACGCCCAGCTGCCGCTGGGCATGTTCGAGGAGACCGACTACGTGACGCAGGAGTTCAAGGTAGAACCCGGAGACCGGCTCATCTTCGTCAGCGACGGCGTTCATGCGGTCGCCTCTCCGCTCGGAGAGGCCTACGGAGAGGCCGCGCTGGCCCGGGCGATCATGGCCACCCGGCTACTGCCCGCCGCGGAGGTCCCGCGCGCCATCCTGCGTGAGCTGACCGGCCACCGCGGCCAACAGCTTCCCGCCGACGACGCCCTCGTCGTCTGCCTGGACTGGCACGGCCGGTAACCGGACCGGGGCGGTGCGTTCACGCCGGCCGGACAAGATTCACCGGGCGCGTGTTGTTTGCTCAGCACCGCCGACGCTAATGTTTGTCGCAGGGCAACAGTTGGGCACCGGACGTCGACCGGCGGCCAGTCGGCCCTGACCATAGGGAGAGCATGCAGGTGAGTCAGGAAGCGGCCGGCGACTCCGCAGCACAACTGGTGAGCGCCTTCTTGGACAGGCGCCGGGAGCAGGTGGCCCAGAGGTGGGCGGATGCCGCGCTGTTCCGCACGGTGTTCACCGTCTCCCGGGACGAGGCGGTGGAGGCATGCAAGGCGGTGGTGGACGCCCTGTCCGCGGTGGCCGCCTCCGGCCGGCTGGAGGACATCGTGGCCCCCGGTTTCGGGTCGGTGCGCGAGCAGTTGGGGCGGATGGCCGCCTCCCGGGTCCGCAGAGGTTTCACTCCGGCCCAGGTCGCCGATGAGGTCTCCGCCCTTCGCTCACCCGTGACCGAGCTGCTGCGCGGCGAGTTCCCCGATCCTGCGGGAGCGCAGGCGCACGAGTGCGTACTGGTTCTTACGGTGTTGATGGGAACGCTGCGCACGGTGGTGATGGAGACGACGCTGAGCGCGGGCGAAGAACTGATTCAGCGTCAGCAGCTACAGCTCCTGGAAGTGGCCACTCCGGTGATCAAGTTGTGGGAGGGTGTCGTCGCCGTCCCACTGATCGGCACTCTGGACAGTGCGCGCAGCCAGGTCGTCATGGAGAGCCTTCTGGACGCGGTCGTCGCGGAACGCGCCCAGTACGCCATCCTCGACATCACCGGCGTGCCCACCGTGGACACGCTGGTGGCCCAGCATCTGATGAAGACGGTGGCCGCTGCGCGGCTCATGGGCGCCGAATGCCTGGTTTCCGGTATACGCCCCGCGATCGCGCAGACCATCGTTCACCTCGGCATCGAACTCGGGTCCGTGCGCACCCATGCCGCTCTGGCCGACGCGCTTGCTTATGCCCTGGGACAGCAGGGTGTCGAGATATCCGCCCGGACACCGCCCAGCTCGGCCTTGCGATGACCAGCCCGGCCCTCGGCCGTTCGACACCTGTACCGGTCCTGGTACTGGGGGACGTCCTGCTGGTCACCCTTCAGGGCGAGTTGCACGATGCCACGGCGGAGCAGCTGCGTCACGACATCGCCGCACGTATCGCGGGCAGCACCGCTGCCGACGTGGTGATCGACATCTCCGGGGTCGACATCGTTGATTCGTTTCTCGGCCGGGTCCTGGCGGAGATCGCCTCCACCTCCCGCTTGCTGGCCGCGCGGACGGTGGTGGCCGGGATGAGACCCGCGGTGGCGATCACACTGGTCGAGCTGGGGCTCGATCTGCCCGGGCTGGTCACGGCCCTTGACGTCGACCGTGCGATGGACCTGCTCAGATCGGCCACCCCGGCGGAGGGGGGTACTTAAATGCAGGCCTTCCCCGACGCCGCCACGAGGATCCTGCCGATCGGCTCAGACGTGGATCTGGGGTGGACGAGGCACGAGGTGCGGCAGATCGCCGCAGAGCTCGGGTTCAGCCTCGTCCAGCAGACCAAGCTGGTCACCGCAGCGAGCGAGCTGGCCCGCAACACCCTCGTCCACGGCGGGGGCGGCCATATGGAGATCACGGTCCTGGGCGGCGGGCCGGCGGCCGGGTTGCGGCTGTCCTTCGTGGACGCCGGACCGGGCATCCGAGACATCGAGCGCGCGATGACCGACGGATACACCACCGGCAACGGCATGGGCCTCGGGCTGAGCGGGGCGAAACGGCTGGTGCACGAGTTCGCCATCGACAGCCGTCCGGACCGAGGCACGACCGTGACCGTCGTCGCCTGGGTGTCGGGTGTGCCCTCGCCTCGCGCGGAGCCGAGATGAGCAGGGTCTGGGACGTCCCGGTGCAGGACTCGACCCGGGTCCGGGATGTCCGCGTGGCCACGGAGGAGGCTGCGGCCCACGCAGGGCTCGACACTCACCGCACCGCCGTAGCCGCTTTAGTGGCCACGGAACTGACGACCAATCTCCTCAAGCACGCCGGCGGCGGTCGCATCCTGATCAACCTCGTCGGCTCCGGCGACGGCCCCGGACCATCGGTACAGCTCACTGCCGTGGACACCGGACCGGGCATCGGTGACATCGCCATGGCCCTGCGCGACGGCTACACCACCGCCCACGCCTCGTTGGGCGCCGGGCTGGGCACCTGCCGGCGCCTGGCCAACGTGTTCGACCTGACCAGCCGGCACGGACGGGGAACGGTCGCGGTGGCCCGCATCGATCACCTCCCCCCATCCCTGCCTGCCCCGCACACAGCGGTGAGCGGCCCCTGCGCCGGGGGCATCAACATGGCCCTGGCACAAGCCGAGCACTCAGGAGACGACTGGGCCCACGTACGCGTCGGCTCGCACCTGACTCTGCTGCTCGCAGACGGCCTCGGACACGGTGTCGGGGCTGCGCGGGCCTCCACGGCCGCGGTGGAGGAACTGCGGCGACAGGCGCATCTGCCGCCGCCCGACATCCTCGCCCACCTCCACACCGCCCTGCGCCCCACGAGGGGAGCGGCCGTCGCCCTGGCCCAGCTGGACCTGGAAACCCACCGACTCCGGTTCGCGGGTGTCGGCAACGTCGGCGCGCGCCTGTTCACCGCCGGCGCCTGGGAACCGCTCATCTCCCACCCCGGCACCGTCGGTGCCGCCTTCCCCGCCACCGTCCCTGTCCAGCAGGCCCGTTGGCGCGAGGACAGCCTGCTCGTCCTGCACAGCGACGGGCTGCCCAGCCGCTGGACACCCCCCGACATCGCCGAACTCCGCGGCCACCACGCCGCGGTCGTGGCCGCGGCCATCCTGCGGGACGCCAGCAGCGCCGCCCGCCCCGCCCGGGACGACACCAGCGTGGCCGTCCTGGCCCCCGACCGTCGGACGGTACGCCCATGACCCATCGTGCTGAAGCCTTCAAGATCAGCTCGGCCGCCGACGCGGCCCACGTGCGGACCGCCCTAGCCCGCCTGACCAGGGCAGCTGATCTCCCACTCGTCGCCCGTCTGCGCTTTCTGACGGCTGTGACGGCGCAGCTTCGCCAGTGCCTCAGCGAGGGCGGGGTATGGGAACTGCTCCTCGATGCGCCGCAGGCCGCCCTCGACGGGGCCGGCAGGCTTGAGGTCACCGTGCGTCCAGCCGCCTCCTTGCCGCACGGCCCCCCTCCCTGGCAGCTCCAAGTCGCCCGTCCCTCACCCTGCCCCCTCTCACTCAGCCTGCTCTGCGACCTCCGCCCGGCGGGCACGGACGACACGGCACTCGCCGAGGCACTCCTGGCCGCGGACGAGGACACCGCGGCAGTCCTGGGGGGACTGCGGGAGCAAGAGGACCTCGTCCGCTTTCACCGCGAGGAGCTGTACCAGACCAACCAGGGGGTTCTGGCGCTCCATGCCGAGCTCGACGCCGCCGCGTTCCTCCAGCGCGATTTGCTCCGGGCCGAACAGTCCGCCCGCGCCGAGGCGGAGAGCGCACGCCGCCTGCTGACCTTCCTGACCGATGCCAGCGCCGCCCTGAGCGCCTCGCTCGATCACGAGGACATCCTGCACCGCCTGCCCGGCCTCCTCGTCCCGGCGTACGCCGACCAGGTCGATATCTGGCTCTTCGACGACGACCCGGGCCCGCGCACCATCCCCCGCCCGGCCGCCGCGGTCGTCGCCGCCCGCTCCGGCCGCCCGCAGCATGCGGCGGCCCACCCCGGCGGGCTGCCCGGCATCGACGACCATCCGCCCTCCGCCCTCGCGCCCGACCGTCCGCTGCTGTGCATCCCGCTCGCCGCCCATCGCCCCCTGGGTGTCCTGACCTTGACAGCACACGGCGCGCGCTTCGACCTGGACACCTCCGTCATGCTGGTCGAGCTGGCCCGCCGCGTCGGCATCGCCCTTGACAACGCCCGCCGCTACGAACAGCACCGCGACATCGCCGAAGCCCTCCAGCGCGCCCAGCTCACCGACCTGCCCACTCAGGACGGCCTGTTCCTCGCGGCCCGCTACCTGCCGGCCACCCACGGCCTCAACATCGGCGGCGACTGGTACGACGCCTTCAGCCAGCCGGACGGCAGCCTGCTCGTCGTCGTGGGGGACGTGACCGGACACGGTCTGCGCGCCGCCGTCATCATGGGACAGCTGCGCACCGCGCTGAGGGCATACGCCGTGGAGGGCGACAGCCCCGGCCGGATCCTGACCCGGCTGCACCACCTGGTCCGCCACCAGCAGCCCGACCTCTACGCGACCGCCGTCATCGTTCGCTTCCGCCCCGGCGATCCCGCCGTCGTCTGGGCGGCCGCCGGCCACCCACCACCCGTGCTGCGGGAGCCCGACGGCGCGGTGCACGTCATGGACACCAGGCCGGGAATCATGCTGGGAGTCCCAGTCTCGTACGACTACCAGGACCACACGCTCCTGCTCCCGGCCGGCTCGACCCTCGCTCTGTACACCGACGGGCTGGTGGAACGCCGCGCGCTCGGCATCGATCCGGGCATCCAGCGACTGGCCCACGCCCTGAGCGTGCTCAGCACGACGCAACTGGAACACGATCTCGACGGCTGCTCCGAAGCACTGCTCGAGCCCCTGCTTCACGGATCGGAACGGGACGACGACGTCTGCCTTCTGTTGTGCCGCACCGGCATCACGGCTCCCTCGAAAGCGGACACCTCAACGGCCTCGACGGGCACCGAACACCGATCCCGCCAGCCGTCCCGGCCACGGCCGACGGCGCGATAGCGTGGAGGTCACAAGGGGAGAAGGTGAACGTCGTGAACACGCCTGAGCTGCCGGTCCCGTCAGCGGAGAGTCAGCTGCGTGCCGCCCCGCCTCACGCGCTCGTCGCCACCGCGTACCGCATCCTGGCCGACCGCTTCGCGGCCCAGGAGGTGACCCTGCTCCTGGCCGACTACGCGCTGAGTGTCCTGCAACCGGTCACCCACCTTCCGCACACCGGCGACCCGGTCCCCGCCCATGACGGGCCCGCAGGTCAGGCCTTCGTCACCCAGAGCCCGGTCATCGAAGTCACCAGTCCGCTGACGACGACCGAACTGGTGCACCTACCGATCACCGTCCGCGGCGACCGGCTCGGTGTGCTGACCGTCCGCCTGCCCAGCAGCGCGATCGACCCCGACGCCGTGCTCCAGCTCGCCGAGTTCGCCACCGCCCTCGGCCACGAGGTCGCCACGGCCGGCCGCGACACCGACCTGTACCTGCAAGCACGGCGCACCCGGCGCCTCACCCTCGCCGCCGAGATGCAGTGGCAGCTCCTGCCGGGCCGCGGCTGCGCCCGCGCCGAGTACGTCATCGGCGCCCACCTGGAACCCGCCTACGCCATCGGCGGCGACAACTTCGACTGGTCGACCAGCACCGACCACCTCACTCTCACCGTCACCGACGGCATGGGCCAGGGCATCGACGCCTCCCTCCTGACCAGCCTCGCCGTCGGCGCCCTGCGCAACGCACGCCGCGCCGGCATCGGCCTCGCCGACCAGGCCTGCCTCGCCGACCAGGCACTCTTCGCCCAGTACGGCGGCAAGGCATACGCCTCCACCCTGCTGCTCAGCTTCGACCTCGACACCGGCACCGTGCACGCCGTCGACGCGGGTTCCCCCCAGCTCTACCGCCGACGGGGCGACACGCTCGAACTGATCGAGCTGGAAGCGCAACTCCCGCTCGGCATGTTCGAAGAGACCCCGTACGACGAGCAGATCTTCCAGGTCGAACCTGGCGACCGGCTCATCGCGGTCAGCACCGGAGTCCACGGCACCCGCTCCTCCGACGGAGGGCTCTTCGGGGAACGCGCACTGCGCCAGACCTTGAGCGCGACCAGCTCCATGCCCCCGCACGAAACCGCCCGCGCCGTCGTCGCCGCCCTGATCGAACACTTCGGCAGCAAGGACCTCACCGCCGACGCCGCCGTCGTCTGCCTGGACTGGAAGGGCCGCACAATCGACGCCGCGCAGGCCGCACGCTCACACTGACGCCCGCCGCTACCGGCGGCCAGTCCTGTCATCCCGCGGCAGCCCACCGTCCTGAGCAGCGAGGAACGCCTTCATGCCGCGCCTGAGCTGCGCCCGACCCTCCGCGTCCATGGACCGCAGCGCCTCGGCGAGAGCACGCGTGCGCCGCTCCGCCACGTCACCGAGCACACGCCGACCGTGCGAAGTGAGACGCAACTGCACCTCACGCCTCTTATGCGGGTGCAGCCCACGCTCAAGCAGGCCGGCCGCTTCCAAACGGTCACACAGCCGGCTTGCCGTGGGCATTCCTGTGTCCAGCCGTTCCGCCAGAGCCGTGAGGTTCAGCTCCGGTGTGGTCTCCAACGTACGCAGAGCCCGAAGCTGGTGCAGGGACAGCCGCAACGAGGAGTCCTGCGCGGCGAGCGACCACAAATCCGTGAGGATCTCCACCGCATCAGCGATCTCCGAGGCGACGGCCTCCGCGCCATCACCGGCTCCCTTCGCCTGGCCGTCGTCGGAGCTACCGAGGTCGGTCACGAACACATCACTTTCAGTAAACCCAAGGCCAGCCAGAAATCGCGCCCATTCCAACGCAGTACCCGAAGAACTGCATCACACGCAGCAGCTCAAGACACCAAAATCTTTGTCTGCGCAAGATCTCGGGCAGCCCGACGCTTCGTGCGGACGCTGATGAAGTGAGCCGTCGTGGGTGTACCCAGCCTGCACGCTTGCTCTCGCGGATCCCTAGGCTTGCTCAGCAGTGTCGCGTTGAGTCCCAGACGTGCGGTGTCCATGCAGGTGCAGTTCTCCACGGCCTTCACACGGGCTTCGCCCTTCGGCACGTCATCCGGCGGGACGAGTGCGGGTCTGCTGAGAAGACCATACCGGGGCGGGTCACCATGGCACCTTCTCCCCGCTAAGCCTCGTGGCCTGTGATTCTTCGGCTCCATCGGCTGCCTGTGGGGGCCAGGACGCGAGCTGGAAGCGCGTCGGACGGTCTTCGTGCCGTGGTGCGCTCTCGCTCGACCTGACCGCACACGTCGGACATGTCCTTGAGGAAGACCGGGTCCTTCGCTCCGCCGAAGACCACGACGTGGTCGGTGAACGAGGCCAGCTCGTTCGCGGTGTCCTCGCCGAAGCGGGCGCGGGCGGACGCCCAGCCCTGAAGGCCGTAGATCACGGTGATGCCCCGACCGCGGCCGTCGGCGACGCGTTGGCGGAGGGAGGGGATCGGGGCGATGTTCGGTGCCTCGTCCAGGGCGGCCAGGAGCGGTGGTTCGAGCCGTCCCGTGGGGGACGCGATGGCGTGGGCCTCGACGAGGTCCAGCAGGTCCTCGGTGATCGCCGTGGTCAGCGGAGCGACGCTGTTCACCTCCGAGTCCTTGCCCAGGAGGAAGACGGTGCCCTCGGCGTCGCGGAAGTCGCGGAAGTCCGTGGGCCCTGGCCGTCGCCAGGGCAGCCAGATCAGGATCATGGTCCATCCGACGAACGGCCAGATCGCCTACTTCCCCCTGAACAGGAACGGCGTCCATAACTACGGGTCGCCGCGCATCTACCGCTGGTAATAGCTTAGAAAGCAAGCAGTGCACGGCATCCCTCATGGGGTGCCGTGCACTGCTTCAGTGCAGAAAGGTTGAAGCCATGGACCACGCTGGGCGACTCGCCCCCGCCGGACTGGTCTTCCTGGGACTGATGGACCTGGAACTCCCCCTTATCCCGCCGCCGCTCGCCAACATGGCCACGGGATACAAACCGCCGTCCGGGGAATGGCCGCGTTCGGTCGTCGGCCGTGACACCCCGGATTTCGTCACCAAGGCGAACGAAGGCTGGTTCGAGCTCTCCCGCGAAGGCGGCCTCTTCGGGGACGACCGGGAATTCCTGGTCACCGCCCCGCTCCAGGAGGGCGGGAACGACCTGTGGTGGGCGTGCGTCAGGCTGGCCGATTCCTGGGACCTGGTGGGGGCCGGTTCCGCCGCCGGGCTCGGCAGCGGCTTCGGCGAACCGGAGTTCACCGCTCTGTCCCTGACCGGAGACGTCGTCGCCTTCTGCTATTCGCACAGTTCCGCGGTCGGTACCGTCCTGGCGACCGGATTCTCGGATCTCGCGGATCTTCGGAAAATGGCGGAATGGACGGCGGACTATCCGACAACGCCGAGGCAGGAGAAGGCGGCTGCGCGGAGATGGCTCGACTCCACCGGCGGCTGACCAGCGCCGGCGGCGGTGCACCGGACCCTCGACCGGTAGCCGAACACGGCCGCTTTGCGCGGACCTGGGACCCATGCAGGCACCTTGGAAGAGGACACGCCCAGCACCCTGGAAATGACAGACACCGCGTCTCCGGGGCGCATCAGCGGTCCTTCCACTGCACCGGCGACAGAACGCGCAGCCATCCCGCCTGCGCGGAGCCGACGAGATCGCGGTGATCGCGTCGGTCAGGCCGCACGAGTTTCGTCGCGTGTGAGCGCGAGAGCGGCCCCGTGCGGCCCTGCCTCATCGGCTGCGGAGACGGACCGTCACGCCTCGCAGAGGCTCTTGGCGTCGCTGATGTCGGCCGTGCAGGTGTCGGTGTTGGCGCCCCCGTCGAGGGTGTCGTTGCCGCGGATGTTGTCGACGCCGTTGAGGGTGTCGTTCCCCGCGCCGCCGATCAGGGTGTCCGCGCCGACCAGGCCGGAGTTCGACGGGACGAGGTCCCCGGTGAGGGTGTCGTTGCCCCCGCCGCCGACCAGTCGGTCGTTTCCGCCGAAACCGAGGAAGTTGTCGTTCAGCGCGCTTCCGGTGATCGTGTCGCCGAACTCGCTGCCGTAGACGATCTCCACGTCGGTGAGGACGTTGTCCCCCTCACCGCCCGCGCCGTCGTCCGCGGCGTTGTCGATGTCGACGACCACGCCCGAGCCGCTCTCGAAGTAGCTGGCGATGTCGCTGGTGCCGCCTCCGCCGCTCAGCCGGTCGGCGCCGGCGCCGCCGATGAGGAGGTCGAACGTGGCGCCACCGTTCAGGGTGTCGTTGCCCGCCCCGCCGTCGAGGGTGTTGCTGCCCGGGCTGGGACCGCCGTTGATGATGTCACTGCCTGACTCCCCCTTCAGGTTTCCCCGGACGTTGCCGGTCTTGGTGATCCGGTCGTCGAGGTTGCCGGCGTTGACCACGACCGTGGCGCTGCTGAGGCTGACCTGGCAGGCCACCGAGCCGTTGATCTGGGCCGAACAGCCGGTGCCGGCCGTCAGGGTGGCGGCTGTGTCCTGCACGACGACGAAGCTCCCCGACAGGGAGATCGTGATGTTGTTCGCGACGCCGGTCCCTGCGTTCACGACCACATCGCCCCCGACCACCGACACACCCGTGGCCGCGCTCGCCGGCCCCGCGGCCAGGGTCACCGCGGAACCCACTGTCGCGGCCACCACTATGCACCGCAGTAACGATCTTCTACCCATGGACTCCCTCTCGGCTGCGTACGCGCTCCACGCGCTCCACGCACACCGTGCCCACCCCGTCACGGTGCCGAAACGCATCCACTGCCGTGCCTGTTGCAATCACTTGGCGTTCGAGGGGGAATCCCCGAATCGCCCGGTTACGTGGTGTGCAGGGGTTCCCTGAAGGCCTTGCGGAACACCGGCCCGGCGAAGGGGATGATCGGAGACAGCAGCTTCGCCTTGAGCGAGGTGGGATGCCGTTCGAGATCGACGTCGATGCGGGTGCCCTCAGCCGTGGGAGTCAGCTGGAACTCCCAGCCGCCCGAGCCGAAGGGCTTCGAGTCGCGCGTGGTCACGGTGACGTGGTTCGCCGCCGGGTCCCATTCGTAGCGTGCGCGCTCCCACGATTTCTCGTTTCCCTCGGTGACCTCGGCCCAGGTGTCTCCGCGCTCGTGGACCTGGAAGTGCTGGGCGTCGATGGAGGGCCACTCCTCGACGCGGGCGGGGCTGAAATCGGTCAGTACCCCCATGACCTCGGACGGGCTCATCGAGGAGTTCACGTGAAAATGCAGGGATGGCATGACCTGCTCCTTCGTTCGAGAAGAGCGCTGAAGGACCATCTCTCAGGATGCACCTCAGCCCAGCGCCGCGCACCGGCTCCGCCGGCGGACCGGCTCTCCGGCTCAGCCGCCGTTCACGTTGCGCTGTTCTTCCTGCATCGGGTGCTCGTCGGCGTAGCGCACGAGGTTGAGGAGGCGGGAGTCGGCGGCGGCTGAGAGGAGTTGCTCGGTGGTGACCGGGGCGGAGGTCCGGTGTTCCGGGTCGGGGTTGACCGTGAGCTCGACCTCGCTGGAGCCGTAGGCGAAGTGGACCAGGGTGGCCGTGGTCGTCGGGGAGTCGGAGAGGATGCGGTACGCGGTCGCCTTCAAACCGCCGGGCAGTGTGGCCTGTTCGCAGGTGCCGCCGTTGAGGGTGCCGGGGGCGGGGCAGGGGTTCGGGCCGGAGTCCTCGGCGGACGGCCGTACCGAGAAGATCACGGGGAAGACCTTGCCGTCCTCGGTCTCGCCCTGGTAGCGGCGTACGGAGAGGTCCACCGGGCGGATCAGGCCGACCCCGTTCGGCAGCAGCTCGTCGAGGAGGACGGCCGCCTGCTGCTGGAAGTCCTCCTGCCGGGACCGCTCGGCGGCCGGCAGATCGGCCATGGTCGATTCCTCGTCGTCCGTGGGTTTGATGTGCACCGGCGTCCGGTACGGCGCCGGCTCCTCGTCCGGGACGAGCGACTCGCCCGGCGAGGGCGCGCCGCTCGCGGCGGGACCGACCCGTTCGCCGCCGTCGCCCCCGCCAGGCAGCGTCACCGAGGCGAACACCACGGCCCCCGCCGCGCAGACGACCCCCGCGGCGGTCGCGAACCGCCTGCGCGCCCTGCGGCGTCTGCCCTGGACCACCGCGTCCCGCACCAGGTCGCCGACCGGCGCCAGCTCGGCCACCGTGTGCTCCATCACGTCCCTGACCAGCAACGCGTCATGGCGGTCCGCCTCGGGCACGCTGTTCTCCCCGTTCTCCCAGTGCTCCATGCTGTTCTGCACGGCGGTTCCTCAGCTTCCCGTCGAGTAGAGGTGGGCCTCGCCCAGCTGGGCGCGCAGCTTGGCCAGTGAGCGTGAGCACTGGCTCTTGACCGTGGACTCGCTGCACCGCAGCAGCTGGGCGACGGATTCCACGCTCTGGTCCTCCCAGTACCGCAGCACGACCATCGCCCGCGCCCTCGGCGGCAGCCCGGCCAGCGCCGACAGCAACGTCAGCCGCAGATCGGCGTGGTCGGGCGCGGGCCGGGGATCGGGGCGGGAGTGTGCCAGCAGGTCACGCAGCCGGCGGCGCCGTTCGGCCAGGTAGGTGCGGGTCAGCACGGTCCTGGCGTAGGCGTCGAGGTGGTCGGCGGCGCTCGCCCGCCGCCAGTGCTGGAACAGCTTGGCCAGCGTCGTCTGCGTCAGATCCCGGGCCGTGTCCGCGTCCCCGCACAGCAGGTAGGCGGTCCGGTACAGCCGTCTCTGGCTCGCCCGGGCGAAGGTCTCGAAGCTCACGGGCGCCTGGGGCCCTGCGGTGCTTCGGAGCCCCGGCCGTTGTCCGGTATCTGCTCTCCTCTCCGGGCCCCGTCCTGTCGCCGGGGCCCCTGTCCTGTCACCCCTCTTCAGAGCGCTGCCGGGCACGAGAGGTTGAAAGCGGATTCGGAACGGTTTCCGGGGCGCCCCGGATGCGGTGCTTGCCGTGCCTGTGTAGTGCTGCTGCCGTGTTTGTCGTGCCTGTCATACGTGCGAGGCCTGCGGTGGCCGGGGCCGGGTAGACGGTTCGCGGATGAGGAGGTCTCGTGAATCTGGCAGGCGGATCGGGCGGCGGCAACGACGCCTGGTTGTGGGGGCTGGGCGCCATCGCGCTGTACGCGCTGATCAGCTACGGCCTGGACTACCGGGCGCGGGCCCGGCGCGGCTCCCGGCATCCGGCGCGGGAGGCGCTGCACGACCTCAAGGACCGCGAGGAGCCGCAGTCCCCGCGGCACCGCGTCGTCAGCCGCCTGCTCATGCTGGGCGGCGGCCTGCTCACCGGCCTGGTCGCCTACACGACCAGCGGCTTCCTACGGGTCGCCGCGGCCGGCCTCACCGCCGTGGTGGCGGTGACGGCGTGGGCGCTCTACGACCACTGGACGGAGACGCGGGACGGGGCGGGACGGTGAGGCCGACCGCTGGTGGTTCGGCACCGCCGGGACGCTGCCGGTGCGGTGCGGTGCGGTGCGGTGCGGTGCGGTGCGGTGCGGTGACAGCGACGTGGCCCGGTCGATGCCGGTGACTCTGCCAGGGCGATGACGACCACGCCGGCCGGACGGCGTCGACGACGACGGACGTTGGCGGGCGGTGACTGCGAGGCCTGCGCGGCGGTGATTGCGACGCCTGCGCGGCGGTGGCGGCGACGGCCACCTCCCGGTGCCGACGACCACGCCGGCCGGACGGCGACGACGACGGACGTTGGCGAGCGGGCACTGCGACGCCTGCGCGGCGGTGGCGACGACGCCCGAGGGCAGGGGACGACGACGGCCACCTGCTGGTGACGACCACCACGCCGGCCGGACGGCGACGACGACGGACGTTGGCGAGCGGGCACTGTGACGCCTGCGCGGCGGTGACGGCGACCCCGAGGGCAGGGGACGACGACGCCCACCTGCCGGTGACGCCGGTGGTGCCGGGCGCGCGGCGATCCGGTGACGCCGGTGGTGCTGCCGGGCGCGCGGCGATGACAGCCACGCCGGCGCGCACTCTCCGGCGTTCCCCCGTCCCCCAACTCACAGCCCCGCCCGCCCCACACTCACAGCCCCCAGCTCACACTCCCCGGCTCACAAGCCCCAGGCTCCAGCTCACCCCCCCAGCTCACAGCCCCCAGCTCACAGCCCCCAGCTCACACCCACCCCCCCGCTCCCCCCTCAACCCCCCGCCCCCGGATCCTCCCGCACCGCCTTCGTGATTCCTGCGCGGGCCGCCTCCAGTTGGGCGGCGAAGGCTATGCCGAGGAACAGGGCCACGCCTGTCAGGTTGGACCACAGCAGGAGGGCGACGAAGGCCGTCAGCGGTCCGTACACCGCGCCGAACGCCCCGCTCTCGGCGACGTAGAGCGCCAGCAGCCAGGTGGCCGTGACCCACAGCACCAGATGGACCGCCGAGCCGAACGCCAGCCAGGTGTAACCGGGTTGGTCCCGGCGCGGCGCCCAGCGGAAGATCACCGCCGAGCCGACCCAGGCGAGCAGTACGCCCAGCGGCACCCGCAGGGGCCCCCACCAGTCGAGGTGGGAACGGGACAGGCCGAGGGCCTCGACCACCGCCTCCCCGACGGCGTCTCCCGCGACGAGCACCAGGAACCCCAGGACCATCGGCATGCCCGCGGCCAGTGAAAGCAGCAGCGACCGGCCGTACTTGGCGAGGAACGGCCGGTCGCGCTCGATGCCGTAGATACGGTTGGCGCCCCGCTCGACCTGCCCCATCGCGGAGGCCAGGTTGAGCAGGGCGAAGGCCAGCCCCAGCCACATCGCGACCGCGCTGCCCGCCCCGGAGCCGGCGCTGCGGGAGGCGGCGGCGAGCGCCTCCTCGACCAGCTGCGAACTGTCGCCCGGGACGATCCCGCCGAGGGTGAGTTCGACGACGCGCCCCACGCTCTCGGTGTGCGCGGCGGTGGCCACGCCGACCAGGGCGATGGTGAACGGCACCATGCCCAGGACGACTTGGAAGGCCAGCGAGCGGGAGCTGCTGAAGCCGTCGGCGTAGCGGAACCGCGAGAAGGCGTCGAGGAGGAGCCGGCGGCCGCCGTAGCGGCGGAGGGCGGTGAGCGCCTCGTCGCCGGAGAGCTCCTCCCCGATCATGTCCCGCGTCTGCGGGACATGGACAACGGTTCCCATGCGGCCCCCGTACGGTCGAACGGCTAGAACGGCATGCGGCCACGCGCGCGGCGGCCGGCCGAGCCGCTGCGGCCCACGGCGCGGGAACTGCTGTGGAACGGCTTGCTGAACAGCCTGCCCAGCACGCCCGGCGCCTTGCCGCCGGCCCGCGCGCCGAGGCCGAGCGAGCGCTGCGTGCCCCGCTGGGGGTGGCGCGAGAGGCGCGGGACGAGGAAGGCCAGGACGGCCAGGACCACACAGACGCCGATGACGGCGGCGATCACCATGAGTCGGCTCCTTCGTAGGTTGGAGACGTTGCACGCACCGGTGGGTGCGCGATCGGACGTACGGCGCGGGTCAGCCGCCCACGTACCAGCCACCGCCGCCGCTGGTGGCCACGGTCAGCATCACCAGCCACAGGACGATGTCGACGATGCCGAGGACGATGCCCGCCTTCGCCATGCCGGCCCCGTTCCTGGCCCCGGCCCCCCGCAGGGAGACGGCGCCGAAGACGATGGCCAGCGGGCCGAGGACGATGTTCAGGAGGAAGAGGCCGACGATGCCGCAGCACAGGCTCGCGATCGCCATGCCATTGGTGCGCGAGCCGGAGGACGCGGTGGAAGAACTGCCATAGCTCGTCATTGCATACTCCTGGTTGACGTTGTCGCGCGGCCCGAGCCGGCCGCGCTCTCTTTGTCGTTCGCTGACCTTCCGAATGCCCCTTCGTTGCCGCACCATGTCAACGCGCTGCCGGACAAGGGCGCATTCGCCGCCCCGACGGACGGCTCCCGGCCGTCCCGCCCGGCGGAACGGGACACCGTCCCCATCCGCTCGGGACACCGGCCGCGCCATGGTTGCCCCGTTCACCGAAAGCGCCGCTTCCGCGAGCGCTGCCGCACCATCGAACTCCGGGGGCAACCATGTCCGTTCCGCTGTCCGACCCGACCGCAGCCGGCCGCCACGCCGTCCCCGAACCGCCGCGCGCCGCCGCGGGCGAGGGGCGGGGCTGGGCCTGGGCCGGCGTCGCCGCCGCGCTCGGCGGCCTCACCGTGTTCATCGCCTCCGGGCCGCTGTGGCCGTACGAGGAGGCCGACATGCGCGACAACGCGCTGATGCTGGAGCGGCTCGACGGGGGATCCGCCCAGACCTGGGTGTTCGTCACTCAACTCGCCTTCACCACGGTCGCGTTGACCACCGTGCTCTTCGGCGCCGGGCTGCGGCGGCGGCTGGAGCGGCAGTGCCCGGCGGGCAGCCTCGTGCCGACGACGGCGTACCTCGGCATGCTGCTCGTCGGCGTGATGAGCCTGGTCGGCGCGGGGATGGGCACCGAGGTGTTCCACGGGCTGCGCAACGCCGACAAGGCCGACGCGGACACCGTCATCGGCGAGCT
Source organism: Streptomyces sp. NPDC002328 (assembly GCF_042890065.1). Classification (NCBI taxonomy): domain Bacteria; kingdom Bacillati; phylum Actinomycetota; class Actinomycetes; order Kitasatosporales; family Streptomycetaceae; genus Streptomyces; species Streptomyces sp. NPDC002328. Next base: position 741,285 of record NZ_JBIARQ010000001.1, on the reverse strand, counting down.
CGCCCAACTCGGCACCTACGGCTGGCTGTGGTCGGGGCTGGTGCTCACCTCGGCGGCGCTCGTCGTCGCGGCGTTCCGGCAGGGCGCGGTGAGCCGCTGGATCGGGGTCGTCAGCGCGATCTTCGGCTTCCTGGCGCTGGTCACACAGCTGCTGCCGTTCCAGTACATGGCGTTGTTCGTGGGGGTGCCGTATCTGCTGGTGCTCGGCGCGGCGTTCGCCTTCGGCCGCCGGCCCGCGCTCGGCTGACCGGCGTACGACGTTTGCGCGGGGGTCGCGGCCACCGCTCGGCGTAGCGGCGGCGCACGGGGAACCGCGCGGCGCTGACAACCGGCCACGCCCGCTGCGAGGCTGGATCCCGTGGGGGAACGAGCGTGACGGCCGGCGGGGGCTCGGACGGCGGGGGCCGCCTGGTCCCCGCCGTCGGCGTGCTCGTGGCCGCCTGGGGACTCGCGGCGGCGGCCCTGGCGCTGATGGCCGTCGCGGACGCGCCGTGGGACGAGACCCAGTGGTACTTCGTCGTCGACACGGCCGACGCGCTGGTGTACGGGCTGGTCGCGGCCGTCGTGCTGAGCCGGCGACGGCATCCGGTGGCCTGGCTGGTGGCGCTGACCGCCGTCGGCGGGGGCGTCGCCGCGGTCACGGCCCAGCTCGTCGCGGTGTGGCAGCGGGACGCCGCTCCGGGCGCGATGCCGCCGGCCTGGTCGATCCTCCAGGGCACCGCCTGGATGCCGGGGACGCTGGCGCTCGTGCTGGTGGTGCCGTACCTGGTGTCGGGCCGTGCCGTGTCCCGGCCGGCGCGCGCCGCGATCGGCGCCGGGGTCCTCCTCGTCGTCGCGCTGCTCGCCGTCCGGCTCACCGATCCGTGGCCCTGGCCCGCGGCGGCCGCGTCGTCCGCGCCGCTGCCCGTGCGGGACGCCGACTGGGCGCGGCTGGTCGAGCCGGCGCAGCGGGCGCTGCTCGGGCTGGTCATGGCGCTGGGGCTGGGCGCCGCGGGGCACGCGGCGTGGCGGCGGTGGCGGGATCCCGCCGCGCGGGGGCTCGGCTGGCTCGCGATCGGCACGGCGCTCGTCGCGGCGACCTTCCTGCCGCTGGTGGTGTGGGCGGACGGCGGCCCGCACGCGCTGCGGCTCTTCACGCCGTTGACGCACCTCGCCTCGCAGGCGTTCTTCCCGGCGGCCGTGCTCGTCGCCGTGCTGCGCCAGCGGCTGTGGGGCATCGACCTCGTCGTCAGCCGCGCCCTGGTGTGGTGGCTGCTCACCGGGCTGCTGGTCGCCGGATACTTCCTGACGGTCGCCGTGCTCGGGCTGCTGCTGCCCGGCGAGGGGACGCTCGGACGGGTGCTGGCCACCGCCGCACCCGCCGCCGGGATCCAGCCCGCCCGCGGCTGGCTCCAGCGACGCGTGGACCGGCTCGTGCACGGGGAGCCGACGGCCGGGGCCCTCAGCCGCGCCGGCCGGCACCTGGGCAGCGCGCCCGGACCGCAGGAGGCGCTCACCGGCATGGCGGAGAGCGTCGCCGCCTCCTTCAACCTCGGCTCGGTCCGCGTCCTGGACGCCGACGGCGAACCCCTGGCCGGCGTCGGCGACCCGGCCGGCGCGCAGCCGGTGATCGTCCCGCTCGTCGTACGCCGACGCCCCGCCGGCGCGCTCGTGGTGACCGCGCGGCCCGGCGAACGACTCGACCGGCGCGCCCGCACCGCCCTCGACGAGGTCGCCCCCGTCGTGGCCACTGCCGTCCAACTCAACTCCATAACGCGCGAGTTGAGAGAGTCCCGCGGTCGGCTCGCCGCGGCCCGCGACGACGAACGCCGCGCCCTGCGCCGCGAACTGCACGACCGGTTGGGCCCCGCGCTGGCCGGCGTCGGCCTCGGCCTCGCCGCGGCCCGCAACCTCCTGACCGAGGACTCGCCCGCCGGCCCGCTGCTCACCCGGCTGCGCACGGAGGTCGACGCCCGTGTCGACGAAGTCCGCGTCCTGGCACGGGGGTTGGTCCCGCCGGTGCTGGCCGAGCTGGGGCTCGTCCCGGCCCTGCGCGAACTCGTCATGCGCTACGAGGCCGACGGCCTCCATGTCACCGTGCACGCCGACAGCGACACGGCGGGCGTGCCCCGGGAGGTCGCCGGCGCCGTCTACGCCGTCGTCGCCGAGGCCCTGCGCAACGTCTCCCGGCATGCCGGGGCCCGCACCTGCGCGGTGACCCTGACGGGCCTCGCGCCCGGGGCGGGAGCGCGGCTGACGGTGACCGTCGAGGACGACGGGCGCGGCATACCGGCGTCGGCCCGCGCCGGGGTCGGCACCCAGTCGCTGCGCGAACGCGCCGAGACCCTCGGCGGCACGGTCGCCTGGCAGCCCGGGGAGGGCGGCCGGGGCACCCGCGTGGTCCTCGACGTGCCGCTCACGCGGGACGGTGAGCACGAGGACGAGGGGGCCGAGGAGGCGGAAGAGGAGGTGGGCGGTCGTGCGCGGTGACGAGGGCGGAAGCCGGGGTGAGAGCGGCGGCGGAAGCGAGGCCGGACGCGGTGGCTTCGGCGGTGGTGACGGTGTCGCGGCAGTGCGGATCGTCGTCGTGGACGACCACCCCGTGTTCCGTATGGGCATGACCGCGCTGCTCGGATCGCTGCCCGGACTGACGGTGGCGGCCGAGGCCGAGGACCTGGAGTCGGCCGTCGCGGCGGTGCGCGAGCACGGCCCCGACGTCGTCGTCATGGACCTCCACCTCGGTGACGGCGACCGCACGCCGTCGGGCGTGCGGGCCACCCGGGAGGTCGTACGGCTGCGCCCCGGCACCGCCGTCCTGGTGGTGACCATGCTGGACGACGACGACTCCGTCTTCGCCTCGATGCGCGCCGGGGCCCGCGGCTACCTCCTCAAGGGCGCGGCGCCCGCCGAGATCGAGCGGGCGGTGCGGGCGGTGGCGAACGGCGAGGTGATCCTCGGTCCCGCCGTCGCCTCCCGCGCCGTCGCCTATCTGACCGGGCTGCGCCCGGCGGGCGCGCCGCCGGTCGCCCTGCCCGAACTGACCGCGCGGGAGCGGGAGGTGCTGGACCTGGTGGCCCGCGGCCTGGACAACCTCGCCATCTCCCGCCGGCTGTTCCTCAGCCCCAAGACGGTCCGCAATCACCTCTCCAACATCCTCGCCAAACTCCAGGCGACCACCAGGGCGGAGGCCATCGTGCGGGCCAGACAGGCGGGGCTGGGGGAGAGTTGACCGGCCGGGGCCGCTGGGGGGCACTCGGGTGACCGGGGCGGGCTCTACTTCTTCACGGGCTTGCCGCGCCCCCACGCCCAGGCGAGCCGGTCGGCGCCGGACTGGTTGGTCGTCGCCAGCCAGGGGCGGGACGGCGGACCGACCAGCTTCTGGAGGGAGTACGTGTCGTCGGTGCGCAGGCCCGGCCAGTACACGGAGCCCATCTTCAGCTCGCGGAAGGTGTCGGTGACGGCCTGGATGAAGTTGACGTAATTGTCGTCCGGCGTCGCCTTGTTGTAGTCGAGGCCGGTGGTCATCGGGGCGCCGAACTCGTCCGCGACGGTGCGGTTCGCGCAGTCGCCGATGCGCACCTTGAGGTCGGCCACCCACTGGTCGTAGGTGGCGTACTCCTTCCAGAAGCCGTAGTGGTGCAGCGACAGGTAGGTGCCCTTCAGCCGCGGGTCGGCGCAGACGGTGGTGACGTGGTCGTTGTAGCCGGCGCCGCTGACGAACACCTGGTTGCGGGGTACGGACTTGTAGGTGTCGAGCCACTTCGCGGCGATGTCGGCCCACTCGGTGTCGGTGTAGCCGTGCGGCTCGTTCATCGGCTCGAAGTAGACGCGCTTGTCGTTCTTGTAGGCCTTGACCACGGTGTTCCACATCGGCCAGTACGTCGACTCGTCGTCGATGAAGCCGTCCTTGCGCGGACCGGTGCCCTCCCAGTAGGACACGATCACCTTGAAGCCCTGGTCGGACGCCGCGTCGATGACCCCGCGGTACGACTTCCAGTACGCGCCGTTCACCGTGTACGGGTTGATGGGCAGCCGGACGGTGTTGGCCCCGAGGTTGGCGCGGAACGCGGCGATGACGCGGGTCGCCTTGGCGTAGGTCTGCCGGTAGGTGTCGGTCGTCGAGAGGCCGGAGAGCTGGAGCAGGTCGTCGGCGAAGTTGTCCCGCGGGTCCGCCCAGTTGACGCCCTTGAACTGGGTGGTGTCCTTGGCCGGTCGGGCGGACGCGGAGCCCGACGCGGATGCGGAGGCCGACGCCGACGCGGGGCTGCCGACGAGGGTGCTCCCGCTGACCGCGGCCACGGCGACCGCGACGAGGGCGGCTCTCACGCGGGGGGAGCGGCCGGGGGCCGAGGCGGTGGGGGAGGCGGCGGTGGAAGAGGCGGCGGCGGGGGTGGTGGGGGAAGCGGGGGGAGTGCGCATCAGCTTGGCCTTTCGGGAGCTGGAGCCGGTTGAGCTGTAGCCGGGGGTCCGTCATGTTTGCGTAAACATTGCGATGCGACGGCCGGATGTTTACGTAAACATCGCGGCGCCGGAATCGTGGCACTCGCCGTAGTGATCGTCAAGGTTTCCCACACGTAACATCCGTCCCGGGCGGCTGCCGGGAGGCTCTCGGGCGGTGCTCCGCCATCAGGTGCCAGAATGGGTTCCGCCGGCCCGCGCACCGGACCGGAGCCCACCCCTGCCCCCGCCTCCGCCCCCACCCCACACCGCCCGACCCCGTCCACCGAGGTTCTCCCCGTGTCGAAGTCCGTGGCCCGCGAGCCGTTGCGGAGCAACGCCAGGTCCAACCGGGCGCGCATCCTGGCCACCGCCCGGCAGGAGCTGGGACGCAACCCCGACATCACCCTGGAGGAGCTGGCCAAGGCCGCCGGGGTCGTACGGCGGACGCTGTTCGGTCACTTCCCGGGGCGGGCCGCGCTGCTGGAGGCCCTCGCGGAGGAGGCCGCCGAGACCCTGCGGGGCACGGTGGCCGCCGCGTCGAGGCCGTCGGAGCCCGCCGACCGGGCGCTGGCGCACTTCGCGTACTCGATCTGGCCGGTGGGCGACCGCTACCGCATGCTGCTGGCGCTGGCCCGCCGCGACCTGGGCGCGGAGCGCGTGGCGGAGATCCTCGCGGTCGCCCGCGACGAGGTCACCGCCGTCCTGACCCGCGGCCGGCGTGACGGCGTCTTCCCCGCCCACCTGCCGCCGCCCGTCCTGAGCGCGGGCCTGGAGGCGATGACGGTCGCCCTGCTGGAACAGGTCAACGACGGCGCCTGGCAGGACGACGGCAGCCGGGTCGCCGTCGCCACGCTGGTCGCGGCGGGGGTGCCGGAGGGGCGGGCGACGACGGTGGTCGGGGAGGTCGTCTCCGCGGCGGCGGAGTGACGGCGGGTGTCGGGGGGTGACGGGGGAGCGGCGGGGGGCGGGCGGTCCGCTCAGCTCTCGACGAGGGTCCAGCCCTGGCGTCCGTACCAGTAGTGGGGCAGGCCCTTGGTGCCGCTGGTGCGGAACGGGAGGCCGTGGTCGTCGATGCGCTCGGTGCCGGTGCGGCCCTGCGAGGACCATTCGAGCTCCAGATACCAGCGGCAGTCGCAGCCGACGGTCCGGGCGTCGACCGTCAGCACCTCGGGATCCTTCGCGGACACCCGGTAGGGCATGCGCACCGCCGGGGCGCTCGTCCCGTCCTCGACGCCCTTGACGGAGCGGGCGATCGGCCGCTTCTTGTCCAGGTCCACGGCGAACGAGCGGGGGTCCAGGTCGCCGCCGCAGCCCTGGCCCGTGGAGTAGACGGTGCCCTTCACCGGGGCGGCCCGCCCCACGACGCGGACCCGCAGCGCCTCCAGGACGACGGCCGCGTCCGTGCGCCCCTGCACGGAGATGTCCACGAGGGTCTGGCCGCCGTGCACCGCGCCCTGCGTCCGCGCCCACGGGGTGGCGTCCTGCGGGGCCGGGGGAGGCGGCACCTGCTGGGGCGCCCTGTCGATGATGTAGTCGTGATCGCAACCGGACCCCCACAGCTGGGAGTTGACGGTCCAGGTGAGGGGCGGGACGGCGGGAGAGGCCTTGGCGGAGCCGGACACCCGGTGGTCGGGGGCGGCCGAGGAGCGGCCGGACGGCAGGACGGACAGGCCGCCCGCGACGGCGATCAGCGCGGTCACGGCAGCGGCGGTGACCGCGACGCGGTGTCGGTACCAGGGTTTTCCTGACCAGGGCATACCTGAGCGGGGTCCACCTGACCAGGGCCTTCGTGACCACGGCTTTCGCGGGGCGGGGTGCGACGGGCCACCGGGGAGGCTTTCCGCAGGCGCTTCAGCCGCCACGTCGGCCCTGGCGGCCCTGTCCGCCACGTCGACCGCGTCGACCGCGTCGACCGCGTCGACCGCGTCGACCGCGTCGGCTGCGTCGGCCGCGTCGGCCGCGGGGCCCTCGTCCTCGGTCGAGAGGGTTCGGGCGGCTTCCGGTGCGGACCCGGCCGCCGTGCGGAACCGCTGCCGTGCCGCCACCGCGAGGACCCAGCGCCGGTGCAGCTCGGTGCGTTCGGCCGGGCTGGCCTGGCACAGCGCGGCGAACCGTTCCACGGGTGCGAAGCCGAGCGGCACGGCGTCGCCCGTGCAATACCGGTGCAGCGTCGAGGAGTTCATGTCCAGACGCCGCGCGAGCGCCGCGTAGCTGCGGTCCGTGCGGTCCTTCAGACGCCGCAGCAGCGCCGCGAACTCCTCCACCTCGTCCTGGGACGACACCGGTTCCCCCTGCCTCGCGTCCCAGGACGGTATCCCAGGAACTCCTCATGGGGAGAGGCCGGTTGGCCTGCGGGCGGTTCCCGCGTCGCGCCGGCGGCTTCGGGGCTCAGGCGGCGGCCCGGAGCGACGCCGGCTCTCCGGTCGGGTCGGCTTCCGTCGGATCGGCTTCCGTCGGCTCGTCCGGGCGGAACGTGACCGACTCGCCCGTGAAGCGGGCCTCGATGCCGGTCGGCGTGGTGGTGATCGTGCGCAGGGTCAGGCCGTCGGGCATGTTTCGTAGGGGGATGGGGCGTTCGAAGAGCTTGTTCAGCGCGGCCTGGGCGATCGTCGGCAGCGGGGCGCCGGAGAGCCGGAAGTCGGTGAAGGCGATCCGGTTCCCGGGCCGGGCCGAGACGGTCGCCGTCGCGGTGGCCTCGGCCGCGAACGGCAGTCGGACGACTGCGCCGACCTGCCCCGGGCGGCTGCCCCGGGAGATCTCGACGCCGAGCGCGTCGGACACGTCCGGGTAGGACAGGAACGCCGTCGCGCTCGCGGTGCGGGCCGTGGCCTCGCTGTCGTCGTCGGACTTCCGCAGGCCGTCCAGCGAGAGGGACAGCTCCGTCACCGGGAGGGGTCGGGCGGTCCCGCGGGCGGGGATGCCGTGGGCGGTGATGTCCACATGCCGCAGGGTTCCGGCGGCTGTCTGGGTCAGGACGGGGAACCCGTGCACACGGACCTCCGGCGGCCGGGGTGTGCCCATGCCCTCCTGGAAGGCCTCCGCCGTCCGTGACTCGACGCGCGCGGCCACCACGCGGTCGACCGCGAACGCGAGGAGGGCCGACGTGAGCAGGGCGGCACCGGCGAGGGCGAGGAGGCGACGGCGACTACGGGGGGCGGGGTGCTGGTCGCGGTGGCGCATGAGCGGGTGCTCCTCGGGGTGTGAGGCAGGCCTCGCTGAAGCGAGACACGGTCAGGCGGAGGTAGGCGGAGGCGGGCGGAGACCGGGGGCGGCAGGCCAAGGCCGACCGGGGCCGGGCCACCAGCGATATTTGCACATCGGTGAGCAAGAAACTAGCCTGCACATCGATGGGCAATTAACTCGTTCGCTAGGAGCCCCCATGCCCTTCCTCGCCACCACCCCCGTCGAGAAGATGACCGGCCCGTACTCCCGCCGCTGGTGGGCCCTGCTCGTGCTCTGCCTGAGCCTGTTGATCGTGGTCATGGCGAACACCTCGCTGATCGTGGCCGCGCCCGACATGACCACCGACCTGGGCCTGAGCAGCAGCGATCTGCAATGGGTCATCGACGGCTACACCGTCCCGTACGCCGCGCTGATGCTGGTGCTGGGCTCGATCGGCGACAAGTACAGCCGTCGCGGCGCGCTCGTCACGGGCCTGGTGGTCTTCGCCGGCGGGTCGGTGATGGGCAGCCTCGTCGACCGGACGGAGCTGGTCATAGCCGCCCGCGCGATCATGGGCGTCGGCGCGGCCGTGGTGATGCCGGCCACGCTGTCCCTGCTCGTGGCGATCTTCCCGAGGGGGGAGCGCGCCAAGGCCATCACCGCCTGGACCGCCACCTCCGGTCTCGCCATCGCCGTGGGGCCGCTGGTCGCCGGCCGGCTGCTGGTGGACCACGCCTGGGGCTCGACCTTCCTGATCAACGTGCCCATCGCGGTCGTCGCCGTGTTCGGCGCGCTCGCGCTGGTCCCGCCGTCCAAGGCGGCCGGCATGGGCCGGATCGACTACGTCGGCGGCCTGCTGTCGATCGTCTCCGTCGGCTCCCTCGTCTACGCGACCATCGAGGGCCCGCACTTCGGCTGGGGCGTCGGCCCGGTCACCGCCGCGGTCGTCGCGGGCGTGGGCCTCGCGGCCTTCGTGGCCTGGGAGTTGCGCCACCCGCACCCCATGCTGGACGTGCGCAGGTTCGCCCAGCGGCCCTTCAGCGGCTCGATGCTCGCGGTGCTGTTCTTCTTCTTCGGCACGTTCGGCGCGATCTACTACTCCACCCAGTTCCTCCAGTTCGTCCTGGGCTACGACGCCCTGGAGACCGGCGTGCGACTGCTGCCGCTGGCCGGCGCGGTCTTCGCGGGCGCGGCGGCCACCGGGCGGCTCACGCCGAAGCTGGGCATGAAGGCGATGGTCGTCTCCGGCATGGTCCTCGGCACCGTCGGCGTGCTGCTGCTGACGCGGATCGACACCGGCTCCACGTACGCCGACTTCCTGGCGCCCATGCTGCTGCTGGGCTTCGCGATCGGGCTGAGCGTGTCCCCGGCGACGGACACGATCATGGGCTCCTTCCCGGAGAGCGAGCTGGGCGTCGGCGGCGGCGCGAACGACACCGCGCTGGAACTCGGCGGCTCCCTCGGCATCGCCGTGCTCGGCTCGCTGCTGGGGACGGCCTACCGGGACGAGCTGACCGACCTGGTCGGCGACCGGCTGCCGGCGGCGGCGATGGGGGCGGCCGAGGACTCGGTGGGCGGCGGCCTCGCGGTCGCCCAGCGCATCGCCCAGGACCCGGCGGGCGGCCCCCAGCAGGCGCAGGCCCTCCTGGACGCCGTCCACCAGGCCTTCGCCCACGGCGTCGCCCAGACCAGCCTGATCGGCGGCCTCATCATGGCCGCCGGAACGATGATCGTCCTGGCCGTACTGCCCGGCCGGCGCGGCACGGCGGAGCACAGCCCGACGCAGGTCGCGAGCGAAAGGGCCGGTGAGGGCACCGGCGAGCCCGGGAACGGCGAGAGCCGGGACGCGGAGCACGCGGAGCACGCGGAGCACGCGGAGCACGCGGCGAACACGGCGAACACGGCGAACACGGCCGAGGCGGCTCCGGCCGGGTCGGCGCACCGGCGCTGACGGCGACGACCCGCCTCTGAAGGCGGCCAAGGCCGAGGGAACGGGACCTCGACGCCCGCCGGACATCCTCGTCCGGCGGGCGTCGTCCTGCTCGTAACCGATCAGGACGGGGCGGGCTCCCGCGGCTCGCTCGTCGCCACCGGGGCCAGGGTCAGGGGCTCGATCTTGCCCTCCAGCATCGCGCCCAGGCCCTGGGCCGCGCAGATGTCGGGGCGTTCCGCGATGTTCACCGGCATGCCGGTGGCCTGGCGGAGCATCTGGTCGAAGCCGGGGAGCAGCGCCGAGCCGCCGACCATCATGATGCCGCGGTCCACGAGGTCGGCGACCAGGTCCGGCGGGCAGACCCGCAGCACCCGGCCGATGCCGTCGAGCACCGCCGTCAGCGGCGTCTCGATCGCGTCCCGTACGGCCGCGGTGTCGACCTGGACGGAACGGGCGAGACCGGTGGCGACGTCCCTGCCGTGGATCTCCGTCCGGGCCGGGCCCTGCGCGGTGAGGCCGTTGCCGGACAGGGCGAGCTGGAGCGGCCGTACGGACTGGCTCGGCAGCATCAACTCATGCGCGTGGCGCAGGTGTTGGACGATCGCGTGGTCCACGGCCTCGCCGCCCACCGGGATCCGTTCGGCCGTCACGAGGGCACCGAGGGAGAGGACGGCGATCTGCGTGGCTGCCGCCCCGCACACCATGATCATGGTGGCTTCGGGCTGCTCCACGGGCAGTCCGCAGCCCACGGCGGCGGCGATGAGCGTGTCCACCAGCTCCACCCGGCGCGCGCCGAGGCCGACGAGCGTCTCGACGGTCGCGCGCTGGGCGAGCGGGCCGGCGTCGTGCGGGGTGCAGGCCGCGGCGCGCAGGAAGGGCCTGCGGCGCAGCTGGCGGCGGAGCTTGTCGCCGATCAGATGCCGCAGCATGCGCTGCGCCATCTCGATGTCGACGACCGTGCCGCCGGAGACCGGGCGGACGACGCGGATGTAGTGCGGAGTGCGGCCCGTCATCTTCTCGGCGAACTCGCCGACGGCGATCAGCGCGCCGGTCCGGGTGTTCACGGCGGCGGCGGACGGCTGGTCGACGACGAGCCCGGCACCCTTCACATACACCCGGGTGCGGGCGGCGCCCAGGTCGACGGCGAAGTGGCAGCGGCGCAGCTGCTCCAGACTGGCGGTCATGGCAGGTCCTCCCGAGAGCGCAGACCGTGGCGGCCGCCTGGCCGGCGGGCCTTCGTGCGAGGACCGCCGGGCGGTGGCCCTCCTTCGCATCGTGCGGGTACGGGAGGGCCCGCGCCCGCTGGAGGGGTCCGGGCGGGGAGCGGCCGAACGGGGTAAATGTGCCGCTCGCGGGCCCCGCGATCTGAGTGGGGGTCAGAAAACGGGCGGCGTGGACGCTAAAGTGCGCGCGCCGCGTCGAGCACCGGCGCGAGCGAGCGCACGGTCACCTCGCAGCCCGCGCCCCTGAGTTCCTGCTCGACGGTCGGATTGCGGGCGAGGCCCAGGAAACGCAGGCCGATCCGCTGAGCGGCGGTCAGCTCCGCCACGGTGGTTCCGATGAGGAGGCTCGTGGTCTGTGTCTGTGTCTGTGTCTGTGTCTGTGTCTGTGTCTGCGGATTCGGGTGCTGGGTGCCGTTCGTGGTGTGCAGGGCGCGCAGCAGGGAGTCCGGGTGCGGGGTGAGGAGCGTCAGGTCCGGGTCCCGGCCGTGGATCCCGAGCAGCGGCAGCCGGTACGGCTCCACGTACTGCCGTACGGCCTGCTCGCAGACGTCCGTCACCACCGCCACCCGCCGCCCCGCCCCGTGCAACGCCCGTACCAGCGCTACGGAGTTGTGGGTGGTAGGCGCGTCCGGCACGGCCTCCAGTTCCAGGATGTCCAGACGGTCCCGGAGGAGGGGGCCCAGCGGGTCGCGGGCGAAGACGCGCAGGACGTCGAGCGGGTGTGCGAGCGCGGGGTCACGGGGGCCGGTGCCCCTGACATCAGCGCCGGGGTGCTCGGGGTCGGGGTGTTCGGCGGCGAGGCTCAGCAGGTCCAGCGCGGCCCGGCGGGCGGTCGTCGCCGTGAACAGGCGGGTGAGGGGGCCGTCGAAGCCGAGCAGTACGGTCTCTGCCTGGGCGAGGAGCCCGGCGGGCGTCGCCTCGCCCCGCGCCCCGCCCTGCCGCTCCCCGCGCCCCTCTCCGTCCCGCCCCTCCGAGGGGCGCGGCGGGGTGACGGTCCGTGGCGGCGAGGGGTCGGGTGCCCACTCCGGTGCGAGCCGTACCTCGCACGTCACCGTCAGCCCCGGCACCGGCCATCTGCCCAGGCCCGAGTTGACCGCGCGCTGCGCGCCGACCGCGCGGCGCAGGGAGTGGTGACGGGTGATTCGTGACGCGGCCTCCGTCAGATGGGCCAGCAGCCGGTCCGACACGCGCGTCACCTCCGCCCGGACGAACGCCACCGGATCGGCGACCCGCCAGGACAGCTCGGCGGTGGCCGCGAAGTCGCCTTTGCTGGAGCTGGGCAGACGGAGGCGGTGGACGGCGTGCTGCGGGGTGAGGTCGACCTCGTAGTACGTCGTCACCCTGGGCGGGCGGGCGCCGTGCGGGCGGGCCGGGTCGAGGAGGGTGAGCGGGCCGCCGACCTGGGTGTGGACGACGGCGGTGCGGCCGGGCGCCGGTACGCCCAGGTGCCGCAGGTCCGGGGTGACGAAGGGCCCGCGCACGAGGTCCCGGCTCCCCTCCTCGCCGTCGGCGCGGGGCGCGGGCAGCGGGCAGTACCAGGCGAGCGGCGGCGCGTCGACGCCCTCGCCGTACAGCGGGCGGAACCGGTGCGGGCCGAAGGCGGCGGAGCTGTCGGCGAAGGACTCGTAGAGCTCGGGTGGGACGAGGACCAGGACGGGGGAGTCCCCCTGCGGGGGTACGGGGAGTAGGGGCCCGGGGGGAAGGGCTTCGGGGACCGGGGGCCCGGGGGATGCGGGCTCTTCCCCGAACGTCACCCGCAGGCGCGGCGGTTGAGGCAGTTCGGCGAGGGGGCCGGGCAGCCAGCGCAGGGCCGCCGCCAGGACGGGGAGGAGATACGCGTCGGGGGCGACGCCGACGTCGTAGCCGTCGGGGAGTACCCGTACCTCGTACTGGTGGGGGGCGAGATCGCCGCGGTCGAGGACCTGGTGGACCGCGTACTCCAGGGAGATACGGGCCTCGGGGCGAACCCCGAGATCGACGTCGGTCTCGAAGCGCAGGGTACGGCGGGTGGGCGTGGGGGCGGTGAGGGGGGCGGGGCCGCCGTCCGCGCCCAGTCGTCGTACCGTCTCCGCGCTCACCGTCGCGAACGCGGGGCCGCGGCCCGACGAACCGTCCGTCGAGTCACCCGTCGAGCCGTCCGTGGCGGCGCTTGCCGCGCCCGTCTCGGCGCGGAACTCGCCCGCCGTCAGTCCCGCCCGTTCGTCGATCAACCCCCCTACGCGGTCGAGGAGTTCACGCGCCCGGCCGCGTGCCGTGCGGGGCAACGTCCGCAGCAGCAGATCGCGTACGCCGGGGCGGAAGTCGTAGGAGCCGGGCGGGCCGGGGACGGCGGTGAGCATGCCGCTGAGGATCACCTCGGCCAGGTGCTGGGGGCGTGGATCACGCTCCACCGCGCGCTGGACCAGCCGCATCACCGGTATCGAGGGCAGGGCCAGGGCCAGATGGCCGGCGAGGCGGAAGGCCTCCGGGGAGGCGGTCGCGCGGAAACGGAGGACGAGGTCCTGCGGGGAGAGGGCAGCGGGGTCCGGGGCGGCCGGATCAGGGGTGGCCGCATCGGGGGTGGTCGGGGTGGGGGCGGTCGGCCGTGGGGGGAGCCAGGCCGCCGCGCCCGGGGTGCGACCGCCGCCGGGGGCGGCCAGCAGCGCCGCCCAGTGGGCGAGCCAGGGGACGCCCGGTTCCAGGACGGGGAGCGGGACGGCGGCGGGGTGCGGGGGCGGGGCGTCAGGGTCGTAGGGGGTGAAGGTCAGGGTGGTGGGCGGGGCCGCCGCGCCGAGGGCGGAGAGGACGCCCGGTTCGGCGGGCAGTGCCGTCGTCGCCCACAGGTGCTCCGGCAGCGGCTGGACGACGGCCAGCGGCATCCGGGCCGCCCAGCGGCGCAGGGTGCCGTACCAGCGGTCGCCCGCGGGGCCGGGGCGCCATTGCGGGCCCATGCAGTCGCTGACGATCAGGGTGACGGTCCGGCCGTCGCCGGGGGCCGGGACGTGCCGGGCGCGGCCGTCGGGGCCGGCCGGGTGCAGGGTGACCGTCCGGAAGACGCCCGACTGGGCCAGGACGGTGTGCAGTTCGCGTACGAGGGGTCGCCATACCGGCATCGTCGGGCCGGTGTCGTGCACGAGGTCGAGGCGCAGCCAGCGGTCCCGTGCCGGGCGCAGCACGGGCAACCAGACGTCGGGGTGCGCGCCGAGCCGGGCGATGCGGTCGGCGGTGGCCCGCTCGTCCAGCAGCCGCACCCGCGCCGACGGCACCGTCCGCTTCAGCGGGCGCAGGGCGCGCTGGAGGGCCAGGGGGCGGGGCAGCATCGGGGGCGCGGGGGCGAGGAGGGGGGTGCCGCCGCCGGGGCCGGGTTCGCCCAGGTGGGAGGGGGTGCGGGGGAGCGGTGCGGGGAGGTGGAGGGGGACGCGGTCTTCCGGTGGGGCGGGGGCGGGGGCGGCTGGAGGCGTCGGGGAGGGGGCGGCCGGCGTCGTGCCGTCACGGGGGTCGGGGGGAGGGCGGTGCTGGTCGTCGGCCTCGGTCGTGGGTGCGGGTGCGGGCGTTTCCGCCGTGTCTCGCCGGTCGCCCTCCAACTGCCGCGCCAGCCACAGCACTTCGGCCAGCTCGCGGGGCGTCGGCGCGGTCTCGGGCGAGGAACCGCCGGTGACCGCCGTGAGGACGGCGGCCAGCCGGGCGACGGCGGAGGCGTCCCGGTGCCGCGCCGCCTCCGCGTCGGACCGCTGTGCTGTCTCCGCGCCGGATCGGCTTACTGCCTCCGTGTCGGAGGGTGGTGCTGTCTCCGCGCCGGATCGGTTTGCCGCCTCTGCGTCGGCCCGGCGTGCCCCCTCCGCGCCGGCCCGGCCCGTTGCCTTCGCGTCGTCGGGGTGCCCCCGCTCGTCGTCGCCCTTCTCCGCCGTCCCGCCCTGCCCTGGCTCAGAAGCCATCGTCGTCCGCCGTGGTGCTCAGATAGGGCATGAGCTCGTCGGCCAGGGCGTCGCGGGAGGCCGGGTCGAGGCCGGCGACGCCGGTGAGGTAGAGCGCGTTCAGGAGCTGGTCGGTGGCCAGTTCGCCGTCGGCGGCGCGGGCCAGGAAACGGGTGATGAGGTGGTCGGCCTCGCCCGGCGGGGTCGCCAGATGGGCGCGGACGATCTCGGTGAGCTGCTCCCGGTCGGGGCGGCGCAACTTCAGCCGGACGCAGCGGCGCAGGAAGGCGGGCGGGAACTCGCGCTCGCCGTTGCTGGTCAGCACCACGAAGGGGAAGGCGCGGCAGCGGACCCGGCCGCGAGTGACGGGCACCGGCGTGTCCGTGCCGTCGGCGAGGACCTCGGCGGTGAGGCCGTCGGCCGAGTGGCGGGCGGCGCGCATCAGTTCGGGGATCTCGTACTGGCCCTCCTCCAGGACGTTCAGGAGGTCGTTGGGCAGGTCGAGGTCGCTCTTGTCGATCTCGTCGACGAGGAGGACACGGGGTCGGCCGTAGGGGAGCAGGGCGGTGCCGAGGGGGCCGAGACGCAGGTGGTCCTCGATGTCGCCGCCGCCGACCGCCCCGCCGCCGACCGCCCCGCCGCCGACCGCCCCGCTGCCGACCGCCCCGCCGCCGACCAGGCCACTGCCGATTGGGCCACCGCCGCCGCCACCGACGCCGATCCCACCGTCGCCGCCACGGACGCCGCCCCCAGTGCCCCCGTCACCCCCCGCCCGCCAAGCCGCCTGCCGCGCCGCGTACAGGCGGGACAGGGCGTCGTACTGGTAGAGGCCGTCGGACAGGGTGCTGCGGCTGGTGATGTTCCAGCGCAGGACCGGGCCGAGCCGCAGCTCGCGGGCGACCGCGTAGGCGAGGGAGGACTTGCCGGTGCCGGGCGGTCCGGTGACCAGCAGCGGGCGGCGCAGCACGAGCGCGGCGTTGACGAGCTGGACGCTCTCCGGGGTGGCGACGTAGGCGCGGGCGCGGTGCACGCGGTCGGGGGAGACGGCCGCCTCGTCGTCGGTGTCCCGGGGCGTGGGCAGGACGGGCTCACCGTCGAAGGCGCGCCAGGGCGGCGGCGCGGGCAGCCGGTCGACGCCGTCGTGCGGTTCGCTGTTCCCGGTGTAGACGGACCAGTGGGGCATGGGGGGTCTTCGGTCTCCTTCTGGGTCGCTTCTTCGACGAGGTCGGTCCAGGGGGTCAGTCCACGGAGGACACGGGGGACACCGGGGACGTGGAGGACGCGGGGAATACCGGGGACACGGGTGAGCGGACGTGCGCCCCCGCCTCTCCGTGCGGGTCGGTGAAGACGCGCGGGTCGTCCCACACGAGTTGGATGTCCCGCGCCCAGTGGTCGTCCTCCGCGTCCGCCTCCTCCCGCAACTCCAGGATACGGCGCGGGAGTTCGGCGGGCGGGACGGCGGACACGCAGGCGTCGAGCTCGTCCAGGAACGTCTTGCCCGCGCACCCGTCGCCGCCCGCGCACGGCTCGTCCGGCCCGCTGTCGCAGCCGCCCCGGGACCAGACGACCACCGGCGCGGGCGCGGTCAGCGAGGTGTCGAAGTGGGGCCGGGTGCGGGCCGAGGCCGGTGCGGGGGCGAAGCCGGCGAGGCAGGCGTCGGCCTGCCGCAGCCGCACCCGCAGCCGGCGGGGCTCCTCGGGGACGCCGCACTCGACCCGGTGCAGCCGCGCGCCGGGCACGGAGTCGAGCCGGTTCCAGGCCCGGGTCAGCTGGTGCCGGGCGCCGGCCCTGCGCCGCGCCTGGTCGGTGACGACGAGCGGGTACACGCAGCCCAGCGGGGTGTCGTCGTCGGGCGCGCTCGCCCAGCGGTCGACGGGCAGGTCGATCCAGTCACGGGGCAGCGCGAACGCGATCAACTCGTCGGTGCCGGCGGTCAGATAGGGGAAGGCGGCCTCGATGCGGTCCCGTACGTAGGCGGGCAGCCCGGCCCGCGGCACGGTGTCGGAGCCGACCGGATGCCGGCGTCCGCCGCTGTACGCGGACACCTCGACGCGGACCCGACCGTCGCCCGCGCCGCTGTGCTGGAGGTCGACCAGGATGGGCGCCCAGCGCGGGACGGCGGGCGTCTCGGCCGGGGCCCGGAACAGGGCCTCCACCTGGTCGGCGAAGCGGGCCACGGTGCCGGCCGCGTCCTCGCCGTCTATCTCGCACAGCACGAACAGGGCCGCCGCGCGCAGCGAGTCGAAGCCCTCCTCGGGCGGATCCGGGTCGAGCGGCCCGGCGGCGGCCCGGTAGAGCCGCGCCAGCCGGACGGGATCGCAGTCCAGGCCGGTGCGTACGGCCCGCTCGACGAGTTCGCGCAGCCGGGCGCGGTCGGCGCCGCGGTGGTCGGAGGTGGGGACGAGGCTCGCCAGGTCGGGCCAGTAGCGGGCCATGACCTCGGTCGGCATCATCCGCCCGTTGCGCACCCCCTGGTCCCCGGCGGCGGCGGTGACCATGCCGACGACCTCGCCGGTGTCGACGAGGGTGACGGCCGCGCCGCTGAAGCCGGGCGCGAGCGGCTGGCCGTCCGACTGCCAGGCCTCCAGCTGCATCCACTCCCGGTTGAGCAACTGCGGTGCGGTGATGCGGTATTCGGCGAGGGTGCCCTCGTCGAAGCCGGCCGGGAAGCCGTACACGACGAGTTTGCGGGGCTGCCGGCCGTGCGCCGCGTCGACGGGCGCGAGCGCGGCCGGGGCGATCGGGACCTCCCGCTCCAGTTCGAGGACGGCGAGGTCGCCGAGGTCGGTCGTGCCGCCGGCCCAGCCGCCCTCGGCGAGGACCCGAACCGGTACGGGCGCGGAGCCGGGCCGCTCGGTGAAGGTCACCGCCAGGGCGTCCGCCGGGCCTTGGTGCACGACGTGCGCGCAGGTCAGGACCAGTCGCGGGGTGACCAGGAAGCCGGCCCCGACGACCTGGCCGGCGCACTCGATCCGGGCGTGCCACTCGGGGCTGTCCATGAGCTTCACGAGGAGGCGGGAGGCACCGCCGGGGCACCGGAGTCGGTGCTGGCGCCGGTGTCGGCGTTGCTGCCGGCGTCGGTGCCGGCCGGCGACCATGTCAGTCTCACCACGAGGTGGCCCTCCGCCGTGCCCTTGGCGATGATCGCGCCCGTCTCGGCGGCCAGTTTCACCCCGAACTCGATCTCCACCCCGTCGGGCCGCAGCGCGCCGTCGCGGAAGACCCGCAGCGCGGACTCCGCGGCGGAGCGCACGCCCTCCAGGGCCCCTTCGAAGGTGCGGGCCGCCTGGACCGTGCCGTCGCCGCGGGCCACCAGCCGGGAGCCGGGCCGCTGTTCGGCGACCGCCTCCACGGCGACCACGGAGCCGTCGTCCGTCTTGAACTCCACTACTCCCGTCATGGCTCCCCCGTCGTCCTCTCGCTCAAGTCGCCGTCTCACTGCGTACTGCCGCTCTGCGCAGCGTAACTGTTACGGACGGTGCTTGGGTTCGTCCCGCCCTCCGTCGCCGTAATCCGTACGGATCACGCCCAGCTCCGCCAAATCCTGCGGCCTGATGCGGAGTTGATTGGCCGTCCGTTCCGTCTCGCTCTCGGTCGGGGGCCGCTTGAGGATCCGGGCGGCCTGCTCCGGCGCGATGACGGAGAAGTAGCTGTCCGGCGTGGCCCAGGTGCGGCCGGGCGCGGCCGGCGCGAGCGCGCCGCCGGAGCCGCCTTCGCCGATCACCAGCGTGGTGACCGGCGTCCGGGCGGTGGCGACCGCGCCGAACAGCTCCGCGATCGCCGCGCCCTGGCCCTGCCGTTCCGCCTCGGCGTCGTTGGCCGCGCCCGGGGTGTCCACCAGGGTCAGGACCGGGATGCCGAGCCGTTCCGCGAGCCGGATCAGCCGGGTGGCGGTGCGGTAGCCGGCGGGGCGGGTCGCCGCCCCGGTCTGGGCGGCGTAGGCGACGGTACGGCCCTCGCGCTCGCCGAAGCCGCACAGCATGCCGTCGGGGTCCGCACCGCCGCAGCGGTCGCCGCTGACGGTGACGCGGTGGGTGAAGTAGTCGTCCAAGTAGCTTTCGGCGCGCGGCCGTCGGGGAGAACGGGCGCGCCGGACCGCGTCCCAGCCGGTGTCGGGGAGGTCGGAGGCGCCGAGGGCCCTGGGGGCCGGCGCGGGGTCGCCCGAGGGCGTGGTCAGCAGGCGCAGCCACCGCCCCAGCGTCTCCCGCAGCCGTTCCGGAGTGACGACGGCGTCCGCCGCCCCGGCCGCGACCTGCGCCTCCGCCGTGTAGGCGGCCGGGTCGGCGTCCGGCGGCCGTACCCGCGAGCCCGCGAAGCCGACCTGGGCGCCCGGCAGCGCGAGGACGACGTCCGCGCCCGCGCCGAGGGTGGCCCAGCCGCCGCCGGTCGTCGGGTCCCGCAGTACGGCGACCTGCGGCAGCCCGGCCGCCCGGGTGAGCGCCGACTGCTGTGCCACACGCTGGAGTTGGGTGAGGGCGAGCATGCCCTCCTGCATGCGGCTGCCGCCGGTGGCGATCAACGGGACTACGGGGAGCCGGTGTTGCCGCGCGTAGGTGTACGCCGCCTCCAGCCGGTCGCCGGTCCGCTCGCCCAACGAGCCGCCCAGGTAGCCGAACTCGAACGCGATCAGCACGGCCCGTACGCCCTCGACGCTCGCCGTCCCGCAGACGACGGACTCCGTCTCGCCGGTCCGCTCGGCGGCGCGGGCGCGGGAGGCGTCGTAGCCGGGCCAGCCGAGCGGGCCGTCGGGCCGCGACTCCCGCTGGGGGTAGTCGAGTTCGCGGAAGTCGTCGCCGACGAGCGCGAGTATCTCCCGTGCGCCGGGACGGTGGTCGTCGGCCGTCATGACGGCAGCGCCCGCTTCATGATCTTCCCCATGTCGTTGCGGGGGAGCGCGTCGAGATAGCGCACGACGCGGGGCCGCTTGTGGGGCGCGAGCCGGGAGGCGACATGGTCGGCCAACTCGTCTTCGGGCGGCGGTTGCCGCGGATCTACCGGCACCACCCACGCCACGATGCGCTCCCCGAGATCCGGGTCCGGCTCCCCGGTGACGGCGGCCTCGCGCACCCCCGGGTGCTCCAGCAGCGCGTTCTCGATCTCACCGGCCCCGATCTTGTAACCGCCGCTCTTGATCAGGTCGGTGGCCTTGCGCCCCACGATCCGTACGTAGCCGTCGGGATCGCGCACCGCCATGTCCCCGGTGCGGAACCAGCCGTCGGGAGTGAAGGCGGCGGCGGTGGCGTCGGGCCGGTTGAGGTACTCGGTGAAGAGGTTCGGCCCGCGCACCTGGATCTCCCCGACGGTCTCCCCGTCGTAGGCGGCGTTGCGGGTGCCGTGCGCGGCGCTCTGCGTGCCGTGCGCGGTGTTGCTGGTGCCGTGCGCGGCGATGGGCGTGCCGTGCGCGGCGATGGGCGTGCCGTCCTCCTCCACGAGCCGCAGCTCCACGCCGGGCAGCGGCACGCCCACGGTCCCCGCCCGCGCCTCCCCGTCGGCGCGGACGCTGGTGTTCATCAGCGTCTCCGTCATGCCGTACCGCTCGATCACCCGCCGCCCGGTCGCCGCCGCGATCCGCTCGTGGTCGTGCACGGGCAGCGCGGCGGAGCCTGAGACCAGCAGCCGCGCCCCGGACAGCGCCTTGACCAGCTCGGGGTCGTCGGGGAGCGCCTCGGCGAGCCGGTGGTACATCGTCGGCACCCCGAACAGCATGGTCGCCCCGGCGTTCAGCTCCCGGGCGACCCCCTCGGCGGAGAACCGCCCCAGATGCCGCACCTCCCCGCCCCGCCGCAGCGGTCCGAGCACGCCGAGCACCAGCCCGTGCACATGGAACAGCGGCAGCCCGTGCACGAGCACGTCGTCCGCCGTCCACTGCCAGGCGTCCGCGAGGGCGTCCAGGGTCGCGGAGAGGGCCCGCCGGGGGATGACCGCGCCCTTGGGCGGGCCGGTGGTGCCGGAGGTATACACGACAAGAGCGGGATCCTCGTCACGCACGCCCCGCTCGTCGGGAACGCCGCCCCCACCCCCGAGCACATCGACATCGACGCGCTCCAAGCCCCTCAGACCGGCCGGAAGTTCATCCCCCGCTCCGGCCAGGAGGAGCGACGGCGCACTGTCGGACAGGATGTGCGCGAGCTCCTTCTCCCCCGACTTGGGATTGAGCGGCACGGCGGCGACCCCGGCGAGCAGAACGCCCACCACGCCGACGGCGGTCTCCAACGTCGGAGCCGCCCACACGGCGACCCGCTCGGCCCCGCGCACCCGCTCCCCGACAGCCGAGGCGGCCGCCGCGAGCTCGGCATACGTCACCCCCCGCCCACCGAACCGCAGAGCGACACGCTCACCCGGACCATCGTCCAGGGCCGGAAAGAGGGAGAACACGGGGTGACTCCTAGGGGTCTCGACGGCTGGGCCGGCGTCGCGGACGCGAAACCTACGACACCACCGTTCCTACCCCCAGCCAAGAACTTCCCGAACCCCCGGCTACGCGCCCGGCAGCCGGCGCACCCCCACGATCGTGCTCAGGTCGGGAGCGAGGCGCAGCTCGGTCGAGCGGAGCGCCGGATGGCCGAGCCAGGACATCCGAGCCAGGTCGGGCCGCCCGTCGTGCAGGGGCGGCCATGTCGTCGCCGGGGTGAAGTCGTCGACGACGACCGTGCCGCCCGGCGTGAGCAGCAGCTCGACGTCGGCCGCCCGGTCGCCCTCGGTCTTGCCCTGCCCGCCCC
This sequence comes from Streptomyces sp. NPDC002328, assembly GCF_042890065.1. Classification (NCBI taxonomy): domain Bacteria; kingdom Bacillati; phylum Actinomycetota; class Actinomycetes; order Kitasatosporales; family Streptomycetaceae; genus Streptomyces; species Streptomyces sp. NPDC002328. The sequence goes on along the minus strand of NZ_JBIARQ010000001.1, from coordinate 719,936 downwards.
CGTCCAGCACGAGCAGGTCGTACGGTCCCTCCTCCTCGATCCGCCGCCAGTCCCCGGTGAGCACCCGGACCTGCGGCTGGTCGGCGAACACCTGGGCGGCGAGGCGGGCGCGCTCCGGGTCCCGCTCCACGCTGACGAGCCGTACGCCGTCCCCCGCGCCGGAGGCGAGCCAGGCGAGCCCGACGCCGCATCCCGAGCCCGTCTCCCCGACGGCACCGCGAGCCCCGCCCGCCAGGGCGTACAGCAGGCGGCCCTGCTCGGGCCGGCAGGAGTACGGGAAGCCGTGAGCACGGGAGGCGGCGAGGGCTCGCCGGACGAGCGGCGGGAGAGGGCCGGCGGTGGCGTAGGAATCGGTACCGGAGAACGACATGCCCCGATCCTGTCGCGGCTCGAGCCCCCGGGGGACCAGGTCGGGGCGAACCTCTCCGCCGCCTTGTTGCCGCGGTTGCGTGGCCGCCCGTTAGCCTGCCGGGACGTCTGTCGTACGAGAACGGAGTTTCGTCGTGCCCCGAGTCGCCCTCGTCACCTACGACCCCCGCCCGGAGCCGAGCAAGGATCAGGACCTGCCCCTTCTGCTGCGGGCGCTGGTGGAGGCCGGGGTGGAGGCGGACCTCGTGTTCTGGGACGACGCCGGGGTCGACTGGGCCTCCTACGACCTCGCCGTCATCCGCTCGACCTGGGACTACAGCTGGCGGGCGGCCGAGTTCGCGGCGTGGACGGAGCGCTGCGCCAAGGCGACGCGGCTCGCGAACCCGGTCGACGTCGTGCGCTGGAACGCCGACAAGCGCTACCTAGGCGACCTGGCCGAGGCGGGCGTCCCGGTCGTCCCGACCCGCTACCTCGCCCCAGCGGCCGCCGACACCGGAAGCCTCCTCCCCACCGATCACGAGTACGTCATCAAGCCCACCTCCGGAGCCGGCGCCCGCTACGCCGCCCGCTACACCCCCGACCAGCACGACACCGCCGTACGGCACCTCGCGCGGATGCACGAGGAGGGGCTGACGGCGATGGTCCAGCCGTACGTGAAGGCGATAGACACCGGCGGCGAACGGGCGCTCCAGTTCTTCGCCGGCCGCCTCCTGCACGCCAGCCGCAAGCGCGCCGTCCTCGCCCCCGGCACCGCCTTCGACGCGGACAAGGTCGCCCACCCGGGCCTGGAGCCCTGGACCCCGACCACGGCCGAACTCGACGTCGCCCAGCGCGCGTTGGCCGCCGTCCCCGGCGCGCCCGAGCTGCTCTACGCCCGCGTCGACCTGGTCGAGGGAGAGGACGGCGAGCCCCGGGTGATGGAACTGGAACTCGTCGAACCGAACCTCTTCCTCCACCTCCACCCGACCTCGACCCCCACCGTCGCGGCAGCGATCCTGGCGGCGGCCACGGCCGCGGCGGCTACGGCCTGACCGTCGGCCCCTCCACCGCCGGCCCCCGCACCGCCGTCCGTTGCAGCAACCCCCACGTGAACTCCGCCGCCACCTCCCGCCGCACCCCCTCCCCGTCCGGCGCGGTGAAGAGGAGGCCCCAGCGGGTCGGGGCCGAGCCCTCCAGGGGGCGGGCGGGGGCGAAGGCGCGGGCCGCCTCGTCGACCGTGCAGGACCAGGGGGTCAGGTCGTCGAGGGTGCGCAGGGGCGGCGGCGCGGCTCCCGGGGCGCGGACCAGCCACTCGTTCCAGACCGCGCCGTTCGGGGCGAGGAGCACCTCGAACCGGAGGTCGGGCCACAGGGGCAGCGGCCAGAGCAGCGCCTCACAGTCGAGATCGCCGATCCGGCGCACGGAACGGGACTCCGGGACGCCCAGGACCGAGCGGTAGCGGGAGACGGCCGCCCGCCCGCGCGGCGAGCGGACCATCGCCTGCCACCGCTTGTTCGCCTCCCGCATCTCGGCCGGCGAGACCCCCAGCTCACGACGGGCGTCCTCCACCAGCCCCGGATTGTGATCGGCCATGCGCCGCAGCAGCACCAGCTGGAAGTGCACGGGAGTTAAGGGACCAGCAGGACCGGCGGGGTGCTTTTCGGGCGGCATGCGCTCCATCGTCGTGCATCGAGACCCGGGACGCCGTCCCGGCCATTGCCCGGCGGCTTCCTGTGTAGCTAGCCTGTGTTCGCCATGCCGATCGCCTGTTGATATTTCGAACGCAGGCGCTGAGACGACCAAAGGGAGGGGGCCGGCCGTGGGACGACTCGTACCTGCCGTGACCCGGGCTCTCGACATTCTCGAGCTCTTCCTCGACGGAGACGGGACGCTCTCCGCCCCCGACATAGTGCGCAAGCTCCAGCTGCCGCGCACCACCGTGCACGAGCTGGTGACCACGCTCGCCGCCCGGTCGTACATCGTTCAAGTGCCGGGACAGCCCGGACGCTACCGCCTCGGCGTACGCCCGTACCAGCTCGGGAGCCGCTACGCCGAGCAGCTCGACCTCGCGGCCGAGGGCCAGCAGGTGGCCCGGACCGTCGCCGAGACCTGCGACGAGACGGTCCACGTGGCGATCCTGGAGGGCACGGACGTCATCTACATCGCCAAGGTCGACTCCACGCACGCCGTCCGCATGGTCTCCGCCGCCGGACGCCGCCTGCCCGCCCACTGCACCTCCGTCGGCAAGATGCTGCTCGCCTCCCTCCCCGAGACCGAGCTGAGCGCCCGAATCCCCGACGACGCCGACCTCGTCCGCATGACCCCGAACAGCATCACCGAGCCGGACGCGCTGCGCGAGGCGCTCGCGGAGATCCGGGAGCGGGGCATCGCCGTCGAGAGCCGTGAGTCCAACCCCGACGTCAGCTGCGTCGCCGCGCCCGTCCGCGACCGCACCGGGCAGGTCGTCGCCGCCCTCTCCATCTCCGTCCCCATGATCCGCTGGAGCGACGAGCGCCGCGCCGAGCTGGAGCAGCTCGCCGCCAAGGGGGCCGCCGAGCTGTCCGAGCTCCTCGGCTACCGGAGCGTGGCGTGACGACGACGTACACGACGGCGTACGACGTCGCCGTCCGCGCGCAGGCCACCCTCGGCGAGGGGCCCACCTGGGACCCGGCGGCCGGGCGGCTCCTCTGGCTCGACATCCTGGGCTCCCGCCTGCACACCTACGACCCGTCGACCGGCCGCCGCACGGTCCGCGTCACCGACCAGCACGTCGGAGCCGCCAAGCCGCGCGCGGGCGGCGGCCTGGTCCTCAACCTCCGGGACGGCGTCGCCCTCCTCGACGAGGGCGGCGACCTCCGCTGGCTCCACCACGAGCCCGTCCCCGGCCGCCGCGCCAACGACGCCGCCGTGGCCCCCGACGGCTCCCTCTGGGCCGGCACCATGCGCTACGACGAGGCGCCCGGCGGCGGCACGCTCACCCGGCTCACCGGCGACGGCGTCGTCGAGACGGTCCTCGACCACGTGGCGGTCAGCAACGGCACGGGCTGGAGTCCCGACGGGCGTCTCATGTACTACATCGACTCGCCGACCCGTCGCGTCGACGTCTTCGACTTCGACTGCGGGGAGGGCGGGCGGGTGTCGGGTCGCCGTCCCTTCGTGGAGATCGAGGACGGGGCCGGGTTCCCGGACGGGCTGACCGTGGACGCGGAGGGGTGTGTGTGGGTGGCGTTGTGGGACGGGGGTGCGGTGCGCCGGTACACCCCGGAGGGGGCGTTGGACCGCGTGATCGTCCTCCCGACCCCGCGGGTCACGGCCTGCGCCTTCGGCGGAGCCGACCTCACCGACCTGTACGTCACCACAGCCCGCGTGGGCCTCGACTCCACCCACCCGGTGGCAGGTTCACTGCTGGTGGTGCCGTCGGCGGGCAAGGGCGTACCCCAACCGGCGTTCGCGGGCTGACGGACCCATCAGTCGGTCAACCCCGCTCGCTTCAACTCGTCCCCCGTCAACGGCGGAGCCAAAAGCGGGGGCAGCAGCGGTCCCACCGCTGCTGCCGCCAGCACCGACGGCGACAGCAGCACCCCCGCCCCCCGCTCCAGCGACGTCACGTCCGTCACGCGGCGGGCGATACGGCCGTTGCCGGTCGCCGTGTACATCAGGCGGTTGACGTACGCGGCGACCAGCCGGTCCCGCACACCGGGCCCGCCCTCCACCGCGCCCGGGTAGAACACGTCCTGCCCGATCGCGAGATCCCACGCCGCGCCCACCGGCCGGGCCGCCGCCTTCTGCACCCGCCGTGCGAGCCCGGCCGACCCCCACCCGTGACGGCGCGTCACATCACGCAACAGCAGGGCGCTTTGCGCGCCCACCGCCAGCCCGTGTCCGTACACCGGGTTGAACGCGGCCAACGCGTCCCCGAGGACGGTGAAGTTGTCCGGCCACGCCGGCATCCGCTCGTAGAAGTGCCGCCGGTTGACCGTCGCCCGCGTCGCCGACACCTCGCTCAGCGGCTCGGCCCGCTCCAGGAGCCGTCCGATGAGCGGATGCCGCAGCTCCTCCCGGGCGAAGCGCACGAAGTCCTCGGCGGAGGCGGAGGGTTCGCCGCCCCGGGTGCCGGTCAGCGTGACGATCCACCGCCCGTCCTCGATGGGCAGCAGGAACCCCGACCGCCCCGGTCCCGCGGCGCGCGGATCGAGCTGCACGTTGACGACGGGGAACCCGGACCGCGCGTCCTCGGGGGCGAGGTAGAGCCGGCTCGCGTACGCCAACCCCGCGTCCACCTCCCGCCGTTCGACCGCCGGCAGCCCGAGCGCCGACAGCCAGCGCGACGCCCGTGAGCCGCGCCCCGTCGCGTCGACGACCATGCCCGCCGCGAGGACCCGCTCACTCCCGTCGGCCGTCCGCACCCGCACCCCGGTGACCGCGCCCGCCGTGCCCTCCAGCCCGACCGCCTCCGCGCCGCCGAGCACCTCCACCCGGGGGTCGGCCAGCACGCGCGCGCGGATCGTCGCGTCCAGCAGGTCCCGCCCGGCGAGGATCACGTGATGCGACTCGGCCCACCGCCGGAACCAGCCCAGCGGCGACAGGACGACCATGTCCGTGGTGACGGGGGCCCGCCGCGCCCCGGCCTCCCGCAGCGCCGAAGTGACCCCGGGCAGCAGCTCCTCCATGGCCCGCACCCCGCCCGACCACAGCATGTGCGCGTGCCGCGCCTGCGGCAGCCCCTTGCGCGGCTCGGGCCCTGCGGGCAGCACGTCGCGTTCGACGACGACGACCCGTTCGACGAACTCGGCGAGGGCCCGCGCCGCGAGCATGCCGGTATGGGATCCCCCCAGAACGACGGCGGTTCTGGCGGGATTGGACGGTTCAGTCATGCACGGACACGCTCTCTGCCGGGGCGGCGGCGCGGACGCGCACCGCCTTGATGTCGTCGGAGCTGCGCAACGCCCAGGCCACGGCCTGAATCTCACGCAGAAGGTAGGTGGTGTCAGGCCCCGAGGCCCCCGAGGCGGCCCCGACGCGACCCTCCGCCGACGCGCGCTCCCCGGCGACACGCTCACCAGCGCCAAGCTCACCAGCGACACGCTCCCCGGCGGAGCCCGAAGCGTCCTCACCCCCCGCGACCGCCCCGCGCCCCGCGACCGACTCCAGCAGCGCCACCGCTGTGGCCAGTGCCTGGGCCCGGCCCCGGTCGTGGCCGAGGGCGACGGCCGCCTCGTAGGCGCGGCCCCGCAGGTCCTCGTCGAGGTGCCGGGAGAGCGGGAGCAGCGCGTCGCGGATGAACGTCTCGCGGCGGATCAGCCGGAGTTCCGGTGTGGCCCGCAGGGCGAACGGCTCGCGGTTGCCGGTGGCGTCCCGCATCAGACGGGACAGCGGACGCAGGTTCCGGTGCCGCCGGCGGACCAGCCAGCGCTCCTGGAGGTACTGGCCGGCGTGCGGGACGATGAAGCCGACCGCGACGAACGTGGCGGCGATGCACGCGGCCGACGGAGCCACGTTCGTGTTGAGCCAGTCCAGGTCGTGCCCGGTCCAACGGGCCGCGACGGCGGTGAACTTGGCGGCGCTGAACAGCAGGTTCGTCGCGTAGCCGACGCCCAGGAACCGCAGTCCCCAGCGCAGCCAGGCGTCGAGGCCGTCGGTGCGGATCCAGTTCCAGATGAGCCGGGCCGTGACCGAGCAGGCCACGGTGTGCGCGGTGAGGTAGAGCAGGATCTCCTCGCGCATGAACGGCGTGTTGGCGTAGTAGGTGTCCAGGTCCCGGATCTGCTCCACGGGCACGTCGGCGAGCGCGAACAGCACCCACAGCGCGACGACGACCCCCGCGTACACGGAGACGACCCACCGCGTCGCGCGCCGGGTCTGCGCCGAGCGCTCGGTACGGCCATTGCGCCAGGCGATGATCAGCAGCAGCCAGGACGCGGAGAGCGCGGTCAGCAGCGAGTACACCCACGGCGCGGCGATGTTCGGCACGCCGGTGACCCGGTTGGTCCAGGCGATCGTGCTCGGGGCGGCGAAGACGAACACCGCGCAGGCGAACACCAGCAGACCGCCGACGGCGCGCAGCAGCGGGTCCCGCCACAGCTTGAGGATGCTGGGCAGTTTGATCGCCAGGGCGGCGGTGAGGACGACGGTCGGCAGCCAGTAGGAGACGTACAGCCCGCTGAGGAAGTGGTCCGCGGCGAGAACGTCCGCCGGGCGTCCGTGCGTCACCGTGCCGTCCCTCTGCGTCCCCGGTATCCCATGGACCGCTGCACGGGAGTGAGGGACGTGGCGCCGCCGCCCCGTCCGGACAGGTACGGCCGCAGGGCCGCCGCGAGCCGGTGCCCGAACTCGTCGGCCTCCGACTCGTCCTGGCGTCGGGAGCCGTTGCGGGCCGCGACGGTCAGGGCGACGTCGTCCCAGCCGGGCCGCCCGGCGAGGGCGTGCGCGGCGGCGGTGCCCACGCCGTGGTGGTGATGCCGATGCCCGGCGTGCAGATGCCACAACTCGTGGCCGAGGATGACCAGTTGCTGGACAGCTTCGGCCCGCTGCTCGACGATGACCAGGTCGAAGTCGTGGAACTCCAGCCACAGCCCGGTGACTTGGAACTCGTCGGGGAACCGCTCGAAGCGCAGCTCCACGGGCCGTCCGCCGCGCAGCGCGGTCATCTCCTCGCACAGCGCCCGGGACACCTCGGCCGCGCCGGCCGGAGGGCGGGGCCGGGCCCGCAGCGCGGCGGAGAGGTCGCCGGCCAGATCGCGCATGGCCGGGCCGTTCCGCGCGCGTCGCAGCGCCGAGGCGATCGCAGTCACCCTGGCACGCGCGCCCGCGATGTCCATCGCGTCCCCCTCCTGGCCGCCCTGCGACGACCGGTTCGAGGCTACGCGGCCGGAACTGTACGCCGTCAAGCCTCTTCGGAAGACCCGTCGAAGACCTGTCGAAGATCCCCCGATGATCCTCTCGCCGGTCCTCTCGCCGATCCCCCCGACCCCCACCGCCCCATTGACGCACGAACCGCTCCGATCTTACGTTCCCGTTCGAAGCCACGAGCACCCTCCGAAATACCGAACGCGAGCCACGGAGCAACCGCGCCGTCCAGACCTACGCACCCCGAAAGGCGCCCATGAGAACCGCCCGCCTCACCCTCGATCCCGCCTTCACCGTCGGCAAGGTCGACCCCCGCCTCTTCGGCTCCTTCGTCGAGCACCTCGGCCGCTGCGTCTACACCGGCATCCACGAGCCGGGCCACCCCACGGCCGACGAGGACGGCGTCCGCGCCGACGTCCTCGACCTGGTCCGCGAACTGGGCGTCACCGCCGTCCGCTACCCCGGAGGGAACTTCGTCTCCGGCTACAAGTGGGAGGACTCGGTGGGCCCCGTGGAGGACCGCCCCCGCCGCCTCGATCTCGCCTGGCACTCGACGGAGACCAACCGCTTCGGCCTGTCCGAGTACATCGCCTTCCTCCGCAAGATCGGCCCCCAGGCCGAGCCCATGATGGCCGTCAACCTCGGCACCCGGGGCGTCTCCGAGGCCCTGGAACTCCAGGAGTACGCCAACCACGCCGAGGGCACCGCCCTGTCCGACCTGCGCGTCTCCCACGGCGACAAGGACCCCTTCGGGATCAGACTGTGGTGTCTCGGCAACGAGATGGACGGCCCGTGGCAGACCGGCCACAAGACGGCCGAGGAGTACGGCCGCGTCGCCGCCGAGACGGCCCGCGCGATGCGCCAGATCGACCCGTCCGTGCAGCTGGTCGCCTGCGGCTCCTCCAGCCAGGGCATGCCGACCTTCGCCGAGTGGGAGGCGACCGTCCTGACGGAGACGTACGACCTCGTCGACTACATCTCCCTGCACGCCTACTACTGGCCGGAGGACGGCGACCTCGACTCCTTCCTCGCCTCCGCCGTCGACATGGAGTCCTTCATCGACAACGTGGTCGCGACCGCCGACCACGTCGGCGCGAAGCTCAAGTCGAAGAAGCGGATCAACCTCTCGTTCGACGAGTGGAACGTCTGGTACCTGCCCCGCTGGGAGGAGCACGCCAAGGGCATCGAGCAGCGGGACTGGCCGGAGGCCCCCCGCCTCCTGGAGGACAACTACAGCGTCATGGACGCGGTCGTCTTCGGCTCGCTCCTCATCGCCCTGCTGCGGCACGCCGACCGGGTGACGGTCGCCTGCCTCGCCCAGCTCGTCAACGTCATCGCCCCGATCATGACCGAGCCGGGCGGCCCGGCCTGGCGGCAGACGACGTTCTTCCCCTTCGCCCAGGCGTCCCGGCACGGCCGCGGCGAGGTCCTCGACGTCCGCGTGGACTCCCCGACGTACGAGACGAGGAAGTTCGGCGAGACGGACCTGCTGCACGCCACCGCCGTGCGCGCGGAGGACGGCTCGGTCACCGTCTTCGCGGTCAACCGCGGCCGTACGGAGGCGCTGCCGCTGGAGGTGGCGCTGCACGGCCTCGGCGTGACGCGGCTCGTCGAGCACAGCGTGCTCGCGGACGCCGACCCGGACGCCCGCAACACCCTCGCCGACCCGGAGCGGGTCGCCCCGCACGCCGCCGAGGGCACCGCGCTGTCGGACGGGACGCTGCGGGCGACGCTGGAGCCGCTGTCGTGGAACGTGATCCGCTTGGAGTGACAATGTCCGTATGAGGATCTCGGCACGGGCTGACTACGCGGTACGGGCGGTACTGGAGCTGGCCGTACGGCAGGGCGGCGACCCGGTGAAGGCGGAGACCATCTCCGACGCGCAGGGCATCCCGCACAAGTTCCTGGAGGGGATCCTCGGCGACCTCAGGCGCGGCGGGATCGTCGACAGCCGGCGGGGCGGGGGCGGCGGCTACCGGCTGGCGCGCGAGCCGGACGGCATCACCGTCGCGGACGTGATCAGGGCGGTCGACGGCCCGATCGTCTCCGTCCGCGGCGAACGCCCGACCGGCCTGACCTACACGGGCACCGCCCAGCCCCTGCTGCCCCTGTGGATCGCGCTCCGGGCCAACGTTCGCAAGATCCTGGAGGGCGTCACGGTCGCCGACATCGCGGCGGACGCCCTCCCGGACCCCGTACGGGAGTTGGCGGCGGAACCGGCGGCCTGGGAGAACCCGTAGCGGGCGGACCGAGGGCGTGTGAACCGAGGGCGTGTGAACCGGTCGGGGTGAATGGCCGGAGTTCGGACTGGGCGCGCCCCATCCGGCTCCCTACGATGCGATCGCCTCGCCTCTTCACAGCAACTTCATTCATTCTTCACAGAGTTCGGCTGTGTCTCGGGGCCCGGCGCATCCACCCCCCACCGATCCGAACGAAAGGGAGAGACCATGGCAAGTGGCCTGCTCCTGGGCGGCGCGATAGCCGCTCTCGTCTCCGCCGCCGTGCCGGCGCACAACCCCTCCGGGTTCGAGGACCCGCCGCCGGACAAGATCGTGATCAACATCGCCACGGTGAACGGCTCCGGCTGCCCCGCGGGCACCGCCGCGGTCGCCGTCTCCGACGACAACACCGCCTTCACCGTCACCTACAGCGCGTACCTCGCCCAGGTCGGCGGCAACTCCGACCCGACGGCGTTCCGCAAGAACTGCCAGCTCAACCTGAAGGTCCACGTCCCGTCGGGCTTCACGTACGCCATCGCCAGCGCGGACTACCGTGGCTTCGCCTCGCTCCAGCCCGGCGCGACGGCCGTCCAGCGCGCCTCGTACTACTTCCAGGGCTCGTCCAGCACGGTGTTCAAGAACCACCCGCTCAACGGCGCCTACAACGACAACTGGCAGGCCACCGACACCACGGACTGGGCCCAACTCGTCTGGGCCCCCTGCGGAGTACAGCGCAACTTCAACATCAACACCGAGCTGCGCGTCAACGCGGGCACCTCCTCGCCGGCCAAGGTCAGCTTCATGACGATGGACTCGACGGACGGCGACATCAGCACCGTGTACCACATGGCGTGGAAGGAGTGCCCCGGCAAGTGACACGAGGGGCCGCCCGCCGCTTCCCGGCGCGGGCGGCCCCGACGGTCACCGCGCGGCGTACGTGACGAAGTCGGCCCAGGTGGTGGGGGAGAGGGCGAGCTGGGGGCCGTCCTTGGCCTTGCTGTCACGGACGTGGACGTGATCGGGAGGGGTGGCTACCTCGACGCAGTCACCGTCGCCGCTGCTGCTGTAGCTGGACTTGCGCCAGGTGAGCGCGACTTCGACGCAGTCGCCGTCGCCGCCGCTGCTGTAGCTGCTCTTGAACCAGGCCAGTTCGGACGCGCTCATAGGTCTCCTCGCATCTGCCGCAACAGGCTCCTGGAGTCTTCCGGGGTGAGAGCCTGTGAACGCATCCTGGCATAGCGCATGTGCAAGATGCTGACCTCTTTCGGGTCGGAAACGAGCAGGCCACCTCGCTGTCCTTCGCAATAGGCGAACCACTTGTTCGCCGGGGTCTCCAGCAACTGGATGGGTCCGGCGAGTCCCGCGTGCGACGCCCGGACCGTCGGCATGATCTGCATCTCGACGTTGCGCAGATCTCCGATGCTCAGGAGATGGTCGATGAGCCCCCGGGTGACCTCCACCCCGCCCGTGCGCCGTCGCAGCAGGTGCTCCTCCAGGATGAAGCTGAACGCTGTGTTGGGTCGGTTCCGCAGCAGCTCCTGCCGAGCGGCTCGGGCCTCCCATTGCACCTCGATCTGCTCGTCGTTCATGGGCGGGAGCTGCTCGGTGAACAGCGTCCGCGCGTACGCCTCCGTCTGCAACAGACCTGGAATCATGCGGCACTCGTACGTGTACAGACTGATCGCGGTCTTCTCCAGCCGGGCCCACTCGCGGAACCACGCCGCCAGCCCCACCTGTCGTACGAGATGAACTGCTGCCTTCCTCAAGGCCCCCGTGTTGCCAGTAGCCGCCTCCGCCGCCTCGATGAAGTCCGCGTCCGGCATCCGGCGCCCCAACTCCACCGACGCCACCGTATGTTTGGAGTAGCCGACCAGCCTCCCGAACTCCTCCCTGCTCAGGCCCGCGAACTCGCGCAACGCCTGGACGACCGCCCCGAACGTCCGCAGACTGTCCGAGGACTCCGGCTCACCGCTGCCGCCGCCCGTACCCATCTGTCCGTCGACCACCATCGGCCACCTCCCGCGCACCATGGTCACGTGGAGTCACGGGTACTGTCCAGTGCGTAACCGTGTACGCTGCGCGGGCGTACACGGCCTGTCGCTGGAGAAAAGGGCCCCGCTCCCGCCACATTGGCCGCATGACTGCACGCCCCACCCCCCAACCACCGGTCACCGTACGTGCGTTCACGCAGCGCCTCAGCCCCACGCCGAGAGGCGCCCGCCTGGCCCGGCACCTGGCGCTGAACCAGCTCGACGCCTGGGGCATCCCGCACGGCACGGAGGTGTCCGACGCCGTTGCCGTGATCGTCGCCGAGCTGGCGGCGAACGCGGTGACCCACGGCCGGGTGCCCGGCCGGGACTTCGAGCTGCGGCTGTCGCTCGTGGCGGGGAGCGTCCGCGTCGAGGTGAGCGACACACGGTCCGAGCCGCCGCGCCCGCCGGGACCCGGTGCCGTACGCGTGCCGAGCCCGCTGGAGGAGAACGGCCGGGGGCTGGTGCTGGTGGACGCGCTGGCCGCCCGCTGGGAGGTGGTGGACCGGGAGCCGCCGCCGGGGAAGACGGTGCGCGTGGAGGTGGACGTGCCGGGCTGGCTCTCGCTCTACAAGCGCAGTAGGGATGCGAGCGTTCCGGGTCGAGGCGCCGTCGGTCTTGTCGTCGGGAGCGGCGGGCCAGGGGTTCGACGGGAACGGTAGGAACGCGTTCCTACCGCGCGCTGTGGTGGAGTCATGACCGCACGGAAGTTGTCGATCTCGGTACCGCCTGAGGTCGAGGAAACGATCAAGGCCGCGGCTGCGGAAGAGGGCAAGGCTGTCTCCACGTGGCTGGCCGAGGCTGCTGTGGAGAAGGCTCACATCGCCGCACTCCATGCGGCTGGACGCACCGCTGCTCGTGAATTGGTGGCCGAGTACGAGAGTGAGCGCGGCGCGCTACCGGAGGAGTCCCGGAGGCGCGCCCGCGAGTTTCTGCTGGAGGCCGGGCTGCTCGACGACGAGCCGTGGCGGGCGGCCGGATAGTGCGTACGGTCGTTTACGACACAGGTGCCCTTCTCTCCGCCGAACGGCGCAGCCCGGACTTCCTCGCCCTGCACGACGAACTGACCGCGGCACGTGTCCGGCCGATCGTGCCGGTGGTGGTCCTCGCCCAGGCATGGCGCGGCGGATCGCAGCATCAGATCTCGCGCGTGCTGAAGGGATGCGACATCCGCCCTGACGGCGAGCGCGCCGGTCGTGCCGCCGGTGTCGCCTGCGCGGCCTCCGGGACCGTTGACGTCGTTGACGCGATCGTCGTCGCCACGGCGGTGCAGTACCAGGCCGCGGTGGTCACCAGTGACCCCGGGGACCTGACCCGCCTCGCCGACTCCATCGGCGTCAAGTTGCGTCTCTTCACCGTCTGACAGCGGGACGGGGTGGCCCCCTCGGGCCGGCCGACTGGACGCCACCGCACATATGGTGACGTTCAGTCAGACATTCCGGTGGGTTGCGCTCAGCTGCTCTCGACCCCGAGGGTCAAGGTCCCCGCGTACCCGGCGGACGTCGAACTCCCCAACGCGGTCAGGGTGAGCAGCCCGGACGCCGCGCCGCCCTCGTCGTAGATCGAGTCCTGGGCGAGGGTGGTGCGGGTGACGGTGTTGGCGGAGTACGGCGAGAGGGTGGCGACGCGGGCCGTGATCGTCTCGTTGAAGAAGAGCTGCCCGGTGTGGATCTCCCGGCCGCCGGTGAAGGAGCCGTCCGAGGTGAGGGTGACGTTGGTGTGCACCTTGATGTGGATGTGGACGCAGCGGCCCCGGTACCAGCCCGGGTAGACGGACGTGATCGCCGCGACTCCGGTGGAGTCGGTCAGCACCCCGCCGCGCAGGAAGGTGCCGTTGTCGGGTTCGTCGTGCCCGTTGTTGCCGACGAACCCGGAGTACTCGCCGAGCGCGTCGGCGTGCCAGATCTCGACGAGGGCGTTGGGGAGCGGGACACAGGTGTCGTCGTCGACGACGGTGAGGGTCAGCTTCAGCGGGAACCCGGTCTTCCCCTCGCTGACGTCGGAGCGGACGTACTGTCCGTCGAGGTAGTAGGGCCCTTCGGTCATCTCCTTCGTGAGCGTGCACACGGCTGCGGCGGCCACGGGAACCGCGGCCTCCGGCTCCTTTGTCGCGGGAACCGCCCCGCCCACGGCCAGCGCCGCGGCGGTGGCGCCGGTGGCGGCGAGAACGGTACGGCGACCGATACGCAGATCCGATGTCTCTGTCATGAACACGGCACCGTAGAAACGGTGCCTGTCACTCAGCTGTCGGTTCGGCAAAGTGACGGGCCGTCAAGTCGTTTGCCGGACGGGTCTTCCCGTACCCCCACATGGGACAGCTCCCCCGGAGAGGCCTCCGGGGGAGCTGTCGTCTCACTGTGCCCGCGTGGGGCGGGCGGACCTGTGGGTCACCCCCCTGTCACCAGGGAGGACATGGCAGGCCGCTGGCCTTCCTCGGCTCGAGGAACTCCTCCCGGAACACATCCAGGGAAGCCCTCAGCAGAGGAATGTCGATCTCCGGCCGGATGTAGCTCAGCCGGGCCGAGCTGTCGTCAAGGCGGAACTCCAGCAGGAGTTCACCTCGCCTGCCGTCGATCCACTCGACGACCTCCATCGACTCGAAGTCGTTGTGGTCGCTGAGAATGATCAGGGCCATGTACTCATGCCCCTGGACCGAGAAGGACCTCATAGCCAACCTTCGAACTGGACCCGACCGCCGCGCATGCTCCATCGAGCACCGCGTTTCGTCACATCATCCGTGATCTCGAGCACCTCGTTGCCGTAGTGCGCGGTCGACGGGCTGATGGTTCGGGTCGCGTTCGGGTTGCCCAGCAGTTCGCCCAGCAGATCCCTGCCCCCGTCGTTCAGGGCCCGCTTGTCGTTCTGACGGTTGGCCCCCCGAAGGAACGGAGCGTACTTGGCGATATGACCAGGGGTGCGCGAGGTCGGGTCGGTGTGCTTCTGCAGGGACCTTCCCGCCTCGGTCAGGTGGAAGTCGTACTGCCACTGCTTGCCCTTCTTGGGCGGGATGGGCCGAAGGGCCGCAGCGCTCAGGTCGAGATCCGTCGCGTCGGCCAGGCCGCAGTTGTGGGCGAGGACCGGCGTGGACCCGGCCAGCACGTAGTACGTGTGGACGTCCGTGACGGTCAGGTTGTGAACCGTCGCCTTCTTCGCCGTCCACGCCTCGACCGCGCCGACCTGGATCCAGGTGCCCGAGGACGTCTGGAGCCACTGGCCCGGCTTCAGTTCACCGACGTCGATCCACTTCTTCAGGGACGGAACCCAGAAGGGGTGACCGGCGGTGGCGGTGAACGTCATGTTCCGCGACGGCTCGGCTGAGCCCTCGTGGACCGACAGCGTGACCTTCACCAGCCGCTTGGTGCCCTTGCCGATGATCGTCGCCGTGGCCGTCTGGACCGAGGTCTTGCCCGTCCTCGGGTCGGTGGCGACCACCTTGTCGCCGACCTTGACCTTCTCGATCGGCTTGGTCGACCCGTCGGCCATCAGCACCCGGGTGCCGGGCTTGAAGCTGTTGGACTCGCAGGCCGCTCCCTGGACCTCTTCCTTGACGGTCTCCTTGACCTCCTTCGCGACCTTCTTCACCGCCCGCTTCACCTGCGACGGCTTCGGCCTCGGCTTCGGCTGGGAACGGGGCTTGGCACGCGGCTTCGGACGGGCCGCCGCCTTGCGGGCCGCAGCCCGGCGCGCCGCCGCCTTCTTCGCCGCCGCACGTGCCGCGCGGGCACGGGCCTGAGCCGCCGCGCGACGTGCCGCCGCCCGCTTGGCCGCCGCACGGGCCGCAGCCCGCTTGGCCGCCGCGCGCTTGGCCGCCGCCGCCTTCCGCGCCGCCTCACGGCGGGCCTTGGCCGCCGCACGCTTCGCGGCCTCGAGCGCACGCTTGCGAGCGAGGGCCGCGGCACGACGAGCCGCCGCCTGAGCCGCCTTGCGGGCCGCGATGATCGCCGCACGACGGGCCGCCGCGCGGATCGCCGCCTGGATGGCGATACGGGCCGCGATACCGATCAGGATCGGGAAGAAGGCTCCGGACGGGTCGGAGAAGGTGGCCGGCGCGTTGTTGCTGTAGCCGTACGGGTTCATCGTGGCCGGGTTGCTGAAATCGACCATGGGGTCGACCTGGATGAACCGGCCCGTCACCGGGTCGTAGTCACGGACGCCCAGGCGGGTCAGTCCCGTGTCCTTGTCGACCGTGCCCCCGACGAAGCCCCGCTCTCCCGGCCAGGCGGTGGGCTGCTGCCCGCGCGCCTCGCCGAACGGCATCGCCTTGCGCCGCGTGACACCCATCGCCGGGTCCGCCATGTTCACGACCGTGTGGGACGTGCCGTGGTGGTCGGCGATCATCAGCTGACGGACGCCGCCGGTCGCACGGACCGTCGTCGAGCCGTCAGGGTTCCCGTAGAACCGTTCCGCCTTCGCGCTCGTGTTGGCCGCGTTGACGGTCAGCTCCGCGTCGGCCAGGAACAGCGTGCGGCTGCCGTCCGCGCCGGTACGGATGAGGCGGTCGCCGTCCGCGCCGTACAGGTACGACGTGGCCTTGGTGCCGCCGCCCTCGACCGGCTGGGTCACCTTGCGCAGCTTGCCCTCGACGTCGTACTCGAGCGTCTGGTTGGCGCCGCCGTGCTGGCGTCCGACGGTGTTGCCGGCCTTGTCGTAGGAGAAGGTGTTCAGGCGCTCGCCCTGCGGACCGACCGACTTGATCTCGGCCAGCGCGTTCGGGCCGCCCACGCCCTCCTTTCCGTACAGGTAGGTGCGGGTCACGTCCTTCGCGGTGTCGCCCGTCGGGTCGTGCTCGACGAGCTTCTTGCGGTTGCCCGCCTCGTCGTACTCGAACGACTGCCAGTAGGCGTCCGGACCGCCGACCGTGTCCTTCGACGGGGCCGCCGTGCAGTCCTCCGCCGCCTTCGACGTCCAGGCCGAGGTCATCTGCCTGAGCTGGTCGTAGACGAAGCACTGCGTGTCCGTCTTGCCCGCGTCGGGAGCCGCGCTGCCGGGCACGTCGGTGATCTTGGTGACGTTGCCGGCCTCGTCGTACCCGTACCGCGTCTCGCTGATGCGGCCCGGGTTGACCGAGCGGTCGAAGGTGGCCGTCTGGAGCCGGCGGGTGAACTCGTCGTAGACGTAAGAGCCGTGGACCTGCTTGCCGGCGGGGCCGGCGTCCGTGCTCAGGACCTCGCCGAAGGCCGAGTAGTCGACGCCCGCGAGGTACGTGGACGCGCCTCCCATGAAGATCGGCAGGTCGTCGGAGTTGTAACGGAAGACGACCTTCTCGTTCACCAGCCCGCCCAGGCCCGGCACCTCGACCCAGGCCAGCTTGCCGGTGGGGGTGTACTCGTACTTGTACTCGTACGAACCGCCCAGCCCGGTCTCCTCGGCGGGGATCACCGTCTTCGTCGACTTCACCCGGTAGGCGTTGTCGTACTCGGTGATCTCCTCCCGGTACTCGAGGCCGTTCTCGTAGCGGATCTGCGCCGTGGGCAACCCCTTGCCGAGGGTGTCGTACGTCCACTCCACACGCTTCGGGCCACTGGTGCTGCCCTCGCGCAGGGAGGTCGGACGGCCGCCCGCGTCATACGTGGTGAACAGGGACCGCTTCATCGGGTCGATGCTCTCGACCACGTTGTCCGCGTTGTCGTACCGAGTCTCGGCACGCCCGCCGTCGGGGTCCGTGACCGCGGTCTGGCGACCGCGCTTGTCGTACTCGAACGTGGTGGCGGCGCCGCCCGGCGCGGTCACCTTCCGCAGGTTGTCGAGGTCGTCGTACTCGTAGACGGTGTCCCGCCACTTCGTACGCTCGGCGTTGGTGTACTCCCGCAGCCGCTCCGTACGCCCCTCGGCGTCCTCGAAGACCGCCGTGACCGTGTCGCCCTTCGGCGGGATCGTCGTGGAGACGTCGCCGTCGCGTTCGGTCGTCGTGCGGAGCTTCTCCGTGCCGCGGTAGTACGTGATCTCCGCGGTGGGCTGGCCCTGGCCGTCGAAGGTCGTGCGGTTCTGGGACGGGACGTCCTGGTCGCCGACCTGGAGCAGCTTCGCCTCGGGCTCCGAGGAGTTGTAGTAGCCGTCGTTCTCCTTCCAGACCCGGCCGACGCTGTCGTAGAAGGTGTCGTTGACGATCCGGCCCGCGCCGACCGCCTCGTCCTGCGTCTGCCGCTCGCGCAGCAGGCCGTCGAGGATCTCGTACGACACGGCGTACTGGCCGTTGTCCTTCAGCGTCCGCGAGGTGACGACCGTCGGGCCGTCGCGGCGGACGGCGTAGTCGTACGTGGCGGTCGGCGTCTGGGTCGCCGGGTCGCGGTCGATCTCCCAGACCTTCAGGAGCCGGCCCAGCGGGTCGTACTCCATGGTCGCCGACTTGCCGTTGGCGTCGGTCTCCTTCTTCGGCAGACCGCGGACCTCGTCGAACTCCGTGGTCTCGGTGAAGCCGAGCGGGTCGTGCGAGACCTGCTTGGTCGGCCGCGCGACGGTGGCCGGCGTGTACTCCATCCACGTCTTGCGGTTGTCCGCGTCGTACGTCGCGGTCTCACGGCCGTGGATGTCGTACTCGGTCTTGTCGATGGTGACGTAACCGTCGCCGGTCGCGTTCATCTCCTGGACCTCGGTGGGCAGACCCTTGGTGGGGGCCGCGCCGAAGGCCAGGTTGTCGTAGAGCGTGCGGGTGTCCTCGACGACCTCGCCGCCCGTGGTGCCGCAGGCCCCGAGCGCGGTCTTCTCGCGGGACTCCAGCTCGATGAGGTGCGCCGTGGTGTTGCGGGCGTAACTCACCGTCGAACAGCGGACCTTGCCGCCGGTCGTCTTCTCCTCGACCTGGTACGGCAGGCCGTAGCCGTCGTACTTGGTGGTCTCGGTGGTGGTGCGCCACGTCTCGCCCTTGACCCGCTCGCGGCTGCGGACGGTCTCCGGGCGGGTCATCCACGCCTCGAGTGGCGTGGTTCCGGCCCGGGTCCGGGTGGCCGTCTTCACCGCCCAGGGGGTGGTGACGGTCGCCGAGTCGACGGCTCCGCCGTCGGACTCGTAGGTGATCTGCTCCAGCAACTGCCCCTGGTACTGCGGCAGATCCTGGTGGCTCGCGCCGTCACTGGTCTCCACGACGGACGCACGCGTGCCGGAGGGCAGCTTGTCGCCGTGCAGGCCGCGGAAGTAGCGGTGCTCGGTGAGCTGCTTGACGTCACCGCCCGCGCCCTGGCGGGTGCGGACCCGCTCGTAGCCGCGGTACTGCGACCAGGTGCGGTACTTGTTCTCGGTGAACTCGCTGTCGTCGTAGCCCCAGGCCGCGCCGCCGAGGAACTCGTACGAGGTGACCTTGGCGGGGCTGTCGGTGACCAGGTCCTCTTCGCTGACCTGGGTGACGACGTACTTGTGGAACCAGTCCTTGACCTGCGCCGTCGCGCCCTTGGGCGTCCAGAACTGCGGGAAGCAGCGCATGGAGTTGGACTCCGGCGAGGCCGGCATCCGCTTCGGCTCCAGGGCCTGGCAGTCCTTGGCCGAGTAGGTGACGCCGATCCGGCCGCCGGTCTCGGTGTCGATGGCGTGGACGCGGTAGCGGGAGAAGGGCGGCAGGCCCTCAACGCCGTCGACGCGGTTGTCCAGCTGGGTGCCGGCGAAGGTGACCTTCGGCATGTCCGCCGTGCCGCCGGCGCCGTGCCCGGTGCGGGCGATCGACTCCAGCCACAGGGCCGGGGAGGTGGCGTCGCCGGTGGGCGGGTAGGACTGGTCCAGCGTCCAGGAGTCGACCGGCTTCAGGGCGGCGCCGACGAGCACGCTGGTGCTGATCTTCGTCAGGCGCTTGGTCGTCCAGAACGTCGGGGAGAACTTGTCGGTGCACTTGGCGCCCGACGCGCACTCCTGGTCCAGCGGGGTGTCCGGCCAGTGCTTGGCGTTGGCCGTGGTCCGCTTGGCCTCGGCGCAGTCGAACGCCGTGCTCGGGATGCACCGTTCGGACAGCGTGAAGGCGACGCGGCCGGCCGGCAGGACGCCGAACAGCTTGTCGGAGCGCAGGCCGTAGTCGATGCGCGCGAGCTGCGCGTTGCGGTCGTAGCGGGCCTGCTGGTCGGCCTTCATGTTCTGGCCGTAGTAGTTGGTGAACTTGGTCCACCACAGGGTCATGGCGTCACCCAGCGGGTCGACCACGTAGTCCAGGTTCCAGCGGTAGGCCTGGGCGCAGTCGGAGTCCATGAACGCCGTGGCGTGGCAGGGCTCGTCGGGGTGGTTGCCGAACACCGGCACGGTGAGCGCCGAGTTGGTGACCGTGCCGTCCGGCGCGCCGGGCAGCTTGTTCAGGCCGAAGTGGTACTGGGTGCCGTCGGTGGTGGTCAGGACCCAGTGCTCGCCGTCCTTGGCGCCGTTGACCGCGCCGGTCTTGCGCTGGAGGCGCGAGCCGTCGTCGTCGGCGGGACGCCACTCGTCGGTGCCGTCCTTCTTGACGAGTTCGGTGGTGTTGCCGCCCAGCGACATCACGACGTGGTCGGAGCCCCAGCACAGGTCGCCGCTGTCGGCGGTGTTGTTGGGCTTCTTCCCGTCGATCGCGGCCTTGTCGTCCGAGCAGGAGCGGAACTTGCGCTCGATGAAGCCCGGTTCGTAGTCCCAGCCCTCGGCGATCCAGGAGGACTGCGCGTTGGTGGACGCGGTGCGGCCGTCCACCGCCTGCGAGGAGTAGGACAGTTCGACCTCGGGCTGCGGGCCGCCGGGCACCTCGGGCGCCTCGATCGGGTAGGCCCACGAGAAGCCGCCGGAGGACGAGCCGGCCATCCAGGAACCGGACGGGGCCAGCGAGGTGGCCGCGTGGCTGCCGCCGGGCCCGGAGGCCTCGGCCGCCGCCGCGAACACGGTGGGCGCGGCGGCCAGGTCGGCCATGCCGCGAACGGTCTTCGCCGCCGGGTCGTTGGCGCCGGGCAGGGCGGTGCGGGTACGGCACTGCTCCAGCTCGGGCGTGGTCAACGCACAGGCCGGGAGCTTGTACAGGCGCAGCCGGGAGCCCCAGTCACCGCCGTAAGTGTCCTTGAACGACGCGTAGTCCAGCTCCAGTTCGACGGAGCCGGACGCGGCGGGAGCCAGGCCGTTCGTGGCGGGCGCGGCGGTGAACAGCACGCCCTGGACGCCGGCCTTGCGGGCGGCGGTCTCGTCCTTGACCTGGACCTGGAGGGCGGTGCCGGCGTCGGCGACGGCCTTCCTGGGTGCCAGGCCCTGGGTGTTCAGGGCCTTCTTGGCGGGTGTCGCGGTGGTCTGACGGGCCTTCACCATGCCGGTCTGCACGGCGGTGGTGTCCCTCGGAGTGGTGGCGCCGGTGGTCAGCGGCGCGCGCTTCGGCAGCTTGTCGCGACTGTCGGTGACCAGTGTCGTGAAGGTGCCGGACGGTATCTTTCCGGCCGCGGGCTTGAAGGCGCCCTGCGCGTCGTCCCGGGTGGCCGGGCGCTTCTTTTCGAAGTCGCTTCCGGGAACGGATCGATCGCGTTTCACGTCGGAGATCCGGGTGCTTCCGTCGGCGGCGTTCGCGTCGTCGGGCACGAGCCCGACGAAGAGCACGAGCCCCACGAACAGGGAAACGGATCTGTGCCAGTGGCCGAAATAGCGTAGCTGTCTTATGACTTGGTCCACTAAAGGACCTCCCCCTTACTCACTCTGTGTGATCTCACTCTGTGTGATCGAGTGTTGAACGGTCAGACAGTAGGCTCTTGCGATCACCCTGACAAGCAAAGCCAAGGCAATGCGACAATCCCCACTTTGCTCATGCGTAGGCAAAGAATTGCCTTTGTGGCGTGTACTGTTCGGCCTCGCGGCCCGCGTGAAAGGGCGCGCAGCGCTACCCCGCGAGGGGTACGCACGGCAACGACTCCGGGGGGATTCGCCCATGCCAGAAACATCCCGAAGACAGCGCCCGACCAGGCGCTCGGTTCGGGCCGCGCTCGTCGCGGTGCTCGCCGGCGGGACGCTCGGGCTGACACCGCTCATGCCGCTCACGGCAGGCGCGGCCGACGCCGACCCGACCTCGGTGGCCGGCACCGGCTCGACCGAGGCGGCCGCGAACGCCGAGGAGAGCGCACTCCAGAAGGCGGCCGAGAGCGGCAAGCCCGTGGAGGTGGTGTCCGCCCGCAGCGAGACCAGCGAGACGCACGCCCTGCCCAACGGCAACCTGCGCACCACCCAGCACACCCTGCCCGTCCGCGTGAAGCGCGAGGGCGTCTGGACCCCGGTGGACACCACGCTCACCGAGGCCGCCGGCCGGATCTCGCCCAAGGCGGCGCCCGGTCGCGTCACGTTCTCCGCGGGCGGCGACACCCATCTGGTGACCCTCGCCGACCAGGGCGGCGAACTGTCCCTGACCTGGCCGAAGGCCCTGCCCGAGCCCGTGCTCGACGGGGCGACGGCGACCTACCCGGAGGTGTTCCAGGGCGTCGACCTCGCGGTGAAGGCCAGCGTGGACGGCTTCAGCCAGGCGCTGATCGTGAAGACGCCCGAGGCGGCCGACAACGACGAACTGGCGCAGATCGACTTCGGGTTGAGCACCAAGGGCCTGGAGCTGACCAAGGACACCGCGACCGGCACCCTGAGGGCGGTGAACGCGGCCGGGCAGACGGTGTTCGCGTCCTCCACGGCCCGGATGTGGGACTCGTCGGGCACGGAGGAGGAGCCGGCCGCCGGCACGCCGACTCCGGCCAAGGCCTCAGCCAAGGTCTCAGCCAAGGTCTCAGCCAAGGCGACCGCGTCGGAAGAAGCCGACACCGAGCCCTCCCCGCTCACCTCCAAGAGCAGCGAGGTCGGCGTCCGGGTCTCCGACGAGAAGATCGTCCTGACGCCCGATCAGAAGCTGCTGAACGCACCGGACACCGAGTTCCCGGTCTACATCGACCCTCGGATGACCGGCAAGCGCGAGGCCTGGACCATCGCCTACAAGCCGCATCCGAACAGCAGTTACTGGAACGGCACCGGCTGGGACGGCGGCACGACGAGCGAGGCGCGCGTCGGCTACGAGTCCTCGACCGGCGGCACGGCCCGCTCCTTCTTCCGCGTCGGCTCCAAGTTCCTTGCCGGTGTGAAGGTGATCGACGCGCAGTTCCAGATCACCGAGACCCACTCGTGGTCCTGCACCCCGAAGCCGGTCGAGCTGTATCTGACCGGTTCCATCAGTTCGTCCACCACCTGGAACAAGCAGCCGTCCTGGTCGACGCGCCAGGACAGCCGCAGCGTCGCGCACGGCAACGAGGACTTCGGCTGCGCCAACGCGGCGGTCGACTTCGCCGCCAAGGACGCGGCGGTCAAGGCGGCGGCCAGCAAGTGGTCCAACATCACCTTCGGCCTGCGCGCCCCGCAGAGCGCGGAGGACAACAAGGACGAGTACAGCTGGAAGAAGTTCAAGCCGGACGCCAAGCTGATCGTCGAGTACAACCGTCCGCCGAAGGCCCCCTGGGCGCTGGACACCATCCCCAGCTCCAAGGTGAGCGCCACCGAGTGCGGCAACGGCTCGTCCTACGTCACCCTCGGCAACACGGACGTGACGCTGACCGCGCAGGTCTGGGACCCGGACGGCGGCGGCGTCAACGTCCAGTTCCACCTGTGGGCGACCGGCAAGCACGACACCACTCCCGGCATCATCTTCGACAAGAGGGTGAAGGTCACCGTCAAGTCCAGTGACTCCAAGGGCGCTCAGGCCCGCGTGGTCGTGGGCAAGGACCTGCTGGCGAAGCATCTCGGCGCGAGCAACGGGCAGTTCAGCTGGAAGGCGCAGGCCGAGGACACCGCGGACGCGAACTTCGCCTCCGACTGGACCCCGACCAAGGGCGCGCCGGGCTGCCGCTTCGGCTTCGACCCGAACGCGCCGACCGTGATGCCCGTCGTCGACTCCAAGGACGACCTGTTCCCCGAGACGACGGCCGACATGGAGCCGGTCGAGGGCGCGCTGTCCCGCACCAAGGGCGTGTTCGAGTTCGGCGCGAACGGCGTCGCGGACACCACCGAGTACCTGTACGGCCTGGACCGCACTCCGCCGAACGTGTCGGCGAAGCCCGCGGCCAAGGGCGGCAAGGCGACGGCGGACGTCACCCCGCTCACCCCGGGACCGCACACGCTGTACGTGCGCATGGTGGACGCGGGCGGCAACCCCGGCCCGGTCTACCCGTACCGGTTCTATGTGAAGAGCCCGGGTGTGACGGACAAGCCCGGTGACGTCAACGGCGACGGTCTGCCGGACATGTTCGCCGTCGACGGCGCCAACAACCTGCGCCTGTACGGCGGTACGGGCGCCGGCAAGGTGGCGACGATGATCCCGCTGTCGTCCGGCGGCGGTTGGGGCGGTTCCCTGCTGACCCACCGCGGCGACTGGACCGAGGACTTCTACGAGGACCTGGTGGCCCGCCGCCCCGACGGCAAGCTGTGGCTGTACCCGAACAACGGGCAGGGCGAGTTCACCGACGACACCAAGCAGGAGGTGTACGTCTTCCCGGACCCGGAGACCGAGGTGGCGATCGACCCGGCGACGATCAAGCAGATCGTCTCGGTCGGTGACATCACACCGGACAGCGAGTCGTCCAACCCGGACTTCGTCGCGGTCATCGGCGACCAGCTGTGGTTCCTGCCGGGCTACGCGTACGGCACCGTCGAGTCGGGCTACATGATCGGCAGCGCCGGCTGGGGCAAGATGCAGCTGGCCTCTCCCGGCGACGTCGACGGCGACGGGTTCACCGACCTGCTCGCCCGTGACACCGTCGGCGGCGGACTGTGGGTGTACCACGGCCGCAGCCCGGGTGACGCGGACGGCGACGGCGTCCCGGACGGCGGCACCGACCCGGCCTCGCTCGGCGCCGGCGGCAACCGCACGGCGCACGCCACCGGTTGGACCACGACGGCCCGCCCGCTGTTCACCGCCCCCGGCGACACGAACGGCGACGGCATCGCGGACCTGTGGACGACGACGGCGAACACCACGGCGGGCCTGGAATGGCTCCCGGGCCAGCGGACCGGGGTGGGCACGCCCACCGTCGTCGGCACGGGCGGCTGGCAGGCGATCAAGCTGATCTCCTGATCGGCGCCGGCCGGATTCGGTTCCCGGGGCGGCCATGAGATCGTTCTCCGTCGAAGGACGTGAGTACACGGCGCTGATCATCCTCAGCCTGCTCCAGGCGGGCGAAATAAGACGACAGCTCCCCCGGAGAGCCTCCGGGGGAGCTGTCCCTGTTCTGCCACGAGAGCTCCGTCCTCAGGCCAACCCTCGCGGAGCGGGTCTATGCGCACCCTGACGGTCGACAAGGACACTGACATGTTCGGAGGGTAG
Organism: Streptomyces sp. NPDC002328; assembly: GCF_042890065.1. Classification (NCBI taxonomy): domain Bacteria; kingdom Bacillati; phylum Actinomycetota; class Actinomycetes; order Kitasatosporales; family Streptomycetaceae; genus Streptomyces; species Streptomyces sp. NPDC002328. Next base: position 695,238 of record NZ_JBIARQ010000001.1, on the reverse strand, counting down.
GCATTGGGGCGCATTCTGAAGAGGGTCCCCAAGGTTCCGTGGGGGAGTCTCCGTGACTCGCTCGGATCGGCTCGCGGCATCCCGCCACTTCTTTCCAGAATGGCCTGGGGGGACGAAGCGACCGTGAGCGCGGCCCTCGACGAACTCGGCGACCGTGTGTGCCATCTCGGTTTCGTCGTGTCGGAAGCGACGCCCCACGTGGTTCCGTTCCTGGTGGAGCTTGCCGGAGATCCCTCTGTCCACCATCGTGCGGAGATCCTGGAGCTCGTCTCCAAGATCTGCGCGACCAGGGAGTGGGAGACCACGGCACGTCTGGCGCCGAGTAAGGACACGCAGGGGTACCAGGAGAAGATCGCCTGGGAGACCGCGAGCCGGGACGCTGTCATGGCCGGTGCCGGGGTCTTCCAGGGCTTGCTGGACGATCCTGACCCCGCAGTGCGCACGGCTGCGCGAGATCTCGTCTCGCATCTCACGTAGCCGGGCTCCACCGCCTTCCTGGGCGAACGTGGCACCAGCGGCTCCCCTTTGGGTTCCAATGGGGAGCCGTTCGCGCGGTCTACAACAGACTTGACGAATCGTCACCTACCGGATCGACAGCTGAGTGACAGGTGCCGTTTCTGCGGTGCCGTGTTCATGGCAGAGGCATCGGATGTGCGTATCGGGCGCCGTACCGTTCTCGCCGCCACCGGGGGCCACCGCCGCTGATGAATGTGAATTCGGTTCGGCGGAAGGAATGCGCCAGTGGAGCCGACGCTTGACACGAAGGCATTCGTCGACAGGTTCCGGTACATGGCCGAGCGAGCGGGACGTCGGCAGGTGTCCACTCCGTTCGGCGTGCTGGAGCTTTGGGAGACGTTTGTCGACGACTGCCGCGAGGGGTACGACGGAACGCTTTACGAGTACCGGGACCAGCTCTCGGTGAGGCGTTTCCTGCAAGGTGTCCTGGACGACCCCGTCATCCGGGACACACCGGAGATCGAGTGGTTCGCCGCCGACGTGGCGCGGATCGACGCGAAGTTCCGGGCGCTCCTCGACGCCGGACACCCGGTGCCGGGTGGCACGGCCTGGTGGGACCGCAGAATCCCCGGCCTGGCCGGCGACGACATGGCGGAGAACGTCAGGAACCACTTCGGCATCGAGTTGGACATCGCCTGAGGTGACGAACACGAAGCTCCCGGCCGACAGCCAGTCGGCCGGGAGCTTCGTCAATCCCCCGACGTGAAGCGTGAAGACGGCTACTTCTCGACCCACCGAGACGGGTGGCAGGGTGGGCAAAGGCTCGGGGGTCCGGGGGCGGAGCCCCCGGTTACGGGCCGACACCCGGGCGCGGACGCCTCACCCCCGCCCCCCGGACGCTCCCCCGCGGAGCGGCTAGCCCGCCTGGCCCATCCCCGCCGCGTTCGGCCAGCTCTGGGCGTTCGGCCAGCCCGTCGCCGCCGCGGGCGAGAGGCCGTTGGTGCCCCGGACCTGGGCGGCGGTCAGGCCGCCGCGGGCCGGGACGCCGGGGGGCGTCGGGCCCGGGGCCATCGGCGCGGCGGCGGGCGTCATCGAAGCGGCGGCAGCCGGGGCGGGCGCGGGGGGCGGTGCCATGGGGGCCGGCGCCATCGCCGCCGGTGCCATCTGGGGCGGCACGGGCGACATCGCGGGGGCCATGGCCGGCGCCATAGCGGGGGCCATGGGAGACATCGCGGGCGCCATCGCCGGTACCGGCGCCGGCGCCGGCGCCGGGGCGGCGGTCTGGGGGAAGACCTGGGCCGCCGCCGGCAGCGGCACCCCCGCCCCGTTGGACGGGGTCGGGGCCGACATGCCGACGCCGAAACCGGCCGCCGCGGCTGCGGGCAGCCCCGGCATTCCGGCTCCGACGGCCTGAGCGGCAAGGCCCGGCATACCGGCCCCGTTGGTGGCTCCCACCAGCCGGTCCACGGCCGCCGTGCCCGAGCTGTAGCTGGTCCCGGTGCTCAGCTCGGGCACGGCGGCTCCCCTCCTGTTCCCGTAGAGCACCTGTTCCAGGCCGGACACCAGGCGACGCACGTCCACCTGGGGGCGCACCACGAGCCTCAGGAAGCGGCTGGAGGAGCCGATCTTGTTGCCGCACTCGCGGACCAGGATCCGGTGCTCGGTGAGCAGCCGGTCGCGGACCACGGTGCCCTCGGCGCCCACGGGGAGGCGCACGAAGAGGAAGTTCCCCTGCGAGGGGTAAACAGTCAGGCCGGGCAGCGCGGAGAGCTGGCTGGCCATCTCCAGACGGTCCCGGCGCACCTGCATCAGGCTCTGCGCGTACTCGGGGCCGTGCTCCTTCAGCATGAACACCACGTGCTCGGCGAAGGAGTTGAGGTTCCACTTGGGCAGCATCGAGCGCACGCGCCCGGCCAGCGACGGGTTGGCGACCAGGTAGCCGAAGCGGATGCCGTGCAGGCCGAAGTTCTTGCCGAGGCTGCGCAGCACGACCACGTTGGGCCGCAGCATGGCCTCCTGCACGACGCTCGGCTCGACCTCCGCGTCGGCGAACTCCAGGAACGACTCGTCGATGACGACCAGGTCCAGGTCGGCCATCGCGTCCATGAACTGCACCAGCGCGTGCTTGTGCAGGAACCCGCCGTCGGGGTTGTTCGGGTTGCAGATCACGGCGACCCGGGTGCCGCGCGCCCGGATGAACTCGGCGTACTGGGCGAGGTCGAGGGCGAAGCCGCTGGACTCCTGGAGCGGGAACATGTCGACCCGCTTGCCGGTCTCCATCGGCTGGTCGGTCCAGCGTCCGAACGTGGGGACGGGGACGGCGAGGGACTCACGGACCAGCAGGTGGTCGATCCAGGTGATGAGCTCGGTGGAGCCGTTGCCCATCGCGACGGCCTGCGGCGGGAGTTGGAGCAGGTTGCACAGTTCGGCGGTGATCGTGTCGGCGCTGCTCGGGTAGTACGTGATGATGTCGCGCAGCCGGTTCGACATCTCGTCGAACATCTGCGGGGTGGGGAAGTAGGGATTGCAGGGGATACAGAAGTCCACCGGACCGCCCCCGTCGCCGCCTTCGCGGGTCAGCGCCGCCATCGACGGGCTGTGCGCCGCGGTGCTGCGGAACAACGAGGTGACGTTGTCGGCCATGGAACCTCCGTATGGGGCGGGCCCGGCGGGGACGACCGGGCCCGTCGTCATCTGGGTGGCCCGCGCGGGGGAGCACGGGCCGCCCATACATACGGAGGCTGGGGTGGCGCTGTTCAACCACTGAGGAATCGGTGTGAACTTGTGCGCCCCCTGTGAAAGAGCGTCAGGAGTCGAACGAGTGGATCGTCGTCGTCCGGTAGGTCTGACCGGGCCGCAGCACCGTCGACGGGAAGCCGGGCTTGTTCGGCGAGTCCGGGTAGTGCTGCGTCTCCAGGCACAGGCCGTCGCCCTGGCGGTAGACGGTCCCACCGGTGCCGACGAGCGTGCCGTCGAGGAAGTTCCCGGAGTAGAACTGGAGTCCGGGCTCGGTGGTGGAGATCGTCAGGGAGCGGCCGGAGGACGGGTCGCGCAGGGTCGCCACCGGGGCCGGCCGGGAGGTGATGCCCTTGTCGAGGACCCAGTTGTGGTCGAGGCCCTGGCCGTACAGCAGTTGCTGGTGGGCGACGCGGATGTCCTCGCCGACGGTCTTGGCGCGGCGGAAGTCGAAGGGGGTGCCCGCGACCTTCGCCAGCTCGCCGGTGGGGATCAGGCCCGAGTCGACGGGCGTGTAGCGGGCGGCGTCGATCTCCAGCTCGTGGTCGTAGATCGTGCCGCTGGACTCGCCGGCGAGGTTCCAGTAGACGTGGCTGGTGAGGTTGACGACGGTGGCCTTGTCGGTGGTGGCCTCGTAGTCCACGCGCCAGTCGCCGTGCCGGGTGAGGGTGTAGGTGACCTTCACCTTCAGCGTGCCCGGGTAGCCCATCTCCCCGTCGACGCTGGTGTAGCGCAGGTACAGGCCGACGTCGGAGCCCTTGGTGAACGGCTCGACGTTCCACACGTGCTTGTCGAAGCCCTTGGCGCCGCCGTGCAGGCTGTTCGCGCCGTCGTTGACGTCGACCTGGTAGGCCTTGCCGTCGAGGGTGAACTGCCCCTTGCCGATGCGGTTGCCGTAGCGGCCGATCAGCGCCCCGAAGTAGGGGGACTTGGCGACGTAGTCCTCAATGTTGTCGAAGCCCAGGGAGACGTTGGCGTACCGGCCGCGCCGGTCGGGGATCTCCAGGGACTGGACGATGCCGCCGTAGTCGAGGACCTTGAGCTTCGTCCCGCCGTTGGCGAGGGACCAGAGGTGGACCTTCGTGCCGTCGGCGAGCTCGCCGAAGAGCTTCTTCGACGGCTTCCTGCCGCCGGAGGCGGCCTCGGCGGTGCCGCCGAGGGCGGTGGCGGCTATGCCCGCGGCCGCGGCTCCCGCGATGACCGTGCGTCTGTTCAGTTCCATCTAGCGGCTCCAGAGAGGGGAGTTGGAGACGCCCGCTGGGCCCCGCGCCCCCAGGGGGCGCGGGGAACTGCGCGGCCGGCCATGTGCGGCCCGCAGTCTGCGTACGGCCTGCCCAGCGGAGCGTTTGCTTACGAACCGGACTTGCGCTTGTTCCACACGTCGAACCCGACCGCGGCCAGCAGGGCGAGGCCCTTGATGACCTGCTGCCAGTCGGTGCCGACGCTGAGGAGGTTCATGCCGTTGTTGAGCACACCGAGGACGAGGCCGCCGATGATCGCGCCGAGGACGGTGCCCACACCGCCGCTCATGGACGCGCCGCCGATGAACGCCGAGGCGATCGCCTCGAGTTCGTAGTTCAGGCCCGCCTTCGGAGAGGCCGCGTTGAGGCGGGCGGCGACCACCAGACCCGCCAGGGCCGCGAGCACGCCCATGTTCAGGAAGACGTAGAAGGTGACCTTCTTGTCCTTGACGCCGGACAGCTTCGCCGCCGGCAGGTTGCCGCCGATCGCGTAGATGTGCCGGCCGAAGATCGAGTTGCGCATGATGTAGCCGTAACCGACCACCAGCACACCGAGGATGATCAGGACGATCGGGGCGCCCTTGTAGCTGGCGAGCAGCATGGTGACGACGAGCAGCGCCGAGACGATCGCGACCAGCTTCAGCACGAAGATGTTGTTCGGCAGCACGTCCAGCGAGAACTCCCGCTGCCGCTTGCGGTCGCGGACCTCCTGGAGGACCACGAAGACGATCAGGACGATGCCCAGCAGCAGCGTGAGGTTGTGGTAGTTGGTCTCCGGGCCGGTCTCCGGCAGGAAGCCGTTGCCGATCTTCTGGAGGCCCTCGGGGAACGGGCCGAGGGTCTGCCCCTCCAGCAGGATCTCGGTGACGCCGCGGAAGGTGAGCATGCCGGCGAGGGTGACGATGAACGACGGTATGCCGAGATAGGCGATGAAGAAGCCCTGGATCGACCCCGCCACCGCGCCCACCAGCAGGCAGAGCACCACGGCGACCGGCCAGGAGACGTCGTGCTGCACGGTCAGCACGGCCGCGAAGGCCCCGACGAACGCCGTCAGTGAGCCGACCGACAGGTCGATGTGCCCGGCGATGATCACCAGCATCATGCCGATCGCGAGGATCAGGATGTAGCTGTTCTGGAGCACCAGGTTGGACACGTTGCGCGGCAGCAGCAGGTCGCCGTCGGTCCACACGGCGAACAGCGCCACGATCAGACCGAGGGCGATCAGCATGCCGTACTGCCGCATGTTGCGGCGCAAGCCGTCCAGCATCAGCTGGAGCAGGCCCCCGCCCGCCGCGCCCCCGCTCTTGCCGGGCGGCGCGGGGGCCGGGCTCTTGGCGGTCACATCCGTGCTCATCGGGTTACCTCTTTGTCCTTCGTCATCTGACGCATCAGCGATTCCTGCGTGGCCTCGGCACGCGGGAACTCACCGGTCAGCCGCCCTGCGGCCATCGTGTAGATGCGGTCGCACATGCCGAGCAGCTCCGGCAGCTCGGAGGAGATGAAGACGACCGCCTTGCCCTCCGCGGCCAGCTTGTCGATGACCGTGTAGATCTCGTACTTGGCGCCGACGTCGATGCCGCGCGTGGGCTCGTCCAGGATCAGCACGTCCGGACCCGCGAAGATCCACTTGCTGAGGACGACCTTCTGCTGGTTGCCGCCGGACAGCTTGCCCACCGGCTCGAACACCGTGGGCGCCTTGATGTTCATGGACTTGCGGTAGCGCTCGGAGACCTGCCGCTCCTCGTGCTCGTCGACCACACCGCGCTTGGCGACCTTGCCCAGGGCGGTCAGCGAGATGTTCCGGTTGATGGTGTCGATGAGGTTGAGGCCGTAGTGCTTGCGGTCCTCGGTGACATAGGCGATGCCGTGTCCGATCGCCTCCGCGACGGACTTGGTGCGGATCTCCTTGCCGTCCTTGAGGACCGTGCCGCTCGCGTGCCGGCCGTACGTCCGCCCGAAGACGCTCATCGCGAGCTCGGTGCGGCCGGCGCCCATCAGGCCCGCGATGCCGACGATCTCCCCGCGGCGCACCTGGATCGACACGTCGTCGACCACCTTGCGCTGCTGGTCGATCGGGTGGCTCACGGTCCAGTTGCGGATCTCCAGGGCCGGGGCCGCGCCCTCCTCCGGCTCGTGCGGGGTGCGCTCGGGGAAGCGGTGGTCGAGGTCGCGGCCGACCATGCCCGAGATGATCCGGTCCTCGGTGGTCTCCTCGGACTTCACGTCGAGGGTCTCGATGGACTTCCCGTCGCGGATGATCGTCACCGAGTCGGCGACCCGGCGGATCTCGTTGAGCTTGTGGGAGATGATGATCGAGGTGATGCCCTGGTTCTTCAACTCCAGGATCAGATCGAGGAGTTTGCCGCTGTCCTCGTCGTTCAGAGCCGCGGTCGGCTCGTCGAGGATGAGCAGCTTCACCTCCTTCGACAGCGCCTTGGCGATCTCCACGAGCTGCTGCTTGCCCACGCCGATGTCGGCGACGCGGGTCTCGGGGTGGTCGTTCAGACCGACCCGGCGCAGCAGCTCCGAGGCGTGCCGCAGGGTCTCCCGCCAGTCGATGAGCCCGCGCTTGGCGTGCTCGTTGCCGAGGAAGATGTTCTCCGCGAGGGAGAGGTACGGCACCAGCGCCAGCTCCTGGTGGATGATCACGATGCCGTGCTGCTCGCTGGCCCGGATGTCCTTGAAGCCGCAGAGCTCGCCCTCGAAGAGGATCTCGCCCTCGTAGGAGCCGTGCGGGTGGACGCCGGAGAGCACCTTCATCAGTGTGGACTTGCCGGCGCCGTTCTCCCCGCAGATGGCGTGGACCTCGCCCTGACGGACGGTCAGCGTGACGTCCGACAGCGCTTTGACGCCGGGAAAGGTCTTGACGATCGAGCGCATTTCCAGGACGGGTCCCGCCATGGTCGTGCCTTCCAATCCGTTTTCTAGACGGGCGTTGTGACGTTCGCCGGCGGTTACTTGAGCTTGTCGGCGGTGTAGATGCCGCCCTTGACCAGGATCTCCTCGTAGTTGGCCTTGTCGACGCTCACCGGCTGGAGCAGGTAGGCGGGGACGACCTTGGTGCCGTTGTCGTAGGTCTTGGTGTCGTTGACCTCGGGCTTCTTGTTGTTCAGGGACGCGTCGACCATGTTCGAGGCGACCTTGGCGAGCTGGCGGAGGTCCTTGAAGACGGTCTGCGTCTGCTGGCCCGCGATGATCGACTTCACCGAGGCGAGCTCGGCGTCCTGGCCGGTGAGGACCGGCAGCGGCTTGGCGGCGGTGCCGTAGCCGTCGGACTTCAGGGCGGACAGGATGCCGATGGAGATGCCGTCGTAGGGCGAGAGGACCGCGTCGACCCGCTCGCTCTTGTAGGAGCTGGTCAGGACGTCGTCCATGCGGCGCTGGGCGGTGGCGCCGTCCCAGCGCAGGGTGGTGACCTGGGTGAGCTGGGTCTGCCCGGACCGGACGACGAGCTTCTTGCTGTCGATGTACGGCTGGAGCACGCTCATCGCGCCGTTGAAGAAGTACTTGGTGTTGTTGTCGTCGTTGGAGCCGGCGAACAGCTCGATGTTGAAGGGGCCCTTGCCCGACTTCAGGCCGAGCTTGTCGGCGATGTAGTTGGCCTGGAGCTGGCCGACCTTCTCGTTGTCGAACGACGCGTAGTAGTCGACGTTCGGGCTGTTGAGGATGAGACGGTCGTAGGAGATGACCGGGATCTTCGCGTCCTTGGCCTGCTGGAGCACGTTGTCGAGCGACTTGTTGTCGATCGCCGCGATGATCAGCGCCTTGACGCCCTGGGCGATCAGGTTCTCGATCTGCGAGACCTGCTGGTCGGGCTTGTCCTCGCCGTAGACCAGCTTGGTCTTGTAGCCCTTGGCCTCGAGCTCCTTGACGACGTTGTTGCCGTCGGAGATCCAGCGCTCGGAGGACTTGGTCGGCATCGCGATGCCGATGGTGGCGCCCTTGGTGTCGCCCGACTTCTCCTCGCTGCCGCCCTCGCCGCTCTGGCCGCAGGCGGAGAGGGTGAGGGCGAGGGAGGCTGCTCCGGCGATGGCGGTGAGGGCGGCTCTGCGAGTACGCATGGTCATCATCCTTGATGTGGTGAGTGAGGGTGCGGGCTCCGCGGGGTGGAGAGGCCCGGATGCGGTGCCGTGGAGCCGAGGAAATGCGCGTGTGGGATTCTGTTCGGCTGCGTCGGCTTCTGTGAAGCCTTCGTGTGCGGTGTGTCCGGAACGTTATGCGGACGTTTCGAACCGTCTCAGCGAACCGGGGAGCCGCGAGCCCAGCGGAGCCATGTCGCCGTCGGCTCCGTGCCGGGCGAGCAGGTCCAGGGCCAGCCGTCCGCGCCGCACCCGCTCCTTGGCGGTGGACAGCGTCAGATCCCGCAGGTGCTGCCCGTAGGGATAGATGCCGGGCGTCTTCGACAGGCCGAACTTCAGGTAGAGCGGTGCGCCGCGCCGGATCAGCTCGGCCACCTCGTACATCCGCACGTACCCGCCGAGGTCGTCGGGCGCTTCGATGTACATGTCCATGGGAGCGCCCGACACCCGCCGGATCTCGGTGAGATGATCCAGCGTCAGATCGCTGGGCACGTTGACCGAGTCCGCGCCCAGCCGCTCGTACACCGCGTACGAGGCCGGGTTGACGGGGCCGATCAGCGCCGACACCTTGAGCGTGGTGTCGGCCGGGATGATCCCGGCCTCCCGCGCCCGGTGCAGCGTCCACAGCACGCCCTCGTCGGCGACGAGCAGGCACTGCACGCCCAACTCCGTCGCCCGCACGGCGTCTTCGACGCAGCCGGCGACGGCGTCGTGTCCGCGGGCCCGCAGCCCCGCGCCGCGCGAGTCGGTCCGGGTGGAGCCGCCGATGTCCCAGGTGCCGCGCGGACCGGTGAACAGGCAGAGCTCGATGCCGCGTTCGGCGGTCGCGTCGACCATCTCGGTGATCTCGGCGTCGGTCAGCATCCACACGCCGCTGCCCTGGCTGATCCGGTGGATCGGCACATCGAGCCGCGAGGCTTCCTTCAGGACGACGGCCAGCGCCTCGGGACCCTCGCACGAGGGGATCTCGGTGCGCCAGCGGCCGCCGCCCGGGAAGCTGTGGGCGGAGGCGTCGGCGGGGTCGAGGGCGGGCGCGTCCAGGCCGAGCGCGGCGAGCGCCCGCTCACCGGGTCGGCGGGCCGCCGTGGCGGAAGCGTCGGTGGTCACAAGGCTGTCCTTCGTGTTCGAGATATCGGACGAGGTTCGCGGCTCAAGGCGTGAAGGGCTGGTGAGCACGCCGGCACGGAGACCGTCAGGTCGCCCCCGTGCCGGCGTGCGGCTGGGGGTGTCCTACGGCCGGAGCAGCACCTTGCCCACCTTCGGGTCGCCGGAGCCCACGAGTTCGATCGCCTCGGGGAACTCCGTGAGCGGCAGCTCGTGCGTGACCAGCGGCAGCGGATCCAGCAGCCCGGCCCCGAACACCCGCACGGTGTGCGACCAGGCGTCCGGCGGCGCCCCGAAGACGGAGTGCACCTCCAGCTGCCGTACGACCAGGTCCGTCGGGTCGAGACCGTCGGCGCCCGGCGCGGGGATGCCCGTCAGGACCAGCCGCCCGCCGCGCCTGAGCAGCGAGGCGGCGGTGCGCGCGGCGGAGGCGGACCCCGCGGTCTCGATCACCACGTCGAAGTCGTCGGGCAGCTCCTGGTCCCGGGTGCGGAAGTCCGTGGCCCCGAACTGCCGCGAGAGCGCCTCGCGGTCGCCGCGGGTGCCGACGACCAGCAGCTCGGCCGGCGAGCCGGCCCGCAGGAACTGGACGGCGAACATGCCCAGCGTCCCGGTGCCGACGACGGCGACCTTCTCACCCGGCAGGGCGTGCGCCTTGAGGGCGGCGGCCGCGATGCAGGCGGCCGGCTCCAGCAGGGCGGCGGCGGTCAGGTCGGCGGCCTCCGGCAGCACATGCAGCAGCCGGGCCGGCAGGGTGAGGGTGGCGGCCATCGCCCCGGGCTGGGTGAAGCCGGTCTCCTCGTAGCCGTCCGTGCACAGCGTCGTCTCGCCGGCGTGGCAGCGGTCGCAGACCTGGCAGTTGCGGAAGCCCTCGCCGACGACCTTCCGGCCGACCAGGGACTCCGGCACCCCGGCGCCCACCGCCTGCACCGTCCCCGACCACTCGTGGCCGGGGGTGAGCGGGTAACGGACGTACCCCTCGGGCCGGTTGCCCTGGTACACCTCGCGGTCGCTGCCGCAGATGCCGACCGCGTGGACCCGTACGAGCGCCTCGCCGGGGCCCGGCTCGCGCGGCGTGTGCGCGACGAGCCGGTGCTCGCCGGGCGCCTCGACGACGACGGCGGTGCTCACTTCCGGTCGCCCTTCGGCTTGCGCTGCTCCCAGCCCTCGGCCCACAGGTCGAAGCGGGCCTGCTGCTGCGGGAACTCGGCGGCGGCGTCCACGTCCAGCTCGACGCCGAGACCGGGCGCGTCGGAGAGGTGGAAGTAGCCGTCGACGACCTCGGGGGCGCCCTTGACGACCTTCTTGATCTCCGCGTCCGCGAAGTCGTTGAAGTGCTCCAGGATCTTGAAGTTGGGGGAGGTGAAGCCCACTTGGAGGGAGGCGGCGGTCAGCACCGGCCCGCCCACGTTGTGCGGGGCGACGAGCACGTAGTGCGTCTCGGCGGTCGCCGCGAGCTTGCGGGTCTCCCAGATGCCGCCGATGTGGCCGACGTCCGGCTGGATGATGTCGACGGCCTGGCTCTCGAAGAGCTCGCGGAACTCGATCCGGTCGTGGATGCGCTCGCCGGTCGCCACCGGGACGTCCACCTTGGCGGCGACCTTCTCCAGCGCCTTCAGGTTCTCCGGCGGGCAGGGCTCCTCCAGCCAGGCCGGCTTGAAGGGCGCGAGCTCCTTGGCGAGGCGGACGGCGGTGGCGGGGGAGAAGCGGCCGTGCATCTCCAGCATCAGCTCGGCGTCCGGGCCGATGGCGTCCCGCACGGCCTCGATGAGGGAGACGGCGTACAGGCTCTGCTGGTGGTCCAGCTCGAAGTGCCCGGTGCCGAAGGGGTCGATCTTGAGCGCCTTGTACCCGCGCTCCATGACCCCCTGGGCGGCCTTGTGATAGGCCTCCGGGGTCCGCTCGGTGGTGTACCAGCCGTTGGCGTAGGCCTTGACCTTGTCGGTGACCTTGCCGCCGAGCAGCTGCCAGACCGGCACCCCGAGGGCCTTGCCCTTGATGTCCCAGCAGGCCATCTCGACGACCGCGATGCCGGACATCACGATCTCACCCGCACGGCCGTAGTCGCCGTACTTCATCCGGCGCACGAGGTCCTCGACAGCGAACGGGTCGGAGCCGAGAATGTGGTTCTGTTCGGCCTCCTTCAGATACCCGATCAGCGCGTCGGTGTGGCCCAGCATGCGGGTCTCGCCGACGCCCGTGATGCCCTCGTCGGTGTGCACCTGGACGTAGGTCAGGTTGCGCCAGGGCGTCCCGACCACGTGTGTGCTGATTCCGGTGATGCGCACGGAAGTTGCCCCTCAGCTGTTCGAGATTTCGTCACACGTTCGAAATGCTGGCGTGACAGTAAGGACGGTATGAGGGGGGTGTCAATGGGTCGCACGCATAACGGTTTCGACCGGGGCGCTCGGTTTACCACACAACTTTCACAGGCAGACCTAGGAACGCCACGCTCCGGGAACTTAATCTTCCCGCGTCATGGACTACTGCCTCCCGTGCCGACGGCACCTCAACGGCGCCCTCGCCTGCCCGGGGTGCGGCGCACCCGCCGAACCGCCGCGCGCGCACGCGCCGGAGACGTACGAGCCGCAGCCTTACGAGCCGCAGTCCCAGCCGCACGTCGAGACCGCGGATGGGGCCGACGTGGAGGCCGACTCGGGGGCCGACGCCTCGCAGGGGCGCGCCGCTCGCCGCCGGGAACAGGGACGGGGCGGCCGGACGGCCCGGAGCGCGGGTCGCGGACCGGTCGGCGACGGCGAGGCGAGTCGTCGCGATCGCAAGGCCGCCGTCCACCGAAGACGCCGGCGCAGGACCCTGCTGATCACCGCCGGCTTCGCCCTCGCGGCCGGCGCGCTGAGCCTCGCCGAACTCGGCATCGACGCCCCCGGCTCCGGCAGGTCGAACCCGGCTGCGGCCGGCGGCGAGACCCCGATCGCCGAGGACTCCGCCACCCCGGACGTCACGGCCGACCCCCTGGACGCGGCGAGCGGCACCGCCCCCGCCACGGCCTCGCCCACCCCCTCCGCCTCCGCCTCCGCCTCGGCCTCCGCTTCGCCCTCGCCCAGCGAGTCGGAGCCGACGGCGACGCCGACGGACGAGGACTCCGACGCGCCGTCCGCCCCCGGCGCGTCCTCCGCCCCCGCCCGCGACTCCCGGACGGCGCCCACCGCCAAGCCGACCCCGACGGCCACGCCGACGACCTCGAAGCCGGCCCCGGACCCGTCGCCGTCGGAAACGTGCAACCGGTTCCTGTGGTGGTGCACCTGAGCGCGGCGTAGCCTCGGGACGTCAGGACGACGTCACTGGTCCAGCATGCGCCGCAGCAGTACCCGCAGCACCTCGCGCTCCTCGTCCGCGAGCCCGGCCAGCGGCTCGCTGGCGAAGCGCAGCGACTCCCGCAGGCTCTTCGCCACCCGGCGTCCCTCCTCCGTCGCCGCCGCCAGTTTCACCCGGCGGTCGGCCGGGTCGGGGCGGCGCTCCGCCAGGCCCCGGGCCTCCAGGCGGTCGACGATGCCGGTCACGTTGGACGGCTCGCACTTCAGCCGGTTGGCCAGCTTCCGCATGGGCAGCGGCTCCAGGGAGAGCAGACCGAGCAGTTTCGCCTGCGCGCCGGTGAGGGCGTGCACGGCGGCGGCCTCCTCGTAGTCCGCGTGATAGCGGGCCACGACCTCGCCGATCAGCTCGACGACCTCCAGGGTGAGGGCGTCGAGTCGGCGGGTCTGCTGAGGTGTGGACATGCGATCCAGGGTACCCGGTTACTTGACACCATGAAATATTCAGGAGCATGGTTGTTTCAGGTACTGAAGCAATCGAGCCGCAGCACGTAAGGAAGGGCTCCATGTCCGACACCCCCACGCTTCCCTCCACCGGCCGCGAGTGGCGACTGCTCAGCCGCCCCGTCGGCTGGCCGAAGCCCGAGGACTTCGAGCTGGCCGAGGCGGAGATCCGCCGGCCCGGCCCCGGTCAGGTGCTCGTCCGCAACGAGTACCTCTCCGTCGACCCGTACATGCGTGGCCGCATGAGCGCCGCCAAGTCCTATGTCGCCCCCTTCGAGCTGGGCAAGGCCATGCAGGGCGGCGCCGTCGGCGAGGTCGTCGCCTCCGAGGCCGAGAACGTCTCCGTCGGCGACCACGTCCTGCACTTCGGCGGCTGGCGCGAGTACGCCACCATCGACGCCAAGCAGGCCATCAAGGTCGACCCCGACACCGCGCCGCTCTCCACCTACCTCGGCGTCCTCGGCATGACGGGCCTCACCGCCTACGCCGGACTGCTGCGCACCGCCTCCTTCAAGGAGGGCGACGCGGTGTTCGTGTCGGGCGCGGCCGGCGCCGTCGGCAGCCAGGTCGGGCAGATCGCCAAGCTCAAGGGCGCCTCCCGGGTCATCGGCTCGGCCGGCTCCGACGAGAAGGTCAAGCTGCTGGTGGAGGAGTACGGCTTCGACGCCGCCTTCAACTACAAGAACGGCCCCGTGGGCGAGCAGCTCCGCGCCGCCGCGCCCGACGGGATCGACGTCTACTTCGACAACGTCGGCGGCGACCACCTGGAGGCCGCGATCGGCTCCCTCAACGAGCGCGGGCGCATCGCGATCTGCGGCATGATCTCCGTCTACAACAACACCGAGCCCGCGCCCGGCCCGAAGAACCTCGCGCGGCTCATCCAGACCCGCGGCCGCATCGAGGGCTTCCTCGTCGGCGACCACTACGACCTCCAGCCGCAGTTCGTCCAGGAGGTCGGCGCCTGGATCCGCTCCGGCGAGCTGAAGTACGGCGAGACGGTCGTCGAGGGCATCGAGAACAACCTGGAGGCGTTCCTCGGCGTCCTGCGCGGCGACAACACCGGCAAGATGATCGTGAAGCTCTAGGCGGACGCAGAAGCGAGCGCGAGCGCACACCCGCGCGTGCACACGACGGAAGGCCGCACCCCTGGACGTGGGTGCGGCCTTCGCCGTCAGTTCATCCCTCAGCCCAGCGCCAGCGCCGCCCGGTGCGCCGCCGCCACCAGCCGGGTGTTCTCCGGCGCCGCCCCGCCCGGGAAGGCGAACCGCCGCCGCGTGTACCCGTAGGCCAGCCCGCTGCGCGGGTCCGCGAACGCCTGGGAGCCGGCCGCGCCGCTGTGCCCGAACGCGCCCACGCCCAGGAACGGGTACCAGGTGTCCGCCGTCGCCTGGAAGCCCAGCCCGAACGACTTGTGCGCCCGCGACACCAGGTCGTACCCCGTCGAGTGGAACTGCGCGAACTCCGCCGCCGTGTCCTCCTTCAGCAGCGGCGCCTTCCCGTCGACCTCGCTGATCGCCGCCGCGTACATCCCCGCGAGCCCGCGCGCGGAGGCCACCCCGCCCACCGAGGCGGGGCCCTTGGCGCGGATCAGCGGATCGTTCGGCAGGAGTTCGAGGTCGGTCGGCTCGGCGGCGTGACGGTTGAAGGCGATGGCGGACAGCGAGTGCGGCCCGCCGGCCAGCCGGTCGAGGAGGGCCCGCTGCTCCGGCGTCGGCGCCATCGGCTGCGTGCTGCGGAACCGCGGCTCGTGCCGGGCCGGCAGCCCCAGGAAGAAGTCCAGCCCGTACGGCGCGCGCACCCGCTCCTCGTACACCTCCTGGAGGCTGCGGCCGGTCGCGCGGCGGACGACCTCGCCGACGAGCGCCCCGATGACCAGCCCGTGATAGCCGAAGGCGGTGCCCGGACGCCAGAACGGCCGCTGGTCGGCGAGACGTTCGGCGAGCTGCCGGTCGTCGGCCAGCTCCTGCGGCGAGAACCCGGTGTCCGTGCCGACCACCCCCGCCCGGTGGGCGAGCAGTTCGCGCAGCGTCAGCGCGCCCTTGCCCTCGCTCGCGAACTCCGGCCAGTAGTAGGTGACCTTGCGGTCCAGCTCCAGGGTGCCGTCCTGCACGAGGAGCGCGGCCACCAGGTGCGCCGCGCCCTTCGTGGACGAGAACACGCCGTAGAGGGAGTCCACGCCCGCGCCGTCCCCGGCCCACAGGTCGACGACCCGGCGGCCGTGCACGTACGCACACACCTGGCCCTCGTACCCGGGCCGCTCCTCCGCGACGAACGTGGCGAACTCCTCCCGTACCGCCTCGAAACCGTCCGCGACCGTGCCGTGGATCTCCTGCGTCATCCGTTCTCCTCAACCAGACCGCTGCTTGCGTGTGCCATCGTGATCAAAGCCTGCCCGACCTGGGGGTACTCGCGTGCTTCGTGGATCGGTACGGCGAGGTGTACCTGTTCGACTCAACTGCGTGACGAGGGGCTTGGTGTCACCGATACCTCGGATGGCCTACAGCGGGTGATGTGAGCACGACCGATAGAGTTCGGCCATGCGAGAACTCGGGGCCGGATTCAAGTACCTCATGGAGGGCCAGCGGTGGGTGGCCCGGCACGGCAAGCAGTACGGGTTCGGGCTGGTGCCGGGGCTGATCACGCTCGTCCTCTACCTGGGCGCGCTGGTGGCGCTCGCGGTGTGGGGCGACGACTTCACGGCGTGGGCCACACCGTTCGCCGACGACTGGTCGAGCCCCTGGCGGGGCCTGTTCCGCGGGTTCCTCACGGTCGTGCTGCTCGCCCTCGGCCTGCTCCTGTCCGTGCTGACCTTCACCGCGGTCACGCTGCTCATCGGGGAGCCCTTCTACGAGAGCCTCTCCGAGCGCGTCGACCGTGACGTCTCGCCCGACGGCACGGCCCCCGAGTCGGGCCTGCCGCTCTGGCGCGAGCTGTGGATCTCGGCCCGCGACAGCCTGCGCATCCTGGTGCGGGCGCTGCTGTGGGCGGTGCTGCTGTTCGCCCTCGGGTTCGTCCCGTTCCTCGGGCAGACGGTCGTCCCGGTGATCGGCTTCTTCGTCACCGGCTTCTTCCTCACCGAGCAGCTCACCGCCGTCGCCCTCCAGCGCAGGAACGTCGACCTGCGCGCCCGCCTCGCCCTGCTCCGCGCCCGCAAGCGCCTGGTCTGGGGCTTCGGCACACCGCTGGGCGTGGCCTTCATCGTGCCGTTCGTGGCGGTGTTCCTGATGCCGGGCGCGGTGGCGGGCGCGACCCTCATGGCGCGGGACCTGCTGGGCGAGGAGAGCGTGGGGGACGGCGAACGCGAGGAGACGGACGCGGCGTCACAGCCCCTGTGATCTGACCCGCCCGGTCACCGCCCGGTCACCGGGCGGCCCCGTCGAGCGCGGCCGTCACGATCGCCCGCACCTGCGCGACGATGTCCAGCCGGTTGCGCACGAACGTCGGATCGGTCACCGTGCCCGTCGCCGGGTCGGTGTTGCCGGCCCCGAACTGGAGCACGGGCGTGTGCACATGGCCGCCCGGCAGGGTGTCGCGCAGCCCGAGCCGGTCGCGCAGCAGGGTGGCCCGGTAGGCGATCTCGTTGGAGAGGTAGTTCCCGCCGCCCCCGGCCCGCGCGGCCGACCCCGGCGTGGGCCCGTCCGGCCGTACGACGGGCTCGCCGCCGCCGGCCGGGATCTCCGTCACGCCGGTGTTGTCGTAGACCGGGAAGGGCCCGGTGCCCGCCGCCACGATCCGCGCGTACGGCAGCGTCGTGGTCGTCCACTGCGGCTGGGAGGCCGGGTCGGCGACCGGGACCGTCTCGGTCCGGCTCACGTTCTCGTTGTCCGGGAAGCCGCCCCGCCAGGCCCCGTTGGTGCGCTCCACGTCGAACCGGCCCACACGGCCCTGGCTGACGGTCGCGAAGAGGTCCACGTGCCGCAGGTGCGGGCGCAGCGTGCGCTCCACGGCGCCGTCCGCGAAGTCCCGCCAGCGCACGGGGAAGACGGCCGTCTCCACCCGGGCCGGCCCGTCCGCCGTCTCGATCACCGTGCCGTCCAGCGCGAGCGCGCTCGCCCCGGAGGGGTTGGAGATCCGGATGTCACGGTCCAGGGTGAACGGGTCGAAGCCGGTGACCAGGACTCGTTTCAGACCCTTGCGGGCAGGGGGGTGGGCGATGTCGGCCTGGCCGCGCGAGGCGCGCTCCAACTCGGCCAGCAGAGCCGCCCGTCGCGTCTCGCTCAGCCCGAACCCGGGCTGCCAGGTGCGCAGTTCGCGCGTCAGACCCAGCCTGGCCCAGTACAGCGGCCGGTCGTCGTCCCGGCTCAGCTCGCCGCCCGCGGGGCCGCGCCCCTGCGCCCGGTCCACCGCCCGCCGCCACAGCGCCGAGCCCTCGCCCACGACGACCCGGCGGGCCTGCGCGTAGGAACGGGCGGACGCCAGCAGCCGCGCGAGCCGCGGGGCCGCCGTGTCGAACCCGGAGGCCGCGAGTATCTCCTGGGGGACGGCCCGGTCGAGCCGCTGCTCTTCGACGGTGGGTGCGAGTGCGGGCGCTGGCGCGGCGTCGGCTGCGGTCGCGGCGGCCGGGACCGGGGCCGCGAGACAGGCCGCCAGGGCCATGCCGAGGACGCCGGCGCGCAGGCGCGGGACGCGAAATCGCGGGGGACGCGGGGGAGTCGAGTGCACGGGGGCGTGGTCCTTCCGTCGCTGTGGGGCGCGTGGCGCGGGACGGCGGCAGTATCGCGTGACGGGTGTGGTCCACGCCATGGGGCAGGGGAGCGCCGCGGGGCCCGGCGGCTCTTTGTGAAGGGTTCGTACGAAATCCAGGTGGGTAGGTCGATCCTGGATCGCGGGATCACGGCGACGGCTAACGTCTGAACCGGGACTCCTCGCCCCGAGAACAGCCCCGGTCCGGGACCTGACCCCTGGACCGGGGCTTGCGGCGTTCCGGAAGACCCCGCGCGCCCTGAGACCCCGCGCCCCGAGATCCCCCCGCACGCGGCTACCGCGCCGAGAACCCGTACACCGTCTCCGACCGGTACACCCCGCCCGGCCGCAGCACCGTGCTCGGGAAGTCCGGGCGGTTGGGGGAGTCCGGGAAGTGCTGGGTCTCCAGCGCGATGCCCTCGCCGGGCGCGAACGGCTCGCCCAGATGATCCGCGGTGTACACCTGGATCCCCGGCTCGGTCGTCGCCACCGTCAGCACCCGCCCGGACGCCGGGTCGTGCAGCTCGGCCGCCTCCACCGGAGTGTCCGTGACGCCCTTGTCGAGCACGAAGTTGTGGTCGTAGCCGTCGCCCGTCTTGCGGGTCGTGCGGAAGTCGAAGCGGGTGCCCGCCACCTCCGCCGGACCGCCGTCCGGGATCAGGTCCGCGTCCACCGGCGTGTAGCGGGAGGCGGCCAGCCGCAGTTCGTGCCCGCCCGCGTTCCCGGAGCCGGCCAGGTTGAAGTAGCTGTGGTTGGTCAGGTTCACCACCGTCGGCGCGTCCGTGATCGCCTCGTACGCGATCCGCAGCGCGCCCGACGCGTCGAGCGTGTACGTCGCCGAGATCTCCAGCCGCCCCGGGAAGCCCTCCTCGCCGGACGGGCTGACCCGGCTCAGCCGCACCCCGTGCTCGACCGGCTCCGCCTCCCACACCCGCTTGTCGAAGCCCTGCTCGCCGCCGTGCAGCGAGTTCGGCGCGTTGTTCGGCGCGAGGGCGTACGTCCGCCCGTCGAGCGGGAAGCGGGCGTGTGCGATCCGGTTGGCGTAGCGGCCGACCAGCGCGCCCAGATAGGGCTCCGGATGCGCGAGGTACCCGTCCAGACCGGCGAACCCCAGCACCACGTCCGCCGTCCGCCCCTCCCGGTCCGGGACCTCCGCCGACTGCACGATCCCGCCGTACGACAGGACCCGTACCCGCACGCCCGCCCGCTCCAGGGTCCAGCGATGCACCGGGGTGCCGTCGGAAAGTGTTCCGAAGTGTTCGCTCATGGGCGAGACCCTAAGTCACGCCGTCACGCCGGTGACCTTCCGGTAGGCGATCTCGGCGAGCCGTGCCTGTCCGTTCTTGCTCGGATGGAACCAGTCCCAGGGACTCAACTGATCGGTGTCGAACCGGTACTGATACACCGCCCCGCCGTCGAAGCGGCAGCGCAGGTCCTTCGCGCAGACCTCCTTCAACACCGTGTTGTAGTCCTCCACCCGCTTCTGCACCGTGTCCCGCCGCAGCGTCGCCGCCGCGTCCAGCGCGTCCGCGTCGCCCAGCATCGACGGACAGATCCCCAGCTTCCACACCTGCTTGCCCAGCGCGCTGGTCCGCCCCTGCGACCACAGCCGCTTCAGGTTCGGCACGCTCGCCACGTACACCTGCGTCCTCGGCGCCGCCCGGCGCAGCGTCCGCATCGACTCCTCGAACGCCGTGCGGAAGTCGGCCACCGGAGTCATCGCGGCGGCCGTCGCCCGGCAGGCGTCGTTCGCCCCCACCATCACCGTCACCAGCTGCGGCTTGTCGGCCGCCGCCAGCGCCATCTGCGCGGGCAGGTCCGCCATCCGGGCCCCCGTCACCGCGTGGTTCCAGCTGTGCGTCGCCGCCTTCGCCGCGCCCAGCAGCCGCACGGCCAGACTGTTCACCTCCGCGCTGCCGCCGGTCGCCCACGACACCTCCGGGCAGTCCGACAGGATCGCGCAGGCGTCGAAACCCCGCGTGATCGAGTCGCCCACCGCGGCGATCGAGGCCGGGCTGCGGTCCCACACGAAGGACGGCGACGGCGACGGCTTCGGCTTGCGTTCCCGCGCGCCCGGGGAATCGGGGCCGCCCCCGCCCAGGGCGTCACAGCCCGCCAGGCCCACCACGGCCGCCGTCGTGACCGCGAGCGCCGCCCGCGCGCGCCGGTTTCGCTTCCGCATCCCCTGGTGATCCCCTCGTTCCTCGCACCGCTCGTGGTGCCGCTCCTGGTGCCGCTCGTGCGAACAGTCCCTCCCCCATGACAACGCGCGGGAGTTCCCGACTCCGACAAGAAGCAACTGATCGAACCCGCACAGGCGTCCTGCCGGGTGAATGGCGCACGTTTCGCGGCACCGGGACCGACGGTACGTCACACTCCTTGCGCCGCCGCACGGTAGCCTCGCCATCAACGCGGCTGCCCGCCAGCGCAGCCATGCCGGCCTGCAAGACTGTCCCGCTCTGCCCGGAGGTCCCGGTGACGACACGTGGAGTTCTGTACGTGCACTCCGCGCCGCGCGCGATGTGCCCGCACGTCGAGTGGGCCGTCGCCGGGGTGCTCGGCACGCGCGTCAACCTCGACTGGATCCGGCAGCCCGCCGCGCCCGGCACCTGGCGCTCGGAGTTCTCCTGGCAGGGCCAGGCCGGCACCGCCTCCAAACTGGCCTCCGCCCTGCGCGGCTGGCATCTGCTGCGCTTCGAGGTCACCGCCGAGCCCTGCGCCGGCGCCGAGGGCGAGCGCTACAGCTGCACCCCCGACCTGGGCATCTTCCACGCCGTCACCGGCATCCACGGCGACATCCTCATCCCGGAGGACCGGCTGCGCGCGGCCCTGCTGCGCAGCCAGCGCGAGGAGACCGACCTGGAGGCCGAACTCTCCAAGCTCCTCGGCAAGCCGTGGGACGACGAACTGGAGCCGTTCAGATACGCCGGCGAGGGAGCCCCGGTCCGCTGGCTGCACCAGGTGGTGTGAGTTCACGTTCGGCACGTCGAAGGGCCCCCACCGGCGGTGGGGGCCCTTCGCTCACCTCGGGCACGTCAGGTGCGCACCGGCGTGTCTCAGACCGTGCGGAACGCCAGCACCACGTTGTGCCCGCCGAACCCGAACGAGTCGTTGAGGGCCGCGATGCGCCCCTCGACGGGCAGCTTGCGGGCCTCGCCGCGCACGACGTCCGCGTTCGCCTCGGCCTCGGGGTCGAGGTTCTCGACGTTGATGGTCGGCGGAGCCACCCGGTGGTACAGCGCCAGGACCGTCGCCACCGACTCCACGCCGCCCGCGCCGCCCAGCAGATGACCGGTCATCGACTTGGTCGCCGACACGGCCATGTGGTCGGCGTCGTCGCCGAAGACCTTGCGCAGCGCCTTCAGCTCCGCGATGTCACCGGCCGGGGTCGACGTGGCGTGCGCGTTGACGTGCACGATCTCCGCCGGGTCCAGGTCGGTGCGCTCCAGCAGGTTCTGGAGGGCGTGCGAGATGCCCCGCCCCTCCGGCTCCGGCTGCACGATGTCGTGGCTGTCGGCGGAGATGCCCTGCCCGACGGCCTCGGCGTACACACGGGCGCCGCGCGCGGCGGCGTGCTCGGCCGACTCCAGGACGATCACACCGGCGCCCTCGCCCATGACGAAGCCGTCGCGGGCCACGTCGTAGGGACGCGAGGCGCCCTGCGGGTCGTCGTTGTTCTTGGACATCGCCATCATGTTGCCGAACGCGGCGATGGGCAGCGGGTGGATCGCCGCCTCCGTGCCGCCCGCGACGACGATGTCGGCGCGGCCGGTGCGGATCATCTCGATGGCGTAGCCGATGGCCTCGGCGCCCGACGCGCAGGCGGAGACCGGGGTGTGCACGCCGGCGCGAGCGCCCACGAGCAGACCCACGTTGGCCGACGGGCTGTTCGGCATCAGCATGGGCACGGTGTGCGGAGAGACCCGGCGCACGCCCTTGTCCCTCAGCACGTCGTACTGGTCCAGCAGGGTCGTCACACCGCCGATGCCGGAGGCGATGACCGCGCCCAGCCGGTCGGGGTCGACGGTGGCCCCGTCACCGGGCTCGCCGGCCTTGGCCGCGAAACCGGCGTCCTTCCACGCCTCCTGAGCCGCGATCAGCGCGAACTGCGCCGAGCGGTCCAGCTTGCGGGCCTGCGGCCGCGGGATGACCTCGGTGGGCTCCACGGCGACCGGGGCCGCGATACGGACGGCCTGGTCGGCCGCCCACTCCTGCTCCAGGGGCTTGACGCCGGACTTGCCGGCGATCAGACCCTCCCAGGTAGAGGCTGCGTCGCCACCCAGCGGTGTGGTTGCGCCGATACCGGTGACGACCACGGTGCGATTGGTCGGGCTCACGGATTCCTTCTCCAACGTTTGCGAGGATTCAGCGGCGCCACCGCCGGGTGGCGGGGCGGGCCGGAGCGTCCGGCCCAAGCAGTGGCTCAGGCCTGGTGCTTGAGGATGTACTCGGTCGCGTCGCCGACGGTCTTGAGGTTCTTGACGTCCTCGTCCGGGATCTTGACGTCGAAGCGCTCTTCGGCGGCGACGACGACCTCGACCATGGACAGGGAGTCGACGTCCAGGTCGTCGGTGAAGGACTTGTCCAGCTGGACGTCCTCAACCGGGATCCCGGCGATCTCGTTCACGATCTCCGCGAGACCGGCGACGATCTCTTCCTGAGTGGCGGCCATGTCGGCGCTCCTTCGTTGGTGTTCTTCAGGGTGTGTCGCCCGCCGCGGCAGCGGCAGGTGGTGCGTTTCCCGCACCGGATCGCATGATCCGGCACGGAGTGCCTAGGGGAGGGTAACGACCGTGGCGGCGTAGACGAGACCCGCCCCGAATCCGATGACGAGCGCGGTGTCCCCGCTCTTCGCCTCGCCGGTCGCCAGGAGCCGCTCCATCGCGAGCGGGATCGAGGCGGCCGAGGTGTTGCCGGTGGTGCGCACGTCACGGGCGACCATGACGGACTCCGGCAGCTTGAGGGTCTTCACCATCGAGTCGATGATCCGCTCGTTCGCCTGGTGCGGGATGAAGACGTCCAGTTCGTCGGAGCCGATCCCGGCCGCTTCCAGCGCCTGCTGGGCGACCTTGGCCATCTCGAAGACGGCCCAGCGGAACACCGCCTGGCCCTCCTGCGTGATGGCCGGGAACTTCGCGACCTCGCCGGTGCGGTAGTCCGTCCACGGCACGGTCTGCTTGATGGTCTCCGACTTGTCGCCCTCGGAGCCCCAGACCGTCGGGCCGATCGCCGGCTCCTGCGAGGGGCCGACCACGACCGCGCCCGCGCCGTCGCCGAACAGGAAGGCGGTGGCCCGGTCCTCCAGGTCGGTCAGGTCGGACAGCCGCTCCACGCCGATGACGAGGACGTACTCCGCGGAGCCCTCGACGACCATGCCCTTGGCGAGGGTCAGGCCGTAGCCGAAGCCCGCGCAGCCCGCCGAGATGTCGAACGCGGCGGCCTTGGCGGTGCCCAGCTTGTCGGCGATCTCGGTGGCGACGGCCGGGGTCTGCTTGAAGTGCGAGACGGTCGAGACGACCACGGCGCCGACCTGCTCGGCGGTGATCCCCGCGTCGGCGATCGCCTTGCCGGCGGCCTCCACCGACATGGCGGCGACGGTCTCCTCGTCGTTCGCCCAGTGCCGGGTCTCGATGCCGGAGCGCGAGCGGATCCACTCGTCGGAGGAGTCGATCGTCTCCAGGATCACCTCGTTGGGCACCACACGGACGGGCCGGTAGCCGCCCACGCCGAGGATGCGCGCGTACGGGGCGCCCTTGCTGGGCTTGATCTTCGCCATCAGGGCTCCTTATGCGCCGGCCGCGTCGGCGGCGGGCGTCACGGTCTCGGAGATGAGCGCGCGGGCCGCGTCGAGGTCGTCCGGGCTCTTCAGCGCCAGCGTCCGCACGCCGGGCAGGGCGCGCTTGGCGAGGCCGACCAGGGTGCCGCCGGGGGACACCTCGACGATCGCGGTGACGCCGAGGGCCTTGAAGGTCTCCATGCACAGGTCCCAGCGGACCGGGTTGGCGACCTGGCCCACGAGCCGGTCGAGGATCTCCGCGCCGGTCGCCACGGACTGCCCGTCCCTGTTGGAGACGTAGGCGACCGTCGGGTCGGCGGGCGTGACCTCCTTGGCGGCGGTCGCGAGCGTCTCGACCGCGGGAGCCATGTGGTGTGTGTGGAAGGCGCCGGCGACCTTCAGCGCGACGACCTTGCGGACGCCCTCGGGCTTGTCCTCGTTCAGCGCGGCGAGCTGCTCCAGCGTGCCCGCGGCGACGATCTGCCCGGCGCCGTTGATGTTCGCCGGGGTCAGGCCCAGCTTCTCCAGATGCGCGACGGAGACCTCCGGGTCGCCGCCGAGCAGCGCCGACATCCCGGTCTCGGTGATCGCGGCGGCCTCGGCCATCGCCAGCCCGCGCTTGCGTACGAGGGTCAGCGCGGCGGTGTCGTCGAGCACGCCGGCGAAGGCGGCGGCGGTGAACTCGCCGACGCTGTGGCCCGCGACGGCGCCCGGGGTGACGGCACCCAGTGCCGTGGCGGACAGGATCCCGGCAGCGACCAGCAGCGGCTGCGCCACCGCGGTGTCGCGGATGGCGTCGGCGTCGGCCTGCGTGCCGTAGTGGGCGAGGTCCAGTCCGATGGCGTCGGACCACGCGGCGACGCGGGCGGCGGCGCCGGGCAGTTCGAGCCAGGGGGTCAGGAAGCCGGGCGTCTGGGCGCCCTGGCCGGGAGCGACGAGTACGAGCACTCTCACACTCTCTCTTGGAGGCGGCCACGGCCGCCCGTGGGGACAAGGACGAAGAACGGCAGGGGGTTTTGTGGGCCCCCGACAAAAGCCTAGGTCTGGGGATCTCCATCGACCAGACGCCCCAGGATCAGTGCGATGCGCAAGGTGAACGCAGAGCGTACATCCGAGGGCGACCAGCCGGTGACGTCAGTCACACGTCGAAGCCGGTAGCGCACGGTGTTGGGATGGACGAACAGCATCCGGGCCGCGCCCTCCAGACTGGACGCCTGTTCGAGGTAGACGGAGAGCGTCTCCAGCAGCGCCGAGCCCGCCTCCTCCAGTGGTCTGTAGATCTCCTCCACCAACTGCTCACGTGCGCCGGGGTCGCCCGCTATCGCCCGCTCCGGAAGCAGATCGTCCGCCAGCACCGGCCTCGGGGCGTCCTGCCAGGCGGAGCACGCCTTCAGCCCCGCCGCGGCGGCCTGCGCGGACCGGGTCGCGGCCAGCAGGTCCGGCACCACCGGCCCCGCCACCACCGGGCCCGCCGCGTACGGGCCGATCAGCGACTTGGCCACCGCGAGCGGGTTGTCGCTGCCGCCCGCGATCACGACGAGCCGCGAGCCGAGCACCCCGGTGAGCACCTGGAGCTTGGCGTGCCGGGCGGCGCGCCGGATCGCCTCGACGGTCAGCTCGGAGTCCCCGTCCGGGGCGGTCCCCAGCACGACGCACACATGCTCGGGCGCGTTCCAGCCCAGCGCGGCGGCCCGGCTGACGGCCCCCTCGTCGGCCTCCCCGCTGAGCACGGCGTTGACGACGAGCGACTCCAGCCGCGCGTCCCAGGCACCGCGTGCCTCGGCGGCCTGCGCGTACACCTGGGCGGTGGCGAAGGCGATCTCACGGGCGTACACGAGGAGCGCCTCGCGCAGCACGTTCTCGTCGCCGGGCGCGGCGACCTCGTCGATCGCGGACTCCATGACCTCGATGGTGGTGCGCACCATCTCCACGGTCTGGCGGAGCGTGATCGCGCGGGTCAGCTCGCGCGGCGCCGTCCCGAACACGTCCGTGGAGATCGCCTGCGGGGCGTCCGGGTGCCGGAACCACTCCGTGAAGGCGGCGATGCCCGCCTGGGCGACGAGCCCGATCCAGGAACGGTTCTCCGGGGGCATCGCCCGGTACCACGACAGGGTCTCGTCCATCCGCGCGATCGCCTGCGCGGCGAGACTGCCGGAGGACTTCTCCAGCCGCTTCAGGGTCGCGGAGTGGGGGTGCGCTGCCGCACGGCGGTGGCTGGCTTCGGGTTCGGGGTGGGGTTCGGGCACGGGGACAAGACTGCCTTATCGGGACGGGGGGCCGTGCCGGTGGGGGGCCGGGGGCGGTCCCGCCCGATAGCGTGGGCCCCGTGATGGACGTACGGCGCGCCGACGGGCGCTACCCCGGCGGGGACGCCGCGGCCGGGATCGCCACCCGGCACGCCTTCTCCTTCGGGGCGCACTACGACCCGGACAACCTCCGCTTCGGCGCGCTGATCGCCTGCAACGAGGAGCGGCTCGAACCCGGCGCCGGGTTCGACGAGCATCCCCACAGCCACACGGAGATCGTGACCTGGGTGGTCGAGGGGGAGCTGACCCACCGTGACTCCGAGGGCCACGAGACGCTCGTGCGGCCCGGGGACGTGCAGCGGCTCAGCTCGGCGGGCGGGGTCCGGCACGTCGAGCGCAACGACGCCGGCGTCCCCCTGACCTTCGTGCAGATGTGGCTGGCCCCGCTGGAGCCCGGCGGCGACCCCGCCTACGAGATCGTCCGCGGCATCGCCGACTCCACCCCGTACGCCGTCCCGGAGGCCGGCGCGATGCTGCACGTACGGCGGCTGGCTCCCGGGGAGCGCACGGCGGCGCCGGACGCGGCCTACGTGTACGTGCACGTCGTACGCGGCGAAGTGAGCCTGAACGGTGAGCTGTTGGGGCCGGGGGACGCGGCCCGCGTCACGGACGCGAAGGACCTGGAAGCGGTCGGTGTGACACCGGCCGAGCTGCTGGTCTGGGAGATGGCGCGGTGGGAGCCGGCGCGGTGAGCGGACTCACCCCTCGGCGTCGGACTCCTCCGCGTCGAGCCACAGGGTGAGGTCCACCGCGACGTAGTCGCTCGGGTCGCCTTCGGGAGCGCCGCCCCGGAACGTCACCAGGGCGATATGGCCCGAGCCGGTGTGCACGCAGAGCTGGGTGCCCTTCGAGAGCTGCGACAGCGAGACGCCCTCGGCGTACCGGGTCTCCGCACGGCACGTCTTCAGCGAGCCCTGCTGGGCGTTGTTCAGCAGGACGATCTTCTTGCCGCCGCTGCGCAGCTCGTCGTCGGAGTAGTACAGGTCGCTGCCGGAGAGCGGGGCGTCGCCGCTGCGCGGCTTGGGAGGGGAGTCCGCGAACTGCACGTAGTAGCCGTCGGGGATGTTGATGCCCTTGTGGGTCACCGGCCTCGGGTCGGGCAGGGGCCTGCTGCTCCCCGTGTCGGCGGAGTCGCTCCTGCCGGAGTCCCCGCTCGTCGAGGAGGTGTCCGCCGTGTCCCCCAGGTCCATGAGGGCCGACGCGCAGCTCCCGAGCCAGAACAGGCCCATCACCACGCCGGCCGTGACCGCGATCCACTTCCCGGCCCTGTTCTTCGGCGGGAGCGGGAGCGGATGCGGCTGCCGGGCGTACGGCGGCGGGGCCATGGCCGGAGGGCCGTACGACAGGGGGTGCGGCTGCGGGTGCGGGGCGGGCCCGAAGCCCGCGGGGCCCGGCCCGTGCGGCGGGGTCGCCGGGCC
The DNA here is from genome assembly GCF_042890065.1 of Streptomyces sp. NPDC002328. Classification (NCBI taxonomy): domain Bacteria; kingdom Bacillati; phylum Actinomycetota; class Actinomycetes; order Kitasatosporales; family Streptomycetaceae; genus Streptomyces; species Streptomyces sp. NPDC002328. The sequence continues at coordinate 667,663 of NZ_JBIARQ010000001.1, read as the reverse complement.
GACGGGGGCGATGGGGGTGATGGGGGCGGGTGGGCCGGGCGGTGTCGGCGCCGGCGCGGGCTGTGCGACCCGGACCGTGGGCGTCGGGGCGGCCGCCGTCGGGGCCGCCGCCAGCGCCGTCGACGCGGACACCCGCTGGGTGATCTGCTCGGCTATCGCCTCGGGCAGCCAGGCCCCGGACTGGCGCAGCGGCGCGGGGGACGCCTCCTGGCACAGGGCGACGATCTCGGCGGGGGAGGGGCGGTCCTCCGGGTCCTTGGCCAGGCAGCGGGCGATGAACCCGAGCTCCTCGGGCAGCCCGGCGAGGTCGGGCTCCCCGTGGACGATCCGGTACAGCACCGCGTGCGAGGGCCCGTCCCCGTACGCGCCCGTGCCGCGCGCCGCGAACACCGCGACCTGGCCCAGCGCGAACACGTCCGACGCGGGCGTGACCGGCTTCCCGGCGGCCTGCTCGGGCGACATGAAGGCCGGCGTGCCGAGGGAGACGCCGGTGCCGGTGAGGGCGGTCGCGTCGGCGGCGCGGGCGATACCGAAGTCGATGACGCGGGGGCCGTCGGCGGCGAGCAGCACGTTGGACGGCTTCAGGTCGCGGTGCACGACGCCCGCCCGGTGGATGACCGAGAGCGCCTCGGCCATCCCCGCGAGCAGCCGCAGCACCGACGCCGCCGGCAGCGGCCCGTGCTCGGAGACCGCCGAGGCCAGCGAGGGGCCGGCCACGAAGGCGACGGCCAGCCACGGCTGCGCGCCCTCGGTGTCGTAGTCGATGACCGGCGCGGTGTGCAGGCCCTGCACCCGCTGGGCGGCCTTGACCTCCTGCTGGAACCGGCGGCGGAACTCGGGGTCCTCGCTCAGCTCCGGCCGGATGGTCTTGAGGGCGATCGGATGGCCGCCGGGCGTGTACGACAGGTACACCGTGCCCATCCCGCCGGAACCGAGCCGTGCCACGAGCCGGTATCCCGCCACCGAGTCCGGGTCGCCGCTCGCCAACGGGCGGAACTGGCCGCCCGGTTGTGCCCCTGCCATTGCTCTCCCCCGAGATCCGCGCATGTGGGTTCCGTGCAGAGGGAGGTTAACCGAGACGGGTCAGCGGGCCGCGCCCGAGCCCCTGATCTCCGTCAGCACCGCGTCCGTGAATCCCGGCCACACCTCGACCGCCCACGGTCCGAAGGCGCGGTCGGTCAGCGCCACGGCAGCCGCCCCCGCGTCCGGGTCGATCCACAGGAACGTGCCCGACTGCCCGAAGTGGCCGAAGGTGCGCGGCGAGGACGAAGAGCCCGTCCAGTGCGGCGACTTGGAGTCCCGGATCTCGAAGCCCAGCCCCCAGTCGTTGGGGTTCTGGTGCCCGTACCCCGGCAGGACGCCCTTGGTCCCCGGGTACTGCACGCTCATCGCCGCCGACACCGTGCGCGGATCCAGCAGCCGCGGGGCCTGCACCTCCGCGGCGAACCGCAGTAGGTCCTCCACCGTCGACACCCCGTCCTTCGCCGGGGAGCCCTCCAGCGAGGTGGACGTCATCCCCAGCGGCTCCAGCACCGCCTGCCGCAGATACTCCGGGAACGGGATGTCCGTCGCCTTGGCGATGTGGTCACCGAGCTGCTCGAAGCCGGCGTTGGAGTACAGCCGCCGCTCCCCGGGGGCGGCCGTCGCCCGGTGCTCGTCGAAGGCGAGCCCCGAGGTGTGCGCGAGCAGATGCCGGACCGTCGCCCCCCGCGGACCGGCCGGCTCGTCCAGCTCCACCGCCCCCTCCTCGTACGCGACCAGCACGGCGTACGCGGCGAGCGGCTTGGTGACCGAGGCCAGCGGGAAACGCCGCCCGGCCGGGCCGTGCGTCCCCAGGACGGTCCCGTCGGCCCGCACGACTCCCGCCGCGGCGGAGGGAACCGGCCAGTTCTCGATCAACGCGAGGCTCTTCAGCGACATGCGGTGAGCCTATGCGGCTCAAAGGAGCAGTTCCATCAAGGGGTCGGGCTTGGGCCTGAAGCCCAGTGAGGCGTACAGGGGCTCGGCCTCGGCGGACGCCGTGAGGTGGACCTGCCGCACACCCCGCTCGCGGAACCACTCCAGCAGCGCGTCCATGCACGCGCGCGCGTGGCCCCGGCGCCGGGCGTCCGGGTCCGTCGCCACGCTGAAGACGAACCCGACGGTCCCGAGCGGGTTGCCGGCCCGTCCGATCCGGTACTCGACCGTCCCGACCGCCAGCGCGGCCAGCGTCCCCGGCCGCTCCGGGCGGTCCACGACGAACGCGCCGAAGTCGCCGTCCGGCTCGGCCAGCCGCCGCCGCAGGCCGGGCAGCGACTCGGCGTGCCAGTCGGCGGACCCGGGGGAGGGGGCGGGGGCCGCCAGGGAGTCGATCATCACCTGACGCAGCCTCAACACCTCGGCGGCGTCCGCGGGCAGGGCACGGCGTACGGGACTCATGCCCCGCAGGCTAATGAGCCGGATCAAGCCGCGTCTCCCCGTTTCTTACCGTTTCCGCTTGCTTGGAGCGCACTCCAAGGTCATAGCGTGGGGCCATGACGGTGTTGCAGACCACGCCCGTGACCACCGAGCGAACCCAGAGTCCCGCAGACGTCTGCTCAGGACCGCCTCGGCGCCATCCGCGCCCGGACGGGCAGGACCGCTACACGATCAGCGAGGTGGTCGCCTTCACCGGCCTGACCGCGCACACCCTGCGCTGGTACGAGCGGATCGGGCTGATGGCCCACGTCGACCGCTCGCACACCGGCCAGCGCCGCTACAGCAACCGCGATCTGGACTGGCTCGACCTCGTCGGCAAGCTGCGGCTGACCGGCATGCCGGTCGCCGACATGGTGCGGTACGCCGAGCTGGTGCGCGAGGGCGAGAGCACGTACGAGCAGCGGCGCGAACTGCTGGAGGAGACCAGACACGACGTCCAGGCCAGGATCGCCGAACTCAACGACACGCTCGCCGTGCTCGACCGCAAGATCACCTTCTACTCCCGGGGAACCCGATGAACGACAGCACCCTTGCTACGACGCGCCTCGGCGACGGCGGCCCCGAGGTCGGCGTCCAGGGCCTCGGCTGCATGGGCATGAGCTTCGGCTACGGCCCCTCCGACGCGCACGAGTCCCGGGCCACCCTGGAACGCGCGCTCGAACTCGGCGTCACCCTCTACGACACGGCGGACGCGTACGGCGCCGGCGAGAACGAGCGCTTCCTCGCGCCGTTCCTCAAGGCGCACCGCGACGAGGTGGTCATCGCCACCAAGTTCGCCCTGTCCGTCCCGCCGGACGACCCCACCCGGCGCGTCATCCGCAACGACCGCCCGTATCTGCGCCAGGCCGTCGAGGGCAGCCTGAAGCGGCTGGACGTCGACGTCATCGACCTCTACTACCTGCACCGGCGCGACCCGGACGTGCCGATCGAGGACACCGTCGGGGCCATGGCCGAACTGGTGCGCGAGGGCAAGGTGAGGCGGCTGGGCCTGAGCGAGGTCACCGCCGGGGAGCTGCGCACGGCCCAGGCGGTGCATCCCATCGCCGCCGTGCAGTCGGAGTGGTCGCTGTTCAGCCGCGACATAGAGGCCCACGTCGTCCCGGCCGCCCGTGAGCTGGGCGTCGCCCTCGTGCCGTACTCCCCGCTGGGCCGGGGCTTCCTCACCGGTTCCTTCGTCGACGCCGACCAGGACCTCACCCCCGGCGACTTCCGCCGCCAGCAGCCCCGTTTCACCGGCGGGAACGCGCGGGCGAACGCGGCCCTGCTGGAGCCGCTCCGGGCGGTGGCGAAGGCCCACGGCGCGACCCCGGCCCAGATCGCCCTGGCCTGGGTCCAGCGGCAGGCCGTCGTTCACGGACTGCCGGTGGTCCCGATCCCGGGCACCCGCAAGCCGGGCCGGGTCGAGGAGAACGCGCGGGCGGTGGGCATCAAGCTGTCGGCGGAGGAACTGGCGACGCTCGACGAGATCGCCGCCCAGGTGGCGGGCGACCGCTACGCGGACATGACGTTCACCTCCGCCGGACGCGAGTGAACCCGCGCCGGGACGCGGGGCGCGCGCCCGTCAGAGCTCGGACAGCAGCTCGGCCTTCTTCGCGGAGAACTCCTCGTCGGTGACCAGCCCGGCCCGGTGCAGCTCCCCGAGATGCCGGATCCGTTCGGCCACGTCCGCGGGGGCCCGGCGCGGCGCGGCCACCGCGGGGACCGCCGCCGGGACCGCCGTCGCGGCCCCGCGCGAGCGGACCGCCGCGAGCACCGCCGCCGCCAGCGGCAGGGACTCGTGCACTGCCCCGTAGCCCAGCCCGAACACCACGGCCCCGGGGTCCTGGTCCGCCCGCGCCGGCGCGGGCGGACCGTTCCCGGCTTCGGCCGCGCCGCGGCGCAGCCGCAGATAGCCCTCCAGGACCTCGGGCGACCGCCACTCCACGCCGCTCAGCTCGGACACCGGGAAGCTCTGGTCGCCCGCCTTCCACTTCGCCGACGACGCGCCCGTCCAGAACCACCGGAACCGCACGGTCCGCCCGTCGAAGGACGCCTTCGCGTCGTAGGCCTTGAACGACAGCGGGGCCTCGGGGGCCGCCACCAGGAACCGCTGGGCCGGTCCGGACTCCGTCAGCCGTGCCCGCAGCTCGTCGGCGTAGTACTCGGCGAGGGCGTCCCGCTCCGCCGACAGCACCAACCGGTACGGGTCGCACGCCTCCTTCAGCTGTCCCGCCGCCGCCTCGATCAGCGGATCGGCCCCGGCGCGCGGCTCGATCCGCAGCACCACGGTCCCGCGCCGGCCCGGCTCCAGCGACACGCCCTCGATCGCCGCCAGCGGGATCCGGCGCTCACCGAGCGCCGACAGCAGCTTGGGAGTGCGGATCCCCCGTTCGTAGCGGATGAGGACGGAGTCGGACTCGAACTCCCAGGCGGCATGAAATCCGGCCAGTACGTCACCCATGCGGCTCATCGTATGCGGCACTCGCTTCTCCGTCCCCTCCTCGCGCACGCCGCAATTCCTGCGCCTCTACGCGCGTCCGGCCGTCGTCGTGTCGGACAAATCCTCCCGGCAGCCGTCATCGTCCACGGCGCAGCTCACCGAGTCGTACGCGCCGGTGCCGATGCCGGCGAAGTTGCGCAGGCTGTCCGTGCCGGGCTCGAAGTAGCCGGCGTGGCCCCTGGCCTCCCGCGCGGACAGCACCCGCGCGCCGAACGCGGACGACACCGGGTCCTCGCCGTGGCCGAGGCCGCCGAGCTCCAGATAGGGCACGTCCTGCACCCAGTCGTCGGCGTCCCGCATCGCCCACACCCGGGCGGAGGTGCCCAGCTGCGCGGCCTTCTCCACCCGCATGCCGGGGCTGCCGGCCACCGCTATGTCGGTCACCCGCTCCGGCAGCGTGCGCGCGGCGACCCCGCACACCACGGAGCCGTAGCTGTGGCAGAACAGCGAGACGGGCGCGCTGCCGGGCAGGGCCCGCACCAGGGCGTTCAGCCGGACGGCCCCGTACCCGGCGCGCATCGCGGTCGCCGAGTCGATGCCGAGACCGGCGGGGGAGGTGTAGTCGGCCCAGGCGATCACGGCGGTGCGGGTCCTCGGGCTCACCTCGCGCTCGGCCGCGTATAGGGCCTGGGCCATGCCGACGGGCGCCGAGTACTTGCGGTAGGTGCGCTGGAAGGTCAGCAGCGCGGTGTCGACGCCGGGGACGACGACGGAGATCCGCTCGGCCCGGTCGACGTCGCCGAAGACCTCGGCGGCGCGGCCCGCGCCGTCCGGATCGAAGGCGAGGATCTGGCGCCGGCCGTCGCTCATCGACTCGTAGCGCTGCATCCGACGGCCCGCCTCGTGCTGGCCCGCGGCCGAGAGCCGCCCGTCGTGCAGCCGCGCCCGCTCGATCCGGACCTGCTCGCGCAGCGCGACACGGTTGGCGCGGTAGCGCAGCTCGGCCGGAGCGCCGTTCATGTTGCCGACGGCGAGCGGGTAGCGGTGCGCGAGCGCCGTGCGCTGGGCTGCGCTGAGGGAGGCGAAGAACCGGGCCAGCCGGGCCGGGGCGGCGTCCGGGTCCGGCAGCCTGCGCCCGTCGACGCGGCCCTCTTCCCAGGCGGTGAGCGACGCGCGCAGAGCGGTGCTCTCCCGCTGGTGGCGTACGGCGGTCCAGCCGGTGGTCGCCAGCATCACGAAGACCACGGCCAGGGCGAGCAGCAATCGCCCCATGTTGAGTGGCGGGGAGGAGTCGAAGGAAGTCACTGGAAGGACACACTAGGAGAACGGGATGGTCTCGGGAGGCCTGAGTGACAGGGATCACGTTTCGATAACCGTGATGATGGTCATGAGATCTCTCAGGCCCTGTGCGCGCTTCCGGCCGAGCGCCAGTCTCCCATGAGCGCCGGCCCCACCTGATCCAGGTAGCGCGACGTGAGCGCGCGCATCCCCTCCAGGCTGAAGTCCCCGCCGGTGCTCCACTGCCGTTCCGTCAGCCGCATCACACCGCCGAAGACCGCCACCGCGAGCCGCGGCCGGGGATCGGCCTCCACGTCGAGCCCCTCGCGCTCGGCGAGCACCCGCGCGATCGCCTCCTCGGCCTCGACCGAGTGCCGCAGATGCGCGGCGAGCAGCACCGGCGTCGACTCGATCACCCGGTACATGCGCAGATACAGCTCCACCGGCACGACGCACTCCACCACCTCGTGCAGCGAGGTCCAGCCGTCCAGGACGGCCTGGCGCAGCGCCTCCAGCGGCGTCTCGTGCGACGGGCGCGCGCGCACCGCCTCCACGAAACGGGCCACCGTCATGTCCGCGACCGCGAGGGCTGCCTCCTCCTTGCCGGCGAAGTAGCGGAAGAAGGTGCGCTGCGAGACGTCGACCGCCTCGGCGATCTCGTCGACGGTCGTCCGCTCGTACCCCTGGGTGGTGAACAGTTCGAGCGCCGAGCGCAGCAGCGCGTCCCGGGTGCGCTGCTTCTTGCGCTCACGCAGAGTTTCCATATGTGTCAGTTACCGACTTGTGAATTGGTTTGTCAATTGTCAGCGACTGTCACTAGCCTCGAACGCATGACTAGTCAGACCACCGTCGACAAGACGGGACCGGGGGACGGGGCGCCCCTCGACCCGTCGGACCAGCCACCGGCCAAGGGGCTGCGCGGCCACCCGTGGTTCACGCTCATCACCGTCGCCGTCGGCGTGATGATGGTGGCCCTCGACGGCACCATCGTCGCCATCGCCAACCCGGCGATCGCCAGCGACCTGGGCGCCACCTTCGCCGAGGTGCAGTGGATCACCAACGCCTACTTCCTCGCCCTCGCGGTCTCCCTGATCACCGCGGGCAAGCTCGGTGACCGCTTCGGTCACCGCCAGACCTTCCTGATAGGCGTCGTCGGCTTCGCCGCCGCCTCCGGCGCGATCGGCCTGTCCGACAGCATCGCGCTGGTCGTCACCTTCCGCGTCTTCCAGGGGCTGTTCGGCGCGCTGCTGATGCCGGCCGCGCTCGGCCTGCTGCGCGCGACCTTCCCGGCCGAGAAGCTGAACATGGCCATCGGCCTGTGGGGCATGGTCATCGGCGCCTCCACCGCCGGCGGTCCCATCCTCGGCGGCGTCCTCGTCGAGCATGTCAACTGGCAGTCGGTGTTCTTCATCAACGTGCCGGTCGGCGTCCTCGCCCTCGTGCTGGGCGGGCTGATCCTGCGCGACCACCGCGCCGAGAACGCCCCGCGCTCCTTCGACGTGCTCGGCATCGCCCTGCTGTCGGCGGCGATGTTCTGCCTCGTCTGGGCCCTGATCAAGGCCCCCGAGTGGGGCTGGGGCGACGGCAAGACCTGGGCGTTCGTTTTCGCCTCGCTGGCGGGCTTCGTGCTCTTCGCCTTCTGGGAGACGAAGGTCCGCGAGCCGCTGATCCCGCTGGCGCTGTTCCGCTCCGTGCCGCTGTCCGCGGGCGTGGTGCTGATGGTCCTGATGGCCATCGCCTTCATGGGCGGGCTGTTCTTCGTGACGTTCTACCTCCAGAACGTCCACGGCATGAGCCCCATCGACGCCGGTCTGCACCTGCTGCCGCTCACCGGCATGATGATCGTCGGCTCGCCGCTCGCCGGCGCGATGATCACCAAGTGGGGTCCGCGCATCCCGCTGGCCGGCGGCATGGCGGCCACCGCGATCGCCATGTACGGCATGTCCACGCTGGAGACGGACACCGGCAGCGGGGTGATGTCCCTCTGGTTCGCCCTGCTCGGCCTCGGGCTCGCGCCCGTCATGGTCGGCGCGACCGAGGTCATCGTCGGCAACGCCCCGCTGGAGCTGTCCGGCGTGGCCGGCGGGCTCCAGCAGGCCGCCATGCAGATCGGCGGCAGCCTCGGCACGGCCGTGCTGGGCGCCGTGATGGCCTCCAAGGTGGACAGCGACCTGCCCGCCAACTGGAAGGACGCCGGTCTGCCCGAGCTCACCCCGGCCCAGCTGGACCAGGCCTCCGAGGCGGTCCAGGTCGGCGTGCCGCCGGTCGCCCCGGGCACCCCGGAGGCGGTCGCCGCCAAGATCGCCGGTGTCGCGCACGACACCTTCATCTCCGGGATGAGCCTCGCGTCGCTCGTCGCGGCGGGGGTGGCCGCGGTGGCCGTGTTCGTCGCGCTGTTCACCAAGCGGGGGGTCAACGCGGAGGCGGGGGCGGGCGTCGGTCACATCTGACGGTGCCGTCCGGCCGGGCATAGCTGCTGTGGGCGGGGTACCCGTGTTCTGGAAGGAACGCGCGTGTACCCCCGCTCACGTGGCCGGAAGGGGTTACGGAACGGGCCGGACCGTGCGGTGAGTCGACCGGGTGGGTTTTCGTCGCCCCCGCCGCCCCTACCCGTCCCGTCCCCGGGGGCTGCGCCCCCCGGACCCCCCACCTTTGCCCACCCACCACCCGACTCGGTAGGTCGAGAGACTCGGTGGGGCGAGAGGGTGACCTCTTGTCCCACCGAGTCGGGTGGTGGGTGGGCGTAGGCCGGGGGTTCGGGGGCGGAGCGCCCGAGGGGGTCAGCTGCCGCCGGTGCGGGACTGCAACGCCGCCACCTCCGCGCGCAGCGCCCGTACCTCCTCCGTCAGCGCCAGGATCGCCTCCGTCTGCTGGCGTTCCTCCACGTCGTCCTTCTCGAACCGCTCGATGAACCACGCCGCGATGTTCGCGGTCACGACACCCAGCAGTGCGATCCCGGACAGCATCAGGCCCACCGCGATCATCCGCCCGAGCCCCGTGGTCGGCGCGTGGTCGCCGTATCCCACGGTCGTCATCGTCGTGAAGGACCACCACAGGGCGTCACCCAGTGTGCGGATGTTCCCGTCCGGCGAGTCCCGCTCGACCGACAGCACGGCGAGCGACCCGAACATCAGCAGCCCGACGACCGCCCCCGCGACGTACGTCGTCACCCGTATCTGCGAGGCCATCCGCGCCCGCTGCCCCACCAGCAGCAGCGTCGACACCAGCCGCAGCAGCTTCAGCGGCTGGATCAGCGGCAGCAGGACCGCCGCCAGGTCCAGCCAGCGCGTGCGGACGAACTCCCGCCGGTCCTCGGTCAGCGCCAGCCGCACCCCGTAGTCCCCGGCGAACGCCGCCCACACCGCCCACTCGACCGCCGTGCACGCGACCGTCAGCGACTTCCCCGCCGAGGTGTCGACGATCGGCAGGGCGTACGCCACGGCGAACACCACGGCGAGGGCCAGCAAGGGCCGTTGTGTCCGCTCTTCCCACCGCGCCTGCGCCGTTTCTTCCCGCATGCCCCGCATCGTAAAGAACGCGTATACGCGAAGGGGCGGCGAGGCCGAACCTCACCGCCCTTCGCTCACCCGCTCACCCGCTCAGCGCGCCGTCACGCGTCGCCGCCCGCCGCGCCCGGGTCCGCCGCCGCGACGTCCAGCAGCTGGTACCGGTCGACGGCCTGCTTCAGCGCCGACCGGTCGACCTTGCCCTCCTTGGCCAGCTCGGTCAGCACCGCCACCACGATCGACTGCGCGTCGATGTGGAAGTACCGCCGGGCCGCGCCCCGCGTGTCCGCGAAGCCGAAGCCGTCCGCGCCCAGCGACTGGTACGTCCCCGGCACCCAGCGCGCGATCTGGTCCGGCACCGCGCGCATCCAGTCGGAGACGGCCACGAACGGCCCCTCGGCCCCGGACAGCTTCCGCGTCACGTACGGGACGCGCTGCTCCTCCTCGGGGTGCAGCAGGTTGTGCCGCTCCACGTCGACGGCCTCGCGGCGCAGCTCGTTCCAGGAGGTCGCCGACCAGACGTCGGCCTTCACGTTCCACTCCTCGGCGAGGATCTTCTGCGCCTCGACCGCCCACGGCACGGCGACGCCGGAGGCGAGGATCTGCGCGGGGATCGAGCCCGAGGCGCCCTCGCTGAAGCGGTGGACGCCCTTGAGGATGCCCTCGACGTCCACGTTCTCCGGCTCGGCCGGGTGCTGGATGGGCTCGTTGTAGACGGTGAGGTAGTAGAAGACGTCCTCGCCCGGCTTGCCGTCCGCGGTCTCGCCGTACATCCGGCGCAGGCCGTCCTTGACGATGTGCGCGATCTCGAAGCCGAACGCGGGGTCGTACGCCACACAGCCGGGGTTGGTGGAGGCGAGCAGCTGCGAGTGGCCGTCCGCGTGCTGGAGGCCCTCACCGGTCAGGGTCGTGCGCCCGGCGGTCGCGCCCAGGACGAAACCGCGCGCCAGCTGGTCGGCCATCTGCCAGAACTGGTCGCCCGTGCGCTGGAAACCGAACATCGAGTAGAAGACGTAGACCGGGACGAGCGGCTCGCCGTGCGTGGCGTAGGCCGAGCCGGCCGCGATCAGGGAGGCCGTGCAGCCCGCCTCGGAGATGCCGTCGTGCAGCATCTGCCCCGTCGGCGACTCCTTGTACGCGAGCAGCAGCTCACGGTCGACGGACTCGTACTGCTGCCCCAGCGGGTTGTAGATCTTCGCACTCGGGAAGAACGAGTCCATGCCGAACGTGCGGTACTCGTCCGGCGCGATCAGCACGAACCGCTTGCCGATCTCCTTGTCCCGCATGAGGTCCTTCAACAGCCTGACGAACGCCATGGTCGTGGCGATCGACTGCTGACCGGAACCCTTCTTCACGGTCGCGTACGTCTTGTCGTCCGGCAGCGCGAGCGGCTTGGCGCGCACGACACGCGTCGGGACGTACCCGCCGAGCCCCTTGCGCCGGTCGTGCATGTACTGGAGCTCCTCGGAGTCGCGCCCCGGGTGGTAGTACGGCGGGACGCCGCCCTCCAGCTCCTTGTCGGAGATCGGCAGGTGCAGCCGGTCGCGGAAGCCCTTGAGATCGGCGACCGTCAGCTTCTTCATCTGGTGCGTGGCATTGCGGCCCTCGAAGTTCGGGCCCAGCGTCCAGCCCTTGACGGTCTTGGCGAGGATGACCGTCGGCTGGCCCGTGTGCTCCACGGCCGCCTTGAACGCCGCGTAGATCTTCTTGTGGTCGTGGCCGCCGCGCCCCAGGTGCAGGATCTGGTCGTCGGTCATGCCCTCGACCATCGCCCGCAGCCGCTGGTCGTCGCCGAAGAAGTGCTCGCGGATGTACGAGCCGGGCTCGGTGGCGTACGTCTGGAACTGGCCGTCCGGCGTCGTGTTCATCCTGTTGACGAGGATGCCGTCGCGGTCCTGGGCGAGCAGCGGGTCCCAGGTGCGGTCCCAGATCAGCTTGATCACGTTCCAGCCGGCGCCGCGGAACACCGACTCCAGCTCCTGGATGACCTTGCCGTTGCCGCGCACCGGGCCGTCGAGCCGCTGGAGGTTGCAGTTGACGACGAAGGTCAGGTTGTCCAGGCCCTCACGGGCGGCGATGGTCAGCTGGCCGAGCGACTCCGGCTCGTCCATCTCGCCGTCCCCGAGGAAGGCCCACACGTGCGACTTCGAGGTGTCGGCGATCCCGCGCGCGTGCATGTAGCGGTTCATCCGCGCCTGGTAGATCGCGCCGATTGGACCGAGGCCCATCGACACCGTCGGGAACTCCCAGAAGTCCGGCATCAGCCGCGGGTGCGGGTACGAGGACAGGCCGTGCGGCGTCTTCGACTTCTCCTGGCGGAACGCGTCCAGGTTCTCTTCGCTGAGCCGGTCGAGCAGGAACGCGCGCGCGTAGATGCCCGGGGAGGCGTGCCCCTGGAAGAAGACCTGGTCGCCGCCGTCGCCCTCGTCCTTGCCGCGGAAGAAGTGGTTGAAGCCGACGTCGTACAGCGACGCGGAGGAGGCGAAGGTGGCGATGTGGCCGCCCACGCCGATGCCCGGACGCTGGGCGCGCGAGACCATCACGGCCGCGTTCCAGCGGGTCGCGTTGAGGATCTTCCGCTCGATCTCCTCGTTGCCCGGGAAGAACGGCTCGGCCCGCGTGGGGATGGTGTTGACGTAGTCCGTGCTGCGCATCTCGGGCACGGCCACGCGCTTCTCGCGGGCCCGCTCGATCAGGCGCAGCATCAGATAGCGGGCCCGCTCACGGCCGCGCTCGTCGATCGCGGCGTCGAGGGAGTCGAGCCACTCCTGGGTCTCCTCGGGATCGAAGTCAGGAACCTGACTCGGAAGGCCGCCAATGATGATCGGGTTGCGATCGGATCCGGAAGCCACGCTGTTCCTTACTCTCGCTGTTCTCCAGTATCTGCACCGCCCCCATCGTGTACCTCGGGGCCGCAAACGTCATCTCTACCCAGAGGTAACCAGTACCCGTTCGAATCTCGTACCCATGGATGGTTCTCAAACGCGCAAAGAGGGCAGATAGGTGTGGTGTGTGTCACCGAAAGGCCCGGGTGGTGTGCCTGAAGTTGCGGCGACACGGCCAGGATCGTCACCGTTTCGGCGGTCTGAACCGCCGGGTACTTGCGCGATCCGTCCCGCCCGTGTGGACTACGGCCAATGCTTCGCGCACGCGCGTGGCTGAGTTATTCCCGAAACATGATCAGGAGGCAACCCGTGAGCGCGACCGCGGACCACGCGGAGGAGCGGACGAGCCCTGCCGTCAGGCTGGGTTTCCAGCCCGAGCAGGTGGTCCAGGAGATCGGCTACGACGACGACGTCGATCAGGAGCTCCGCGAGTCCATCGAGGAAGTCATCGGCAGCGACCTGGTGGACGAGGACTACGACGACGTTGCCGACGCCGTGGTGCTGTGGTTCCGCGACGAGGACGGCGACCTGACGGATGCGCTGGTGGACGCCACCACGTACATCGAAGAAGGCGGCTCGATCCTCCTCCTGACGCCGAAGACCGGCCGTACGGGGTACGTGGAGCCGAGCGACATCTCTGAAGCCTCGACGACGGCGGGTCTGTCGGCCAGCAAGAGCGTCAGCGTGGGCAAGGACTGGAGCGGCAGCCGGCTGGTGACGCCCAAGGCCGCCAAGTCCAAGAAGTGACCTCGACGAGGTAACCCGGTCCCATCGCCGCGGACGGGCTGAGCGAGCTCAGCCCGTCCGTCAGCTCCCCGTGACCGGCTGCGTAGGCTGGGGGCCGCCCAGACAGCCTCAGACAGCCTCACGAAGGGACAGCCCCGAGATGGCGATCCAGGTCGGCGACAAGGCCCCCGATTTCGAGCTCAAGGACAACCACGGCAGGACGGTGCGGCTGTCCGACTTCCGCGGTGCCAGGAATGTCGTCCTGATCTTCTACCCCTTCGCCTTCACCGGCGTGTGCACGGGCGAGCTGTGCGAGGTGCGCGACAACCTGCCGCGGTTCGCCGACCGTGACACCCAGGTGCTCGCCGTCTCCAACGACTCCATCCACACCCTGCGCGTCTTCGCCGAGCAGGAGGACCTGGAATACCCGCTGCTCAGCGACTTCTGGCCGCACGGCGAGGTCTCCCGCGCCTACGGCGTGTTCGCCGAGGACAAGGGCTGCGCGGTGCGCGGCACCTTCGTCATCGACAAGGAGGGCGTGGTGCGCTGGTCCGTCGTCAACGCGCTGCCCGACGCCCGCGATCTGGGCCAGTACGTCTCGGCCCTCGACACCCTGTGATTCTTCGGCCCCAGGGCCTGCGAGGGCCGGGAACCCGTCACTAGGATCGACTCGTTGATCCGATATCCGACGCACGACGGGGCTCCCCGCCCCTGGACACCAATGGAGGACTCGTGGGAGTCAGCCTCAGCAAGGGCGGCAACGTTTCGCTGACCAAGGAGGCCCCGGGCCTGACCGCGGTCATCGTCGGTCTGGGGTGGGACGTGCGCACCACGACCGGCACCGACTTCGACCTGGACGCCAGCGCGCTGCTGCTGAACAACTCGGGCAAGGTCGCCAGCGACGCCAACTTCGTCTTCTTCAACAACCTCAAGAGCCCCGACGGCTCGGTCGAGCACACCGGCGACAACATCACCGGTGAGGGCGAGGGCGACGACGAGCAGATCAAGGTCAACCTCGCGGCCGTGCCCGCCGAGGTGGAAAAGATCGTCTTCCCGGTCTCGATCTACGACGCCGAGAACCGCCAGCAGTCCTTCGGCCAGGTCCGCAACGCGTTCATCCGCGTGGTGAACCAGGCCGGCGAGGCGGAGATCGCCCGCTACGACCTCTCGGAGGACGCCTCGACGGAGACCGCGATGGTCTTCGGCGAGCTCTACCGGCACGGCGCGGAGTGGAAGTTCCGCGCCATCGGCCAGGGCTACGCGTCGGGTCTGCGCGGTATCGCGCAGGACTTCGGCGTCAACGTCTGAGCCGACTCGTTCACCGTCCGGCGCCGCACCGTTTACGGGCGGCGCCGGACGCGCAGGACAACCGAAGACAGGACAACCGAAGAAGCGAGACCGGACAGGCCTAAGGGGAGGACCAGCATGGGTGTCACGCTCGCCAAGGGGGGCAACGTCTCCCTGTCCAAGGTCGCGCCGAACCTCACTCAGGTGATGGTCGGCCTCGGCTGGGACGCGCGCTCCACCACCGGAGCACCCTTCGACCTCGACGCCAGCGCACTGCTGTGCACCGGCGGACGGGTCATGGGGGACGAGTGGTTCGTCTTCTACAACCAGCTCAAGAGCCCCGACGGCTCCGTGGAGCACACCGGCGACAACCTCACCGGCGAGGGCGACGGGGACGACGAGTCACTGCTCGTCGACCTCGGCAAGGTGCCGACCCAGTGCGACAAGATCGTCTTCCCCGTCTCCATCCACATGGCCGACGAGCGCGGCCAGACCTTCGGCCAGGTGAGCAACGCCTTCATCCGCGTCGTCAACCAGGCCGACGGCCAGGAACTCGCCCGCTACGACCTCAGCGAGGACGCCTCCACCGAGACCGCCATGATCTTCGGCGAGCTCTATCGCTACCAGGGCGAATGGAAGTTCCGGGCGGTAGGGCAGGGGTACGCGTCAGGGCTGCGGGGCATCGCTCTAGACTTCGGGGTCAATGTTTCGTAAAACCGCGTACGGCGCGGGGGACACCCGTACACAAGGATTGGGTAGCCAGTGGTTCTGAAAACCTTCGGGTGGTCGTTCGCGGTGACCGCGCTCGGCCTCGTCGCGGCGGTGTTCTACGGGGGGTGGACCGCTTTCGGCGTCGTGGCGATCCTGTCCGTCCTCGAGATCTCGCTGTCCTTCGACAACGCAGTCGTCAACGCCGGAATCCTGAAGAAGATGAACGCCTTCTGGCAGCGCATCTTCCTCACGATCGGCATCCTCATCGCCGTCTTCGGCATGCGGCTCGTCTTCCCCGTCGTCATCGTCGCGGTCAGCGCCCAGCTCGGGCCGATCGAAGCGGTCGACCTCGCCCTCACCGACAAGGACCGCTACCAGGAGCTCGTCACCGACGCGCACCCCTCCATCGCGGCCTTCGGCGGCATGTTCCTGCTGATGATCTTCCTCGACTTCATCTTCGAGGACCGGGACATCAAGTGGCTCGGCTGGCTGGAGCGCCCGCTCGCCAAGCTGGGCAAGGTCGACATGCTGTCGGTCTGCATCGCCCTGATCGTCCTGCTGATCACCTCGATGACCTTCGCCACCAAGGCCCACCTGCACGCCGGGCACGCCGACAAGGCCGAAACGGTCCTGCTCTCCGGTGTCGCCGGCCTCATCACGTATCTCGTCGTCGGCGGTCTCTCCAGCTACTTCGAGGACAAGCTCGAGGAAGAGGAGGAGCGCGAGCACGAGGCCGAGGAAGAGGCCAAGCGCAGCGGCAAGCAGCAGTCCGCCGTCCTCCTCGCGGGCAAGGCCGCCTTCTTCATGTTCCTCTACCTCGAGGTCCTGGACGCGTCCTTCTCCTTCGACGGCGTGATCGGCGCCTTCGCCATCACCAACGACATCGTCCTGATGGCCCTCGGCCTCGGCATCGGCGCCATGTACGTCCGGTCGCTCACCGTGTACCTGGTCCGCCAGGGCACCCTCGACGACTACGTCTACCTGGAGCACGGCGCCCACTACGCGATCGGCGCCCTGGCCGTCATCCTGCTCGTCACCATCCAGTACCAGATCTCCGAGATCATCACGGGCCTGATCGGCGTCGTGCTGATCGCCTGGTCCTTCTGGTCCTCCGTCCGCCGCAACCGCGCGCTTGCGGCGGCCGAGGGCGACGCCGGCTCGGACGAGAAGACCGAGGTCTCGTCCGGGGTGTGATCAGCTTCCGCGTGAGGAACGCTCTGTGCGGGGCGGCCGTCGAGGACGAGTCCTCGGGCCGCCCCGCCGGTCTATTTCAGTACACCTGGGGGCGGGAATGGGCTTCTTCGACGGACTGCGGCCCGGCCGGGCCGCCGACTTCGACTCGGGCAACGCGGCGACCAACGCGATCGAGCTGACCAAACGGCACAGCCAGGTCTCGCTCACCAAGCAGGACGCCGCCACCGGGCACCTGCGCGTCAACCTCACCTGGCGCATGCGCACCTCCGACATCGGCGGCGCGCACCGGGAGAGCCTGCTGCGCCACCCCTTCAAGGCGCTGCGCCCGCCGGAGGTCATGGGCCACAGCCAGAGCATGGTCAACGTCGACCTCGACCTGGGCTGCCTCTACGAGCTGGCCGACGGCTCCAAGGGGGTCGTACAGCCCCTCGGCGGACTGCTCGGGGACGTCAACGCGCCGCCCTATGTGAAGCTCACCGGCGACGACCGGTTCGGGTCGGGGTCCGGGGAGACGATGTACGTCAACCTCGACCACCGCGACGCCATCAAGCGGCTGCTGGTCTTCGTCTACATATACGACCAGACCCCGGCGTTCGACCGTACGCACGCCATCGTCACGCTCTACCCGAGCAACGGCCCGCGCATCGAGATAGGCCTCGACGAACGGCACCCGCAGGCCCGGTCGTGCGCGGTGGTGATGATCGAGAACGTGAAGGGCGAGCTGGTGGTACGGCGGGAGGTGCGCTTCGTCTACGGCTTTCAGGCGGAGCTGGACCGGCTGTACGGGTGGGGATTGCAGTGGGGCCGCGGGTACAAGGCCAAGGCAGAGAAGTGACGCGACCGCCCTAGCGCCCGATGAACTGGGGCCCCTGCGGCGGCATCCTGAACTCCTGGGTCTGAGCCGCCGCCGGGGCCGGCTGGGGGGCGTCCGGGTAGCCGTAGCCGTAGGTGGGGAGGTTCTGGGGGTAGCCGTAGGTGGCGGGGGGCTGCTGGGGGGTGGTCACCGTGGGCTGTTCCGGGGGGAGCGGCTGGGACAGGCTCGGAGTGGAGTCGGGGGCCGCCTGGGAGTCACCCTGCTCCGCCGACTCGTCCACCGAGATGCCGTAGTCGGTCGCCAGCCCCTTGAGGCCGTTGGTGTAGCCCTCGCCCAGCGCGCGGAACTTCCAGCCGTCCCCGCGGCGGTACAGCTCGCCGCAGATCAGCGCGGTCTCCTCGCCCGTCTCCGGGCGGATGTCGAACGTGGCCAGGGGGTCGCCGTCGACGGCCGCGTCGTACAGCAGGATGCTGAGTGCCCGTACGTGGTCGAAGGTGACGCCGTCCGCCGAAGCGACCAGGAGAATCTGACTGACGTCGGACTCGACACCGGCCAGATCCGTCTGGATCGTATCGGTGAGGCCCTCGGTGACCCGCTTGGCGCCGAGCCGCCACACCTTCCCGGAGGGGTGCCGGGGCTGGTTGTAGAAGACGAAGTCCTCGTCGGAGCGCACACGACCGTCGGGGCCGAGGAGCAGCGCGGAGGCGTCGACGGCCGGCACCCCCCGTCCGGGCGACCAGCGCAGCACGGCGCGCACCGTGGTGGCCTTCAACGGGACGTTCGACCCCTTCAGCATGGCGTGCGTCATGCGGTCATCCTGCCCTTTCGGTTCTGCTCACGACAACGCGGGGTACTCGGCCGTTCCGCGTTACCTGAAATTCATGGCCGGTGGGAACCCCAGACATCGGCCCCTACGTACTATTACCGGCCACCCTTCGCCGAAATCCACCGGCCTACCTTGCTCCACGGGGGAGATCCATGCGTCATTTCGGGCACCTCGCCCCTGAGGTGCGGCAGCGCCTCTTCCACCGGGAGCCGTGCGGGTTCGACGCCGACTCCCCGGGCCGGCTGCTCTCGGCCGCCCTGGGCGCCACGCTCTACAGTCCGGCCACCCGTCCCCGGCTGGCCGACGACATCGTCAAACAGGCCGGGCGCGGGGTGGTGTCCATGGTGCTGTGCCTGGAGGATTCCATCGGCGACGAGGACGTGGTGGAGGGCGAGGAGAACCTCGTCCGCCAGTTCACGGAGCTCGCCGCCCGGCCCGGCGGCGATCTGCCGCTGCTGTTCATCCGGGTCCGCACCCCCGAGCAGATCCCCGACCTGGTGCGGCGGCTCGGCCCGGCGGTGCGGCTGCTCAGCGGGTTCGTGTTCCCGAAGTTCACCGAGGAGCGCGGCATCCCCTTCCTGGAGGCCCTGACCGGCGCCGAGGTGTCGAGCGGGCGGCGGCTGTTCGCCATGCCGGTGCTGGAGACGCCGGAGCTGATGTACCGCGAGTCCCGGGTGGAGGCCCTGGAGGGCATCGCCCGCGCCGTCGAGAAGTACCGCAGCCGGGTCCTCGCCCTGCGCCTCGGCGTGACCGACTTCTGCTCCTCCTACGGGCTGCGCCGCTCCCCCGACATGACCGCCTACGACGTCCAGATCGTCGCCTCCGTCATCGCCGACGTGGTGAACATGCTGGGGCGGGCCGACGGCACCGGCTTCACGGTGACCGGGCCGGTGTGGGAGTACTTCCGGGTCCCGGAGCGCATGTTCAAGCCGATGCTGCGGCACAGCCCCTTCCTGTTGGGACAGGCCGTGGACCTGCGTGAGAAGCTGATCGAGCACGCGATGGACGGGCTGCTGCGCGAGATCTCGCTCGACCACGCCAACGGCCTGCTCGGCAAGACCTGCATCCACCCTTCGCACGTACCGGCCGTGCACGCGCTGTCCGTGGTCAGTCACGAGGAGTACAGCGACGCGGCGGACATCCTGCGGCCGGAGCGCGGCGGTGGGGGAGTGCTGAGGTCGGCGTACACGAACAAGATGAACGAGGTGAAGCCGCACCGCGCCTGGGCCGAGCGGACCATGCTGCGCGCGGAGGTCTTCGGCGTCGCCCACGAGGACGTGAGCTTCGTCGACCTGCTCGCCGCCGGAATCCCCGGCTGAGCCCGCCTCACCCCTCGCTCCACGACATAGGGACGCATGAACAACTCAGTGAACAACGCGGCGCACGACGCGGCGGACGACGCGGTCTGGTCCGGGACCTGGGTCGCCGAGCGGCTCGGGGTCGCTCTCGTCGGCGACGACGGCCTGAAGGACCTGCTGGGGCTGGCGCTGCGCCGCAACCCCAAGCGGGCGCATCTGCTCGTCTCCAACGTGCTGGGCAAGCACGTCCCGCAGTCGCCGTCCGTGGTCCACGGCCATGGCCTCGCCCTCGGCCGCCGGGTGCGGGAGCTGCTGGGCGAGGAGGCCGCTTCCGCGGTCGTCCTCGGCTACGCGGAGACGGCCACCGGCCTCGGCCACTCCGTCGCCGACGGCATCGGCTCGGCGCCCTACCTGCACTCCACCCGCCGACCCGTCGCGGGTGTGGCGGCGGCCGGCGGCTTCGAGGAGTCCCACTCGCACGCCACGTCCCACCTGCTGCTGCCGGAGGACCCGGCGCTGCTGGTCGGCGACGGCCCGCTGGTCCTCGTCGACGACGAGTTCTCCACGGGGAACACGGTGCTGAACACCGTTCGGGATCTTCATTCGCGGTATCCGCGGCGGAGGTATGTCGTGGTGGCGCTGGTGGACATGCGGTCGGCGGTGGACGCGGGGCGGCTGGAGGAGTTCGCCCGCGAGATCGGGGCGCGCGTCGATCTTGTGGCGGCGGCCTCGGGCACGGTGCTCCTGCCGGAGGGGGTGCTGGAGAAGGGGCGGGAGCTGGTTGCGCGGTACGAGGCGGAGAATGCCGCGCGGGGTCGTGTGCCGTCTGCGGCGCCGTCGGGGCTGGTCGCGCCCCGCGGCGGAGCCGCAAATCGACACAGTCCCGCGCCCCTGAAGGCGGGCGCTGCGGTGGCCGAGTCCGAGGAAGCGACGGTCGCTCGCGCGCAGCACATTGCAGCCGACGTGCACGACCACCCCCTAGGGGCGCGGGGAACTGCGCGACCAGCCCCCACCGGCTCGCAGTCGGGCGACAACCGAACCGCCCCCCGCATCACCCGCGTAGACCTGCGCTGGCCCCCCGGCCTCCCCGACGGGGGTCGACACGGCTTCACCCCCGCTCACCGCGCACAACTCGACGCCGCCCTCCCCGGCATGGCCGCCCGCCTGGCGAAGGCACTCCCCGAAGACGCCCGCCGCGTGCACGTCCTCGGCTTCGAGGAGCTGATGTACACCCCCCTCAGACTGGCCTGCGAGCTGGAGCGCGGCGGTACCGCCGAGGTCCGCTACTCCACCACCACCCGCTCACCCGTCCTCGCCGTGGACGACCCCGGCTACGCGATACGCAGCCGTATCGTCTTCCCCGCCCACGACGACCCCGCCGACGGCCCCGGCGAGCGCTACGCCTACAACGTCGCCGGCGCGGGCTTCGACGCCGTCGTCGCCGTCGTGGACTCCGTGGCCGACACCGAGGAACTGCACGCCCCCGACGGCCTGCTGGCCCAGCTCGCCGCGCACACCCCGCACGTGGTGCTCGCGGTCGTCCCCTCGTACGTGCCCGAGCCGTTGTACGCCGACGCCCTGCCCGCAGAAGGAACCGCCATGCTGCCCGAGCCACTCCGTGGTCCCGCCTTCTCCTCGTACGCGCCCGAGGAGGTCGGCTGGCTGCTCCAGGACCTCTCGGACGTCACGCTGGAGGCGCCGACCGAGGAGCGCGAGGAGGCCATCCAGTCCGGCGGCGCGCACTACGCCGAGTCGCTGCCGGTGGAGTACCAGCCCAGCGAGCAGTACCAGGAGCTGTTCCACGCGGCGCTCGACACCTCCGCCGCGCGGCTCGCGCGGGCGGTCGGCGCGGTGACGGAGATCGTGATCGCCGAGCGGTCCCCGAGCCCCGTCCTGGTCTCCCTCGCCCGCGCCGGGACGCCCGTCGGCGTCCTGATGCGCCGCTGGGCCCGGTTCCGGCACGGCCTGGACCTGCCGCACTACGCGGTCTCCATCGTGCGCGGGCGCGGCATCGACGCCAACGCGCTGCGCTGGCTGGCCGAGCACCACGACCCGCGGGACGTCGTGTTCGTCGACGGCTGGACCGGCAAGGGCGCGATCACCCGTGAACTGGCCGCGGCGATCGAGGAGTTCGAGGCGAAGGGCGGCGCGCCCGGCTTCGACCCGGAGATCGCGGTGCTCGCCGACCCGGGCTCGTGCGTGCGCACGTACGGCACCCGTGAGGACTTCCTCATCCCCTCCGCCTGCCTCAACTCCACGGTGTCGGGCCTGATATCGCGGACGGTGCTGCGCGCCGACCTGGTCGGCCCGGACGACTTCCACGGCGCGAAGTTCTACCGCGAACTGGCCGGAGCGGACCTGTCGAACGCCTTCCTGGACGCCGTCTCCGCCCGCTTCCCCGAGGTCGCGGACGCGGTGGACGGCACGGTGAAGGAACTGCTCGCGAGTGACCGCACGCCGACCTGGGAAGGCTGGGCCGCGGTGGAGCGCATCAGCGAGGAGTACGGCATCCACGACGTGAACCTGGTCAAGCCCGGCGTCGGCGAGACCACCCGGGTGCTGCTGCGCCGGGTCCCCTGGAAGATCCTGGCCCGGGCCGGGGCGGGCGCCGATCTGGAGCACGTCCGGCTGCTGGCCGGGCAGAGAGGGGTACCGGTGGAGGAGGTCGGCGAACTGCCGTACACCTGTGTCGGGTTGATCCACCCGCGGTACACGCGGGGCGCGACCGGCGCCGACGGCAAGGCGGTGACGGTCTGATGCCGGTGCTGGTGGCGAGCGACCTCGACCGTACGCTCATCTACTCCGCGGCGGCCCTCGCGCTGACCATGCCGGACGCGCGGGCGCCCCGGCTGCTCTGCGTGGAGGTGCACGAGAGCAGACCGCTGTCGTTCATGACGGAGACGTCGGCCCAGCTGCTCACCGAACTCGGGGACGCGGCGCTGTTCATGCCGACGACCACCCGGACGCGCAAGCAGTACCTGCGCATCAACCTGCCGGGCCCGCCGCCCAAGTACGCGATCTGCGCCAACGGCGGCCACCTGCTGGTCGACGGGGTGTCGGACCCGGACTGGCACGCGGTGGTGACCGCGCGGCTGGCCGACGAGTGCGCGCCGCTCGCGGAGGTGCAGGCGCACCTGGCGGCCTTCGCCGACCCGCTGTGGCTGCGCAAGCAGCGCATCGCGGAGGACCTGTTCGCCTACCTCGTCGTGGAGCGCGAGCTGCTGCCGGAGGAGTGGGTGAAGGAGCTGGCGGTCTGGGCGGAGAACCGCGGCTGGACGGTGTCCCTCCAGGGCCGCAAGATCTACGCCGTCCCGAAGCCGCTCACCAAGAGCGCGGCCGTGCGCGAGGTGGCCCGCCGCACCGGCGCCGAACTGACGCTGGGGGCGGGCGACTCGCTCCTCGACGCCGACCTGCTGCTGGCCGCGGACCGCGGCTGGCGGCCGGGCCACGGCGAACTGGCCGAGGCCGCCTGGACGGCGCCGCAGATCACGGCGCTGCCCGAGCGGGGCGTCCTGGCGGGGGAGCGGATCCTGCGGGAGTTCCTGAAGGGGACCCGCGAGAGATAGCCGCCGTCAGCAGCAGCCCCCTCCGCCGCAGCAACCGCCGCCCCCGCCGCCCGACTTGGGCGCGGGGGCGGACGTCGTGCCGCCCACGGCCACCGTGGACAGCAGCTTGACCGTGTCGTCGTGGCCGGCGGGGCAGTCGGCGGGGGCGGAGGACTCCGCCATCGGGCGGCTCAGTTCGAACGTGTCGCCGCACGTCCGGCAGCGGTACTCGTAGCGAGGCATGCGGACAGGTTAACTTCGCGCGCCCCGCGCCGTCGTGAGCCGGGGCGCCGACAGGGGGTGGCCGGAATCGGGTGACCGGAACATGGCGGGTACAGTCATCCCATCTTGAAACATCGCGGCGGCTCCCCCTCCTGGGGGAGGCACTCGGGGGAAGGGTGTGCGGTTCTGTATGAGGCGTCGTTGGTGGGGGACGGGCGCGGTCGTCGCGGCGGGCGTGTGCGGGACGTTGGTGGTGCAGACGCTGACCGGGGGGCCGGCCGGGAGCGGAGGAGGGGACGACGGTGAGCGCGGACCGGTCCGCCACGCGGTCCGGACGGCCGCGCTGACGGTGAGCGGTGACGGGGGCTCGGCCACGCTGGGCCGGCGGGACACCGAGACCTTCAGCATGCTGGGCGTCACCTGGCGGGACCCTTCCGCCGCCGCGCCCGGCACGGTCGAGGTGCGGACGCGGTCGGCCCGCTCGGGCGCGTGGTCGCACTGGCTGACCCTGGACGCCGACGGCGGCCGGGAGGAGAGCGGCACCGCCGCCCGGGGCGGCACCGAACCCGCGTGGGTGGGGCCGTCCGACGGCGTCGAGGTGCGGGTGAACGGGCAAGCGGCGGCCCGCCTCCCACAGGGGCTCCGCCTGGACATGATCGGCACCGGGGAGGACTCCGGCGGCGGCTCTGACGGCGGCTCTGACGGCGGCTCTGACGGCGGCTCGGGTGGCGGCTCGGGCGGCGGCGGGGGCATCGAGCCCGCCGCCTTCGTCGCCGAGGGCAGCGACGATCCCACCGCCCCGGGGACCGAGACGGCCCCGCAGCCCACGGAGCCGTCGACCACGGAGTCAGGGTCCCCTACGGAGTCCCCCTCGGAGTCCCCGTCGGGATCGCCTTCGGAGTCCCCGTCGGAGTCGCCCTCCGCGTCGCCCTCGGAGAGCGTCACGCCGAGCCCCTCGGCGAGCGCCTCGCCGAGCGGGTCCGGCTCGGCGTCCCCGTCCCCGTCCGCGCCGGCCACGCCTCCCGCGCCGCCGTCCACCGTCCCGCAGCCGCCGATCACCCCGCGCTCGGGGTGGGGCGCGGACGAGTCGCTGAGCCCGGAGGAGCCGGCCTATCTGCCCGGCGGCAGGATCAAGGCCGTGGTGGTGCACCACACCGCCCAGAGCAACGACTACACCTGCGCCGAGGCCCCCTCCATCATCAACGCCATCTACACGTACGACGTGCGGACGCTCGGCTGGAAGGACCTCGGCTACAACTTCGTCGTCGACAAGTGCGGCACGGTGTACGAGGGCCGCAAGGGCGGCGTCGACCAGCCGGTCGTCGGCGCGCACGCCTACGGCTTCAACTCCCAGACCACCGGCATCGCGGTCCTCGGCACCTACACCGACTCCGTCCCCTCGCAGGCCGCGACGGTCTCCGTGGCCAGGGTCGCCGCGTGGAAGCTCGGCCAGTACGGCGTCGAGCCGGACTCGACGGTCGCCCTCACCACCGCGGTCGACGGCCGCACCCTCGCCGGGAAGACCTGGGGACCGGGCGAGACGCTGAACCTCCCGGCGATCCACGGGCACCGCGACGGCTACAACACCCTGTGCCCGGGAGACGCGTTCTACGCGCACCTCGGCGCCGTCCGCGCCCTCGCCGCCGGTCCCGTCGCCGGACTCGCGCTCACCTCCGTCACCGGCACGGGAGCCGTCGGCTCGACCCCCTACACCGACGGCCCCGTCACGGTGACCTGGTCGGCCACGACCCCGGCAGCGCTGATCTCCCGGTACGAGGTGCTGGTCGACGGGGAGCCGGCGGCCACCGCCGACGGCGGCGCGACCTCCGCGCGGGTGACGCTGACCGACGGCGACCGCCAGCTGCGGGTGAGGGCCGTCCACCAGTCGGGGCGGACCTCGGTCACCGAGCCCGTCGCCGTGGTCGCGGACTCCGCCCCGCCCACCTTCCCCGTCGCGCCGAGCCTGGCCCTGCGTGTGGGCACGGTGAGCGCCGACGCCGTACCGCTGGCGCTCCGCTGGAAGGCGGCCGACGCCGCCCTGAAGGAGGTGCGCCAGACCTCCCCGGCCGCCGTGACCTACGGGCCGTCCGCGACCGAAGCCCGGTTCACCGCCGGCCTCGGCACGACGACCACGTGGTCGCTGAACGCGTACGACATGGCCGGGAACACCGCCGCGGCCTCGGTCACGGGCGCGCCGGTGGTCCTCCAGGAGACCGAGGCCGTGCGGACGGGGAACTGGACGGCCAAGTCGTCCCGGGGCTACCTGGGCGGCGGGTCCCTCGCCGGCCGCGACAAGGGGGCGTCGCTGACGTGGACCTTCACCGGCCGCTCGGTCGCCTGGGTGGTCTCGCGGTCCGCCGTCGCGGGCCAGGCGCACGTCTACGTCGACGGCGAGAAGGCGGCGACCATGGACCTGAGGCTGTCCAAGGTGGTCAACGGGAACGCCGTCTGGACGCGGAGCTGGCCGACCAGCGGACAGCACACGGTCAGGATCGAAGTGGCGGGCACCCCGAGGCGCCCCTCGATCGTCACGGACGGAATCGTTTATCTGAGGTAGGCCCGCCCGCTTCGGGCCGCCGAAAGCGGTCCGCCGGAAGCGGGCCGTCCACCGCGAACAGAGTGTTACCGCAAGTAGAGCAGGACATCCGGGACATAGAAGGGGGGTGCCGGACCGCCGGCGCCCCCCTCTTCGTGCGAAGTGGCGCGAAAGTCTAGAATTGGCCAGGCCTGTTCCGATGTAAGTCTCGCGTTGTCGACTGTGTTTGCTTCTGTCGATTTCTTATGTGGAGAACTTGCGAAGAGCGCTGGTAATTTGAGAGCGCCGCGATGAACCGCGAGGTCGGGGGATTCAGGGTTTGCAGCCGATCGCACGGCAACCATGTCAGACCCTCGTACGTCTGTACGTCTGCCCACGCGAGCAACACCGAGTGCGGAGGGAGACAGCGTGACCCAGAGGGGGCAGGGGGAGGAGCCCCAGAAGCCGGACGTGACCATGCAGTTGAAGGTTCCCGCCTCTTTCCGGGCGGACGAGACCATGCAACTGCGCGTGCCGGAAGGGGGGATACCCGACGGCGGCCAGGAAACACCGTCGGCTTCGGCGAACCCCGGAAACCGGCGCAAGAGCCGCAAAGCCCCGCGCCCTTCGCTTTTCGCCCGGCTGTACGCCCGAATATCCGCCGTGCTCGGCCCCCGGCTGACCGCCCTCCTCGCCCCGCTGATCGCCCGCGCGACGCCCTACGTCCGCCGGATGCGTCCGCAGTACCCGCGCCCCGGCCGTGAGGGCTGGCGCCGCTGGGTGCCCTCCTGGCGGCAGTGGCTCGGCGGCCTCCTCGGCGCGATGGGCCTGAGCACCCTCCTCCTGGTCACCGCCTACGCCGTCACCGACGTCCCGGAGAACCTCAACACCTACGCCACCCAGCAGGACAACGTGTACTTCTGGGCCGACGGGACGCCCATGGCCCGCACCGGCTGGGTGCAGCGCCAGGCGATGCCGCTCAAGGACATCCCCGAGGACGTCCGCTGGGCCGTGCTCGCCGCCGAGAACGCGAGTTTCTACAGCGACCCCGGCATCTCCTTCAAGGGCATCAGCCGCGCCCTGTTCCGCACCCTCGGCCAGGGCGACACCCAGGGCGGCTCCACGATCACCCAGCAGTACGTCAAGAACGTCTACCTGAACCAGAACCAGACGCTGCGCCGCAAGTTCACCGAAGCGATGATCTCCCTCAAGCTGGACAACCAGATGAGCAAGGACGACATCCTGGAGGGCTACCTCAACACCAGCTGGTTCGGCCGCGGCACCTACGGCATCCAGCGCGCCGCCCAGGCCTACTACGGCAAGGACGTCAGCGAACTCAACGCCAGCGAGGCCGCGTTCCTCGCCTCCCTGCTCAAGGGCGCGGGTCTCTACGACCCGACGCTGAGCGCCGCCAACCGCGCGCGGGCCGTGGAGCGCTGGACCTGGACCCTCGACCGGATGGTCGACATCGGCGAACTGTCCAAGGCGGAGCGGGCGACGTACACGAAGTTCCCCGACCCGCTGAAGAGCAACCCGCTGTACGACACCGGTGAGCAGAGCGACTACCTCGTCGAACTCGCCTCCCAGTACGCCAAGAAAGCCGGGAAGATCTCCGACAAGGACTTCGACCTCGGCGGCTACCAGATCTACACGACCTTCGACAAGAAGCGTGAGGCGCAGCTCACCGACGCCGTCACCAAGGCCCGCGCCAAGGCCCTCAAGGACGACCCGAAGGGCGCGAAGAACGCCCACTACGGCGCCGCCTCGGTGACCGCCGACGGCCGGATCCTCGCCGTCTACGGCGGCCCCGACCACCGTACGCAGGGCTACAACGAGTCCAACGCCACCACCGTCCCCGCCGGTTCGGCGTTCCTGCCGTTCGTGTACGCGGCCGGCCTGGAGCACGGCGTCCTCAAGTCCCGCGACGGCGAGGCCTCGGAGGTCACCGGGGACTCCCTCTACGACGGCGACGACGACGTGCCGGTGACCACCCCCGAGGGCCCCTACTGGGACCGCAGCGGCAAGAAGGTGTCCGCCAGCAACGACGGCGACCGGTCCTACGGGCGGATCTCCCTGCACCGGGCGCTGGAGCTGTCGGTGAACACGCCGTTCATGCAGCTCGGCATGGACACCGGCCTGGACAAGGTGCGCGCGACCGCCGAGGCCTCCGGACTGCTCTCCTCCAGCATCGGGGCCCAGGTGCCCGCGCTGTCCATG
Organism: Streptomyces sp. NPDC002328; assembly: GCF_042890065.1. Classification (NCBI taxonomy): domain Bacteria; kingdom Bacillati; phylum Actinomycetota; class Actinomycetes; order Kitasatosporales; family Streptomycetaceae; genus Streptomyces; species Streptomyces sp. NPDC002328. Next base: position 639,763 of record NZ_JBIARQ010000001.1, on the reverse strand, counting down.
GGCAGCGCCACGCCCAGCGCGATCCGCATGGCCAGCGGCTACTCGACCTTCGCCGCGGCCGGCAAGCACACCGAGCCCTACTCGGTGCGGCAGATCACCCACAACGGCACCAAGGTCGCCCTGGACCTCCCCGCGCCGCGCCGCGCGGTGGGCGCCGACGTGGCCGAAGAGGTCACCTCGGCCCTGGAGGACTCCTTCCGCACCGCTCACCCCTCCGCCGCGTCCGCCGGCGCCGAGGTGGCCGGGAAGGCCGGGACCACCCAGAACGACACCGCCGCCTGGTACGTCGGCACGCACAAGTCCGTGTCCACGGCGGTCGTCGTCTACCGCATCGACCTGGCCAAGAGCCTCGAACCACTGCCGCTGGAGGGCGTCGCCGGCGACACCGACGACGGCGGAGCCCCCTACGACATCTGGTCCCGGGCCATGAGCCCGCTCGGCTGACCACCGACGGGTACCGCTGTCACCGACCGCTTGGAGAATGAGCCGCACATGAAGTCACCGTCGGGCCGCCGCCGCAAGGCCCCGGCACCGCGCCGCCCCGCCGCCCGCCCCGGCTTCCTGAGCCTGGCGGCCTTCCTCGTCGTCGCCTCCCTGACGGCGGGGTACCTGGTGCTGAACCGCACGGCGAACACCGCGCCGACCGCGTCCTCGGGGGAACAGAGGAAGACCGCGACGGCCACCGAGGAGCCGAAATGGGACGGCAAGACCAAGGTCCTGGGGGACGGCTCCACCTCGTACACCGGCCCGCAGAAGGGCGGCCTGAAGGCCGAGCCGCTCAAGCCCGGTGAGAAACCGCCCCAGTTCGTCGTCTTCTCCTAGGACGGAGCGCTGGCCGGCGAGGACGAACTCTTCGAGCACTACCGGGAGATGGCGAAGGAGTACAACGCCCACATGACCTTCTTCCTCACCGGCATCTATCTGCTGCCGAAGAGCAAGAAGGACCTCTACAGCCCGCCGCAGCACCCCAAGGGCTCGGCGGCGATCAGCTTCCCCACCGACGACCACATCCGCACCACGATCGAGCAGCTCGGCAAGGCGTGGGAGGAGGGGAACGAGATCGGCACCCACTTCAACGGCCACTTCTGCGGCGCCAAGGGCGGCGACGACTGGAGCGTCGAGGAGTGGAAGAGCGAGATCGACCAGTTCTTCACCTTCGCCGAGAAGTGGAAGACGAACACCGGCTACACCGACATGGACCCGCTGCCCTTCGACTTCAAGAAAGAGGTCGCCGGCGGCCGCGCCCCCTGCCTGGAGGGCCAGGCGAACCTGCTGAAGGCCGCCAAGAGCTACGGCTGGCGCTACGACGCCAGTTCCAAGGGCGACTTCCAGATCTGGCCGGCGAAGAAGAACGGCATCTGGGACTTCCCGCTCCAGATGCTCCCCTACGAGGGCGGCAAGTACCAGGGCCTGTCCATGGACTTCAACTTCCTCTACAACCAGTCCGACGGCCAGACCCAGGGCGACCCGGCGAAGTACCCGCAGTGGGAGCAGGAGACCGTCGGCACCTACATGGCCGGCTTCAACCGCGTCTACTACGGCAGCCGCGCCCCGCTGTTCATCGGCAACCACTTCGAGGAGTGGAACGGCGGCATCTACATGGACGCCGTCGACGAGGTCATCAAGACCGTGTGCACCAAGAAGGACGTCAAGTGCGTGTCCTTCAAGGAGCTCGCCGACTGGATGGACGTCCAGAAGCCGGCGACGCTGGAGCGGCTGCGCACCCTGGATCCGGCGCAGAGCCCCGACTGGTCGACAGTCGTGAAGTAACGTTGCGGCCGCACGCTGACACGTGTCGCGGCCGCCCCAGTGACAGTCGTATAACTCCCTGGCTTTCCCGGCCGTACCCCTCTTCACAACAGATACACATGGCGTGCGAAGATTCCGGTCCCGGCATCCCTCCCGCCGGGGCAAGAGGGGAAAACACTAGTGAAGTCAAGGAAATTGAGCCGTACGCGGCGCCGCGCCACCATACTCGGCGCGGCCGCCACTTCGGTCGTCGCCGGAGTGGCGCTGATCCCCAACTGGAGCGCCGGCGCCGCTGTCGTCGACGACCCCAAGGTGGACGCGAAGACCAAGGCGACCTTCCAGCGGCTGGCGGACGCGGTCTTCACCGACCGTACGGAGGCCCTGGTCGACGACAAGCAGAGCGACCGCAAGAAGCCGCTGACCGACGGCTTCAGCGGGAAGGTCAAGCTGTCCTCCGGGCTGGCCCGCACCGAGGACTCCGCCCTGTCCTCGCTGGACCAGCGCAAGGACCAGCTCGCCAAGCTCGGCGAGAAGTACAGCGGCGGCAACACCACCGTCACCCTGGACGCCACCCGCGTGACGGGCCGCACGGCCAAGGTCGCGGTCACCGAGACCACCACGCTCACCTACGCGAAGGTCCGCGGCGACGAGCCGAAGGCCACCGGTTTCCAGGCCCGCCACGAGCTGACGTTCACCGCCGACAAGAGCGGCAACTGGCAGCTCACCGGCATCCGTGACACCGACGAGGGCGTCGCGGTGAACCAGACGGACAAGCCCGCCGTCGCCCCCCGGGTCGCCAAGACCACCAGCACCACCCCCGCCGCGCCCAAGGCGTCCACCACGTACCCCGGCCCGGCCAAGGCGAAGAACTTCACCGCCAGTGGCCTGGACTACAACGCGATGGCCGCGTACGCCAAGAAGTACTGGTCGAACTACAACACGGCCTACCCCAACTTCAACGGCCAGGGCGCGGGCGGTGACTGCACCAACTTCGTCAGCCAGTCCCTGAAGGCGGGCGGCTGGAAGCACGTCCCCGGCTACGTGTACGACTACACCAGGTGGTTCGGCAACGCCGAGATCCAGTCGCACTCGTTCGTCGGCGTCAACGAGTGGTCCTGGTTCGCCCAGAACTCCAAGCGGACGACCAGCCTCGCCAACGTCTACCAGATGGACGTCGGCGACGTGCTCCAGGTGGACTTCGACCGCGACGGCTCGAAGGACCACACGATGATCGTCACCTCGAAGAGCCGTGGCGTGCCGTACCTGACGTACCACTCGACCAACACGTACAGCCGGTCGGTGCAGAGCATCATCGCCTCGTACCCGAACGCGAACTACTACGCGTACCGCACCTGATCAGCGCTCGCCGCACCTGACCGGCGCCGCTCGCACCGATCAGGCCGGGAACTCCTCCCGGCGTTCGCGGTTCCGGTCCCGCTCTTCCGCCAGGTCGGGGTGGCGGGCCCGGTAGTAGGGGTTGTCGTGCGGCAGGGCCGAACCGACCCTGCCGTACATCCCGAAGACCAGCAGCAGGATCCCGATCACGAAACTGAGCATGCAGTTCTGGATCTCGAACGCCAGGAAGTTGAACTCGGTCTCCAGCAGGGCCATGTTCAAAAAGCCGCTCAGGATGAACAGCACGCCGAGGGTCAGGTTCAGCGTGGAGGCGAAGTTCCCGCCGATCACCATGCCGGCCAGCAGCAGCAGCCCGACGGCGACCGACAGCCAGCTGAGCGCGCCGTTGGTGTTCAGCGCCCAGACGGTGTCCCCGCCGGTGTCGAAGAAGCCGATCCGGCTCATGATCCCGAAGATCCCGAACACCAGCAGCCCGAGCCCCATCAGCCCCGCCCCGATCCGGTAGACCCGGTTCAGCCGGTGATCGACGGGCAGATGATCGTCGAGCCGAATACGCCGCCGCCCCTCGGAGCGCATCGCGTGAGTGGCCATCGCCGCCTCCTCGAACCGTAGACACCCCGGCGGACCCGGTACGCCCCTCCAATATCCGCCCGCCGGACACAGGCGGCAACGGCAGCCGGCGGACGGGCGCGAAGGCGCGCGCGGGGGTGGGGAGACGGGGGCGCGGGGTCAGTGGCCGGCCGCGGAGCCGCGCTCCTCGCGGATGTGGGCCACCACCTCGGACACCGTGTGGCGGACCGCCTCGGTCTCGGTCAGGAAGTGCCAGTAGTCGGGGTGGTGGCCGTCCAGCGTGGTGATCGCCCGGTCCAGGCGGGCCACGGACTCGTCCAGGGGCCGGGCGTGGCGCGGGTCGGGGGTGTTGCGGCCGGCCATGGCGAGCCGCTGGGCGTCGCGGATCGCGAACCGGGTCCGCTCTATCTCGCGCCGGGGGTCCTTCTGCACGGCGTTGAGCCGGGAGAGACGGTCGCCCGCGGCCGAGACGGCCTCGTCGGTGGCGTTCAGCAGCGCCCGCGCCGTCGACAGCAGCGCGGTGGCGTCCGGCCAGCGCTGCTCCTCCCGCGCGGCCCGCGCCTCGGCGAGCCTCGCCTCGGCCTGCCGTACGTGCTCCACGGCCTGGTGCGGGACCTGCTGGAGGTCCTGCCAGCAGGCCGCCGTGAACCGCCGCCGCAGCTCGCTCAGCACCGGCTCGACCTGCCCGGCCCGGGTCGTCAGCGCCTGCGCGCGGGTCCGCAGCGACACCAGGCGGTGGTCGATCTCGGCGGCCTTCTCCGGCAGCCGCTCGGCCTCGGCCCGGACCGCCTCGGCCTCCCGGGAGACCCGCTCGGCCCGCTCCAGCGTCTGCGGCACGCCGTGCTGCCCGGCGCCCTGGTTGAGCCGGGTCAGCTCGGGCGCCAGCGTCGCCAGCCGGGCCGCCAGGTCGTCGGCCCGCAGCCCCGTGCCCCGCGCGGCGTCCAGCGCGTTCGACGCCGCGAGCAGCGCCTGCCGGGCCCGCTCCACGGCGGGCGCGAGCCGCGCCAACTGCGTCTCGGCCTTCCCCAGCAGCGGCCCCAGCCCGTCCGTGAACCGGTCCAGTTCCTGCTTGACCCGCCCCAGTTCCTCCTTGGCGCGGGTCAGTTCGCCCCGCGCGCGGGTGGCCGCCGAGGCCTCCAGGTCGTCACGGTCGAGGTCATGGGCGTCGACGGCCTGGATGTACTGGCGGCTGGCCTCGTCGACGCGCCGCCCGATCGCCTCGAAGTCGGCGACGGCGCGCCGGGCCGCCGGGGAGTCGTCCACGGCGGTGATGGTCTCGATCGAGATCCGCAGATCCCGCTGGGCGGTGTCCAGTTCGTAGAACGCGGCGGCGGCGGCGTCCTTCGCGGCCTGCGCCTCGGCCCGCTGCCCCTCCGCCCGCCCGCCGAACCAGCGCCGGGTGCCGCCGCCCGCGAACGCGGCCGGCAGCGCGAGCGCGGCGACGAGTGGAAGCGCGGCGAGGACGACCGCGTCCCGCAGCGCTGAGCGATGCGCTGAGCGGTGTGCGGACCGGCGCGTGAGCCGGTGTGCGGGCCGGCGTGCGCGCGGCTCCGACGGCGAGTACGGCTGCGCTGGTGTCGCCGTCACATCCCTCTCCCGTGCTGTGATTCGCCCTGCCCGGTGTCATTCTCCCACCGGATAAGGACGAACACACGGGCCGGTCAGTTCGCGTTCCGCACGGTGATTTCACCGTCGCGGGTCCGCGCCGAGACCACGTGCGCGCTGGACGGGTCCTGCGGCACGGAGATCTTCCGCCCGCCGTCGTCGGACTCGGCCGTCACCCGGTACGTGGCCGGCGGCAGCACGATGCTCACCGAACCGTCGTCGCTGAACGACTCCACCCGGTCCGGTACGGCGCTCAGGTCGATGCGCACCGAGCCGTCCTCGGTCCGCGCGCTCACCCGCCGCGAGGCGACCTCCGCGCGCACCGAACCGTCGTCGCTGCTCAGCTCCAGCGGCCCGCTGGAGTCGGTGACGTGCACGGACCCGTCCTTCGTGTGGATGCTGAGGGCGTCCGCGAACCCCCGCGCGCGGACGCTGCCGTCGTCCTCGTCGACCTTGACGGCGATGCCGCGCGGCACCTCGATGCGGTGCTTGGCCGAGCAGTCGGCGACCACGCCGGAGCACTTCGTCCGCAGCGTCAGCCGGTCGTCCTTCATCGACCAGGTCACCTCCGGCTCGTCGCCGAACACCACCGACGCGTCGAACCAGCGGGTGACCTGGACGCTGCCCGCCTTGTGCGCGTCCGAGGCGACGATCTCCAGCGTGGAGTCGTCGGAGTCGACGGTGAGGGTGCGGCCCTGGAGCGCGAACGACCGCTGCTCCGGGTCCGCGTCGTCCGAGGCGGAGGAACAGGCGGTGCCGGTCGCGGCGAGGACGGCGACCAGACCGGTGAGGAGGAGGGCGCGGGCGGTGCGGGCGGTGCGGCTCATGGTGGTTCCCCCTGGGCGGGCCCCGGCCCGCGTCGACGTCGCTGTTCTTGACGTCTCCGACACTAGGGAGCCGGGCCCGGCCGGACGATCCGGTGCGCTCCCGGATCGAAGGTGGGGTTATCCCCCTCCCTCGCGTGGTCGGCCCGCGTGGGCGGCCCGCGTGGGCGACGCGATACACGTTTGCGGGGCAGTGCCCCCGGCCATGTAGGCTGTCGACTCGTCCTGGGTGCGTAGCTCAGGGGTAGAGCGCCTGCCTTACAAGCAGGATGTCGGCGGTTCGAAACCGTCCGCGCCCACCAGGAGATGCGAGAGGGCCCCCGGAGAGTTCCGGGGGCCCTCTCGCGTGTTCCTAGGACCCCTCGGCGGGGTCCTCCTGCTCCGGCGGGGCCCCGTGCGCGTGCTTGAGCCGCATACGGGCGTCCACGCGCTCCCCGGCGGCGACCTCGGCCCAGAACCGGTGGCAGCTGACGAACACGGCGAGTTCGTGCTCCCGCTGCCGGAGCTTCTCCACCTCGGCCTGTTCGTCGGCCGTCCAGCCGGGAGAGGCGGGGCGCTCCACCTTGCGCCAGCCGCCGACGTCGCTGAAACCGTCCAGCGGCTCGACCGACCAGGGGAGCCGCTTCAGCAGGACCGACAGCTCGGCCCGCACTTGATGCAGCTCCTCCTGACCGGCGCGCAGATCGCTGGGGAAGTCAAAGGAACTCGCCACACGGCAATGGTACGCCTGTTCGATTTTGGGTGGCGAGTTCTCTCGGGTGGTTCATGTGTTCGAACGATGAGAATCGTGGCGGCGGGGTGCGTCAGTCGGTGCCGAGCCCGGTGCGCAGGAAGGCGGTGGCCTGGTCGATGGCGGCTCGCGTGGCGCGGGTCTCGCTGAGCGCGTTGAGCAGCATGAAGTCGTGGATGGTGCCGTCGTAGCGCACGGTCGTCACGGGGACGCCGGCCGAGCGGAGCTTGGCGGCGTAGGCCTCTCCCTCGTCGCGCAGCACATCGGCCTCGTCGACGCACATGTACGCGGGCGGCAGGCCGGCGACCTGCTCGGTGCTCGCGCGGTTCGGCGACGCCGTGATCTCGGCGCGCTGTGCCGGGTCGGTGGTGTAGGCGTCCCAGAACCATTCCATCGCCTGGCGGGTGAGGTAGTAGCCGGTGGCGAACCTGTCGTACGACTCGGTGTCCATCGCCGCGTCGGTGACCGGGTAGTACATCGACTGCTGGACGAAGGTGACGTCGCCGCGTTCCTTGGCCATCAGCGCCAGCGCGGCCGTCATGTTGCCGCCCACCGACTCGCCGGCCACCGCCATCCGGGAGGCGTCGAGGCCCTTGGACGCCCCGTGCCGGGTGATCCACTGGGCGGTGGCGTAGCCCTGCTCGATCGCGGTCGGGTAGTGGGCTTCCGGCGAGTTCGCGTACTCCACGAACGCGAGCGCCGCGCCGGCCCCGACGGCGAGTTCGCGCACGAGCCGGTCGTGGGTCGCGGCGTCGCCGAGGATCCAGCCGCCCCCGTGCATGTACACGATGACCGGCAGCATGCCGGTGGCGCCCCGCGGCTTGACGATGCGCACGCGGACGTCCCCCACCTGGGCGGGAACGGTGATCCACTCCTCGTCGACCGGGAGCTTGCCGACGGGGGCGGCCTGCGCGTCCGCGAGGACCTGCCGGGCGTCGGCCGGCGCCATCTCGTACAGGAACGGCGGATTCGAGAACCCCTCGGCGACGTCTCGTGCCGCGGGCTCGAGGACGACCTGGCTGGCAGCGGGCATGGCAGTACTCCTCACGCGAGGCTTCGGCATGGACTTGGCCGGGGCGGACACGGGCCGGGGGATCGCGGACCGCCGGCCGCCCGTCGTCGCGGGCACGTCTCCACGGTCGTGACGCCTTCCATCTAACACCCGCGAAAGGGGCGCTTCCACTCAGGGCCGACCGCCGTGACGCCAACTGGCTTGCCGGTCCGCCGAGTTGATAGAAGTTGGACGGACGGGCCGATCGCTCGCTCACGGGACTGTCAGTGCCGTGTCCTACCGTGGCGGCATGGACGGGACGGGTGCGCAGGAGGGGGTGGGCGCGATGGAGGCGGGCGCGGCGGAGGGCGCCGAGGGGACCGGCGTGGAACCGGTGCGGCTGACGCCCTGGGCGGAGGGCGACTTCTGGCTGCTGCGGCGGGCCAACTCGCCGGAGATGACGGCCCACCTGGGCGGGCCGGAGCCGGAGGACAAGCTCGCGGAGCGGCATCGGCGGTACGTCGAGCTGACGACCGGGCGCATGTTCCGGGTCGTGTCGGCGCGGAGCGGGGAGACCGTCGGGTCGATCGGCTACTGGGAGCGCGAGTGGCGGGGCGGGACGGTGTGGGAGACGGGGTGGGCGATCCTCCCCGAGTTCCAGGGCAGAGGCCTCGCCGCGAGCGCGGCACAGGCGCTCGTCGAGACCGTGCGCTCCCTGCGGCGCGCCGGCGGCGGCCACGCGGCCCTGCACGCCTTTCCCGGCGTCGGGCACGCCGCGTCCAACGGGGTGTGCCGCAAGGCGGGCTTCACGCTGCTCGGTCAGGCCGACTTCGAGTATCCGAAGGGCCACTGGATCACGTCCAACGACTGGTACGTCGACCTCGACGGCGAACGGTGACACTGGGGACATGTGCCGAAGCATCAAGACTCTGCGTCCGCCCGTGCTGCCCGAGGAGGCCACGGAGGACGAGATCAGGGCTGCGGCCCTCCAGTACGTGCGCAAGGTGTCCGGCTTCCGCGCACCGGCGGCGCACAACCAGGAGGTGTTCGACAGAGCGGTGGACACGATCACCCAGGCGACAGCGGACCTGCTGGACGGTTTGGAGGTACGCGGCTCCATGACTCACCGAAGTAGAACCAGCCCGTCCGGCGATTGAGGACGAGGCCCCTCAAGGGCCGAAGCGGGGGCCTGGGGCGGCAGCCCCCAGGCGGCGTTCGTCACGCCGGCTGTCGCCGCATGACGAACGCGGCCCCCGCCCCCGCCCCGAACAACGCCAGCACCGACACCGCCGTCGCCAGCCACGTCGCTCCCAGCCACTGCGCGCCGAAGTACCCGAGCGCGACGCTGTAGACCGCCCAGGACAGGCCCGCCAGGGCCGACCAGGGCAGGAAGTCGCGGGCGCGCCGGTGCGCGGAGCCGGCGACGAGGGAGACGACCGAGCGGCCGGCGGGCGCGAACCGGGCCAGGACGAACAGCGCCCCGCCGCCCCGCGCGAGCGCCCCGCCGAGACGTTCCCGCGCGGTGGTGAGCCGCCGTGAGCGGGAGATCGCGCGGTCCAGCCGCGCGCCCCCGCGCCGGGCGAGACGGTACGCGGCCAGGTCGCCCAGGACCGAGGCGGTCGCGGCGCACAGGATCAGCGCCAGGATGTCCGGCACCTCGTGCGGCAGCCGGCCGGTCGCCGCGCCCGAGCCGGCGGCGGCCGCCGTCGCCGCGGCGATGACGAGCACCCCGCTCGGCAGCACCGGCAGAAACACGTCGAGCAGGACCGACAGCGCCACCAGCGCATAGATCCACGGGGCGCCGATCAACGCCCACGCCCCCACACTCTCGAACACCCCGGACTCCCCGTGTCTCCCCCGTCGCGGCCGGCCTCGCCGCGGTGTCGCGGGGGAGCGGCAGGTGCGGCCATGTCAGCCATACAGCGTACGCCGATGATGTGACAGAAGGGTCACAGGGTGCTCGTGTGTTCGGCAACGTATATACGCCCGGCCCGCGCCAAGAGCCTTGCGCGGAGCCGTGGATGACCGTCGAGCGCCGGGCGACGGAAAGCGCCCTCCCCGCAGGAACGGAGAGCGCGCTCCCCGTACGCGACGGAAAGCGCCCTCCCCGTACGGACGGGAAGGGCGCCTCGAAGTCGCGGGGTCAGGCCGAGACGGTCGCCTTGCGCGACGTCGGCTCCTGCGCCCGCTCACGCGCCGTGCGCTTGCCGAACAGCTGGTCCAGCCCGAACGCGCCGGACCCCGTGAAGATCAGCAGCAGGAAGGCCCAGCAGAACATCGCCGAGGCCTCGCCGCCGTTCTCCATCGGCCACAGCGCCTCCGGCTGGTGGACCTTGAAGTAGGCGTACGCCATGGAACCCGAGGCGATGAACGCGGCGGCGCGCGTGCCCAGGCCGAGCAGCACGAGGCTGCCGCCGACCAGCTGGATCACGGCCGCGTACCAGCCGGGCCAGGCGCCGGCGTCGACGGTGCCCCCGTCGGTGCCGACGGCTCCGCCGAGGACACCGAAGAGCGAGGCGGCGCCGTGGCAGGCGAAGAGCAGGCCTACGACGATGCGGAACAGGCCGATCGCGTACGGCTGTGCGCTGTCGAGACGAGCGGACATGTGGGGGGTGCTCCTTCGGTGTCGGTCATGCGACCGGTCCTGGGGACGGACCGGCGGTGGGGGCGGCGGTACCGAATCAGCGACCCACGTTAGGGGGACCTCAACGATGCTTGCAAGTTCAACATTTGGCCACGGCTTTGCGTCCGCTGGGGATTTCCGATGTGTTACCCCAGCACGTCAAGCGCTTTCCGTCCCGGCGCGCGATCCCGGCGGCGTGACCGAATCCACACCCACCGTCCGCCTCAGGAGCCGCTCAGCGACGACTCCGTCACCGTCTCCAGGCGGGAGCGCCCGCCCTGCCGCGCCGCCCGCGCCCGTTCCAGCCGCAGCCGGGCCGAACGCCCTTGCAGCGTCAGCGTCATGAGCTGGTTGCCGAACCAGGGCCCGCCCTTCTTGCGCCAGCTGACGGCCGGTCGCGCGCAGCGCCCGTGCCGGCGGAAGCGGCGGCCGAGCGCCCGCGCCACCGCGCTCCACCCGAACCGGAACCCCACCCGGATCGACCTCGGCACCGAGTTGTGGACGGGCGAGCACGTCAGTTGCAGCACGCGCGTGTCGGGCCCGCCGTCCCGCCACCGCGGCTCGGCCACGTACGCGTGGTGCACGTCCCCGGAGAGCACGAGCACCGTCGCCGGCGCCTGCGGCCCCGTGCCGACCTCCGCGAACAGGTCGGCCAGTCCGGCGAAGGACGACGGGAACGCCGCCCAGTGCTCCAGGTCCGCCCCGCGCCGCAGCCGCTCCCCGAACTTCGCCCAGCGCGCGCCCCGTTCGCCCCGGCACAGGGCCGAGCTCCAGCCCTCCACGTCGTGCACCAGATGCGGCAGCAGCCAGGGCAGGGAGGTGCCGACCAGGAGATGGTCGTACGAGCCGGGCGCGTCCAGCACCTGGGCGCGCAGCCACTCGGCCTCGCCCGGGTCGAGCATCGAGCGCGCGCCCTCCTCCAGCACCCGCGCGGCCCGCGAGTCCACCATCACCAGCCGCACCCGGCCGAAGTCGCGCCGGTAACTCCAGCGCACGGACGCCGAGTCGGCGTCGGCGCGGCACGCGAACTCGCGCAGCACGTCGGTGCCGTCGGGCGTGGCGCGCACGGCCGCGTAGAGCGGGTCGGCGGCCAGCTCGGCGGGGGAGAGGTTGCCCAGGTGCTGGTACACCCAGTACGACATCAGCCCGCTCAGCAGCCGCTCGCGCCACCAGTGGGTGGTCCGCATGTCGGCCAGCCAGGAGGCCGAGGTGTTCCAGTCGTCGATGACGTCGTGGTCGTCGAAGATCATGCAGCTGGGCACGGTGGACAGCAGCCAGCGGATCTCCGGGTCGAGCCAGGACTCGTAGTAGAGGTGGGTGTACTCCTCGTAGTCCGCGACCCCGGTGCCCGGCGGCTCCCGCAGGTCGCGGCGGGCGGCCAGCCAGCGCTGCGTCGCGTCGGAGGTCTCGTCGGCGTAGACCTGGTCGCCGAGCAGCAGCAGGACGTCGGGCCGCTCGCCCTCGGGATCGCCCGCGATGCGCGCGGCGAGGCTGTCGAGGGCGTCGGGGCCGACCGGGTCGTGGGCGTCGGCCGCGGGCGCCGCCCACCGGCAGGAGCCGAACGCCACCCGCACGGCGTCGTCCTCCCCGGCAGGGCTGTGGATGACGGAGGGCGGGAACGCCGAGAAGGGCGCGGCGGGCAGCGGCCACACGCGCGCGCCGTCGAGGAACACCTCGTACGGCGTGGAGGCGCCCGGGGTGAGGCCGGTCACCGGGATCAGCGCATAGTGGTGGCCGGCCACCTGGAAGGTGCGGGCGGCGCCGCCGGAGCCGTCCGGGCAGCGCACTTCGGCGTCGCACGGACGGCTCGCCTCGACCCATACGGTCGCGGACGTGCTGTCGGCGTATCTCAGCAGGGGTCCCAGCCGCAGTCCGGCCACGTGATCGCCTCCTCCGTCGCCTGTACGGTACGCAGCGACGGGGCGCGGTGGGGAGGTTCCGCGCCAGGAATCCGCGGCCGGTTCCCGCGTGCCCGGGTGAACCGGGCCCGGACGCGGCCGTCAGCAGCCGGAGAGGTAGCTCGTCAGGGCGCTCTTCTCGGCGGAGTCGACCGACAGGCCGTAGTAGTACTTCACCTGGACCCAGGCGCGGACGTAGGTGCAGCGGTAGGAGGAGACCGACGGCATCCAGGTGGCCGGGTCCTGGTCGCCCTTGGCCTGGTTGACGTTGTCGGTGACGGCGATGAGCTGCGGGCGGGTCAGGTCGTTGGCGAAGTTCTGGCGCTTGGCGCTGGTCCAGCCGTCCGCGCCGGAGTCCCAGGCCTCGGCGAGCGGCACGAGGTGGTCGATGTCCAGGTCGGAGGCGGCGGTCCAGGTGGCGCCGTCGTAGGGGGAGTACCAGCTGCCGCTGGTGGCGGTGCAGGCGGAGTTGACGACGACGTTGGAGCCGTCGCGCTTGAGGACCGTCTCGCGGGTGTTGCACGCGCCGCTGATGGTGATCCAGTGGTTGAACAGGTCGCGGTCGTAGCCGGTGCGGTCCTCGGCGGCCACGGTGAGCGAGGCGAGATAGGTACGGGCGGTGGCCGCGCTGACCGGGGTGGGGAGGGCGGCGGACGCCGTCGGGCCGTTGAAGAGGGCGACGGAGGCTATCAGTCCGGTGAGCGCCGCGAGTATGCTGACCCGTTGACGCGCGTAGAACCTAGAGCTGCTGGACATGCGAACTCCCTTGAGGGGTGGGGGCGTTGCGGTGCGAGCGAGGGAATGCTCGCGGGGCCGCGTTGCGGGGAGGTGTGCGCGCGGTAAGAAGCTAATGACGTGCGCATGACACGACAAGCCATTCGGTGTGAAGGTTTCGCGCGACGGGGCGGCCGGGCGGGTCGCGGGACGGGCGGTCCCGGGCCGGCGTGAGACGGGTGTAGCCGTCACGTACCATGGACGGCGCAGAAGGGGAGTAGCTCTTCGCCGGACCGTCGACACACTGCTCGGGCCCGTCCTCGTGACGGATCCCGGGCCGGCGCCCGGAGGCCGATCCGCCACGCGGATCCGCCAGCGAGACCTTCGGCAAGCAGTGCACGCCCGTGCCCTCCGGCACGGGCGCCGTGTGCGCTGCCGTGCCGAGGCGTCTTCGCAGGGCCGACAGGCCCCGTTCTCGGTGGGGCAGCCCGACCGATTGAGGAACCTTGATCAGCGTTACCGTGACGGCGCTCGTCTTCGGCGTCGTCTTCCTCGCCGAACTGCCCGACAAGACCGCCCTAGCCGGCCTCGTCCTCGGCACCCGCTACCGCGCCTCGTACGTCTTCGCCGGGGTCGCCGCGGCCTTCGCGGTGCACGTCGTGCTCGCCGTCGCGGCGGGCAGCGTGCTGACGCTGCTGCCGCAGCAGATCGTGCACGCGCTCACCGGCGTGCTCTTCCTCGGCGGCGCGGCCGTGCTGCTGCTGTCGAAGGGCGGAGCCGACGGCGACGCGGAGGTCCGCAGGCCCGAGGACCAGTCCTTCTGGAAGGTCTCCGGGGCCGGCTTCATGCTGATCCTCGTCGCCGAGTTCGGCGATCTGACCCAGATCATGACGGCGAACCTCGCCGCCCGCTACGACGATCCGCTCTCCGTCGGCCTCGGCGCGGTGCTGGCCCTGTGGGCGGTGGCCGGGCTCGGCATCGTCGGCGGGAAGGCCCTGATGAAGCGGGTGCCGCTGCGGCTGATCACGCAGGTCGCGGCGGTGCTGATGCTGGCGCTGGGCGTGTGGAGCCTGTGGGAGGCGGTCGCCGGGTGAGGCGGGCCGCGCGGGCGGTGGGCTGAAGGGAAGGTGAACGCTTTCCGCCCGGGGTGGCGTGTGCCCCCGTTTGTTTTGTACCGTGAGGAAACAAAGTGGCTCCCGCTCGTTTTCCCTGACCGGCGGGCGGGGCCGCCTTGTTTCTTCGACTGTGCTGGGAGTCGCCGATGCCGGCCGCCGTGTCCGCCACCACCGTCCTGACCGCCCGCGCCCTCCTGCTCGACATGGACGGCACCCTGGTCAACTCCGACGCCGTCGTGGAACGGGTCTGGCGGCGCTGGGCCGAACAGCACGGACTCGACGGCGACGAGGTCATGAAGGTCGTCCACGGCCGTCAGGGCCACGCTTCCATGGCCGTGCTGCTGCCCGACCGGCCGATGGAGCTCAACCACGCGGACAACGCGCGGATGCTGGCCGAGGAGACCGCCGACATGGACGGCGTCGTCCCCGTCCCGGGTGCGCCGGAGTTCCTCGCCTCGCTGCGGGGCGTGCCGCACGCGCTGGTCACCTCGGCGGACGCCCCGCTGTCCACGGCGCGGATGGCGGCGGCGGGACTGGAGCTGCCGGAGGTGCGCGTCACCGCGGAGTCGGTGGGCGCGAGCAAGCCGGACCCCGAGGGCTTCCTGAAGGGGGCGGCGGAGCTGGGCGTCGCTCCGGCGGAGTGCGTGGTCTTCGAGGACTCCGGGGCGGGGATCGCCGCGGGGCGGGCGGCCGGGATGCGGGTCGTGGGCGTCGGCGCGCGGGCGGCGGCGCACGGCCCGGACGTGGTGGTGCCGGACCTGCGGCGGGTGCGGGTGGAGGTCTTCGCGGAGGGTGTGCGGCTGCACGTGGGGTGAGGTGCGGGTTTTCCGGCCGGGCCGGGTGCCGGGTTGCGGGTGATCACGCCCCAGCGGTCCGGCTGCGACCGGTCTCCGTCCGCGACGGCGGACACCGGTCCGGTGAGTACCGAGGCGGCGATCGCGGCCACTGCCGTGACCGCGAGAACCTTCCCGCGGGTGACGCCGAAGCGAGCGCTCATGCGGCTGCCCGGCCGGCGCGACGCACGCCACCTCGTGGAACGTTCAGTGAAGTACGGCGAAAGTCGTCACTCCGAGTGGCGACTCAGGGCTCTTTCGTCTCCGACTCCAGGCGCGTCCGCGTCGTCTGCCCGTACACGCCGAGTTCCTCGTCGTCCTGGATGCCCCGCGACCACTGGTAGTTGCGCAGCGCCTCTTCCACCCGGCTGGTGAAGACGCCGTTCGCCTCGTCGTTATAGAGCAACAACTGCCCCAGACGCAGCTGGAGTTCCGTCACCTCGGCCCCCCGGTCGCCGGGGCGCAGGACCGTCGCCACGGGGCTGCTCTGGTCCGCGCCGTCGGCCCCGTTCCCCGGGGCGAGGGGCGGGGTGGAGTCCTCCACGGTGGGCGACGGACTCGTCACCGCCGAACGGGAGGCCGACGGCGACGCGCTCGACGCCGAGGCGGACGGGGACGGGCTCTCGCTCTCCGAGGGCGACGGCGAGGAGCTCGGGGAGGCCGACGGGGACGCCGAGCGCGTCGCCGACGGCGTCTCGGACGCCACGCTGGGCGAGGTGTCCGGCACGGCCGCCCGGACGTCCTCGGCGGCGGCGCTGTCCCGGGTCGGCTTCTCATAGGTGAACAGCCCGCCGGCGAAGCCGACCGCCGCGACGACGGCCACGGCCGCCGCGGCGCCCGCGATCAGCAGGGGGCGCCGGCGCCGGCCGCGCGGCTCGTCGTCGTCGTCGCCGTAGAGAGGAGGAGAGGAGGAGGCGGGGGCGGCCGTGACGGGGAGCGCTGTCGTGTGCGCGTCCGGATCCGACGGGGGAACTGCGCGCAGCGGCATGGTCACGTCGGCCGCGGAGGACGCCTCGTGCGCCTGGGAGGACGCCCCGTGCGTCGGAGCGGGCATCCCGTCCGGATCCAGCTCCACGTACGGCCGTATGCGCAGCGGATCGAAGTCCTCCGCCGCGGCCGCCTCCGCCTCGCGCGTGTCGCGCAGGGCTTCGGACGCGCGCTGGGCGCAGGCGCAGGACGGGGTGTTGTCCGCCGCGCGGAGCGCACCGCACTCGGGGCACGGCAGTCCGTGCTGTCCCGGTCGACCCTGCCGCCCCGTCGGTTCGTTCACCTGTTCGTCCCTCCCCATGTGAACTCCAGAGACTACCCAGAACCTCCACACGGCCACCCGCCCGACACCCCCGGGAAAACCCTATGAACGCCACCGAGCCCGGGACTGGAAAGGACTCAAGAGGCCATAACGGGACACACCGATCACGATGGAAGGTGTTCACGAGAGCCCCGGGAGGCATCCATGGCCCTGGACGCACACGCCAGGACGGGCGACCCGCGGCAGGAGCACGTTCCCGGCGGCGTCCTCGTCTCGATCGGCGCCCTGCTGCTCGGCATGCTGCTCGCCGCCCTCGACCAGACGATCGTGTCGACCGCGCTGCCCACCATCGTCAGCGACCTCGGCGGCATGGAGCACCTGTCCTGGGTGGTCACGGCGTACCTCCTGGCGTCGACGGCCGCGACCCCGCTCTGGGGCAAGCTGGGCGACCAGTACGGCCGCAAGCGGCTGTTCCAGATCGCGATCGTGATCTTCCTGGTGGGCTCGGCGCTGTGCGGGATGGCGCAGGACATGGCCCAGCTCATCGGCTTCCGCGCGCTCCAGGGACTCGGCGGCGGCGGGCTGATGGTGCTGTCGATGGCGATCGTCGGCGACATCGTCGCGCCCCGGGACCGCGGCCGCTACCAGGGGCTGTTCGGCGCGGTCTTCGGCGCCACCAGCGTCCTCGGCCCGCTCCTCGGTGGACTGTTCACCGAACACCTCAGCTGGCGCTGGGTCTTCTACGTCAACCTGCCCGTCGGCGTCGTCGCCCTCGCCGTCATCGCGGGCGTGCTGCGCATCCCGCGCAAGGCGACGAAGCACGTCATCGACTACCTCGGCACCTTCCTCATCGCCGCCGTCGCCACCTGCCTGGTCCTCGTGGCCTCCCTCGGCGGCACCACCTGGAGCTGGGGCTCGCCGCAGATCGTCGGGCTCGCCGTGCTGGGCGTCCTGCTCGCCGTCGCGTTCGTGGCCGTGGAGCGGCGGGCCGCCGAACCCGTCCTCCCCCTCAAGCTGTTCCGCATCCGCACCTTCACCCTCTCCGCGGTGATCAGCTTCATCGTCGGCTTCGCCATGTTCGGGGCGATGACGTACCTGCCGACCTTCCTCCAGGTAGTCCAGGGCGTCTCGCCCACCCTGTCCGGCGTGCACATGCTGCCCATGGTGGTCGGCATGCTGCTGGCCTCGACGGCGTCCGGCCAGATCGTCAGCCGCACCGGCCGGTGGAAGGTGTTCCCGGTTGCGGGCACCGCCGTCACCACCCTCGGCCTGCTCCTCCTCCACCAGCTGGACGAGAACAGCCCCACGGCCGAGATGAGCGCCTACTTCTTCGTCTTCGGCCTCGGTCTCGGCCTGGTGATGCAGGTCCTCGTCCTCATCGTGCAGAACGCGGTCTCCTACGAGGATCTCGGCGTCGCCACCTCCGGCGCGACCTTCTTCCGGTCCATCGGCGCGTCCTTCGGCGTGGCCATCTTCGGCACGGTGTTCGCGGGCCGCCTCGGCGACAAGCTCGCCGACGCCTTCCGGGGCGTCGACCTCCCGGCCGGCGTCTCCGCCGACACGCTGGAGGCCGACCCCCGGGTCATCGCCGAACTGCCGGCCGCCCTGCGCCCGCCCGTCCTGCACGCGTACGCGTCCTCCATCACGGACGTCTTCCTGTACGCGGCGCCCGTCGCGCTCCTCGGCTTCGTCCTAGCCTGGTTCCTGCGGGAGGACCCGCTGCGCGGCTCGGTCACCGCCCCGGACGTGACGGAGACCCTCGCCAGCAACCCGGTCGAACGGTCGTCCTACGACGAGGTCTGCCGGGCGCTGTCCGTGCTCGGCACCCGGGAGGGCCGCCGCGAGATCTACCGCACGATCACCGCCCGCGCCGGCTACGACCTCCTCCCGGTCGCCAGCTGGATGCTGCTGCGCGTCCGGCGGTACGGCACCGTCGAACCGGCGGTGCTGGCCGAGCGCAGCGCCGTCCCGCTCGCCGTGATCCTCGACGGGGCCCGCCAGATCGAGGAACGCCGGCTGGTGCTGCGCGAGGGCCTCGACCTGGTGCTCACCCCCGAGGGCCGCGAGGTCGCCGCCCGGCTGGCCCAGGCCCGCGAGGAGTCCCTCGCGGAACTGCTCGGCGACTGGTGGGGCCCGGACCGCCCCACCGACCTGGCCCACCTGGTGCGGGAGCTCAACGACGAACTCTGCGGCTCGAACCGCGAACAGCCGCACGACGAACGCCCGGTGACGCGGCGGCCGTGAGACGGGACCCGCGGCCGGCTCAGCCGAGGTCCTTCGCGAACCAGTGGTCGGCGTACGGGGCGTCGTTGTGCGGGGCGGTCTCCGTGTAGCCGAGGCGGGCGTACAGGGTGCGGGCCTCGATCAGGTCGCCGCGGGTGTCCAGGACCATCCGGGCCGCGCCGAGCGCGCGGGCGGCGTCCTCGGCGGCGGCGACGAGCAGCGCCGCGCCGCCCCTGCCCCGTGCCTCCGGTAGCAGGAACACCCGCTTCAGCTCGGCCGTCGCCGGGTCCAGCAGCCGAACCCCCGCGCTGCCGACCGGCGCACCCTCGTACCGGGCGACCAGCAGCCGCCCCTCCGGCGGAGCCAGTAGGGCCTCCGCCCCGGCGGCGATCTCCCGCTCCAACTCGACGGGATCGGTCCGCCGCCCCTCGTGCAGCAGATACCACCGGTCGCTGACCTCCGTGTAGTAGGCCCGCCACAGGGCCGCGGCGACGGGGGAGCCCACGGGTTCCTGAGCGATCTTCCAGCCGTTCAAGGTGCTCACGGGGTTCATGTTGTCCACGGTGTTCATGCCGTGCATTGTCGGAAGCGGACGTGCGGGGGCCGCAACCGAATAAGCCGGATGTGCGACCGCCGGGCACCCGTGAGCGGGTGCCCGGCGGCTGTCTGTCACCGGCGTGCTGGTGCGTTACCCCTGTGCCGTCACCATGTGCCCGGCTCCGCGTACCAGGAGCGCTGCGGGTTCTCGAACCTGCGTCAGCGGACGAAGGCAGCGCAGGGTGGTGGTTCGTCGCCGTCGCAGTTGGTCGTTCCTGGGGTGGCCGGGCCGCCAAGTGCGGAGCTGAGGGTGTCGATGGCGTCACGCCGGAGGCGGAGTCGGACGTGGACGTACATGGCGACCGTGGCCGACTGCAACATCTACATGCGACGCCACCCCGAGGGCCACCCCGGTATGTGAGCGCCGAGCCGCTGAGTGCCCCCGGACCGCCCATCTGCCCGGGTCGGGGTCCGAGGTCGGGCAGGCCACCGGCCCAAGGCGGCACCAATGCTCACGGGAATCGCGGCTGCGGCAGGTGGACAGGAGGTGAAGGGCGATCAGTCGGTGGGTTTGGGGTGTCCGGTGCCTGCGTAGGTGATCCAGGCGGTGCGGTCGGCGTCGTCGACCAGGTACCAGATACGGCCGCCGCCGGTGACCTCGTACTGCCAGCGCTCCAGCGTCTGCCCCTTCCAGACCGTAGAGCCGAGCTTGCCCTTGAGGCGGTGGTGGCGCTCGGGGTCATCGGCGGCCCGCGGGGCGGATCGGATCTTGTCGAAGGCGCGACGGAGGTTGCCTGCGGCGTGGCGGGAGAGGTGGTCCCAGCCGTTGGCCGCCTCGCTGTTGGCGAAGCGCAGGTCGAATTCGTCGCCGATCGGGGGTGGGGCCGCGCGGTCACCGCGCTTGGGGCTCACTCGGCGGTCTCGCCCTCGGGTACGGGGACAGTGCCGAGGTCGCCGTCGGGCTCGCGGGTGAGGAAGGCATACAGGGCTGGGTCAGCGTAGATCTCGGCACTGTGCCGCCACTGGGCCAGCAGCAGCGCGATGGGAGTCAAGTTCTCCAGCGCAGCAGCCCCGCGGGCAGTGTCCACGAGCTCGCCGAGCATCGCCTCGACGTCGTCCTCCGGGAGGAAGACCGACCAGGGCAGGGCATCAGGCAGGGCCTGGCGCAGTGCGGCGGTGTTCTCGGTGCGGACCAGCCCTGCGAGCAGGCGCGCGGTGAAGTCGACCACGGTGGAGTCCTGCTCCAGCTGGTCGGCACGAATGAGCGCCAGGTCGCCCGCGTCGCGTCGGCGCAGGCGCAGTGCGCGGACCGCGTCCAGACGCCGGGCGGTGGCAGCGGGGTGGTGGAGCAGCTCGCTGAAGGGCACTTCCTCGTAGGCCGTCGTCATGACATCCACAGTAGCTCGGATGTCCTGCCTCGGGTAGCGGATCGTGTTCTGGGCGCTGCTCGACAAGGAGCTGATCGCGATCACTGCCGCGGGGATCCGAGCGGTCAATGAGCCTTCTCAGCGTTGCCTCTCCAGGGAGGACCGGGGCGGCGATGCCAGTCATGCGGTTCGGGCTGCAGCGGCTCCGACGGAAGATCCGCCAGGACTTCAGGCGGGCGACGCCTCGTTCGACAGGAGCGCGGGCCTGGGCGTCCAGGAGCGGCGCCGATGTAGGTGCGGTCGGCGACGATCGGGACGCCCTGGCGTTCGCAGATTCGGATGATGCGGGTCCGTGACATGTGGAAGAGCTGGGCACTGACGCTTCTGAACTTCTCGATGAGGTAGACGATTAGATTCACGTCAAGGCCCGGCGAACTTGACAGAGGCGAGCCGAGCGGCCCCTGTTCGGCATATGGAGGCCCCACCGAATTGGCTGTTCGGTGGGGCCTCCCGCCGTTGTTGTGAAGACGAGATCGGCGTCCTTCCAGCCCGCCCAGCGGATGCGGCGTATCCCGGCCCGGTCGAGAAGTCCGCGGAGGTGCCGTCGTTACATCGCGGCTGGATGCGAGCCTCGCCCACTCCGTCGAGATCGGTATCTGGCCGCATCCGGCAGCGTTTTCTGCTGGTGTGGTTTGCGTGTCCAGGGTCGGTCGGCCGAGAGGTCTGTCCGGGGTGGTGACGAGCACGTGCCGGTGCGGAGGTCGAGGTCTGCCTGGAGGGGGCCGAGAGCTTCGCCCTGGCGTACCGCGCGCGGACGGCCGGGGCCTCGTGCCCTCTGGCTGCCGGGTTTGCTTGCTGTTTGTACGACGGCTTCCGGGCAACCCGGATCGTGAACCGGCCCGCGGGGCCGACACATCGGAAGGCAACCATGTCCACAGGCGTGATCATCGCTCTGATCGTGATCGTGGCGGCCGTCATCGCCGTCGCGGCCGTCCTGGCCGTGCGGTCCCGAGGGCCGCACGGGGGACGCAGCCTGAAGCAGCGCTTCGGGCCCGAGTACGACCGTGCCGTGGCCCGGCACGACGGAGACGTCAAGGCGGCCGAGCGGGAACTCGGCGCGCTCGTGGAGCGGCACGGCGGACTGAACGAACGTCCGCTGGAGCCCGCCGAGCGCGAGCGGTTCGAGGCCCGCTGGACGGCCGCGCAGGAGCGGTTCGTCGACTCGCCCCGCGAGGCGGTCGCCGAGGCCGACCGGCTGGTCGCCGAGGTGGCCGGCGCCCGGGGCTTCCCGGACGGCTCGCAGTACGACGAACAGGTCGCCGCGCTCTCCGTGCACCACGCGCGGCATGTGAACGGCTACCGGCACGTGCACCACGCCGCGCGCTTCCACACCGACGGCGGCGCGCGCAACGGCCAGGCCCCCGGCACCGAGGACCTGCGGTCCGCCATGGTCGAGGCCCGCGCCCTCTTCGACGACCTCGTGAAGGAGGGCCGGCACGAGTCCGGTCGTCACCGCGCGGTGACCGGGGCGACGCAGGGCCGGGACACCCACGCCCGAGGCGAGGGCCGCTCCGGCCTCCACCTGCCGCGAGGCTTCCACCGGCACCAGACGAAGGAGGGCTGAGAGGAATGCCAGACGTGACATCGAGCGGCGAGGACAGGAACCGGCGGACGATGCCGGAGCAGGCTCACGAGACCCGGGTGAACCCCGCGAATCCCGTGAGCCCCGTGGACCCCGTCCACAAGGACACGACCCCCGACACGGCCGCCACGGGCGCGCCCGCGCGCCCCGCCGAACCCAAGAGCGGCCGGGACACCCTCCCGGGCACGGGGATCGGCACCCGTAAGGGTGAGGGCGCCGGTACGGAATCCCGTACGGAGGAACCCCGTAGGGAGGAACTCCGTAGGGATGAACCCCTTGCGGGTACCTCCGCGGACCCGCGCACCGCCCCGTCGGCCGGTGGGACGCACGTCGGGTCCAACGGGTCCAACGGTTCCAACGGGGTCGGCCGCCCGCAGGGCTCCCCGCTGCTGCCCAACGACGAGTGCGACCAGCTCGCCTCGCGCATGCAGCACGCGGTCGCCGGGTTCGTCGACCGGCCGCGGGACGCCGTCGAGGAGGCGGACCACGTCCTGGAGGAGCTGGCCGCCCGCTTCACCGACGCCGTGAACACCCGCCGCCGCACCCTGCGCGGCGCGTGGCAGGCCGCGGAGGGCAAGGCGGAGGGCAGGAAGGGCGACACCGCCACGACCGCCGACACCGAGCAGCTCCGCCTGGCCCTGCGCGACTACCGCGAACTCACAGAGCGGCTGCTGCACGTATAGGTGCGTCAACGCACGTACAGGTGCGTCAACTGTTCTCTGTCGCCGCCCGGCGCTCCCGCCACTCCCTGACGACCGCTTCGACGTCGTAGGGCTTCATCCCGAGCGGGGGGCCGGGCGGCGGCTTGAACATCATGTCCCGGAGCTTGACGTTGACGTCCGTGATGATCTTCCGGACGATCCGCTCCGACGGGGCCGCGTAGGCCGCCATGAGGGCGTCCTCCGCCTCCTTGCGCAGTGCGAGCGTGGGCGGGAGCACCGAGAGCCCCTCGCGCGCCATCTTGCGCCGGATCCACCACAGCTCGTCGTACGATGTGTCGGCGCCGGCATCCAACGGCTTTCCCGCGCCCGGGAGTTGATCGAACTCACCCCGCAGTTGCGCGTCCCGGATCTGCTTGTCGATCCAGGAGTCGAACGGAACACCGGGTGGCTTTCGCTCGGTCATGCGTCCATTGTGCCGGACGCGGCGGGGCCGGGCGATTTAGTATGCGCCCGCTGCACAAGGTCATCTCAAGCCACTGTCGGACACCTCACGAGGAGCGCACGTGCTCGAACTCACCATGGCCACCGTCTCGGGGACGGAAGAGGGTGCCACGGCCGGCATGCTCATGGCCGACGCGCCCAGCGAGCCGGGGGCCGTGCTGCGGGTGGGCCGGGACAAGTCCGTCTGCCGCCTCGTGACGCCCGAGGACTGGCTGTTCGTCTCCCGCGTCCATCTGGAGTTCCTGTGCGGCCCCGAGGGCGTCTGGCAGGTCAGCTGGCTGCGCGGCTCCCAGCCGGACCCCTCCTCCGAAGTCCGGCTGGTGGTCGGCGAGTACGCCCAGACCATCGCCTACGGCGGCACCGTGCAGCTGCCGCGGGGCGGCGCCGGCGAGATCGTGGTCGTGGACCGCACCGGGCCGCGCAGCGTCAACGTCGGCTTCTACCACGAGGCGTAGCGAGCCCTTCGGTAGCGAGCCTTCGGTAGCGGGCATCGGCAGCGCCTTCGGCGGCGCCCTCGGCAGGGCTACGCGAGCACGCGTGCCAGCGCGAACCCGTCGTAGCCCTTCGCCCCCACCGTCTGCACCGCCGTGCCGCTCAACCGCGGGTGCGAGCCGATGAGTTCGATCGCGGCGCGGGTCCCCCGGACGTCGTCCGCGTCGCTGTCCGCGTCGACGACCCGGCCGCCGCGCACGACGTTGTCGAGGACGATCAGGCTGCCCGCGCGCGTCAACTTCAGCGCCCACTCGAGGTAGTGAGGGTTGTTGACCTTGTCGGCGTCGATGAAGACCAGGTCGAACGGGGGCGGGTTCTCGTCGGCGAGCAGGGGCAGCGACTCCAGGGCCGCGCCCACCCGCACCTCGACCTGCTTGTCGAGGCCCGCGCGGGCGATGTTGCGGGTGGCGACCTCGGCGTGCTTCGGGCTGTACTCCAGGGAGATCAGCCGGCCGTCCGCCGGGAGCGCGCGGGCCAGCCAGATCGTGCTGTACCCGCCGAGGGTGCCGATCTCCAGGATCGCGCGGGCCCCCTGGACCTCGGCGAGCAGCTGGAGCAGCTTGCCCTGCGCGGCCGTGACGCTGATCGGAGGAAGCTCGGCGGCGTCGCTGTCACGCAGCGCGGCGGCGGTCACCTCGTCGTCCGGGGCGAGGTGGGCGGTGAAGTAGGCGTCGACGGCGTCCCATACCTGCGACTCGCTCATGCGCTGCTCTGCCTCTCGTGCTGTCGTGCTCTCGTGTGGGCCCGGCACATCTAGTTAGGAACACTAACTACCCACGTCAACGCCCCACACCGCAACGGAGTTCCCCGCGCCCGCACCCCCGACCGACGGAATTCAGCCGTTCGGCCGCGCCCCCGAAGCCGCATCGGCCTGCGGCGCTGAGGCGGGAGGAACGGGAGGAGTGGGAGGAGCAGGGGGAGCGGGAGAGCGGGGTGGGGCCGGGGGAGCTGGCGGTGCGGGCGGTGCCGGCGGTGCAGGCGGTGCAGGCGGTGCGAACGCTACAGGCGGTGCAGATGGCGGAGGCGGAAGCGGAAGCGGAGTCGGTACCGGCGGTCGGCCGGAGGCGCGGCGTACGCCCAGTGCCACCGCCCCCGTCGCCAGCGCGGCGGCGGTGGTCAGGAGGGTGAGCAGCCACAGGGGGACGCCCGCCAGCGTGAGGAGCCGGTCCTCGTAGATCACCTGTTGGAACGGGGTGTCCCGCGCCGCGCGGCGCAGTTCGTGGTCCGCCGAGATCGACGAGGGGGTCGGGAACTCCTGGGCGACGGCCGTCAGGAAGGGCGTTCCGGCCGCCAGTCGCCCCAGCGCGCCCGTCGCGTCGTCAAGCCGCCCCGCGAAGGTGACCCGGGGCCGTTCCCCGCCGATCGGGGAGACCGGTTCCATGCGGTGCTCGGCCAGGACGTACAGGCCGAGCGACTGCGGAAGGGTCGCGAGCCGTGACAGCCGCATCGGGTAGACGAGGGTGTCGCTGGCGAAGGTGAGGCGGAGCGGTTCGAGCTCGCCGCGCAGTGGGGCGCCGGGGGTCTCCGGGGTCAGCCGTACCGCCACGTACTCCCAGCGGTCGGCGACGTACGGCTGGAGCGCCGCCTCCAGCCGGGACGGCAGCGCGAACCCGTTGTCGTCGAGCCAGCCGCCCAGCGCGGCCGGGTCGGTGGCGGTGAGCCGGGCGACATCGAACGGCCCGAGCCGCTCCCGCCCGACGACGTCCACGCCGGCCCCCGCCCCGGGAGGTCCGGGCGGGCCGCCCGCCAGGCCGCCCCCGGTGGTCAGCGGCCAGTCGCCGTCCCGGGGCCAGAAGTGATGGCGGGTGCGCTGCACGGGGGCCGTGACGTCGGCCAGTCGGTCGAAGAGCTCCGGGTCGCCGAGGTCGACGGTCGCCCGGCTCGGCACCGGCATGATCCAGGCGGCCCGGTCGGCGTCGCCGTCCACCGTCAGGCTCATCACGATCTGCTCCCGCGCGCCGTCCCAGCGCACGACGGACACCTCCCGCCCGACCGCGACCCGCCGCTGATCGCCGGCGACGAGCGCGCCGCAGCCGCAGGCGTGCGCCGGGGCGACGAGCGACCCGAGCTGGAGCGCCAGCAGCGCGAGCAGAAGCACCGCGAGCCGCCCGCGCCGCCGACCGAAGGCCCGCGAGGCCCGCGACAGCGTCCGTAACCGAGGCAACCCCGACACCTCGAAGAACCGCACTCGCCGCAGCGCCATACCCCGAAGCCCTCCGTCACTGGTCCCGTCACTGGTCAGGTCGCCACCGGTGGTCGCTACGACGGTACGGCCGGGGCGCCGGTTCCGTTCGCGCTGTGACCCAGATCGCGCCGCGCGGAACGACCGTCTCCGGTATCTGCGATCAACTGATGATTCGTAGGGGGCCGGCGCGCCGCGTGGCATCCTGTCACGATCAACAGCAAGGACAGCAAGGGGTGGGGACGGATGAGGTTGCGGTACACCGCTGCCTGGGTGGCTTGCACGGCGTTGGCGATGGCGGGTATGACAGCGTGCAGCGAGGATCCGGTGGCGGACGCTGCGAAGAAGGCCACCAAGGTGGCCGACAGCACGCAGCAGGCCCGGGCGGCGCTGACGCGTGCGTCGGACAGGACGCGGGAGCTCAGCTCCGCCGAGGTCGAGACGACGACTGTGGTGGATGCCGCCGGAGGCCGGCCGATATCCATGAGCGGCACGTACTCCTGGGGTGACGGGGCCGCCATGGACGTCGAGATGGACACCTCCGCGGCCCAGTTGAGCAGCCTCCAGGATGACCCCACGACCCAGCTCAAGATGGTCGACGGCGCCTACTACTACGAAATCGACCCCCAGCCGAGCGGCCCCCTCAAGGGCAAGCACTGGATGCGCATCGACGTCTCCGCCGTGGCCGGAGAGGCAGGGGCGGCCAGCATCGCGGACAACGCCGACCCCACGGCAGGCCTGCGCTACATCGGCGCCTCCGCGAAGGTGCAGGACCTCGGCGAGGAGACAGTCCTCGGTAAGAAGGCGACCCACTATCAGGGCAGCGTAGGCCCGGAGGCGATCAACAACTCGAAGCTCACCGACGCCGAGAAGAAGGCCGCCCTGAGGGCCGTGTCCGCGGGCGGCGGGAAGATCACGTTCGACATCTGGGTGGACGGCGAAGACCTGCCCGTGCGCCTGAAGCAGGGCGGCGGCGGCATGACCACCACCGTGGACTTCCTGAAGTTCGGTGCCACCAAGACGATCACGGCGCCACCCGCTGCCGACACCGGTGACCTCACCGCGCAGGTCAAGAAGGAGCGCGACAAGGCGCTCGGCAGCCAGTGAGGCACTCGAACCACACCGTCTTCCCGCCCCCTGACACCGGCGTCACTCCCCACCTGTCCACCACCGCGGCCAGGAGGAAGAGGCCCCGGCCGGTCTCCGACTCCGGGTTCAAGGTCGTTGTCGGGGACGGGAGTTCGTCGGAGGTGTCTCTCACCTCCGTTCGGATTCCATCCCGTTGCTTCAGGAAGAACAGCGTGCAGCGGCGGTCCGGGACGTGGCGCAGTACGTTCGCGACCAGTTCCGTCACCGCCAGCTCCACCGCGTCCGACAGCTCCGCCATCTCCCACTCCTCCAGGCATGAGCGGGCGATGTTGCGGATGTGGTGCGCCGAGTGTTCGCCCACCCTGAGCGTCATGCGGTACTGGGGGGCCGTGGGGGCCGCGAGAAGCGAGGGAAGGTATCCGTTCACAGGACGAGCGTGACGTGTCGCGACTACTCTGGGCTACATCGTGAATACAACGCGTTCCGCTGTGGGCGGGGCGTGTTCAGCGTGTGCGAGAGGGGTTGTGCGTGACCCACGTCAATGTCCTGGATCCGGGTGCCTCGCCGCTCGACTACTACGGCTTCGAGCTGCGCAGACTGAGGGAGGCCGCCGGGCTCACACAGCGGCAACTCGGCGACATCCTCAACTACACCGGGTCGTTGGTCGGCCAGATCGAGACCGCGAGGAAGGTCCCGACGGTCGAGTTCAGCGAGCGGGCGGATGCGGCTCTGGTGACGGGCGGTCTGCTGTCGCGACTGGTGGGCCTCGTGCTTCGCAGCCAACTGCCGTCGTGGTTCAGGGAGGTCGCCGAGCTGGAGGCCAGGGCCACCGAGATCTGCACCTTCCAGACCCACATGGTCCACGGCCTGCTGCAAACCCCGGCCTACGTCAGCTCCGTGCTCGGCGTGCTGGACGAGACCGACCTCGACGATCGCACCGCCGTCCGACTCGCACGCCAGCGCATCTTCGAGAAGGACGAGCCGCCGATCCTCTGGGTGATCATCAGCGAGGCCGCGCTCCATCAGGAGATCGGCGGCCCGGCCGTCATGCGGGGCCAACTGGCCCACTTGTTGTCCTTCGAGCGTAACCCGCGCATCAACGTCCAGGTGCTGCCGTTCACCGCCGGAGCGCACGCCGGATCGCAAGGCTCGTTCACCCTCTTCCGCTTCGAGAGTGACCCAGCCATCGTCTACACAGAGGGGTACGGCAGCGGGCATCCGACCGCGAACCCGGACACGGTCGCGGACTGTTCGCTCCGTTACGATCATCTCCGGGCCGCCGCTCTCTCCCTCAAGGATTCGGCGGAGCTGATCCGGCGAGTGATGGAGGAACGCTATGGAGAAGAACCTTCCGGCGGGGATCCAGTGGCGTAAGTCCAGCTACAGCGGCGACCAGGGTGGAGAGTGCGTCGAGGTCGCCGAGATGCCCGTCGCCGTATCCGTACGCGACTCCAAGCACCCGGCGGGCCCAACCCTCACGCTTCGGCCCGCCGCGTTCGCCGCGTTCGTTTCCTGGAGTGGGGGCGGGGCTACAGCCGCTGGATGATCGTCCCGGTGGCCAGGCCGCCCCCCGCGCACATCGTGATGAGCGCGAACTCCTTGTCCGCGCGCTCCAGTTCGTGGAGGGCGGTGATGATGAGGCGGGCGCCCGTCGATCCGACGGGGTGGCCGAGGGCTATTGCGCCGCCGTTGACGTTGACCTTCGACAGGTCCTGGTCGAAGACCTTCGTCCAGCTCAACACCACCGATGCGAAAGCCTCGTTGATCTCGACGACGTCGATGTCCTTGAGGGACATGCCGGCCTTGCCGAGGACCGCCCGGGTGGCGTCGACGGGGCCGTCCAGGTGGAAGTGAGGGTCCGCGCCGACCAGCGCCTGGGCGACGATCCGCGCCCTGGGCTTCAGTTTCAGGGCGCGGGCCATCCGTTTCGACGCCCACATGATCGCCGCCGCGCCGTCGGAGATCTGCGAGGAGTTGCCGGCCGTGTGCACCGCCGTCGGCATGATCGGCTTCAGCCGGGCCAGGGCCTCGGGCGAGGTGTCGCGCAGGCCCTCGTCGCGGTCGACGAGGCGCCACATGCCCTGGCCTGCGGCCTGTTCCTCCTCCGTCGTGGGGACCTGGACCGAGAAGGTCTCGCGCTTGAAGCGCTCCTCCGACCAGGCGTTCGCGGCTCGCGTCTGGGAGAGCAGGCCCAGGGCGTCGACGTCCTCGCGGCTCAACCCCCGGTGCCGGGCGATGCGTTCCGCCGCCTCGAACTGGTTCGGCAGGTCGACGTTCCACTCGTCCGGGAACGGTTTGCCCGGACCGTGCTTCGAGCCCGAGCCGAGCGGCACGCGGGACATCGCCTCCACGCCGCAGGAGATGCCGACGTCGATGACGCCCGCCGCGATCATGTTGGCGGTCATGTGCGAGGCCTGCTGCGAGGAGCCGCACTGGCAGTCGACCGTCGTCGCGGCCGTCTCGTAGGGCAGGCCCATGGTCAGCCAGGCCGTGCGGGCCGGGTTCATGGACTGCTCGCCGGCGTGGGTCACGGTGCCGCCGACGATCTGCTCCACGGCGTCGGCGGGGATGCCGGTGCGGCCGAGGAGTTCGCGGTAGGTCTCGCCGAGGAGGTAGGCGGGGTGCAGGTTGGCGAGCGCGCCGCCGCGCTTGCCGATGGGGGTGCGGACGGCTTCCACGATCACGGGTTCGGCAGCCATGGGTGCGGATCCTCCAGGAACTAGTACGTGTTCTAGTTCTGTTCTGCTGTGTGCAGTCTGCGGACGTGACGTGCGTCACCGCAAGGGTCTTGCAAGCTTCAGGGCCCTGAACTACCTTCACCGCACCCTGTTTCTGATGAACCGTCAGACGGAAAGTCCGATGGCTGGAGCTGCCCATGCACTGTCCAGCGCTTCCCGAGGGGTTCGACTTCACCGACCCCGACCTGCTGCAACACCGTGTGCCCCTGCCTGAATTGGCCGAGCTGCGCCGGGTCGAACCGGTCCGCTGGATCCCCCAGTCGGGGAACGTGGCCGGCTTCCAGGACGAGGGCTACTGGGCGGTGACCCGCCATGCCGACGTCAGGTACGTCTCCACCCACCCTGAGCTGTTCTCCTCCACCGTCAACACCGCCATCATCCGTTTCAACGAGCACATCGAACGTGACTCCATCGACGCGCAGCGGCTGATCCTGCTGAACATGGACCCGCCCGAGCACACGCGGGTGCGGCAGATCGTGCAGCGCGGGTTCACCCCGCGGTCGATCCGCGCGCTGGAGGAGCGGCTGCGGGACCGGGCGACCGCCATCGTCTCCGAGGCGCGTGAACTCGACGGGCCCTTCGACTTCGTCGCCTCCGTCGCCTGCGAACTGCCCCTCCAGGCCATCGCGGAGCTGATCGGCATCCCCCAGGACGACCGGATCAAGATCTTCGACTGGTCCAACAAGATGATCGCCTACGACGACCCCGAGTACGCCATCACCGCGGAGGTCGGCGCGCAGTCCGCCGCCGAACTCATCGCGTACGCGATGAACATGGCCGCCGAGCGCAAGCAGTGCCCGGCACGGGACATCGTCAGCACCCTGGTGGCCGCCGAGAACGAGGGCAACCTCAACTCCGACGAGTTCGGCTTCTTCGTGCTGATGCTCGCCGTCGCCGGCAACGAGACCACGCGCAACGCGATCACGCACGGGATGCACGCGTTCCTCACGCACCCCGAGCAGTGGGAGCTGTACAAGCGGGAGCGGCCCTCGACCGCCGCCGAGGAGATCGTGCGGTGGGCGACGCCCGTCTTCGCCTTCCAGCGCACCGCCACCCAGGACACCGAACTCGGCGGGCAGTTGATCAAGAAGGGGGACCGGGTGGGGCTCTTCTACGCCTCCGCCAACCACGACCCCGACGTGTTCGACCGGCCCGACGAGTTCGTCGTCACCCGGGATCCCAATCCCCACCTCGGCTTCGGCGGGGGCGGCCCGCACTTCTGCCTGGGCAAGTCGCTCGCCGTGCTGGAGATCGACCTGATCTTCAACGCCATCGCCGACGCCATGCCGGGGTTACGGCTGGTCGGAGACCCACGACGACTGCGATCCGCGTGGATCAACGGGGTGAAGGAGCTGCGGGTCGCTACGGAGTGACGGGCGTAGGGGTGGGTGGAGTATACGCGGGCGTATACTCCACTCATGGGTGATGCGATGATTCGAGTGCCCGCCGAGGTTCGGGACCGCCTGGCGGTGATAGCGGAGTCGCGGGGGACATCGATTCGGTCCTTGGTGCAGGACTTCGCGGAGTCGACGTTGACAGAGGAGGAGCGGCGTGAGCGGGCAGAGCGGGCCCGTGCGTATCTGGCCGAGCATTTCGGGGTCGAGGTGACCGACGAAGAGAGCGCCGCGATGGGGCGCAAGCTCCGGGAGGCCTTCGCCCGGCAGCAGGGCGACGCCGCGTGATCCTTCACCATCTGATCCTGGACACGCCGACGTTGGTGGCGCTGTCCGGTAACCGACAGGTGTCGGCGTTGGTCCACCGGGCCTACTTCGAGACCGAGTCCCGCCTGTGGGTGCCGACGCTGTCGGTTCTGGAGGCCGATCGCGAGCACCTCGGGATCGCTGAGCACGTCGGGCAGTTGGAGGTTCTGCACACCGTCGACCTCGACTACTCGGCGGCGCTCGCCGTGGCCCGGATGCATCGCGACGGCGTGCCTCCGGGCATCGCGGCGGCGATTCACGCCGCCGGCCATCTGCCCGAGTGGGACGCGGACGCGCTCGTCGCCACGGTGCATCCGAAGGCGTATGAAGGGCGCGGTGTGCCCGTGCTCGACCTCAACCGCTGAGGCGGCCCAGAACGGCGAAAGCGGCGGCGCGGGGCTGCGAAAACCCCTGAGGGCGATCCGACGCGGAAGGCGGCGGCCCCGGGGATCAGGGGGCCGCCGCCGCTCAGGGGCCGCTCAAGGGCGGTTCAGGCGCCGCGCGGGTGCCGTAGGCGTGCCGTGCGTGCGCTGCGGGCCAGCCGCAGGTGCGTGCGCTGTGCGCGCACCGCTTCCGGTCGTGCCGCGGTGTCGCGGTGCCGCGGCACCGGTCTCCGTCGGGCCGGCTCAGTACCAGCCGTTGGCCTGCCAGAAGGACCAGGCGCCGGTCGGGCTGCCGTAGCGGGAGTTCATGTAGTCCAGACCCCACTTGATCTGGGTCTTGGCGTTGGTCTTCCAGTCAGAACCGGCCGAGGCCATCTTGGAGCCGGGCAGCGCCTGGACGAGGCCGTACGCGCCGGAGGAGGCGTTGGTCGCGTCGACGTCCCAGTTGCTCTCGTGCTGGACGATCTTGCTGAACGCGTCGAACTGCGCGGCGTCCGGGATCATCGTCTGCGCGATCGCCTTGGCCTCGGAGGCGGAGGCCGCGGAGGGGGCCGCCTGGGCGGGCGCCGCGGTCAGGGCCATGCCGGCGGTGGCGGCGGCCACGGCGACGGCGGTGAAGGTCTTCTTCGGGGAGGCGAGGCGGCGGAGGACGGAGACGGACACGGAGAACCTTTTTCTTCGGGGACGGTGATGTCGCGGCGGGCGGCACGACCGTGGGTGAGCGGCGCCCGGCACGCGTCGACGCCGAGGCCCGGGGGCTCGTCGGCGCCGTGCGACGTCATCCAGAGAAACAGGCCCGGAAGGTGCCCGCAATGACCCCTTTTACTAGTTGTGGCCGCATGTGGGTGAACCATCCCGGGTGTGGTGCGGCCCTTCGGGTGCAGGTCGGACGCGGTCTCTGCGTGAACATGGCATCCGAAATGTCCGACTAAGGAGGATCGTAGGTGATGTGGGTCATGTGGGACGCTTCACCGGTCAGCGGTCCTCGAACGTGACCGCGGTCTCGAACGCCGCCCGCCGGGTCGCCCTCCGTAGCGCCCTGAGCACCGCCGGACCGAGGGTGACCGTCAGGACGACGGTGACGACCGCCCGGCCGAGGTCCCAGCCGAGGGACGTCGCCAGGCAGTAGGCCACGAAGGAGGCCAGGTTCTCGGCGACGGCGGCCGTCGGGTCGAAGGCGATCGTCGTGGTGCCCGCGCCCAGGAACGGCCAGCCCTGCATGTTCATCGCCGTGCCGTACGCGAACGCGGCCAGGAAGCCGTAACCGGCGAGCAGCGCGAGCTCCGGGCGGCCCCGCAGCCCGTCCTGGCCCGGGAGCAGGCCCGCGCCCATCGTGAACCAGCCCATCGCCAGCATCTGGAACGGCATCCACGGCCCCACCCCGCCCGTGAGCAGCGCGGACGCGAACATCGTCAGACTGCCGAGGACGAACCCGAAGCCCGGCCCGAGGACCCGGCCGCTCAGCACCATCAGGAAGAACATCGGCTCGATCCCCGCGGTGCCCGCCCCGATCGGGCGCAGCGCCGCGCCGGTCGCCGCCAGCACGCCCAGCATCGCCACGGCCTTCGCGCCGAGCCCCGACTCCGAGATCGTCGCCGCCACCACCGCCACCAGCAGCACCAGCAGACCCGCGAACAGCCAGGGGGCGTCCTGGGCGTGGGCGTTCAGCGTCGAGTGCGGCGGGGCGAGGAACGGCCAGGTGAAGGCGACGACGCCCACGGCGCTGACGAGTACGAGCGCGGCGAGGGACCGCGGGCCCAGACGGACCGCCCGCGCCTGCCGGGTCATCGCAGCGCCTCCCTCACCTGCGCCACCGTGAGCCACGGCTGCGGGGCCAGCACCTTCGTCACCTGCGGGGCGAACGACGGCGAGGAGACGACCACCTCCGCGGTCGGACCGTCCGCGATCACCTCGCCCTCCGCCAGCAGCACCACCCGGTGTGCCAGCTCGGCGGCGAGTTCCACGTCGTGCGTGGCCAGGACGATCGCGTGCCCGGCCGCCGCCAGCTCGCGCAGTACGGCGACCAGGCGGGCCTTGGCCGCGTAGTCCAGGCCGCGGGTCGGCTCGTCGAGGAGGAGCAGGGGCGGGCGGGCGGTCAGCACGACCGCGAGCGCGAGCGTGAGGCGCTGGCCCTCGGAGAGGTCACGCGGGTGCGTGTCGTCCGCGATGTCCGGCAGCAGACCGGAGACCAGGGCGCGGCAGGTGCCGGGGGCGGCCTGCGCGTCCCGGTCGGCCGCCGCGCACTCGGCGGCGACCGTCTCGGCGTAGAGGAGGTCCCGGGGCTCCTGCGGGACCAGGCCGACGCGGCGGACGAGATCGCGGGGCGCGGTCCGACGCGGGACCAGCCCGCCGACCAGGACCGACCCGGCGGACGGCTCGACCAGCCCGACGAGGGTGTTGAGCAACGTGGACTTGCCGGCCCCGTTGCGGCCCATGAGGGCGATGGTCTCGCCGGGGGCGATGGTGAGGTCGACGCCGCGAAGCGCTTGGACGCGGGCGCGGCGGACGGCGAGGGAGGTGACCTCAGCGGGCCGCTCAGCGGACTGCTCCGCGAGGCGCTCCGCGGGTTCTGCGGGTGTGGACCGGCGTCGGCGCCAACGGGACGGCACCGAGGAGGGGCGGGACGGAGTCGAAGCGGGCCGGGACGACGCCGGAGCCGACCGGGACGGCACGGGAGCCGGCCGGGACGGCACGGGAGTCGGCCGGGACGGCACGGGAGCCGACCGGGGCGGCACCGGAGCCGACCGGGGCGGCACGGGAGCCGGCTGGGGCGGCACCGGAGTCGGCTGGGTCGGTGCCGGAGTCGGCCGGGGCGGCTCGGGAACCGTCGGTTCCGGCTCGGCAGGGGGTGGCGATGTGTGCCCCGGTTCGTGGTCCGCCAGGCGTTCCCGCAGGTCGGTGGCGCGGCGGCGGGCGTCTCGGACCGTGAGGGGGAGCGGGGACCACCCCGCCAGCCGGCCCAGGCCCACCACCGGCGGGAACACCGGGGACACGGCCATGATCTCCGTCGGCGCGCCCAGGACCGGGGCCGCGCCGGGAGCGGGCAGCAGGGCGACCTGGTCGGCGTACTGGAGGACGCGTTCCAGGCGGTGTTCCGCCAGCAGCACCGTCGTACCGAGATCGTGGACGAGGCGCAGGAGGACGGCGAGGACCTCCTCGGCGGCGGCCGGGTCGAGCGCGGAGGTCGGCTCGTCCAGGACGAGGACGCTCGGGTGCGGGGTGAGGACCGAGCCGATCGCGACGCGTTGCTGCTGGCCGCCCGAGAGCGTGCCCAGCGGGCGGTCGCGCAGGGCGGCCAGGCCGAGGAGGTCGAGGGTCTCCTCGACGCGGCGGCGCATCACGGCCGGCGGCAGGCCCAACGACTCCATGCC
This sequence comes from Streptomyces sp. NPDC002328, assembly GCF_042890065.1. Taxonomy (NCBI): domain Bacteria; kingdom Bacillati; phylum Actinomycetota; class Actinomycetes; order Kitasatosporales; family Streptomycetaceae; genus Streptomyces; species Streptomyces sp. NPDC002328. Next base: position 604,619 of record NZ_JBIARQ010000001.1, on the reverse strand, counting down.
GTAGGCGAGTTCCTCCTCGACGGTGTCGGTCACGAAGTGGGCGAGCGGATCCTGCCCCACCGTCCCTACGACGTCGGAGAGTTCACGTGGCTTGTGGGTGCGGGTGTCGCGCCCGTCGACCGTGACCCGGCCGCGCAGGGTGCCGCCGGTGAAGTGCGGGACCAGGCCGCTGACCGTGCCCAGCAGCGTCGACTTGCCGACGCCGGACGGGCCTGCCAGCAGGACGAGTTCACCCTCGGGGACGGTGAAGTCGACGCCCCGCAGGGTGGGTTCGGGGGCGGCGTCGTACGTCACGGAGACGTTCTCGAAGCGGATCACGACGGTTCCTTCCGGCGGGCCGCGCGGGCGAGGGAGGCGGGGGCGAGGAAGGCGGGGAGGAGGCCGACGAGGATCGCCGCCGTCGGCCAGAGCGGCAGGGTGGGCGCGGTCAGCGGGATCACCCCAGGACGCAGGGCCGCCGGGTCGGTGGAGGCCGCCGCGAAGAGGAGCGCGGCGACGGCGATGCCGGACCCGGCGACCAGGCACGCGCGCGGGGTCCAGCGGTCGGGGCGGTAACGGGTGCGGGGGGAGCGGCGACCGCCGAGGCGGAGCCCGGCGAGGGCGGCGGCGAGGCCGGCGAGAAGCACCGGCAGACCGTACGCCCCGCCCACGGCGGTGAGCAGCCCGTACGTTCCCGCGCACACGCCGAGCAGCCCGCCCAGGGTGAGGGCGGCGGTCGTACGGCGGACGGGGGCGGGGACGTCGGCGGTACGGCCGTAGCCGCGGGCGTCCATCGCGGCGGCGAGGGCGATGGAGCGTTCGAGCGCGCCCTCCAGGACCGGGAGCGCCACTTGGAGCAGACCGCGCAGGCCCCTGTCAGGGCGACCCCGGAGACGGCGGGCGGCTCGCAGACGCTGGACGTCGGCGATGAGATGCGGGGCGAAGGTCAGCGCCACGACGGCGGCGACCCCGGCCTCGTACAGCGCGCCGGGGAGGGATTTCAGCAGGCGGGAGGGGCTGGCGAGGGCGTTCGCCGCGCCCACGCAGACGAGGAGGGTAGCGAGGCGGAGACCGTCGTAGAGCGCGAAGAGGACGCCCTCGGCGGTGACCTTGCCGCCGAGGCGGATGCCCTGGGCCCAGTCGGGGAGGGGGACTTCGGGGAGGGTGAGGATCACGTGCGTGCCGGGGACGGGGGAGCCGAGGGCGACGACGAAGAGGAGGCGGATGAGGAGGACGGCGAGGGCGAGGTGGAGGAACGCCGAGTAGCTGCGGGACCAGGGGGTGTCCGGGCGGCAGGTGAGGACGACGTAGGCGGAGGTGGTGAGGAGGAGCGCGAGGAGGAGAGGGTTGGTGGTGCGGGTGGCGGCGGTGCCCAGGGCCAGGGCCCAGAGCCACCACGCGCCGGGATGGAGTCGCGCGGGGGGCCGGTGTCGGGGGGCGGGCCGGTATCGGGGGGTGGGGGCGGGCTCGGTCTTGCTTCTAGTCATGCCTGTCATGCCTGCGCCGTCGGGCCTGCCAGATCGCTGCTCCCGCCAGGGCCGCGATCAGGGCTCCCCCTGCGTAGAGGCTCAGGGACGGGCCCTGGTCTTCCTCGGGGGCGGGCTCGGTGGTCGTGGGGGTGTCGCCCGTGGTTCTGTCCGGGGTCCCGTCCGTGGCGACCTGCTCGCCGCAGCCCGTTCTCGGGTAGCCGGCGATCGCGCAGAGGAGGGCGTTGGTGTCGTAGCGGAGGGGCTTGGCGACCGCCGCGAGGGCCTCCGCCGTCGTCGCGTCCTCGGGGACGCGGGCGCAGGCCGTCCGGGGTGTCGGCGGGGTTTCCCCGGAGGGGGCGTCCGCCGCCGTGCCGAAGTCGATCACCAAGGCGATCCGCTTCCTGCCGTCCTGCGCGGGCGTCTTCGCGCAGATCGCCGCGAACGACGTCGTCCCGCGCGGCTGGGACGCGTCCGCGGAGTCCGCGCTGACGGCGAAGCGGAAGCCCTGGACGTCGCCGTCGGCGGGACGGGCGGTGGAGGGGCCCTGGGTGGCGTACGTCCAGCGGTCGCCCGCGCGGTCCCAGAAGGACCAGTAGCGGTAGCCGGCCGCCTGGGCCTGGCCGCCGGAACCGGCCAGGACCAGGAGCAGCGCGGTGAGGACGAGCCCGGCGCGGCGGCGGTGGGTCACGGCTGCTGCTTCCGGCGTCCGCTGATCAGGAAGCCGATGCCGATGCCGGCGACGAGGAAGACGCCGACGGTCCACCAGACGCCGAAGCCGTCATCGGAGTCGCCCTTGTTGTCCTTTTCGTCCTTGTCGTCCCTCGTGTCCTCATCGCCCGGCTTCTCCGTGGCTGCTTCCCCGCTCGCCTGCGGTGTCGGACCGGTCGCGTTGAGGGCGGCGACGAGGTCCGTGCCGCCGAAGGCGCGCGGGTCCGAGCCCGTGGCGTGGGCGGCGAAGATCAGCTGGGCGTAGGCGGCGGGGCCGCCCTGCTTCGCCCAGGCGCCGGCGTTCTTCTCGAGCCAGCCGAGGGGCTTCTCGGCCTGCTCGGCGCCGCCCTGCGCGGCGAGGGCGACCACGGCGTCGGCGGTGTTGCCGTAGTCCGGCTGGTTCTCCGCGCCGGGCAGTACGGACATCAGGTGGCTGTCCTTGGCGACGGCCTTCGCCAGGTAGGCGGCCCCGTTCGCGGCGGCCTGCTGCGGGGTCGGGCTGCCGGTTCCGGCGCAGACGGCGTCCGCCTTCTTGCCGGCTTCGGGGGCCAGGCCCAGGCCGAGTGCGCCGAGGACGCCCGCGGCCGTCGCGTCCGCGTTGGCGGCCAGCTTGCCCTGCTTGTCGGGCTGGTAGGCGAAGGCGCCGCCCGCGTCGCAGGGGAGCGCGAGCTCGACCAGGGCGTCGTACGGGGACTTGCCGCCCTTGAGGACCTGGTCCGGCTTCGCGCCGGCCGCGGTCAGCGCGCCGATGACGACGGAGGTGGAGTTGGCGTCGCTGGCGCCGCCGGGGGCGTACCCCCAGCCGCCGTCGGCGTTCTGCACCGACTTCAGCCAGCCGACGGCCTTGTCCGTCGCCGCACGCTGACCGCCGAGCGCTGCGAGGGCCTGGACGGCGGCGGCCGTGCTGTTGCTGTCGACCATGAGCTTGGCGTCGCAGGGTTTGGCGGGGTCCGCGCGGAACGCGGCGAAGGCGCCGGTGGCGCACTGCTGGCCGGTCAGCCACTTCACGGCCTGGTCAGCGGGCCGCACGCCCACCGTGTCCTGGGCGAGCAGCGCGAGCGACTGACGCCAGACGCCGTCGTAGGTCGGGTCGGCGGTGCCGTACAGGCCGGCCGGGATCACCGCCGTCGGGGACGGCGAGGGGGACGCGGCGACGGCGGGCGTGGCGGCGCCGATCAGTGCGGTGGCGGCGGTGGCGGTCAGGACCGCGGCGCTGCGGCGGACGTTCATGATCGGCGGGTGCCTCTCCCTGCGGGGAGCCGGGCAGCGCGGGACCCCCCGGCGGCTCGGCCCCGTGAACCTCGACGGTGCCGTGCGACGGCGGGCTGCCGGCGCACGCGAGCCCCACTCTCCCGCCGGGACAGTCCGGCTCACCTGCCCCGCGGGGCAGCTCACGGTTGCGGGTCAGCGCCGGATTCGCACCGGCTTTACCCCGTACGGGTGTGATGGCGACCCGGCTACTGTACTCGCCCGTAACAACGCGCCTGAGGGCTGGCTGTGCGGGCGGGGGGCGTCGGCCCGGGTGCGGGCTTCCTGCGGGCGTCCCTTAGGTGCCCCCGGCGTCTTTGAGGTGTTCCCTGGGTGTCCCTTAGGTGTCCCCTGGCGTCTCCTGGGGCTCCCCTCACACTGCCACGTAGGTCACCGGATCGCTGCCGGTGACCGCCTCCGCCCGTCCCTGCTTCACCAGCCTCCGCAGATGGGCCTCGGCCTCCGAGACGGCGATGTTCCGTGATCCGTAGGGGATCTGCTCCCAGGGCCGGTTCCACTCCATGCGCTCGGCGAGCTGCCAGGGGGTGAGGGGTTCGGCGAGGAGGGTCAGCAGGCCGGTGAGGCGGTCCCCGTGGTGGGTCAGCAACTCCCGTACGCGGGAGGGCGCGTCGGTGAAGGCGTGCTGGTGGGCGGGGAGGATCTCGGCGGGGGCGAGGCGGCCGACGCGTTCGAGGGAGGCGAGGTAGTCGCCGAGGGGATCGGTGACGGTGGCGTCGTCGGGGTCCTCGTACAGGCCGATGTGCGGGGTGATCTCGGGGAGCAGGTGATCGCCGGAGAACAGCCGCCCGCGGCCCGGGAGTTGTGCCGGGTGCTCCTCCTCCAGGTGCAGGCAGACATGGCCGGGGGTGTGGCCCGGCGTCCAGATCGCGCGCAGGCGGCGGCCGGGCAGGTCGAGGAGTTCGCCGGGGACGATCTCCCGGTCGGGCAGCGCGGGGGAGAGGCCGGGCAGGGTGCGCCGGCGGGCCGTGCGCAGGGGCGTCACGTGCTCTTCGGGCGCCCCGGCGGCGACCAGCTTCTCCGTCATGTACGTGAACCAGCGCTCGGGGCGGGTCGAACGGGTCCGGCGCACGATGGAGGCGTCCGCGGCATGCATCGCCACCCACGCCCCGGAGGCCTCCCGCACCCGCCCGGACAGACCGTGGTGGTCGGGGTGATGGTGGGTGATGACGACGCCGTACAGCTCGCCGACGGAGGTGCCGCAGGAGGCGAGACCGGCGGCGAGCGCGTCCCAGGAGGCCGGATCGTCCCAGCCGGTGTCGACCAGCACCGGCCCCCGGTCGGTGTCGACGACGTACACGAGGGTGTGCCCCAACGGGTTGTCAGGAATGGGCACTTGAAGGGAACGCACACCCCCGCCGTGATCGCGCACCCCCGGCACGGCACCGCGCGCCGCCCCCCGGCCCCGACCGTCCTGGCTGCTGCTCATGCGCCCTCCGTCCCACGGCCATTGCCCACTATAACTAGAACTGGTATCAGTTTCTGAAACACCGTCAGAAACGAAGGCAGTCGCCATGGCCGAGTTCCTGGAACACCGACAGCTGTTCATCGGCGGGGAGTTGACCGACCCCCTCGGCAAGGACGTCATCGAGGTGATCTCGCCGCACACGGAGGAGGTCATCGGGCGTGTCCCGCATGCCTCGCGGGCCGACGTGGACCGGGCGGTCGCGGCGGCGCGCCAGGCCTTCGACGAGGGGCCCTGGCCCCGGATGTCCCTCGACGAGCGGATCGCGGTCGTCACCCGCGTCAAGGACGGGATCGCGGCCCGCCACGACGAGATGGCCCGCATGATCTCCTCCGAGAACGGCTCCCCGTACTCCTGGAGCGTCCTCGCGCAGGCCCTCGGCGCGATGATGGTGTGGGACGCGGCGATCACCGTCGCCCGGGACTTCCCGTACGAGGAGCGGCGCGACGGCGTGCTGGGGAAGATCCTCGTGCGGCGGGAGCCGGTGGGGGTCGTCGCGGCCGTCGCCCCCTGGAACGTCCCGCAGTTCGTGGCCGCCGCCAAGCTCGCGCCCGCGCTGCTCGCCGGCTGCACGGCGGTGCTGAAGCCGTCGCCCGAATCGCCGCTGGACGCCTATCTGCTGGCGGAGATCACGCGGGAGGCCGGGCTGCCGGAGGGCGTGCTGTCGATCCTCCCGGCGGACCGCGAGGTGAGCGAGTACCTGGTCGGGCACCCCGGCGTCGACAAGGTCTCCTTCACTGGATCCGTGGCGGCCGGCCGGCGCGTGATGGAGGTGGCGTCCAGGAATCTCACGCGTGTGACGCTGGAGCTGGGCGGGAAGTCGGCGGCGGTCGTCCTGCCCGACGCGGACCTCGGCGCCGCCGTCCCCGGGATCGTCTCGGCCGCCTGGATGAACAACGGGCAGGCCTGCGTCGCCCAGACCCGCATCCTCCTCCCGCGCTCGCGCTACGACGAGTTCGCGGACGCCTTCGCCTCGGCCGCGAGCGCCCTCGTCGTCGGCGACCCGCTCGACCCGGCGACCCAGGTCGGCCCGCTGGTCGCGCGCCGCCAGCAGCAGCGCAACCTCGACTACATCCGCATCGGCCAGGAGGAGGGCGCGAAGATCCTCACCGGCGGCGGACGCCCGCCCGGCCTGGACCGCGGCTGGTACGTCGAGCCCACCCTCTTCGGCGACGTCGACAACTCGATGCGGATCGCCCGCGAGGAGATCTTCGGCCCGGTGATCTGCCTCCTCCCCTACGGGGACGAGTCCGAGGCCCTGAAGATCGCCAACGACTCCGACTACGGCCTCAGCGGCAGCGTGTGGACGGCGGACGTCGCCCACGGCGTCGAGGTCGCGCGCCAGGTCCGCACCGGCACCTACTCGGTGAACACCTTCAGCCTGGACATGCTCGGCCCGTTCGGCGGCTACAAGAACTCCGGGCTGGGCCGGGAGTTCGGGCCCGAGGGGTACGGCGAGTACCTGGAGCACAAGATGATCCATCTGCCGGCCGGCTGGGAGGGCTGAGGCCCGCCATGGGGGATCGCTGGCACGTCGAGGTCGACCGCGCCCTGTGCATCGGCTCCGCGCAGTGCCTCCACCACGCGCCGGGCGGCTTCCGCCTGGACACCGCCCGGCAGTCCCACCCCGTCGATCCGGACACCGACGCGAACGAACGGGTGCTGGAGGCGGCGGAGAGCTGCCCGGTGGAGGCCATCGCGATCACGCTGGTGGGGAGCGGGGAGGCGGTGTTCCCGCCCGAAGAGTAAAAAATCCCATTTGGGGGGTTTCATATTCCCCTGGGCGTTCTATTCTGTTATTGGCCTACGGGACGAGTGAGGGAGTCCGACCGGAGTAGCCGACTTTGGCGAGACGCTTCGGCATCCGCTGGGGCCGACATCGACGGTCGGGCTGAGAGGCCGAAGGGCAGCGACTGGGCCGGACGGCGACCCCCAACACCTGATCCGGGCAATACCGGCGAAGGGAACCCGTCTCGTAGGTTCTCTCTGTGTCCGCGCGCTGTTATGCGCGCTCCGCGCTCGGCGCGTCGATCAGGCGGCACACCGTTTCGATGTCGATCCGTACCTGGGCGATGGAGGCGCGGCCCGAGAGCCAGGTGATCAGGGCCGAGTGCCAGGTGTGTTCGATGACGCGGACCGCGGAGAGCTGTTCGGGGGCGGGGTCCGCGAGGCCCATCGCGTCGAGGATGATCGCCGTCGTCTGGCGGGAGACCTGGTCGACCTCGGGGGAGACGCTGCGGTCGGCGAAGGTGAGGGCGCGGACCATCGCGTCGGCCAGGTGGGGTTCGCGCTGGAGCGCGCGGAAGGCGCGCATCAGGGTCTCCGCGACCCGTTCGGCCGGGGTGTCGCCCGACGGGGGCTTCTTGCGCAGGGTGCCGTGCATGCGCTCCAGCTGGTCCTGCATGGTGGCGACCAGCAGGTGCACCTTGGAGGGGAAGTAGCGGTAGAGGGTGCCCAGGGCGACCTGGGACGACTCGGCGACCTCCCGCATCTGCACCGCGTCGAACCCGCCCCGGCTGGCCAGTTGCGCGCTCGCGTGCAGGATGCGGCGACGGCGGGCCTCCTGCCGTTCGGTGAGCGGCGGGGAGGGGGGCTCGGCCGGGCGAGCGGAGCCGGGGGCGGGGGCGGGGGAGGTGCGTCGGGTGCTGGCTTCCGCGGGCATGGGTGCTGGTCCCGTTCCGTGACAGTCGGTGAGGGCTGTGATCACACAGCAGAACCAGGGCCTCCGGTCGTGGTGTGAATCACCCGATCCACTGCTCCCAGTGTCCTTACCTGCCGGTAGATTCAGAGCCTCCCGAACGATCAAGTCTGAAACTTGTTCTAGATTAGCGTCCCGTCGTAGTCTCGCGGGACAATGCAGGCAGAAGGGGGCCCCGGAGTGACCGCTGAGGCCAGTCAGGCGGGGCCCGGACCGGCCCTCGCCGCGGACGGCGGGCGACCGCTCGACATCGCGCTCCTCACCTATAAAGGGAACCCGTTCTGCGGCGGTCAGGGGGTCTACGTCCGCCACCTCTCGCGCGAACTGGTCCGCCTCGGCCACCGCGTCGAGGTCATCGGCTCCCAGCCCTACCCCGTGCTCGACGCCCTCGACGTCCTCGGCGAGGAGCACGCCGGCCGGCTCTCCCTGACCGAGCTGCCGAGCCTCGACCTCTACCGCCAGCCCGACCCCTTCCGCACCCCGAAGCGCGACGAGTACCGCGACTGGATCGACGCGCTGGAGGTCGCCACCATGTGGACCGGCGGCTTCCCCGAGCCGCTGACCTTCTCGCTGCGCGCCCGCCGCCATCTGCGGGCCCGGCGCGGCGAGTTCGACGTCGTGCACGACAACCAGACCCTCGGATACGGGCTGTTGGGCGACGTCGGCGCGCCGCTCGTCACGACGATCCACCATCCCATCACCGTCGACCGGCAGTTGGAGCTCGACGCCGCCGAGGGCTTGCAGCGGCGGCTGTCCGTGCGCCGCTGGTACGCGTTCACCCGGATGCAGAAGCGCGTCGCGCGCCGGCTGCCGTCCGTGCTCACCGTCTCCGGCACCTCCCGCCAGGAGATAGCCGACCACCTCGGCGTCCGCGACGACCGCATCCACGTCGTCCACATCGGCGCCGACACCGACCTGTTCTCCCCCGACGCCTCGGTGCCCGTCGTCCCCGGCCGGATCGTGACCACCTCCAGCGCGGACGTGCCGCTCAAGGGCCTGGTCTTCCTCGTCGAGGCGCTGGCGAAGATCCGCGCCGAGCACCCCGGCGCCCATCTCGTCGTCGTGGGCAAGCGCCCGCAGGAGGGGCCGGTCGCCCAGGCCGTGGAGCGCTACGGCCTCGAAGGGGCCGTCGAGTTCGTCAAGGGCATCTCCGACGCGGAGCTCGTCGACCTGGTCCGCTCGGCGGAGGTCGCCTGCGTGCCGTCGCTGTACGAGGGCTTCTCGCTGCCGGCCGCCGAGGCCATGGCGACCGGGACGCCGCTCGTCGCCACCACCGGCGGCGCGATCCCCGAGGTCGCCGGACGCGACGGGGAGACCTGCCTGGCGGTCGCGCCGGGCGACTCCGGCGCGCTGGCCGCCGCCCTGAGCCGCCTCCTCGGCGACGCCGCGCTGCGCGCCCGCCTCGGCGTGGCCGGCCGCGCACGCGTGCTGGAACGGTTCACCTGGGCCCGCGCGGCCGAGGGCACCGTGTCCCGCTACCGCGAGGCCATCGAACGGGCGGGGAGCGGACGGGCGGGCGGCGGACCGGCGGGCAGCCGACGGGCGAACGGCGGACGGGTCTCCGTCCAGGGCGCCGCCCCGGCCTCAGCGGAGCCCTCGGCCACCGCGACCCCTGCCGCCCCCGCGAAGCCCCAAGTCCCCGGCGACGACGTTGTATCCGATGTATCCGATCGCGAAAGCAGGGCCACGTGCTGACCGTCGACTTCTCCCGGTTCCCGCTCGCCCCGGGCGACCGTGTCCTGGACCTCGGCTGCGGGGCCGGCCGGCACGCCTTCGAGTGCTACCGGCGCGGCGCGCAGGTCGTGGCCCTGGACCAGAACGCCGACGAGATCCGCGAGGTCGCCAAGTGGTTCGCGGCGATGAAGGAGGCGGGTGAGGCCCCCGAGGGGGCCACCGCCACCGCCATGGAGGGCGACGCGCTCGCGCTGCCGTTCCCGGACGAGTCCTTCGACGTCGTCATCATCTCCGAGGTGATGGAGCACATCCCCGACGACAAGGGTGTCCTCGCCGAGATGGTCCGGGTCCTCAAGCCCGGCGGCCGGATCGCGATCACCGTCCCGCGCTACGGCCCCGAGAAGGTCTGCTGGACGCTGTCCGACGCCTACCACGAGGTCGAGGGCGGCCACATCCGCATCTACAAGGCCGACGAACTGCTCGCCAAGATCCGCGAGGCGGGACTCACGCCGTACGGCACCCACCACGCGCACGCGCTGCACTCCCCGTACTGGTGGCTGAAGTGCGCGTTCGGCGTCGACAACGACAAGGCGCTGCCGGTGCGCGCGTACCACAAGCTGCTGGTCTGGGACATCATGAAGAAACCGCTGGCCACCCGGGTCGCCGAGCAGGCGCTGAACCCGCTCATCGGCAAGAGCTTCGTGGCCTACGCCACCAAGCCCCACCTCCCCGCGGTGGACGCGCGGTGACCACTCCCCGGACGGAACACCTGGTCCTGCCCGGGGTCCTCACCGCCGAGCAGGCCGCCGCGACCGTCCGCGGCATCCTCGCGGAGCAGCGGGAGGACGGCGCGATCCCGTGGTTCCGGGGCCACCACCTCGACCCCTGGGACCACACCGAGGCCGCGATGGCCCTCGACGCCGCCGGTGAGCACGAGGCCGCCGAGCGGGCCTACGACTGGCTCGCCCGGCACCAGAACGAGGACGGCTCCTGGTACGCCGCCTACGCCGACGGCGACTTCGCCGACGTCACCGACCGCGGCCGGGAGACGAACTTCGTCGCCTACATAGCCGTCGGGGTGTGGCACCACTACCTGTCCACCGGCGACGACACGTTCCTGGACCGCATGTGGCCGGCCGTCTACGCGGCCGTCGAGTACGTGCTGCGGCTCCAGCAGCCGGGCGGACAGATCGGCTGGCGGCGCGACGACGACGGCACTCCCGTCGCCGACGCCCTGCTGACCGGGTCGTCGTCGATCCACCACGCGCTGCGCTGTGCGCTCGCCATCGCCGAGCAGCGCGAAGAGCCGCAGCCCGACTGGGAGTTGGCGGCGGGCGCGCTGCGGCATGCCATCCGGCGGCACCCGGAACGGTTCCTGGACAAGGGCCGTTATTCGATGGACTGGTACTACCCGGTGCTGGGCGGCGCGTTGACCGGCGCGGAGGCCAAGTCCCGTATCGAGGCGGACTGGGACAGGTTCGTCGTGCCCGGACTCGGCGTGCGCTGCGTCGTGCCCAACCCGTGGGTGACGGGCGGCGAGTCGGCCGAACTCGCCCTCGCGCTCTGGGCAATGGGCGAGTCCGACCGGGCGCTGGAGATCCTCCAGTCGATCCAGCATCTGCGCGACGCGGAGTCGGGGCTGTACTGGACCGGGCTCGTCTTCGAGGACCGGGCCGTCTGGCCTCAGGAGCTGACCACGTGGACGGCGGGATCGCTGCTGCTGGCGGTCGCCGCGCTGGGCGGCCACGAGGCCACCTGCGCGGTGTTCGGCGGGGAGCGCCTGCCGGCGGGGCTGGATCCCGACTGCTGCGGATAGCCGCCGGCCGTCCTCAGTGGCGCTGGACCCGGTTGGCTATCGCGTGGCCCACGAACAGGTACACGACCGCTGCCAGGCCGTAGCCCGCCACCACCCGCGCCCACGCCTCGTCGAAGGTGAACAGGTCATGGGACCAGCCCGCCAGCCAGCGGGCCACGTCGTGCACGAACTGCACGAACTCGTTGCCCTGGTTGGCCCCCAGCAGGTACATGAGGATCCACAGGCCCAGGATGAGGGCCATCACGTCGGCCACGACGGCGATGACCGTGCTGGCCTGGTTGGCGCCGTTGCGATATCGAGGGGACATGTACTCCGGTTTGCCGCCCGCATCGGCATGAAACCAGCGGCCTAGGAATTGAGTTCGGCCAGCACCCTCAGCGTGTGCGGGTCCGGCGTCACCACCAGCAGGTCCGTCACCGGGCCCTTGCGCCACAGGTCCAGCCGCTCGGCGATCCGTTCGCGCGAGCCGATCAGGGAGATCTCGTCGGCGAAGGAGTCCGGGACGGTCAGGACGGCCTCCTCCCGGCGTCCGGCGAGGAACAACTCCTGGATGCGCCGGGCCTCTTCCCCGTAGCCCATGCGGGCCATCAGGTCGGCGTGGAAGTTGCGGGTGGCGTGCCCCATGCCGCCGATGTAGAAGCCGAGCATCGCCTTGACGGGCAGCAGCCCCTCGGCGACGTCGTCGCAGACCCGTGCCTGGGCCAGGGGCGCGACCCGGAAACCCGCCGGCAGCTCCGCCAGCGCGGGCCCGTACGCGTCGGGGCGGTTCGGCGACCAGTACAGCGGCAGCCAGCCGTCGGCGATCCGGATCGTCTGGGCCACGTTCTTCGGCCCCTCCGCGCCCAGCAGCACGGGCAGATCGGCGCGCAGCGGGTGGGTGATGGGCTTCAGTGGCTTGCCCAGCCCGGTCCCGTCCGGGCCCCGGTAGGGGTGGGAGTGGAACCGCCCGGCCACCTCCACCGGCCCCTCCCGCGCGAGGACCTGCCGTACGACGTCGACGTACTCCCGGGTCGCGGTCAGCGGCGACCTCGGGAACGGGCGGCCGTACCAGCCCTCGACGACCTGCGGGCCGGACAGGCCGAGCCCGAGCAGCATCCGTCCGCCGGAGAGGTGGTCCAGGGTGAGCGCGTGCATCGCCGTCGTCGTCGGCGAACGGGCCGCCATCTGCGCAACGGCCGTACCCAGCCCGATCCTTGACGTGCGGGCCGCGATCCAGGTGAGCGGGGTGAAGGCGTCCGACCCCCACGACTCGGCCGTCCACACGGAGGCGTAGCCGAGCCGCTCCGCCTCCAGCGCCAGCTCCACATGGCCGGGGGAGGGGCCGCGCCCCCAGTAGCCGAGCGCCAGGCCGAGCCGCATCACTGCCTCCTGACGAACCGTCAGACGACGGGGGAGAGGGCGACTGTACGGCAACGGCCCCCCGCCCGGAAGGGCGAGGGGCCGTGGAACGCGGTGCGCGGGCGTCGGCCGCGGTCAGCCGCGCTGGATGCCCGAGGTGTCCCGCAGCACGCCGCGGCGGCCGTCCTGGGTCTGCGCGACCAGGCCCTGCGAGCCCTGCTCGACGGCCAGGTACCAGGTGCCCGGCGCGAGTTCGGCGATCGGCGTCTGCGCGCCGTCCTCCGCGTACAGCGGACGCGGCACCGGCACGGCGAACCAGAACGGCGAGAACTCCGCCGCCGGCGGCTGCGCCGGACCCGGCTGGCCGCCGAACGGCGACTGGGCCGGCTGCTGGCCCTGCTGCGGCGGCTGACCGCCGAACGGCGACTGCTGCGCACCCGGGTAGCCGTAACCGCCGGGCGGCTGCGCGCCGTAGGGCTGCGGGGCCGGCGGCTTCGGGGCCGGGATCAGACCGGCCTGGAGGGCGGGGACGAGCGGCGTGGCGATGGCCGCGCCGGCCATCAGCAGCGTGGCGACGAGGGCGATGATCAGGCCGGTGCCCGCGTCGGGCGCGCCCGAGCTGGAGCCGTTGCCGATGTTGTCGAGGCCGCCGACCGGGTCGATGACGTTGCCGAGGGCGCTCCACGCGGCGAACACCGCGAAGGCGACGCCGAACGGGCCGAGTTCCAGACCGGCGACCTTGCGGGGCTGCGGCAGGCCTCGGGCGACGACGACGAGGGCGGCGCCGATGAGGCCCGCCAGGACGACACTGAGGAGGACCGGTCCGCTCGACCAGAGGTTCGGCAGGTCGACGCTGTCTGGTACGTCGTCGTACGAGTAGTTGTCGAGGAAAGACGCGATGAACAGCAATACCGCTGCTCCGATCACCACGCCGTCGCCTCTAGTGAGGGAGCGGATATTCACTTCAGGTCCTTCGTCAGTCGTCTCGTCATCGATACTGGCCCGGTAGAGGCGTCGCTGTCACCATGTCGCCGTCAGGTTCTCGTGGGAAGCGCGGGGGTGGCCCCTCATCGTGGGGACGACACTATCGTCCGCACGATCGGACTGTCCGCAGGGATCAGTCCGCTGACCACTACCCGCGCAGGAAGCTCACGATTCCCTCGGAGATGCCCTGCGCCGCTTTCTGCCGCCAGACGCCGCTGGTCAGCAGCGCCGCGTCCTTGGTATCGCGCATGTTGCCGCACTCGATGAACACCTTGGGAACTGTTGACAGATTGAGACCGCCCAGGTCCTTACGCGTGACGATGCCGCTGCCGCCGCCGACGTAGTTGGAGGGCGCGGTGCCGGTCGCCCGGCCGAAGTCGTCGGCCACGAGCCGGCCGAGTTCGCGTGAAGGGGCCACGATGGCGCGGGTGTCGGCGTCGCCCGCCCGCACCTCGCCCGGCAGGATCACGTGGTAGCCGCGGTTGCCGCTCCCGGAGCCGTCGGCGTGGAGGGAGACGACCGCGTCGGCGTGCGCCGCGTTCCCGATCCGGGCCCGCTCGTCCACGCACGGCCCGTACGGGCGGTCCGCGTCCTGCGTCAGCTTCACCGTCACGCCGCGCTGTTGGAGCAGGGTGCGCAGCCGGTGCGCCACGTCGAGCGTGAACGCGGCCTCGCTGTAACCGGAGTTGGTGGAGGTGCCGGTGGTGTCGCACTCCTTGCGGTTGGTGCCGATGTCCACCTTGCGGTTGATCTCCGCGGTGTGCTGGAAGTTGGAGGGGTTGTGACCGGGGTCGATGACGACGACCTTGCCCTTGAGGGAGGTGGAGTCCGAACCCGGGCCGGTGCCGGTGCCGGTGCCGGTGCCGGTGCCAGCGCTGATGCCGGCGCTCGCCGAGGGGGTGCCGCTCGCCTTCTGGTCGCCGCCGCCCGCGCCCGCCGAGGAGGAGCCGCTCGACGCCGCGCCCTCCACCCGGTCGGGCCCGCCGTCCCCCGTCCCGCCCAGCGTCTCGTACGCCGCCCACCCCAGCAGCGCACCGGGCACGACCACGGCGAGCGCCACGGTCAGCGCCCTGCGCCGGGGAGAACGACGGGGGTGCGGGGAATCGAGGTCCGAGCCTGCGTAAGACACGCCTGACACCCTAGGGCCTGCCCGGCGGATCATGCCGCAGACGCGGGGCCTGGCACGCCCGTCGAACGCACCAAGCCCCGCTCACCGGTGCTGAGGAGCCACCGTCGGTTTCCTGCGACCTGATTCGCCGGACAGGCCCAACCGGCACCCCTCTCCGTCAAGAGAAGGTCAAGTTTTCGTTAGTGTGTCGAAGCATCGGAATAGTTGCCCGCGCATACGGGGTTCACCCTGCACGTATCCGCCGCAGACCCGCAGACCCGCAGACCCGCAGCCCCATCAGCCGCACGCCCGCCGCACGCGGGTACCGCATCCGCCGCACACCCCCAAGGCCCGGAGGCCCCGCTCCATGACGCACACACCGACCGACCGGCCCCCACGCGCAGCGAGCGGCGCCCTCGTGCCGGTGCTCGCCTTCGCGGGCATCGTCGTCGCGGTGATGCAGACCCTGCTCGTCCCGGTCATCAAGGACCTGCCGCAACTGCTGGACACCGAACCGAGCAACGCCACCTGGGTCCTCACCTCGACCCTTCTGTCCGGCGCCGTCGCCACCCCGATCATGGGCCGCCTCGGCGACCTGTACGGCAAGCGCCGCATGCTCGTCCTCAGCCTCGCCGTCATGGTCGTCGGCGCGCTGGTCAGCGCCCTCACCAGCGATCTGCTCACGATGATCGTCGGCCGCACCCTCCAGGGCTTCGCGATGGGCGCGATCCCGCTCGGCATCGGCCTCATGCGCGACATGCTGCCCCGCGAGCGGCTCGGCTCGGCCATGGCCCTGATGAGCTCCTCCATCGGCGTCGGCGGCGGCCTCGCCCTGCCCGCCGCGGCCCTCGTCGCCCAGCACGCCGACTGGCACGCCCTCTTCTACGGCGCGGCCGGCCTCGGCGTCCTCGCCATCGCCCTCACCCTGCTCGTCGTCCCCGAGTCCCCGACCCGCGCCGCCGGCTCCTTCGACCTGCCCGGCGCGCTCGGCCTCTCCGCCGGACTCGTCCTCTTCCTGCTGCCCATCACCAAGGGCAGCGACTGGGGCTGGACCTCCGCCACCACGCTCGGCCTGTTCGCCGCCTCCGCCGTCGTCCTCGTCCTGTGGGGCGTGATGGAACTGCGGCTCGCCGCCCCGCTGGTGGACCTGCGCACCACCGCCCGGCCCGCCGTGCTCTTCACCAACCTCGCCTCGATCATGGTCGGCGTCAGCTTCTACGTCGTCTCCCTCGTCCTGCCGCAGCTGCTCCAGCTGCCGAAGAGCACCGGCTACGGCCTCGGCCAGTCGATGGTCGTCGCCGGCCTGCTGGTCGCGCCGCTCGGCCTGACGATGATGTTCACCGCGCCCGTCTACGCCCGTCTCTCCGCCAAGTACGGCCCCAAGGTCACCCTGATCCTCGGCATGCTGATCATCGCGATCGGCTACGGCGCCGGCCTCGGCCTGATGAGCGCCGCCTGGCAGAGCCTCGTCATCGCGGTCGTCCTCGGCGCGGGAATCGGCCTCGCCTACTCCTCGCTGCCCGCGCTGATCGTCGGCGCGGTCCCCGCCTCCGAGACCGGCGCGGCCAACGGCCTCAACACGCTGATGCGGTCCATCGGCACGTCGGTGTCGAGCGCCGTCGTCGGCATGGTGCTGGCCAACACCGCGAACACCGTGGGCGGCGTCGAGATCCCCACGCTGCACGGCTTCCGCGTGTCCTTCATCATCGCCACCGCCGCGGTCGCCGTCGGCCTGGTCCTCGCCCTCTTCCTGCCCGGCCGCACCCCGGCGGCGAAGCCGCAGCTGCGCGCCAGCAGCGAGGAGGACGCCAACCTGGAGCGCGCCGAGGAGGCGCTGCGCGGGTTCCGTGGGCGGGTGCTGGATGCCGGTGGTGCTCCCGTCGCCCGTGCCCGGGTCACCCTCATCGACCCGCGCGGTCGGCGGGCCGGGGCGACGCTGTCCGGTGACGACGGTGGGTACGTCCTCGCGGTCCCGGCGCAGGGGGCGTACGTCCTTGCCGCGAAGGCGTCCGGTCATGGGCCGCTTGCCTCTGCGGTGACGCACGCGGGGGATGAGGGGGCGGTGGACCTGGATCTGTCTCTTCCCGGCGAGACGGTGACTGCTTAGCGCCCAGGGGGGTGCCTCGCTGGGGGCGTTCGGCGGGTGCGGCAGCGTTGTGGCTGGTCGCGCCCACGCGGCGGAGCCGCAAATGAATACAGCCCCGCGCCCCTCAGGGCGTTGCCGCGCCCCTGAGAGCATTTCCACGGCCCCTTAGGGGCGCTCTCCGCGCCCCCGGTCGAAGTGCTGGTCGGGGGTGCGGCAGCATGGGGGCTCAGACGTACGTGCGATCGAAAAGGAACCCCCCATGAGCGCGACGCCCGAGCCCGAGATCCTCGCCGCGTTCGAAGGTGCCAAGGGGTTCATGCCCCTCGACGAGGGGCTGGCGCTGTACGCGGCTGCTGTGGCGGCGGGTGGGCTCGGGCTGCCGTTGCTCGAGGTCGGCACCTACTGCGGGCGCTCCACGATCCTGCTCGCCGGCGCCGCCCGCCGGGCCGGGGTCACCGCGCTCACCGTCGACCACCACCGGGGCAGCGAGGAGCAGCAGCCAGGCTGGGACTACCACGACCCGCAGACCGTCGACCCCGAACTCGGCCTGATGGACACGCTGCCGTCCTTCCGCCGCACCCTGCACCGGGCCGGCCTGGAGGATCACGTCGTGGCGCTGGTCGGCCGCTCGCCGCAGATCGCCGCGCTCTGGAACTCGCCCCTGGGCCTCGTCTTCGTCGACGGCGGCCACACCGACGAGCACGCGAACGCCGACTACGAGGGCTGGGCGCCCCGGGTCGCCGACGGCGGCCTCCTCGTCGTCCACGACGTCTTCCCGCACCCCGAGGACGAGTTCACCGGCCAGGCCCCCTACCGCGTCTATCTGCGCGCCCTGGAGTCCGGCGCCTTCACGGAGGTCTCCGACACCGGTTCGCTGCGGGTGCTGCGGCGCACGGGCGCCGGGATCTGACCGAGCACGCGACGGCGTACGCGTCTCCGTAGGCGTAGGCGTAGGCGTACGCGAAGGCCCCCGCATCCCGGTGGTACGAAAATGCGGGGGCCGTTCGCGTTCACGCGCGCGGTGTCGGACCGGGCCTAACCGCCGGTGCCACGCCTGCGCTTGATCCAGACGAGGGCCGCACCCGCGGCCAGGAGAGCCGCGGCGATCCCGGCGATCGTCAGGACCTGGGCGCCGGTGTCGGCCAGGCCGCCGCCGCCCGTGTCACCTCCTCCGGTCCCTCCGGTCGGCAGGGGCGTCTGGCCGCCGTTGCCGGACGGAGCCGGCGCCGGGGTGTGGGAGGGGGCCGGCGATCCGGTGGGCGTGCCGGTCGGCTTGCCGGTGGGCTTCCCGCTCGGGCTGGGCGACGGGCCGGGGCCCGGCGTGCCGCCGTCGGGCCGGCCGCTGTTGTCGCCGCCCATCACCGTGGTGCCGGTCTCCTGGTAGCCGAGGGCCTCCTGACGCGAACCCTTCGTGACGGAGGGCAGGTTGGGCTTCTCCGCCTGGAAACGGGCCTTGGTGACCTTCTCCTGGGGCTGCTGGGTCAGGTCGACGCCGCCGACCGTGTAGATCCAGACCTCGCCGCCGACGGGGATCTCGTACTTGAAGTCCCCCTCGGTGTAGGAGCGTTTCATCTCCTTCCAGACGGTCATCTTGTCCCAGTCGGCGTTCTTGCCGCGCAGCGGCCAGCGCTTCACCTGGTTGCTGTCGATGATGCCGGCGAAGGAGCCGCCGAAGGCCTTCTTGTCCCGGGCGACGGTCTCACGGACGTACTCGGCGGCGATCCGGGCCTTGTAGACGCGGCGCAGGTCGGCGTACTTGGCGTCCTCGTTGACCTGCTTCTGGACCACCGGCAGGATCGTCCGCCCGTAGACCTCCATGTTGTGGGCGGTCTGCTCCTTGGTCAGGGTGCAGGGCATCCCGCCGCCGGGGCCGGGGGTGTTGTAGTCCTGGGCGACGGTCTTCACCTCGAGCGGGGCGCTGAGGATGTACGCGCCGTCGTCCTCGATGCGGACCTCGGCCTTCTTCGGGACGATCCAGTTGCGGGTCGAGCCCATGCAGGGCTTGCCGTCGACCTTGGCGATCCCGTCCCAGAACCGTTTGCCGGCGTCGGTCTTCGGATCCTCGGCGCGGCCGAAGTCCCGCTTCATCTCCATGTCGGCCTCGAGGAGGACGCGACCGGCGTCGGTCTTGTCGAACGGCGCCTTCATGATCGTGCCCGGGTCGTCCGGGTTGAGGTTGACCCAGAAGTGCTCGGGCGTCAGCGCGAGCCAGGTGAAGAAGGCGTCCGAGATGAGCTGGGCCTTCTCCGCGCCGCCGTAGCCCGGTGCGGTCTCCTCGTCGGCGTTCTTCGCGCTGAAGGAGTAGGAGAGGTTCCCGGTCTTCGTCTGCCCGATGTAGGAGATGTCGAGGGTGGAGAAGTCGACGCCGCCCGGACTGCGGAGGCTGTTGCCGGGCTGCTGGACCAGGCCCCGCGCCCGCTCGATCTGACGGCGGGCGTCCTCGGGCGTGGCCGCGGACCGGCGGGCCATCTCGCCGCCCGAGCCGAAGGAGGGCCGGTTCGGGTCCGGCGTCATCAACTGGTTGCTGTTGGGCGTGTACTTGCCGACGGCGAACCGCGGATTCGGCGTGGCCGCGTGCCGGTAGTGCTGCACACCGGCGGCCCGGTACTTCTCGATCGTCTTCGCGTCGGGCTCCTGCCCGTTGATGTAGACGACCCTCCAGCCCCGGCGGACGAGCTCGGCGTCGATCTTCAACTGCCGTGCGTCGTAGCCGATTCCGGACTTGATCTCGTAGACGGTTCGGGTGCGCTGGTTGACCGCGTCGAAGACCCGGCCGTCCCTCATCACGTCCTTGCCGAGGGTCCGCTCGAGTTCCTTGTAGAGGTTCGGGTTGAGGTCGCGGAGGTTCTTCTGGCAGATCCAGTCCACGCCGCCGAGGTCGAAGTACTTCACGACCTCGGACTCGAAGGCGTTGCCGCGCTTGTTGTTGCCCTCGTTGCGGGAGTAGACGTTGTTCAGCCACTCGTTGAAGGTGCCCGCGTAGGGCTTGGCGCCGGCCTGGTTCTGCCGCCAGGTCGTGACCGCGTTCTCCGGCGTGCCCCACGCGTACTTCTTCGGGTCGTTCCCGTCCGGCAGGGCGATCAGAGCCGGGTCGGCGAGCGCCTCGAAGCCCTTGGCGAGGTGGTCGTAGCCGTAGAAGCGGTCCTCGGCGTTCGGGGTCTTCCACTGGTTCGCACCGGCGGGTTTGTAGCCGGGCAGTCTGTGCGCCGGCGGCGGGGTCGCGCTCGTGCCGTACTTGTCCATGCAGCGGCCCAGCATCGGCTTCGGCGGCGCGGCGTCGGCGCTGTCGTGGACGCCGGGCAGCGGACCGGCCACCAGCACGGTCGCACCGATCGCGACGAGCGCCGCCCGCAGCCTGAACCAGCCGCGTACGCGTATCGCAGAATGCATGTGTGAGTCCCTCGTGGGGGCGGAGCTGAACCCCTGTGCGCAGGGCGAGGAAGGACAACCGGGCGGTGCATGGCCCCCGTTGATGCCACCGCCTGCCCGGCACCCTAGCGTCTGTCGACCCGTCGAACACAGGAGTTACACAGGCGTGCCGCACAACAACCACACCTTCGCGAACGGCACTTGGCCCCGTCGCAGGTCCGCGGCCTACCCTTGCGGGCCATGACCGCCAACGCGCACCGGCCCGCCCATGAGCAGCTCCTCGAACGCTGGCTGGACGATCTCCAGGTGCTGGCCGCACGGCTCCAACAGGTGCATCTCCCGGGCGACTTCCCCTTCGACTACACGCCTGCCTCGCTGGCCGCGCTGGAAGAGGCGCTGCTCGACGAGGAGCCGGACGACGCCTTCCGCCGGGCCGCGACCGTCTACGCCGGGGAGGTCCTCATGGACATCTGCGGCGGCCGGTGGGACGTCGACCCCGACACGGGAGGCGAGGACGGCGAACCGTTCGTCCGCCCCGACCCCGCCCTCGGTCTGCCCCCGCTGTCCGTCGCCGTCCTCATCGACGTCGCTCTCGCCGAACGCTCCGGCGAAGTGTTCACCCGCGAGCTCGAACAGCTCGCCGACGCCGTGGCCGGTCTGCGCCGGAGCGCGCCCGGCCGGGAGCCGGTCAAGGAACGCTCCCCCCTGGACCCGATCGGCCCCCAGCCCGTGGACGAATGGCTCCAGGGGTGGCTGGCCGACCGGCAGGCCGCCCACCCCGACTGGGCACGGCGGCTGTCCGGGGTCGGGGCCGTGTCCATGGCCGGGGCCGGGGAGGCCCGGGAATGGGACTTCTCCCCGGACAGCCTCGACGCGCTGGAACGACAGGTGCGCGAGCGGTACCGCACCCTCGCCGACTTCGACGCGGACCGAGAGGGCCCGTTCCTCCAGGGTGCCGTCTGGTACCTGGGACAAGTCATCTGCCTGCACCACGACAGCACTTGGGTCCACTGGGCGATCGAGCCCGACGCCCCGCGCGGCAGCCACCACCACGCCGACAACCCCTGGTCCGGCATCCCCTTCACCCACCAGCCCCACCGACGCCAGGCCCACCCCTGCGACCCGCTCGACATGCTCCGCGGCCTCGTCCGCTACGGCGCCGGCTACCGGTTGGCGGGGCTCGTCGCCGACGTCTAAAGCGGGCGGCGGAACTCGACGGGACTCACGGGAGCTCAACGGAGCTCAGAGCAAGGCGTCGGCGGACGGCGCGACCGTGGCCGACATCGCGGCCGGGCTCCGCCGGGTTCGGTACGACCGCCCTCGCGACGGCGGGCGGCTCGCTGTCCGCGGGGTGACCGGGGTGCGGAGGGACGGGACGCCGGGCCTTCGGCGCACGATCTGACTCGCCGTCAGGAGTCTTCACAAGTATCGGGGCCTGGGCTATACAGAGGACGCCGCACTGGAACGCGTTCTAGAACGGGCGAGGTTCC
Source organism: Streptomyces sp. NPDC002328 (assembly GCF_042890065.1). Taxonomy (NCBI): domain Bacteria; kingdom Bacillati; phylum Actinomycetota; class Actinomycetes; order Kitasatosporales; family Streptomycetaceae; genus Streptomyces; species Streptomyces sp. NPDC002328. The sequence continues at coordinate 583,169 of NZ_JBIARQ010000001.1, read as the reverse complement.
GCGGCCCTGTGACGACCTCGGTGCGGCCGACGGTGCGGACGGCCGTATCGGGGTCTTACCCCGCCGACCCAACGCCGCATCGCACCGTAGCGCCGCCGCTCGCCGCCGTCACCGTCAGGAGTGCCATGCCCATCGACGCAGCCAAGGCGCTCGCCGCCGAACCCCGGCCCGGCGAGATCTCCTGGGACCGCAAGGACGTCCTGCTCTACCACCTCGGCATCGGCGCGGGCGTCCCCGCCACCGACCCCGACGAACTGCGGTACACCCTGGAGTCCAGGCTGCATGTCCTGCCGAGCTTCGCCACCGTCGCGGGCTCCGGCGCGCCCGGCGTGATCAGCGGACTGTCCCTGCCCGGCATCGACGTCGACCTCTCCCGCGTCCTGCACGGCGGCCAGACCCTCACCCTGCACCGGCCCCTCCCCGCCGAGGGCTCCGCGACCACCACCGCCCGGATCGCCGCCGTGTACGACAAGGGCAAGGCCGCCGTCCTCATCATGCGCACCGAAGTCGCCGATTCCGAGGGCCCGTTGTGGACCAACGACTCCCAGATCTTCGTCCGCGGCGAGGGTGGCTGGGGCGGCGACCGTGGCCCCTCTGCCCGGCTCGACCCGCCCGCCGGTGAACCCGACAAGACCGTCGAACGACGGCTGCGTGAGGACCAGGCCCTGCTCTACCGCCTCTCCGGCGACTGGAACCCCCTGCACGCCGACCCCGAGTTCGCAAAGCTCGCCGGCTTCGAGCGGCCCATCCTGCACGGGCTGTGCACCTACGGGATCACCCTGAAGGCGGTCGTCGACACGCTGCTCGACGGGGACGTGACCCGGGTCCGGGCGTACACCACGCGCTTCGCCGGAGTCGTCTACCCCGGCGAGACCCTGCGCGTGCGGATGTGGCGCGGGACGGCGCAGGACGTCGGGTCCGTCCGGGTCGCGGTGAGCGCCGTCGAACGGGACGACGCGCCCGTCCTCGCCGACACCGTCGTCGAACACACCTGAGCCCGACTGCTTCGAACCGTCGAGGGGAGCCGCACCATGCGCGCAGCGGTACTGCACGAGATCGGCCAGGACAAGCTGGAGGTCCTCGACGACGTCGAGGCGGTGGGCTTCGGCCCCGGCAGGGTCAGGATCAGGGTGCGCGCCACGGGGCTGTGCCACTCCGACCTGTCCGCGATGGGCGGTGTGCTGCCGCAGCCCGCGCCGTTCGTGCCCGGCCACGAGGGCGCGGGCGAGATCCTGGAGGTCGGGGAAGGCGTCACCCGGGTCAAGCCCGGCGACCGGGTGGTGGTGTGCTGGCTGCCGGCCTGCGGCGCCTGCCCCGCCTGCAAGCGCGGGCAGACCGAACTGTGCCTGGCCGGGTTCATGAACGCGGGCACCCCCAACTTCCGTCGCGCCGAAGGCGGTTCGGACGTCTTCGGGTTCGCCGGGACCGGCACCTTCGCCGAGGAGGTCGTGGTCGACGCCGGCTGCGCCGTCCCCATCCCCGACGACGTGCCCTTCGACATCGCCGCGCTCATCGGGTGCGGGGTGACGACCGGCCTGGGCGCCGCGCTCAACACGGCCGACGTGGAAGCCGGTTCGTCCGTCGCCGTCATCGGCTGCGGAGGGGTGGGGGTGTCCGCGATCCAGGGCGCGCGGCTGAAGGGCGCCGCCGAGATCGTCGCCGTCGACCCGGTCGCCTCACGCCGGGAGGCGGCGCTCAAGTTCGGTGCCACGCGCGCCGTTTCGCCCGAGGAGCTGGGCGACGCCAAGCAACAGGTCACCGCGGGCGAGGGATTCGACTACGTCTTCGAGGTCGTCGGCCGCTCCGCCACCGCCCGCACCGCCTACGAGGCCACCCGGCGCGGCGGCACCCTCGTCGTCGTCGGTGCCGGGGCCATGGACGACCACCTCCAACTCAACATGTTCGAGCTGTTCTTCGACGAGAAGCGCATCCTGCCCTCGATGTACGGCGGCGGCGACGTGCTGCGCTCCTACGAGCGGACCATCGCCCTGTGGCGGGCCGGCCGTCTCGACCTCGCGGGCCTGATCACGCACCGGGTGCCGCTCGCGGAGATCAACGAGGCGCTCGACCAGATGCGCACCGGGACCGCCCTGCGCACCTGCATCGAGATCTGAGAGCGGGGCGGATCATGTCTCTTCCGCTCGAAGGGCTCTCCGCGATCGTCACCGGCGCCGGACGCGGACTCGGCCGGGCCGAGGCGCTCGAACTGGCCCGGCTGGGCGCGGCCGTCGTCGTCAACGACTACGGCCGGCCCGGCCGCGACGGCTCCGGCGAGGCGTCGGCCGGCCCCGCCGAGGAGGTGGCGGCCGAGATCCGCTCGGCCGGCGGCGTCGCGCTCGCGCAAACCGGGGACGTCTCCGACTTCCGAGCCGCGCGGGAACTGGTCGAGTCGGCGATCGGCGAGTACGGGAAGCTGGACATCGTCGTCAACAACGCGGGCATCCTGCGCGACCGGATGGTCTTCTCCATGACGGAGGAGGAATGGGACTCGGTGATCCGGGTCCACCTCAAGGGACACTTCAACACCACCCGATTCGCCGCCGAGCACTGGCGCGCACGGTCCAAGGCGGCGGGCGGGCCGGTGTACGGGCGGATCGTGAACACCTCGTCGGAGGCGTTCCTCGCGGGCTCCGCCGGACAGCCCAACTACGCGGCGGCGAAGGGCGGGATCGTCGGCCTGACGACGTCCACCGCGCTCGCCCTCGCCAAGTACGGCGTCACCGCGAACGTCATCTGCCCGCGCGCCCGCACCCGGATGACCGAGGACGTCTTCGCCGGACTCGTCCGCCCCGAGGAGGGGCTCGACCCGCTCGCCCCCGAGCATGTCGCCCCACTCGTCGGCTACTTGGCCTCACCGGCCGCCGGCGGGATCAACGGACAGCTGCTCGTCGTGCACGGCGGGATGGTCGCCGTCGTCGAACGGCCGCGGGTGCGGGCGAAGTTCGACAGCAAGCAGGAGGCCTTCACCTACGAGGAGTTGGACTCCGTCCTCGGCGCGCACTACGGGGAGCGGCCGGAGGGGGAGACGTTCGGGGCGGCGGAGGTGCTGGGGCTGCGGCGGGGAGGGCAGTAGCGGGCCGCAGGGCCGGGCGCTCGGCGGTGGATAGGCGGAGGTGCGGTCGGCGGTGGATGTGCGGAGGGGCTCCGGCCGTCGGGTGGACGGACGGAGCCCCTCGGCGTGCCGTCGGACAGGCATGTCAGGCGCGCGTGTCAGACAGTCGCGTCGGCCCTCTCCGCGGCCGGCTTGCGGTGCCGGCCGCTGGGAGTGGACCCGCTCTCGTGGGACGAGACCGGGCCCCGGTGCCGGCCGTGACCGGCGGACTCGGAGGAGTCGGCGGACAGCGGCTGCTCCTGCGGCTGCCGCGGCTGCGTGGTGCTTGCGTCGCTCATCGGAAGAGTTCACCCCGTCAACATGATCTTTTACAGCCGGGTGAGTTTATCCAGCACCCCTCCGGGCGGATCCAGGCGGCCACGCGAACCGCTGCTACTTCGTTACAAGCCGGTCGAGCGGGGCCTGTTGAAGGGGCACCGGGCGGGGGGCGAGGGGGCTGGTGGGGGAGAGGAGTGAAGGGGGTGAAGTGAGCGGGTCGAGTGAGGGGGATTCGGGGTGCGGGTCGAGTGCGGGGGGTGCGGGGAGCGAGGGCGCGCTGGGGGGCGGCGGGGTCAGTAGCGCCACCCCGCAGGGCTCCGTCTCCGTCGCGTACGGCAGGCGCAGCACGCCGTCCTCCGTCCACAGGCCGGCGCCCGCCAGCCAGCCGGCCGGCGGCGCGAGCTGATGGAGCCGTCGTTCGGCGGGCCGCCACACCCCGACCCAGCTGCCGAACGGTCCCTCCATCCGCAGCGCCACCGCACAGCTCTCCGGCGTCAGGACCTGGCCCGGCTGGATCGCGAACGGCGTCACCGTGCAGTCCGGCAGCCGCAGCGACTCCGGGAAACGCACCGGGAGCATGCTGCCCAGCACCCCCCAGCCGAGGCGGGCCGCGCCGGGCGAGGGCGCGTCCGAGCTGACGAGCAGCAGCCCGCTGTCGGGGGCCGCGAGCAGGACGCGGTCGTCGCTGTCGGCGGCGATCTGGAGCAGCGGAGACACCTCGCCGCCGCGCTCCAGGTCCACCACGATCGCCTTCGTACGGCCGCCGATCCTCCGGTCCAGCGCCAGCATGCGGCCCGTCCGGTCCAGCCAGACCCCGCCCGAGCAGCGGCCGGCGATCTCGGCGACGTGCTCCGGGCCGAAGGCGCCGCCCGCCACCAGCCACAGCGCGGTCGAACGCGGGCCGACGGCGAGGGCGTACGCGCGTCCGCCGCACGGCGCCGGCGGCAGCAGGCGCAGCCGGACGCCGTCGTCCGGGCACTCCACCGCGCCCAGCGGGAGTTCGCCCGTGCCGGGGCCGGTCGGGTACAGCAGGGAGAAGGCGTGCCGTCCCCGGGCGACGCGGTGGATGAGGACGCGTCCGTCGGCGAGCGGCTGCACCTCCGTGCCGGGCTCCTCCGGCTGGTCGCCGGGCAGCGGGACGGCGTACGGCTCGTGGCCGTCCAGCGTCCAGCGCTCGGGGAACCAGCACGCGGACCCGGCGTCGCGGGCGAGGCGGGCCGCGTAGGCGCCGTCCGCCGTGATCACGCAGTCCGCGTGCGGCGTACGGTCGTCGTCGTCCTCGTCCTCCGCGGTGGGTTCGGTCGCACAGGCCGTCATTTTTCGGTCACCTCCGGCGACGAAGCTAGTTTTCGGGCGCGGGGGTGGGGGTCGGGGGGTGGGGGGCTTCGCTCTAATGAGTGGTGCAGAAGCGATTCGCCTCCGGCGGTTGGGGTGGGTGTGCTGGGTGTTGTCTAGGCGTTCTCGCCCACCCACCCGCCCGACTCGGTCGGCTGGAAGGCCCCCCACCCTGGGGCTCCGCCCCAGACCCCCCGGGCTCCGCCCCGAACCACCCCGGGGCTCCGCCCCGGCGCGCCCACCCACCCCGCCCGACTCGGTCGGCTGGGAGGGCACCCAACCCTGGGGCTCCGCCCCAGACCCCCCGCCCTGGGGCTTTGGCCTCAGCCCCCTGGGGTCTGCCCTAGCCCCCCGGGGTTCCGCCCCAGCCCCCCGGGGTTCCGCCCCAGCCCCCTGGGGCTGCGCCTCGTGTCCTTCCGGGGTGGGCTGCGGCCGGGGTTCCCCTGCCGCCGAACCAGCCGCGCGATACAGCCCCCCGAAGCGCCAGGTAGCCTTTTCCCGTGTCGTTGCCTTGTCTTTCTGAAGTTGTCGCCGCTCTCGAGAACCTGTGGCCCGCCGAGCGGGCCGAGGGCTGGGATGCGGTCGGTACTGTCGTGGGGGAGCCGGGGCAGGAGGTCGGGCGGGTGCTCTTCGCCGTCGACCCCGTCCAGGACGTCGTCGACGAGGCCGTGAAGCTGGGCGCCGACCTGCTGGTCACCCACCACCCGCTCTATCTGCGCGGCACGACCACCGTCGCCGCCTCCACCTTCAAGGGCCGGGTCGTCCACACCCTCATCAAGAACGACATCGCCCTGCACGTCGCCCACACCAACGCCGACACCGCCGACCCCGGCGTCAGCGACGCCCTCGCCGGCGCGCTCGACCTGCGCGTCGTACGGCCCCTCGTGCCCGACCCCACCGACCCCGACGGGCGGCGCGGCCTCGGGCGGATCTGCGAGCTCGACCACCCGCTCACCGTCCGCGAGTTCGCCGCCCGCGCCGCCGAGCGGCTGCCCGCCACCGCGCAGGGCATCCGGGTCGCGGGCGACCCCGACGCCGTCGTGCGGACCGTCGCCGTCAGCGGCGGGTCCGGCGACAGCCTCTTCGACCAGGTCCGCGCGGCCGGCGTCGACGCCTTCCTCACCGCCGACCTGCGTCACCACCCGTCGTCCGAGGCCCGCGCCCACAGTCCTCTCGCGCTGCTCGACGCGGCGCACTGGGCCACCGAGTGGCCCTGGTGCGAGCTGGCGGCCGCCCAGCTCGACGAGATCTCCGACCGGAACGGATGGGGCCTTCGGGTCCACGTCTCCCGCACGGTCACCGACCCCTGGACCGCCCACGCGGCGTCCTCCAGCACCCCTTCTGAAACCTTGGGAGCCCCCAACTGAACGCCGAGCCCGCCGACCAGATCCGACTCCTCGACGTCCAGGCCCTCGACGTCCGCCTCCAGCAACTCGCGCACAAGCGGCGGTCGCTCCCCGAGCACGCCGAGATCGAGTCGCTCACCAAGGACCTCACGCAGCTGCGGGACCTGCTGGTGGCCGCGCAGACCGAGGAGAGCGACACCGCCCGCGAGCAGACCAAGGCCGAGCAGGACGTGGACCAGGTGCGCCAGCGTGCCGCCCGCGACCAGCAGCGTCTGGACTCCGGCGCCGTCACCTCCCCGAAGGACCTGGAGAACCTCCAGAAGGAGATCGTCTCCCTCGCCAAGCGGCAGGGCGACCTGGAGGACGTCGTCCTGGAGGTCATGGAGCGCCGCGAGGCCGCGCAGGAGCGGGCCGCCGAGCTGACCGAGCGCGTCGGCTCCGTGCAGGCGAAGATCGACGACGCGAACGGCCGCCGCGACGCCGCCTGCGAGGAGATCGACGGCGAGGTCGCCTCCATCGGCAAGGAGCGCGAGGTCATCGCCGCCGCCGTCCCCGCCGACCTGCTCAAGCTCTACGACAAGCTGCGCGAGCAGCAGGGCGGCATCGGCGCGGCCAAGCTGTACCAGCGCACCTGCCAGGGCTGCCGCCAGGAGCTGTCGATCACGGACATCAACGAGATCCGCAAGGCGCCGTCGGGCACGGTCGTGCGGTGCGAGAACTGCCGCCGGATCCTGGTGCGGACCTCCGAGTCCGGCCTCTAGCCGGCCGGTCACTGGAGGGCGGCGGTCGGTGGTCGTGCACGTGCGGGAGTTCATCGTCGAGGCGGACGGCGGTTCCCGGGGCAACCCGGGTCCGGCGGGCTACGGCAGTGTGGTGATCGACGCGGCGACGGGGGAGACCCTTGTCGAGCGGGCCGAGTACATCGGCGTCGCCACCAACAACGTGGCCGAGTACCGGGGGCTGGTGGCCGGGCTGCTCGCCGCCCGTGAACTGGACCCGGCCGCGTCGGTGCACGTCCGCATGGACTCCAAGCTCGTCGTCGAGCAGATGTCGGGCCGCTGGAAGATCAAGCACCCCGACATGAAGCCGCTGGCCACGGAGGCGTCCCGCGTGTTCCCGCCCGGCCAGGTCACCTACGAGTGGATCCCCCGCGCCCAGAACAAACACGCGGACCGGCTGGCGAACGAGGCGATGGACGCGGGGAAGCGGGGTGAGCAGTGGGAGGCGGGCACGTCGAAGCCGGCGCCCGCCACCCCGACGGCTCCGGTGCCCGCCGCCCCGACTGCACGGGCGCTCGCCGCCCCGACGGCTCCGGCTCTAACCGCCCCGACTGCTCCGGCTCTCGCCGCTCCGACTCCGCCGTTCCCCGCGCCTGCGGGCCCGCCGGGTGACGCGACCACGGGTGCGGCCCGGGCCCGCGAGGCGCTGCGGTCGCGTGCCGACGCCTCCGTCGGGGTGGAGTCGCGTGGGGGTGGGGCCTTGAAGGGGGAGGCTGATCTTCGGGCTGCGCGGGCTGTGGGGAATTCGGACGGTGTCGGTACGCCGGCCGGTGTCGGTGCCTCGGCCGGTGCTGAAACCTCGGCTGGTATCGACACCCGGGACGGCGTCGGCACCCCGGCCCCTGCCGACACCCCGGCTGGCGTCGACACTTCGGCTGGTGCCGACGCTCCCGCCGGCGTTGGTGCCCCTGTCCGTGCTGGCACCCCGGCCCCTGCCGGCACCCCGGCCGGTTTCGGCACCTCGGCCGGTATCGACGCCCCGGACGGCGTCGGTGCCCCTGCCCGTGCGGGCACCCCAGCCCCTGCCGGCACCCCGGCCGGTTTTGGCACCTCGGCCGACGTCGACACTTCGGCCGACGTCGACACTTCGGCCGACGTCGACACTTCGGCCGACGTCGACACTTCGGCCGACGTCGGCACCCCCGCCCGTGCGGGCACCCCCGACCGTGCGGGCACGCCCGACCGTGCGGGCACGCCCGACCGTGCGGGCACGCCCGACCGTGCGGGCACCCCCGACCGTGCGGGCACCCCCGCCCGTGCGGGCACCCCCGACCGTGCGGGCACCCCCGACCGTGCGGGCACCCCCGCCCGTGCGGGCACGCCCGCCCGTGTCGGCACCCCGGCCCGTGCTGGCACCTCGGCCGGTATCGACACGGACGGCGTCGGTCCCCCCGCCCCTGCCGCCACCCCCGCCCCTGCCGCCACCCCCGCCCCTGCCGCCACCCCCGCCCGTGCCGCCACTCCCGCGCGTGCGGGCACCCCCGCCCCTGCCGGCCCCCCGGCCCCTGCCGTCACCCAGACCCGTGTCGGCGAAAGACCTGCCTCCGCCGCGCAGACCCGCGTCGGCGAAGGACCCGCCACCCCGCAGACCAGCGTCGGCTGGGGTTCCGCTCCCGATCTCGGGGCTCCCGCCACCCTTGTTCTGTTGCGGCACGGTGAGACGCCGCTCACCCCGCAGAAGCGGTTCTCCGGCAGCGGTGGCAGTGATCCCTCCCTCTCCGCCGTCGGCCGGGAGCAGGCCGAGCGGGTCGCCATCGCCCTCGCCCGGCGGGGGACGATCCAGCACATCGTCGCCTCCCCGCTGACACGCACCCGGGAGACCGCCGGCGCGGTCGCGGCCCGCCTCGGTCTGGAGGTCGTCGTCGACGACGGCCTGCGTGAGACGGACTTCGGCGCGTGGGAGGGGCTGACGTTCGGCGAGGTCCGCGAGCGTCACCCGGAGGACCTCACCCGGTGGCTCGCCGACCCCGAGGCCGAACCCACCGGCGGTGGCGAGAGCTTCGCGACCACCGCGACCCGCATCGCGGCCACCCGCGACAGGCTCGTCGCGCAGTACGCGGGCCGCACGGTCCTGCTGGTCACCCACGTGACCCCGATCAAGACCTTCGTACGGCTCGCCCTGGGTGCCCCGCCCGAGTCCCTGTTCCGGATGGAACTGTCGGTGGCCTCGCTCTCGGTGGTGGCGTACTACGCCGACGGCAACGCCAGCGTCCGGCTGCTCAACGACACGTCTCACCTGCGTAGTTGAGGGCAACGCCCCTGAGGCGTGCGGCGGTTCGCGCCAAGTCCTCGATCCGCGCCCAGTCCCGTCCCGCCAACGCCTCCTCCGGGACCATCCAACTCCCGCCCACGCAACCGACGTTGGGCAGCGCCAGATACTCCGCCCCGTTGTCCGGGCCGATCCCGCCGGTCGGGCAGAAGCGGGCCTGCGGCAACGGCCCGGCCGGCGACCGCAGATAGGCCGTGCCGCCGGCGGCCTGCGCCGGGAAGAACTTCATCTCCCGCACCCCGCGCTCCAACAGCGCCACCACCTCCGACGCGGTCGACACCCCGGGCAGGAAGGGCATCCGGACTCCGTCATCGCCGTCAGCAGGGAGTCCGTCCACCCGGGGCTGACCAGGAAGCGCGCCCCGGCCTCCCGGCACCGCGCCACCTGCTCCGGCGTGATCACGGTCCCCGCCCCGACCACCGCCTCCGGCACCGCGCCGGCGATCTCCCGGATCGCGTCGAGCGCGGCGGGCGTGCGCAGCGTCACCTCGATCACCGGCAGCCCGCCACGAGCGCCCGCGCCAGCGGTACGGCGTCGGCGACGTCCGACAGGACCACGACGGGCACGAACGGGGGCGAGGTCCAGGACGGAGACAGCCGAAGCGGAAGGCACGGGTGAGGCCATGCGCCTGACCCTGCCCGCGGCCGCAACGGGCGCAAAGCCCATTGCGCATGCTGCAACACACCGCGCGGGCGGAGGCCTAATACCTAGGAGCTAAGGCCCACGGGATACCTGAGGGCTAAGGCCCAAGGCCTGAGGGTCAGTGGATCTCCTCCACCAGCACATCCAGCGTCCACGCCGTCCCCGCCCGCACCGGAGCCTTCTCCTCCACCACATAACCGAGGTCCCGCAGCGCCACCACCAGCTCGGCCGGATCCTTCGGGGCCGCACCCGTCGTCAGCAGGCCGCGCACGATCCGCCCCTTCGTCGCCTTGTTGAAGTGGCTGACCACCTTCCGGGTCGGCGCGTGCAGCACCCGCACGCTCGCCGTCCGCGCCGCGACCTCCCCCTTCGGCTTCCACGCCGCCGCGTACGCCGCCGACCGCAGGTCCAGCACCAGCCCGTCCCCGGCCGCCTCCGGCAGCACGGCCGCCATCGGCGTACGCCAGTACGAGCCCAGCGCCCCGAGCCCTGGCAGCTTCACGCCCATCGAGCAGCGGTACGAGGGGATGCGGTCCGTCACGCGGACGGCGCCCCACAACCCCGAGAACACCAGCAGCGACCTGGCGGCCCGCTTCTTCGCGGCCGCGTCCAGCGAGGCCAGGTCCAGGGCGTCGTAGAGGACACCCGTGTAGATCTCCCCGGCCGGACGCGCGCCCGCCGTGCGCAGCTCGACGTTCTTCGCGACCTCGCCGCGCAGCCCCTCGCTCAGCCCGAGCACCTCGCGCGCCTTCTCCTCGTCGCCCGCGCACAGCTCGACCAGCTCAGCCAGAACGGCCTCACGTGCGGCGGCGAGCCCCGGCAGCGACAGCGACTCCGGCTTCAGCGGCGCGCCACGACCGGAGGCGGCCTTTCCCTCGGACGGGGGCAGCAGGACGAGCACGAGCGGATCTCCTTCAGTAGGGCCTGCGGGGCCTGCGGGGCCTGCGGGCGGGGCAGGGCAGGACAGGGCTCCGCGCCAGCGTACGGGGTGCAGGGCGCCCTCCCCTCCGCCTCTACCGCCCCGCCGAGCCGGCCCGAGCCCCCTCGGCAGCCTCCCCGACGGCCTGTCCGAGGGCCTGACGGAGGGCCCGTACGAGATCCCGCGGATCGTCCGCGTGCAGCCGCACCACGTCCACCTCCCGGCGGCGGCGACCGAGGAGGCCGACGTGGAGGAGCGGCGTGGTCAGCTCCAGCGTGACGGAGGTCTGCGAGCCCACCGGCAGGTGCAGCTCACGCTCGGCACGCGCGTGCGTGGAGCGCGGCTCGTGCCGTACGGCGGCGATCCGCTCCAGCGGGATCCGCAGATCGACGTGGACGGCGTGACGCACGCGCAGTCCGTCGCCGTCCAGGAGGTGCGGACGGACCCGGCAGCCCGCGTACCGCCCGACCAGCACGACCACCGCGCTGACGTGCAGGAACAGCACCACCGCGTGCACGGCCGGCCACCCCCGCAGCAGCACCGACATCGTGAACGTCTCGACCAGGCACACGAACGCCAGCCCGGCCGTCACCGCGCCCTGCCCTCGCGCGTACCCGAACACCCGCCCGTTCCCGAACACCCGCCCGTCCCCGACGAGCGTCGTTCTCACGACCGGCCGCCTTCGGCGAGGAGGCGCAGCGCCCGGCGGACGGCCTCCGCCTGGGCCGGGGCGAAGTCGGCGTACAGGGCGCGCAGGAAGGTGTGGTCGTGATCGATGTCCGCCGGCTGAGGGAGCAGCTCCGTCGGGGTGCACTCGGCGAGCCTGCGGGCGGCGTTCTCGACGCGGGGGTCGTCCGGGGCGGCGTCGGCGAGCGCGTCGAGCAGCGCGTACGCCTCGTGGGCGCGGGCCACCGCCTCCGGAGACGCCACCACCGCGCCGACCGCCGCCAGCAGCCGCTCCCGTTCCGCGGGCGTCGCGGCCGTGTCGATCAGCGCGAGCACCTCGCGGTCCCGGGCGGCCATGGGGGAGGCGGAGGCGGGGATGCCGGTGAACAGCGCGGCCAGCTCGGGCGAGACCGGCCCCTCGGCGGGCAGCTCCTCCGCGTCCAGCAACGCCCGGAGCCGCGCCCGGCGTTCGCGGAGGGCCGTCTCCTGCCGGGCCAGGTCCTCGTCGAGCTCGGTGAGCACCTCGACGAGGTCCTTCCCGGCGTCGTCCGCGAGCACGTCCCGCACCTCGGCCAGCCCGAGCCCCAGCTCGGTGAGCCGCCGGATCCGGGCGAGCGTGACGGCGTGCCGCAGCGTGTAGTCCCGGTAACCGTTCGCGCGCCGCTCGGGCTCGGGCAGCAGGCCCAGGTGGTGATAGTGCCGGACGGTCCGCGTCGTGACGCCGACGGCCTCGGCGAGTTCTCCGATCCGCATGAGCCCAGTAGAGAGCCTGACGTCGCGGCAGGGTCAAGCGCCCGGTGTCCCGCCGACGCCGGTGCTCCTGTGCCACGATCGAGGGAACGGTTCCCGATCCCACGGACAGGTGATCCGACGATGCCCGACTCTGGCGAGCGACCGAAGGAGGGGCGTGACATGACCGCCATGGCCCACGAGCCGCTCACGCAGGGAGAGGTCCTGCTGGAGGGCTTCCTCGCTCTGGACACCCCGGAAGGGTTCCGGGCGGAGCTCGTCGAGGGGGAGATCGTTGTGACGCCGCCGCCGGACGGGGATCACGAGCACTGCATCAGCCGCATCATGCGGCAGGTGATCAAGCTGTCTCAGACCGAGATGGACTGCTCGGGCAACAAGGGACTGAAGCTGGCGAAGGCGGAGGGCTGCCCCAGGGACCACGTGATCCCGGACGGCACCTTCGCGCCGGCGGCGCTACAGCTCTACCGGGGCGCCGAATCCTGGATGCCCTGCCAGGGCGTCGCCATGGTGCTGGAGGTGACCTCGACCAAGCCGAGGGCCGACCGCGAGGTCAAACGCCGCTGCTACGCCCGCGCCGGCGTCCCGCTCTACCTGCTCGTGGACCGCGACTCCGCCGAAATCACGCTCCTCGGCGACCCCAGGCAGGACGACTACCGCCGACGCTGCACCGTCCCCTTCGGCAAGCCGCTCACGCTCCCCGAGCCGTTCGCCTTCGACCTGGACACCTCGGACTTCCTCTGACGGCCGGCTCCGTGTCACGGCCGGCGGCCCGAGGAGCCGCTCCCGCCCGGTACCATGTCCACACGGCAGACGAGCCGGGCGGACGGCCGCGTGAGGTCCCCTAGGGGGCTTCCCGAGGAACGTCCGGGCTCCACAGGGCAGGGTGGTGGCTAACGGCCACCCGGGGTGACCCGCGGGACAGTGCCACAGAGAACAGACCGCCGTGGGCTTCGGCCCTCGGTAAGGGTGAAACGGTGGTGTAAGAGACCACCAGTGCCCAGGGTGACCTGGGCAGCTAGGTAAACCCCACCCGGAGCAAGGTCAAAAGGAAACACCCCGGTGTTTCTGCGCGGACGATCGAGGGCTGCCCGCCCGAGTCCGCGGGTAGACCGCACGAGGCCGACGGCAACGCCGGCCCTAGATGGATGGCCGTCTCCCCGGCCGCCGCGAGGCGCCCGGGCGACAGAACCCGGCGTACAGCCCGACTCGTCTGCCGCCACCTGCGGCTTCGCCTCGGGAAGGGCCTCTGACCTGCGCCGGAGGTCCTTTCCGACTCGTGGTCGAGTGGCCGGTCAGCGGGGAACGCATCGTGGGGAACAAGAACTTCGTCGCGGTGAACCGCGAGTACCCGGAGGGTTGGTCGATTCGGGTGCTGCGGATCGTGGCTGAAGGCAGCGAGGTGGTCTCCGAGGTCGAGGTGCCGCATGACGAGTTCGGTGTGTTCCGTGTGGCCTCATTCTGGACCGTCCAGGAGGGACGGATCGCGCGCGGCCGGGAGTACTGGACGAGTGTGGGGGCTGATCGAGCCGCCCGGAGTGGCGGGCGGCTCTGGTCGAGCCCATGCGAGGCGGCGCTGCCGCTCGCGGCGAGGTTCCGGCTGATGTGGCCGTGACGTAGCAACGGCCGCACAGGTTGGGCGAGTTGCCCGTAGAGTTCGCCCCCAAGTGCCAGGCCGCGCGGGAGTCGGCGCCGCACGAACGGCGTGGTGGAACCCGTCGGCGGGCCGCCGGAGCCGGTCCATTGCAGCGACTGTTCTCGCTCCGCCTGCTGATCCCCCCACCAGAGCGTGAAGTCCGCCCGCCGACGATCCTCGGGAGACCCCATGCCGCCCCGGACGCGCCCCACCCGTCCGCTGGCCCTGCCCGGAGCACTGGTCCTGGCCACCGCCCTGATGACCGCAGGCCTGACCGGCTGCTCCGCGCTGTCCCCGTTCAACACCTGTGACGACACCGAGGCGCGGCTGAAGGAGCTGCGCTCCCAGTCGATCCTGGACTCCACTCCCGAGGGGGCGACCGCCCCGAAGGGGCTCGACTCGGTCGACTCGCGCTGCATCGACGACACCGGCGACGCTTGGCTCTACGCCGCGCGCGTCTACGCATTCCCCGGCTCCCGGCAGGAGGTCGTCGACTTCTACCGCACCGCCGCCAAGGCGGACGGCTGGCGCCTGCGGCCCGACCCCGGGGACCTGAGCACCCCCGAAACAACGGCGGGACTGTGCTTCACCAAGGGCGGGGACGGTGATGCCCTCCTGCTGACCGTGCAGTTCATTACGGCCGAGGATCTGAAGTTCGAGCACGACTACGACGCCGGGCCGGAGTTCGACTCAGGCCCCGGATTCGAGATAGAGGTCGGCTCCGAGACGGACGGTGCGAAGGTCGGCTGCTGGGACTGACGCCCGGGGCTTTCGGAGCCAGCGCAGGTCTGGGTCGGCGCTTTCCGCCGGCGCGGGCCTCTCGGCGTTCACGTCGGCAGCGAGCGTGCCGCCACGCGGGTCAGGTGGTGGGTGAAGGTTTCCCTGGGGTGTGGGGTCAGGGTTCGCAGGGCCACCAGGGCGGTGATCGCGACGTCGCAGAGTTCCGCTTCGACGTCCTCCCAGGTGTGGGTGGCGCCCTTGCGGGGGTTCCGGCCCGTCGCTCCGATCACCGCCTGGGCCGCCTCGCCGACCTCCTCCGACAGCTTCAGGAGGCGCAGGAGCAGGGTCGTCTCGCGGGCGTCGGCGGGGCGGCGGTCCGCGGCTTCGAGCCAGGCCCACAGGGCGTCCACCGTGTCCCAGAGGTCGATGCCGTCGGGGGTGGCGTCTCGTGCGCCGGTGCGGACAGGGGCGCTGCGGACAGAGTCCGTGCACTCGGGGCCGGTCAGGTGAAGGCTCCTGCGTTCGGGCGGCGTTGCGTCGCTCTCGGTCATGGGCCCATGCCTGCCCCGACCGCCTAGTCCTCGAACAGCGGCTCCTGTTCGCCCTCCCTGCGTCGCCGCAGGCGCCTCTCGCGCAGGCCCACGATCAGGGTCGTGGCCGCCGCCGCGACGCCCAGGGCCGCCGGGACCATCCAGCCGCGGTTGACCGCATGGCCCAGGGCGTGGTCCAGGGAGAGGCGGCCGGGGCCCGTGATGGCCAGGGACACGCCGGTCAGGGCCAGGGAGGCGGCGTACTCGTAGCCGCCGCTCTGGGCGAAGAAGCCGTTCGGGACGTGCACCGCGGACGCGCCCGCCATCGCGCCGGCCGCCGCCGCGCCCGCCGCCGGGGTGGCCAGGCCCAGCGCCAGCAGCGTGCCGCCGCCGGTCTCCGCGAGGCCCGCCGCCGTCGCGCTCGCCTTGCCCGGGGCGTAGCCGACGGACTCCATGAACTGGCCGGTGCCCTCCAGGCCGTGCCCGCCGAACCAGCCGAACAGCTTCTGCGTGCCGTGCGCCACCAGCACTCCTCCGGTGCCCAGCCGCAACAGCAGCAGGCCCAGATCACGTCGATCGAAAGCGGTCGTGGCGGTCTTGGCGGTCTTGGCGGTCATGATGGCTCCAGAGCGGCAGGCGACATGGGTCCCCGTACGGATGGGTCCCCCTGTGCGCGGGTCCCCCCTTCGGTTGTCCACCGTCGCACCCCTCACACCCGTCCGGCCCGCCCCGAAGGCCGTTCGGGTGGCGGGGCGCGGGGGGCGGTGTGACGCTGGCCGGTATGACGATCCATTCCGGAAAACTCACCGACCCGGCCGTGCGGGCCTTCGTCAGCGCTGTCAACGCCCATGACAGGGACGCCTTCCTGCGCCTGCTCACCCCGGACGCGACCATGGCGGACGACGGCTCCGACCGCGACCTCGCCGAGTGGATCGACCGGGAGATCTTCTCCTCCCACGGCCATATGCAGGTCGACAACGAGTCGAACGGCGGTCACGTCCTCCTCGCCCGCTACAGCAACGACACCTGGGGCGAGATGCGCACCAAGTGGCGGTTCGTGGTGGAGGACGACGGGCGGATCTCCCGTTTCGAGACCGGTCAGGCCTAGAGATCCCTCCAGCGAAGAGACGTACGGGGCTTGCGCTCGGGTGCGCTTCAACTCCTGGCGTTCTCGGGCATGGAGACCACGACCACGCAGAGAAACACGAACAAAAATACGCACAGAACACTCGGGCGCAGCGGTATTCCCGTCAGTCCCCTCGGGTTCGGGTGCTGGGCCATCGGCGGTGAGTGGCAGGACGCGGGCGTGCAGCCGCTCGGGTGGGGCAAGGTCGACGACGACGAGTCCGTACGGGCCGTCCGTCGCGCCCTCGACCTCGGCGTCACGTTCTTCGACACCGCCGACAACTACGGCGCCGGACACAGCGAGCGGATCCTCGGCCGCGCCCTCGGCAAGCGGCGCGACGATGTCGTCCTCGCCACCAAGTGGGGCAACCTCTTCGACGAGCGCACCCGCACCGCGTCCGGGCAGGACGCCTCCGTCGAGTACGCCCGCACCGCGCTCACCGCCTCGCTCACCCGGCTCGGCACCGACCGCGTCGACCTGTACCAGCTGCACATCGGCGACGCCCACCCCGCTCAAGCCGCCGAACTCCGTGACCTGTGCGAGGAGTTCGTGCGGGACGGGCTCGTCCGCGCCTACGCCTGGAGCACCGACGACCCTGCCCGTGCCGCCGTGTTCGCGAAAGGTGAGCACTGCGCCGCCGTCCAGCACGCGGTCAACGTCCTCCAGGACGCGCCCCGCATGCTCGCCCTGTGCGAGGAGTCGGGCCTCGCGAGCGTCGTCCGCAGTCCGCTGGCCATGGGGCTGCTCGCCGGGAAGCGCAGGAGCGGTGAGGCGTTGGAGGCGGGGGACATCCGCAGTCGGCCGCCGGCCTGGCTGGAGGGGTTCGAGGACGACGGCTCCGGCGCCGACCCCGAGTGGCTCGGCCGGGTCGACGCGCTCCGGGACGTCCTCACCAGCGGCGGTCGCACCCTCGCGCAGGGCGCCCTCGCCTGGCTGTGGGCGCGCAGCCCCCGGACGATCCCGATCCCCGGGTTCCGTTCGGTCGCCCAGGCCGAGGAGAACGCCGGCGCGATGGAGAAAGGACCGCTCAGCGCGGGGCAGTTGAGCGAGGTGGACCGAATCCTCGGGCGCTGAGCGGGGATGAGCAGCACTGAGTGGCGCTGAGCGCGCCGAGCGGGGCTGAGTGGCGCCTGCGGCCCGCCCCGCACCCGGCCCCACCCCTACACCCGGTCCCGTCCCCGCCCCGACACCCGCCCCCGCACCCCCAGCACGCAGTTCACGGCAGCCGTTCCACGGTGCGGTGTGCACCTCGCGGTCCTGCGCGAGGCCCACCCCCAACTCGCGCCGTGGAACGGCTGCCGTCCTCCCCCTCGGGCATGGTCAATGGGAGTTTGATGCTCCGTATGTGAAGCTTCTGTGGAGGACCAGTCGAGCATAAGCCTCCGACCGGTAGCAATGGGTCGGAATGCTTAATTCCTTTTGTAGAGGTTGGCCGTTCGTCATCGGACTGTTGTGTACGCGCCAATCTCGGGTCGTTCCAGGGTCGTCCCCGGCCACTCCAATGGCTCCCGAAGCCATTCGTCAGGGGAGGACCGGATGACACCCGCAGTCCAGCTGTCCCAGCACGCCCCCGAACTCCGCGCAGCCGCCCGGCACATCGGGCGGCGTCGCTTCCTCACCGTCACCGGCGCCGCCGCCGCGCTCGCCTTCGCGGTGAACCTGCCGGCCGCCGGCGCCGCGGCCGCCGCCGAACTCGACCCCGCGCGGATCACCGACAATCCCTTCACCCTCGGCGTCGCCTCGGGCGACCCGCTGCCCGGCTCGGTGCTCCTGTGGACGCGCCTCGCCCCCGCCCCGTACCAGCCCGACGGCGGACTGCCCGCCGAACGCGTCCTCGTGCGCTGGGAGTTGGCCCACGACGAACAGTTCCGACGGGTCGTCAGACGCGGTGCCGTCACCGCGCACCCCGAGTTCCACCACACCGTCCACGTCGAGGTCGGCCACCTCGACCCCGACCGGGTCTTCCACTACCGCTTCCACGTGGGCGGCTGGACCAGCCCGACCGGACGCACCCGCACCGCGCCCACCCTCCGCGCCCGCCCGTCGGAACTGACGCTCGCCGCCGTCTCCTGCCAGGCCTACGCCGACGGCTACTACACCCCGTACGCCCATCTCGCCCAGGACGACGTCGACTTCGTCTTCCACCTCGGGGACTACCTCTACGAGTACGCGATCAACTCCACCGGCAACAACCGCAACTACACCGACCGGACCCTCCCGGCCGTGTTCAACCGCGAGACGGTGACCCTGGAGGACTACCGCCTGCGCTACGCGCTCTACAAGTCCGACCCCGACTTGATGGCCGCGCACGCCGCGCACCCCTTCGTCGTCACCTGGGACGACCACGAGACGGAGAACAACTACGCCGACGACACCCCCGAGAACGACGTCCCGCCCGAGGAGTTCCTGCTGCGCCGCGCCTCCGCCTACCGCGCCTACTGGGAGAACCAGCCGCTGCGCCGCCCCCAACTCCCCGCCGGCCCCGACATGCGGCTCTACCGCCGGCTGCACTGGGGCCGGCTCGCGCAGTTCGACGTTCTCGACACCCGTCAGTACCGGAGCAACCAGGCCTACGGCGACGGCGCGCAGCTTCCCGGACCGGACATCGACGATCCCTCGCGCACGATGACCGGGCAGGCGCAGGAGCGGTGGCTGCTCGACGGGTGGCGTGCCTCGCGGGCCCTGTGGAACGTCGTGCCGCAGCAAGTCACCTTCTCGCAGCGCAAGTTGGACCTCAACCCGGTCGCGAAGCTGTCGATGGACGCCTGGGACGGCTACCGCGCCTCCCGCCGCCGCGTCCTCGACGGCGCGAAAGCCGCCGACGTCGACAACCTGATGGTCCTCACCGGGGACGTGCACGTCGGGTACGCCTTCGACATCAAGGACGACTTCGACGACCCCGCCTCCCGCACCCTCGGCACGGAGATCGTGGCCACGTCGATCGCCAGCGGACGCGACGGCGCCGACAAGCCCGCGAACTGGAACACCTACATGACCGCCAACCCGCATCTGCGCTTCTACAACGGCCGCCGCGGCTACGTCACCGTCTCCCTCGGCCGTGACCTCGCCCGCGCCGACTTCAAGACCGTCCCCTACGTCACCACCCCGGGAGCGCCGGTCGGCACCGCCGCGTCCTTCGTGACGGAGGTCGGCGAACCCGGGCTGAAGCCGGCCTGACCTGCTACGCCGACGGCGGCCAGGCGTCGCCCCAGTCGGCGTCGCGGGCCGTCTTGTACAGGTCACCGTGCTTCTTCGTCACCGTCGTGCGGCTCAGGCGCTCCTCGGTCTCGCACAGGTCGAGGAGCACCTGCCCCTTGCGGATCTGCGGGCGGCGGACCACCCGGGCGGGGGCCGGCTCCACGGGGAAGCGGGCCGCGGCGACGTAGCTGAACTTCTCGTCCTCGTACGGGAGCGAGCCGCCCTTGACCTGGCGGTGCAGCGAGGAGCGGCTGACCCGGGCCGAGAAGTGGCACCAGTCCGTGCCGGGGACGATCGGGCAGGCCGCGCTGTGCGGACAGGGGGCCGCGATCCGGAAACCGGCGGCGAGCAGGCGGTCGCGCGCCTCGATGATCCTCGCGTAGCCGTCCGGGGTGCCCGGCTCGACGATCACCACGGCACTGGCGGCGGAGGCGGCCGCGTCCACGAGGGCCGCGCGGTCGGGGGCCGGGAGTTCGTTGAGGACGTAGGAGACGGTGACCAGGTCGACGGGGTCGAGCGTGAGCGCCGGGCCGATGCGGGCGCGCTGCCAGCGGGCCTCGCGCAGCGGCGGGTGGGCGGCGGCGAGCTCCCGGCCGAGGGCGAGGGCGGGCTCCGCCCAGTCGAGGACGGTGACCGGGCGGGGGTGCGGGGACGGCCAGGTGGCGGTGACCGCCCATGTCGCCGCGCCGGTGCCGCCGCCGACGTCGGTGTGGCCGGCGGGGGTCCAGTCGGGTACGGCGTCCGCGAACGCCTCCAGCGCGGAGCGGACCGCCTCGAAGGTCGCGGGCATGCGGTACGCGGCGTACGCGGCGACGTCGGCGCGGTCGCGGAGGATGGGGGCGTCGGTGGGGGTGGCGCCGCCCCGGTAGCTGGCGATCAGCCGGTCCACGGCCTGGGCGGCCTGCTTGGGCGGGAGGCCGTTCAGCAGGGTGGCGAGGCTGCTGCGCAGGGCTTCGGACGAGGGGGTTGGGGCGGTCACCCGGTGATTCTATGTGCGGCGGTGTCGGTGCCGGCCTCGCTGGGGGCGGAGCCCCCCGGACCCCCCGTCGCTGGGGGCGGGGCCCCGGACCCCCCGTCGCTGGGGGCTGCCGCCCCCAGGCCCCCGCTTCGGCCCTGGACGGGCCTCGTCCTCAAACTCCCCCAGAGGGGGCACCCCCAGACGGGCTGATTTGTCCCCACCATCGCTCGAAAGTGGCCGCCGGACGGGCTGGATCACCGCATCCCCCGATTCACCCTCACCGCGCCCCCACCTCCCCCTCACCGCACCCCCCGCCTCACCCGCGTCCCCGCCCCCGCCCGCGGCCCGCTGTCCGGGGGGCGGCGGCGGGGGTGGACCGTGTTCGCCAGGAGTACCAGGAAGGTGTCCGTCGCCGGGTCCACGACCAGGGACGTTCCCGTGAAGCCCGTGTGGCCCGCCGCGCCGTTGCCCGACAGTTCGCCCATGAACCAGGGCTGGTCGACGGCGAAGCCCAGGCCGGGCGGGGTCAGGAGGAGGTCGACGAAGTCGGGGCCGAGGACGCGGGCGGGGCCGTAGGAGCCGCCCGACAGGAGGGTGCGGCAGAAGACCGCCAGGTCGGGTGCGGTGGAGAAGAGGCCGGCGTGGCCGGCGACGCCGCCCAGCGCCCAGGCGTTCTCGTCGTGCACCTCGCCCCGCAACATGCCCCGGTCCGCCTTGGCCCAGGGGCGGCGCTGGTCCTCCGTCGCCGCCGCGCCGGGGCACGGGCCGAAGCGGGTGGACGTCATGCCGAGCGGGCGGGTGATCCCCTCGTGGACGAGGACGTCCAGCGGGCGGCCGGTGAGGCGTTCCAGGAGGTGCTGGAGGAGCAGCATGTTCAGATCGGAGTAGGCGTAGCGGCCCGGCTCGCCGACCGGGGCCTCGGCGCGCAGGAGGGCGAGGCGTTCGGCGTCGTCCGCGCAGTCGTACAGGGGGAGTTCGGGGCGCAGGCCGGAGGTGTGGGTGAGCAGCCCGCGGACCGTGAGACCGTGCGCGGCGGCCGCGTGGAAGTCGGGCAGGTAGGCGCCCACCCGGGCGTCGATGCCCAGCGTGCCGCGCTCGATCTGCTGCACCGCCGCGACCGACGTGAACAGCTTGGTCAGCGACGCCAGGTCGAACGGGGTGTCGACGGTCATGGGGACCCGGGCGGCCGGCGGCAGCTCCACGCCGGCGTCGGCCTCGGCGTCGTAGGCCGCGTACCGAACCGCCCAGCCCGCCGCCTCCCGCACCGCGACCACCGGACCGCGCCCGGCGACCACCACCGCGCCCGCCGCCCAGGGGCGCGCACCGGCGGTGAGGTCCCGCACCTCGCGCACGAGACGGCGCATCTCCTCGGGGTCGAGCCCGGCCCGTTCCGGGGTGTCGACCCGCAGCCTCGGTGCGCTCAGCTGTCCTCCCCGGCCCGCGCCGTGGCCCGGGTGACGGAACCCCCGTCCTCGGCTCCCGTTCCCGTACCCGCCCACGGCCGGCACAGCCCCACGAAGCAGCCCAGCGCCACCAGCGCCGCCGTCAGCTGGACGACGGCCATCGGGACGGCCGTGTCCTCGCCCGCGACGCCGACCAGCGGCGACGCGATCGCGCCGATCAGGAACGACGACGTGCCGAGCAGCGCCGCCGCCGAGCCCGCCGAGTGCCGCACCCGCATCAGGGCCAGCGTCTGCGCGTTGGGCAGCGTCACGCCCATCGCCGACATCAGGACGAACAGGGCGACGGCCACCGGCACCAGCCCGGCCTCGCCGAACACGCCCGTCGACATCAGCAGCAGCGCCGTCGCGGCCAGTACGACGACCGTCAGGCCGACGGCGAGGACGCGGTCCAGGCGGACCCGGCCCACCAGCACCTTGCCGTTGAGCTGGCCGACCGCCACCAGACCGATCGAGTTCACGCCGAACAGCAGACTGAACGTCTGCGGGGACGCCCCGTAGATCTCCTGGATCACGAACGGCGAGGCCGAGATGTACGCGAACAGCGCGGCGAACGCGAAGCCGCCGGTGAGGAGGAAGCCGGTGAAGTGCGTGTCGGCGAGGAGGCCCCGCATCGAGCGCAGCGCCTCGCCGACCCCGCCCGACTGGCGTTCGGCGGGCGGCAGCGTCTCCGGGAGCTTCGCCGCGACCACCCCGGCCAGCAGGATCCCCACGGCGGTCAGCAGCACGAACACGCCGCGCCAGTCCGTCACCCGCAGGATCTGCCCGCCGATCAACGGCGCCACGATCGGGGCGACGCCCGAGATCAGCATCAGGTTGGAGAAGAAGCGGGCCATCGCCACGCCGTCGTACAGATCGCGCACCACCGCCCGCGCGATCACGATCCCGGCCGCGCCCGCCAGTCCCTGCGCCAGCCGGAACGCGACCAGCGCCTCGACGGTGGGCGCCAGCGCGCACAGGGCCGTCGCCACGATGTACACGGCCAGACCGGCCAGCAGCGGACGGCGGCGGCCCCAGCGGTCGCTCATCGGACCGACCACCAGCTGCCCGAACGCCATCCCGGCCAGACAGGCGGTCAGGGTGAGCTGGACCGTCGCCGCGGGCGCGTGCAGGGAGCGGGTGACCTCCGGGAGCGCCGGGAGGTACATGTCCATCGCCAGCGGGGGAGTGGCGGTCAGACCGCCGAGGATCAGCGTGACCAGCAGCCCGGTCCGGCGCC
Source organism: Streptomyces sp. NPDC002328 (assembly GCF_042890065.1). NCBI lineage: Bacteria > Bacillati > Actinomycetota > Actinomycetes > Kitasatosporales > Streptomycetaceae > Streptomyces > Streptomyces sp. NPDC002328. The sequence continues at coordinate 560,249 of NZ_JBIARQ010000001.1, read as the reverse complement.
GCGCCCGCAACGCCTCCGCCGGGACGCCCGGTACGACGCCGGCCGTGACGCCTTCCGTGGTGCTCGCGTCCGCGCCCCGTACGCCGTCCGGTGTCATGTCCACCGGAACGTCCCGTGCCGCGTCCCGTGCCGCGTCCGGTGTCGACGCCCCGCCCTCGGGCATGTGACCCCTCCCTCTCCGACCTCTGCGCCACCTATGCTCTCAGCTCGAACGGACTGCTGGGACGGCACACGAGGGCGGGCGGGATGACGAGCGACACAGTGCGGTGGGGGATCCTGGCGACCGGCGGGATCGCCGCCGCGTTCACGGCGGACCTGATCGACCTGCCGGACGCGGAGGTCGTGGCGGTCGCCTCGCGCACCGAGACCTCCGCAAAGGCCTTCGCCGAACGGTTCGGGATACCCCGCGCCCACGGCGACTGGGACGCGCTGGCGCACGACGACGACATCGATGTCGTCTACGTCGCCACCCCGCACTCCGCGCACCGGACCGCCGCCGGGCTCTGCCTGGAGGCCGGGCGCGCGGTGCTGTGCGAGAAACCGTTCACGCTGAACCTCCGTGAGGCCGAGGAACTCGTCGCGCTCGCCCGCGACCGCGGGCGCTTCCTCATGGAAGCCATGTGGATGTACTGCAACCCGCTGATCCGCCGGCTGAAGACGCTCGTCGACGACGGCGCGATCGGCGAGGTGCGCACCGTCCAGGCCGACTTCGGCCTGGAGGGCCCCTTCCCGCCCTCGCACCGGCTGCGCGACCCCGCCCAGGGCGGCGGCGCCCTGCTCGACCTCGGCGTCTACCCGGTCTCCTTCGCCCACCTGCTGCTCGGCGAGCCCGACGGCGTCGCCGCGCAGGCCGTCGTCTCCGCCGAGGGCGTCGACCTCCAGACCGCGGCCGCCCTGTCCTGGGACTCCGGCGCGCTGGCCGCCCTGCACTGCTCCGTCGTCGGCGGTACGGGCACCTCCGCCTCCGTGACCGGCTCGCGCGGCCGGATCGACATCCCGTCCGGCTTCTTCCACCCCGACCACTTCGTCCTGCACCGGGCCGGCCGCGACCCGGAGAAGTTCGCCGCCGACCCGGCCGACGGGCCCCGCTCGACCATGCGGCACGAGGCCCGCGAGGTCATGCGCGCCCTGCGGGCCGGCGAGACGCAGTCCCCGCTCGTCCCGCTGGACGGCACCCTCGCCGTGATGCGCACGCTCGACGCCGTCCGGGAACGGATCGGGGTGCGCTACCCGAGCGAGGGCTGACCCGCCCGCCCCGCCGCCCCGTGGCCCTGCGGAGGCGAGACGGCCCGTCTCACTCCCTTGGTACCGTCGACCCATGGTCACCCAGTCCGGCAAGCCGGCCCCCGACACCGCCCGTCGCAGTGAGAAGTCCCGGCGCGCCATCTACGACGCGGCGCTCGCCCTCGTCGCCGAGGCCGGCTACCCGAAGACCACCATCGAGGGCATCGCCGCCCGGGCCGGCGTCGGCAAGCAGACGATCTACCGGTGGTGGGGGTCGAAGGCCGACGTCCTGCTGGAGGCGTTCCTCGACCTCTCCGAGCAGGCCGCCGAGGCCGCGGGACAGGCCCCCTACGCCATCCCGGACACCGGCGACCTCGCCGCCGACCTCAAGGGCGTGCTGCGCGCCACCGTCGACGAACTCCTCGACCCCCGGTTCGAGGCCCCCTACCGCGCCCTTGCCGCCGAGGGCCTCGTCAACGAGGAACTCGGCCGCCGGTTCGTCGCCCAGCTGCTCGAACCCCAGCTCCAGCTGTACGTCACCCGCCTGCGCTCGGCGCAGCGCGCCGGGGACGTCCGCGCCGACGTCGACCCGCGCATCGCCCTGGAACTCTTCGTCTCCCCGCTCGCCCAGCGCTGGCTCCAGCACACGGCCCCCATCTCGCACGAGTACACCGACTCCCTCGTCTACTACGCCCTGCACGGCCTCATCCCGAGATGACCCCGAGATGACCCCGAGGCCCCATCCGTCACCCCTCGCCCCACCTGCCCCGATTAGGTGCTCCGGACCCCGATGCGCAGGATGATGAGACGATGAGGCATGCTGTCCGGACCAGAGCGAGGGCAAGGGGCTAGATGAGCGCGGAGTTCGGTGGCCGAAGCGGCCGGCAGGGCAAACTCTCCCAGTGGCTGCGCGGACGCCGCCCGAAGGAGGCCGCCGACGACGGCGGCCGTGAGGCCCTGCTGCTCGCCGCCGCCGAAGCGGGACTGCCCCTCGCGCCGGCCGCCCACCCGGTCTCCGGCTACCGGTGCTCCTGCGACCGGGTCGGCTGTCCCACCCCCGGCCGGCACCCCGTCTCCTTCGCCTGGCAGACGCAGTCCACCACCGACCGCGCCCAGGTCGAGCGCTGGGCCCGCCACCAGCCGCAGGCCAACTTCATCACCGCGACCGGCACCACGCACGACGTCCTGGACGTCCCCCTGGAAGCGGGCCGTGAAGCCCTGGACCGGCTGCTCGGCTCCGGCGTCGAGGTGGGCCCGGTCGCCGTCGGCGACGACGGCCGCATGCTCTTCTTCACCCTCACCCGCGGCACCCCCGAGGACGAGGACGAGTGGTGGCCGTGTGAACTGGACTGCCACCCCGAGACCATGGACGAACACCCCGGCCTGCGCTGGCACTGCCGCGGCTCCTACGTCCTCGTCCCGCCCGCCCGGCTCCCCGGCGACGACGGCCAGTCCGTCCGCTGGCTGCGAGGCCCCGAACACCCCCTGCCCGACCCGCTGACCCTGCTGGAGCCCCTGACGGACGCCTGCGCCAGGCACGTCGACCAGGGGGACCACGCGGCCACGGGATGGCAGCGCTTCTAGCGGCTCGCCAAGAGCACCTGCCGCACCCGGCCGACGCCCAGGCGTCTCACTCCCCCCTCGCCGCCGTCAACCCCTCGAGCCGGCTCAGCAACGACACACCCTTTCCCCCGGCGGAGCCACCCCGCACGACGGCCACCTCGTTGGCCACGAACTCCATGGTCAGCGTCCGCCCGACCTCCCCGGTCGTCAGCGCCCGCACGTTCTGGTTCGGCGCCGGCACCGAAGTCCCCGTCGCGGCCGTCTGCTTGACGTAGTGGTGCGTGGCGAAGAAGACCAGCGCCCCGCCGTCCGCCGTGCGCAGCGCCAGCGGCGCGAACTCGCCGCCGGTGAGCGGCTCGTCGATGTACTGCGTGACCAGCCCCGGCTTGATGGAGTTCTTCGCCCGCGCGGCGCGCAGCTCGCTCGTGTACGCGCCGTCCGCGAACGCCGTCCCGCCGTTCTTGAGATACGTCGCGTAGTCCTTGCTCAAGTCCTTGGGCGCGCGCGTCAGTTCGGCGGCGTCGGACGGGACGGCCGGGGTCCAGCCGTCCTTGTCCTTCGCGAACGCGGGCAGCGCGCCCGGCGCCACCAGCGTCAGATACGCGGCCTCCCACGGGTCCGACAGCGCGTCCCGGGTGAACACCAGCACCCAGCGCGCGTCACCGCCCTTGTTGGCCTTGGCGTCCGCGACGAACCAGCGCGGCCAGCCCGCCTTCTCGACGATCGTGTACTTGACGTCCGTCAACACCAGCGGAGTGTGCCGAGGGTTGCCGTCGGGGCTGTTGACCTTCCCCGCCTTCAGCCGCGCCGCGTCGATCGCGCCGAGCGCGCCGGTGGTGTGTCCGGCGTCGAGGGAACTGTCGTACGCCGCATCGGCTTTGTTGTACGCGGTCGTGAACTCCCGTAGCGCCTCGGCGGCTTCGGCCCGGGTGGCCGCGGGGAGCACCTCGCGCTCCCCGTGGACCACCACGCAGCCGCTCGCCGTCAGCGAGACGGCGGTGAGCGCGAGTGCCGTCAGTGCGTTGCGGTCACGCCCGAGGAGCCGTGGACGGCCGGTCGTCAGGCTGCGTTCCCTGGTCATCAGGTGCGTTCACCTTCCCCTTCCCGGAGGCGAACCCTACCGGGGCGAGGAACAGCGCGAGCGTCGGGACCAGGTACAGCAGCCACACCGTGACCTGGAGGACCGTCGGATCGGGCTGGAAGTTGAACACGCCCTTGAGCAGCGTCCCGTACCAGCTGTCCGGGGGGATCGCGCCGCTGACGTCGAAGGCCTTGTCGGTCAGGCCGGGCAGCCAGTCGGCCTCCTGGAGGTCGTGGAAGCCGTACGCCAGCACACCGGCCGCGACGACGACCAGCATGCCGCCCGTCCAGGTGAAGAACTTCGCCAGGTTGATCCGCACCGCGCCCTGGTAGAACAGCCAGCCGAGGAGGACGGCCGTCGCGATGCCGAGGGCCGCGCCGATCAGCGGGCGCGGGGTGCCGTCACCGGCCGCGTGCACCGACGCCCACACGAACAGGGCGGTCTCCAGGCCCTCCCGGCCGACGGCGAGGAACGCGGTGGCGACCAGCGCGCCCGTGCCGACGGCGAGGGCCGCGTCCAGCTTGCCGTGCAGCTCCGCCCTCAGATGCCGGGCGGTGCGCCGCATCCAGAACACCATCCAGGTCACCAGGCCGACCGCGAGGATCGACAGGGAGCCGCCGAGCGCCTCCTGCGCCTCGAACGTCAGCTCCTGGGAACCGAATTCGAGCGCGGAGCCGAAGCCCAGCGCGAGCAGCACCGCGACGGCGACGCCCGCCCAGACCGGTTTCAGGGCGTCCCGGCGGCCGGTCTTCACCAGGTAGGCGATGAGGATGCAGACGACGAGACTGGCCTCCAGGCCCTCGCGCAGTCCGATCAGATAGTTGGAGAACACGGGTTACGCCTCCTGCCCACTGCCGGAGAACAGCGTCCGCCCCCACCAGTCGCCGGTGTCCCGGACGCCGGGCGGGACGGCGAAGACCGCCGAACCCACGTGCTGGATGTACTCGTTGAGCGCGTCGGTCGCCAGATTCCGCTGGACGGCGATGAATCCCTTGCGCACGTCCCGCTGGTAGGCGAGGAAGAACAGGCCCGCGTCCAGGCGGCCCAGGCCGTCGGTGCCGTCGGTGAAGGAGTAGCCGCGGCGCAGGATCGTCGCCCCGCCGTTGGAGTCGGGGTGTGCGAGCCGCACGTGCGCGTCGGGCAGCATCGCCTTCAGGAACGGCTCGTCGCGCTCCTTCGCCTTGCCGACGGGCGCGCCCTCGCCCTTGTCCCGGCCGAAGATGTCCTCCTGCTCCTGGAGCGAGGTGCGGTCCCAGGTCTCGACGTGCATCCGGATCCGGCGCGCGACGAGATACGAACCGCCCGTCATCCAGGCCGAGTTGTGGTCGGTGTCCTTCGCCCCGACCCACACGAACCTCTCCAGCCGGTCCGTCTCGGTCCCGGCGATGTTGCGGGTGCCGTCCTTGAAGCCCATCAGGTTGCGCGGGGTCTGCGCCTCGGGCGTGGTGGAGGAGGTCTTGCCGAATCCGAGCTGCGACCAGCGGATGACGACCTTGCCCATGCCGATCCGGGCCAGGTTGCGGATCGCGTGCACCGCGACCTGCGGGTCGTCGGCGCAGGCCTGGACGCACAGGTCGCCGCCGCTGCGGTTCGCGTCGAGGTTGTCCCCGGCGAACTGCGGCAGCTCGACCAGCGCCTCGGGTCGCCGCGCGGCGAGCCCGAACCGGGTGAACAGGGACGGCCCGAAGCCGACGGTCAGCGTCAGCCGGGACGGCTTGAGGCCCAGCGCCTCCCCGGTGTCGTCGGGCGGCGCCTCGGGCAGCCCGCCGTACGCGCCCTCCCCGACGGCCTTCCCGGCCGTCATCCGCCGGGCCGCCTCCGTCCAGTCCTTCAGCAGCCGGACGAACTCGGCGCGGTCGTCGGTCTTCACGTCGAACGCGGCGAAGTGCAGCCGGTCCTGGACGGGGGTGGCGATGCCCGCCTGGTGCGTGCCGTGGAAGGCGACGGCCGCGCCCGCCGCCGCGGCGTCCGGCTCGGCGTCGCCACCGGCGCGGGCCATCGCGACCGCCCCGCCGGCCCCGGCGGCCCCGAGCACGAGGCCCGCCCCACCCCACCCGATCAGGGCGCGCCGGGTGGGCGCGGCGGCGGCGGTGGCTCCGCCGGCGTCAGCGCTGTTGGTCGCCTCAGCGCTGGCGGCCGTCGCGTCGGTGGTGGCGGTCGTGTCAGCGGTGCCGGTCCTGTCGGTCTTGTCGGGGGCGGCGGTCGTGTCTGCGGTGCCGGTCGTCGTGTCGGGGGTGCCGGCTCGGTCGTCCGTGTTCGTCATGCCGGTGCCTCCTGGCTCACTTCGCGACGGCGGCGGCGAGCTTCGACAGCGGCTCCGCGAGCGCGTTGACGCCGTCCGACAGCTCCTTGCGCCCCGCCGCGCCGACCTTGTCGTACGAGGTGAAGTCGTACGAGGTCTTGTCCGCGCGGTACTTGTCCAGCAGCGCGTTCAACGCGGCGAACTGCTTGTCCAGTTCGGTGACCAGCGCCGCGTCGTTCTCCTTCGCGACCTCCCTCAGCAGCTCGTACGACTGCTGCGCGCCCTCCACGTTGGCCTTGAAGTCGACGAGGTCGGTGTGCGAGTAGCGCTCCTCCTCGCCGGTGACCTTGCCGGTGGCGACCTCGTCGAGCAGCTCCTTGGCGCCGTTGGCCATGGAGGTCGGGGTGATCTCCGCCTTGCCGACCCGCTTCTGCCAGTCCTTCAGATCGGTGATCAGCTGATCGGCGAGGGCCTTCTCCTCGGCGCCGATCTTCTTGTCCTGCCAGAGCGCCTTCTCCAGCCGGTGCCAGCCGGTCCACTTCTGGCCGTTCTCCAGGCCGTCCGCGCGGACGTCGACCTTGGGGTCGATGTCGCCGAAGGACTCCGCGACCGGCTCGGTGCGCTCCCAGCCGATGCGGGAGGGCGCGTACGCCGTCTTCGCGGCCTCGATGTCGCCGGCCTTCACGGCCCGCGCGAACACCTCGGCCTTCGGCAGCGTCTCGTCGGCCTGCTGCTGCGCGTACGTCCGGTAGGCGGCGACGGCCTTGTCCAGCCGCGGGTCGCGCGCGGCCACCGAGCCGCCGGTGACCTTCAGCGACTGGCGGATGCCGTCGCCCTTCATGCCCGGCTTGCAGGCGATCTGGTAGTCGCCGGCCTTCACCTCGGCGGTGACGCGCTGCTTGGTGCCGGGGCCGATGTTCTCGCGCTCGGTCACCACCCGGTCGTCGGGGAAGAGGACGTAGACCTCGGTGACCTTGGACCCCTTGTTCTCGATGGCGAGTTCGACGTGCCCGGCCGCTATCTCCTTCAGGGAGGTCTCGCACTTGTCGTCGGTGGCGGTCACGGTGATCACGCGGTCGCCGCCCGCGGAAGCGCTCTTCTCGGTGCAGCCCGTGACGGCGGTCAGGGCCACCGCGGTCGCGGCGGCGGTGACGACGGAGAGTCTGACGGCGTGCATGGGGCTCCCAGGGTGGCTGAAAAACAGCGTGACCGCACTCACATCAACGTAGTGAGGCTCGCCTAACTTAGCCGCCCCTAATCTCTCTGATACCTGCCCGTGCCGTGATTCAGCTCTCATAGACGGTGTAAGAGCACGAGCCCATCACGGAGGTGGAAAACGGACCCCACAGGAGAGTCAAAGGGAGTTCAAAGAACGCGTCGCGGGGTCACGAGGACCGCGCCCGTCCGGGGATGCGCGAGCACCTCGACCGGTTGGTCGTACACCTCCGTCAGCAGCTCCTCGGTGAACACCTCGGCGGGCGGCCCGTCCGCCGCGACCTGCCCGCGGTGCAGGATCGCGACGCGGTGCGCGTAGGCCGCGGCGAGCCCCAGATCGTGCAGCACGACGACGACGGCGTCGCCCGCGGCGGCCCGTTCCCGGCAGATCCTCAGCACCAACTCCTGGTGTTTCAGGTCCAGTGCGGCGGTGGGCTCGTCGAGCAGCAGCAGCGGGGTGCGCTGCGCGAGAACCCGGGCGAGCGCGACTCGGGCCCGTTCACCGCCGCTGAGCGCGGAGAACGGGCGTGCGGCGAACGCGGTCACCTCGGTGGCGGCCATCGCCTCGGCGACGGCGAGGTCGTCCTCGGCGGGGGAGGAGTCGTGCGGCGCCCTTCCCATCCGCACGACGTCCTCCACCGCGAAGGGGAACGACAGCACGGCCGCCTGCGGCAACACCGCCCGCCGCAGGGCGAGTTCGGGCGCGGACCAGGCGCCGGCCTCCCGCCCGCAGATACGCACGCTCCCGCCGACGGCAGGCAGATCCCCGCAGACGGCCCCCAACAGGGTCGACTTCCCGGCCCCGTTGGGCCCCACAAGAGCAAGCACCTCCCCAGCCCGAACCTCAACCCCCACCCCCCGAAGCACATCCCGCCCCCCGAGCCGCACCCACAACCCGTCGACTTCGACGAGAACATCACCGGGAGAGAAGGGGGGAGGAGGGGTGGGCCGGGGCCGGAGAAGTCTCATCGGGGGTCCTTGGGGAGAGGGAGGGGGGACGCGGGGGAGGGCTGCTGGGGGAGAGGGTGCAGGGGGGAGGGGGTACAGGGGGAGGGGCGCAGGAGCGGGCGGGGCGGGGCGAAGCCCCAGCCCCTCCAGGGGCGCGGGGCTGTATCGATATGCGGCTCCGCCGCGTTGGCGCGACCAGCCACAGGCAACCCGCACCCGCACGGAGTGCAAACGCCCCCGCCCTGTAGGCGCACCCGGGGTCCGGGGCGGAGCCCCGGGGTTGGCCCGCCACTCGGCCGACCGAGACGGGCGGGTGGGTGGGCAAGGCAGGTGGGCAAGCCTCACGCCCAACCCCCCTGCCGCCGCCGAGTCCGCCGCAGCAGCCAAAAGAAGAACGGACTCCCCAGCAACGCCGTCAGCACCCCCAACGGCAACTCCGCCGGAACGGCAACCGTCCGCGCCGCAAGATCCGCCGCGAGCAACACCAGCGCCCCCGCCAGCGCACTCCCCGGCACCAGGAACCGATGCCCCGGCCCCGCCGCCATCCGCAGCAGATGCGGCACGACGAGCCCGACGAACCCGATGATGCCCGACACGCTCACCGCCGCCGCCGTCAGCAACGCGATGACGAAGATCAGCGTGATCCGCAGCCGCTCCACGTCCACCCCCAGGTGCCGCGCGGGCCGTTCCCCGAGCGCCAGCAGGTCCAGCCGGCGCGAGTAGAGAGGCGCGAGCGCGAGCCCGACCACCGCGCACGGCAGCACCGCGAGCACCTTCGGCCAGGTCGCCTGCGCGAGCGACCCGAGCTGCCAGAAGGTGATCTGCTGGATCGCCGCGGCGTCCGCGAAGAACAGGCACAGCCCGATCAGCGCGCCCGTGAAGGCGTTCACCGCGATCCCGGTGAGGATCAGCGTCACCACCTCCGTACGCCCGCCGGAGCGCGACATCACATACACGAGCAGCACCGTGCCGAGCCCGGCGACGAACGCGAAGGCGGGCACCGTCCAGTTGCCGAGGAAGTTCACGCCGAACGCGATCGCGGCCACCGCGCCGACCGCCGCGCCGGAGGAGATCCCGATGACGCCGGGCTCGGCGAGCGGGTTGCCGAACACGCCCTGCATCAGCGCGCCCGCGCACCCCAGCGAGGCCCCGACGAGCAGCGCGAGCACGATCCGGGGGAACCGCACGTTCCACAGCACCGACTCGGCGACCCGGTCCAACTCCGCCCCGCCGAGCCCCGTTTGGTGCCGCACGGAGGAGAGCACGTCCCCGACCGGCACCGGATAGGCGCCGAGCCCGGCCGCGACCGGCACGAGGACGAGGAGCCCGAGGACCAGAGCCGCCGTCAGCAGCCAGGCCGCGCCGCGCTTGCGGCGCGGGGCGGCCGGCGGCGCGGCGGTCTCCACGGGCTTGTCCAGGACGGTCATGCGGCATCCTCCCCGCCGTACACCTGCTCGACGATCGGTCTCGGTGAGCGTCGCACTGTCCTGCCCGTTCCTTTCCCTCCACCATCCAGATCCGGCCAAGCTAGCTTAGGTTAGCCTTACCTTTACTCGCTACGGGCCGCCGTATCCGGAGGACCCGTCAGAGGCGTCCGCCGCGAACCTCACCTCGGCCGGCGCTACGCCCCCTCCCGCGATGCTTCAATTCCCGCGTGACTGACTACGACGTGCTCCGTGTCTTCTGTGCGCCCAACGGCGGATACGGCAACGAACTGGGCGTCGTCCGCGACGGCTCCCGGGTGCCCGAGCGGAGCGACCGGCAGGAGCTCGCGGCGAAACTCGGCTTCAGCGAGACGGTGTTCGTCGACGACCCCGAGCGCGGGGTCGTCGACATCTACACCCCCACCGTGCGCCTGCCGTTCGCCGGCCACCCCTGCGTCGGCACCGCCTGGCTGCTCGACGTGCCCGAACTCGTCACCCCCGCCGGGACCGTGGGCGTCCGTCTCGACGGCGAGTTCAGCTGGATCGAGGCCCGCGCGGAGTGGGTCACCTCGCGCACCCTGCGCCAGTACGCCACCGCCGCCGAGGTGGACGACCTGCCCGTGCCGCCCCCCGGCGAGTGGATCTACGCCTGGGCATGGGAGGACGAGCCGGCCGGGCGGATCCGCGCCCGCGGCTTCCCCGGCCGCGACGACGGCATCGAGGAGGACGAGGCGACGGGCGCGGCGGCGCTGCTGCTCACCGACCGGCTGGGCCGGGCGCTGAACATCACGCAGGGTGCGGGATCCCAGATCCTCACCGCCCCGCAGCCGTACGGGTGGGTGGAGATCGGCGGCCGGGTCCTCCTGGAGCGGTGAACCCTACGCCCGGATACGGGCGTCCGGCTTCTTCTGGGCGTCCGTACGGGTGGTCGCGCGTGTGCGCGGGGAAGCGAACGGTTACCTCTGGGCGTGACCACTCCGCCTCCGTGAGAGGAACACCATGCGCATCCGTTCTGCCCTGGCCGCGACCGTCCTCGGGATCGCCCTGGCCGCCACCGGCGCGACGGGCGCCGTCGCCGACGAGCAGCCCCACCACCACTTCGCCACCGACGAGGAGCCCCGCCACCACTTCGCCGACGGCGAGGCGGTCTGTAGCCCCTACATCGGCGCCATCGACACGTCCTCCAGCGACATCTTCTGGGCCGGCGCGCACTGCGAAGGCCACTGACCGACACGGCACCGGGCCCCCTCCCCGCCGTCGGGAAGGGGGCCCGGCCCGTGTCCGGCCCCGGGAGGGCCCGCGTCTCACGCGGGCGTCTCACACGGGCCTCGCGCGCGGGCGCCTCACGCCGAGAGCGGGAACTCCTCGCCCAGCGCCCGGAACACCGCCGTGTTCAGGGCGAACGCCTTCTTGCACTCCGCGACGATCCGCTGCTTCTCCAGGTCGTCGGCGTGCACCGCGTCCAGCCGCTCCCGGTAGCCCCGCTTGAACGCGGCCGGGTTGCCGATCTCCTCGAAGACGTAGAAGCGGACGCCGTCGCCCTTCTTCTCGAAGCCCCAGGCCTTCTCGGCCCGGTCGCGGATGATCTGCCCGCCGGAGAGGTCGCCGAGGTAGCGGGTGTAGTGGTGCGCGATGTAGCCGGCCGGCCACCGCTCGGCGCACTCGCGCACCCGCTCCGCGTACGCCTCGGTCGCCGGCAGCGCCGACGCGCCGGCCCGCCAGTCGGGGCCGCGCAGATGCGCCAGGTCCCGCTCCAGCGCGCTCCGCCGGAACAGCTCCGGCTGGATGAACGGTCCGGCCACCGGATCCGACGCCAGCCGCCCGGCCTCCGCCTCCAACGCCTCGTAGACGAACCACAGTTGCTCCGTGTAGCGCGCGTACGCGTCCACGCCGAGCCGGCCGCCGAGCAGGTCGCTCATGAACGTGGAGGTCTCCGCCTCCACGTGCTGCTCGTGAGAGGCGGTGCGGATGACTGTCGAGAAGGAGTCCATGGCCCGAATTTTCTATGGTTAGGCTTACCTAAGTCAATGTCTTTCCGACCTTCTGTCGGTAACTTTACCGACGGGCCGTCGGTAAAAACATATCCGGACGGCGAAAAGCCCGCCCTCCGGGGAGAGCGGGCCAGGATCGAGGGGGGAGCGGGGGAGCGGGGGAGCGGGTCAGGGCAGCGTGAGGATCTCCGCGCCGGTCTCCGTCACCACCAGCGTGTGCTCGAACTGCGCCGTCCGCCTGCGGTCCTTCGTCACGACCGTCCAGCCGTCGTCCCACATGTCGTACTCGTGCGTGCCCAGCGTCAGCATCGGCTCGATGGTGAAGGTCATCCCGGGCCGCATCTCGGTCGTCGCGTGCGGGCTGTCGTAGTGCGGGACGATCAGCCCCGAGTGGAACGACGAGCTGATGCCGTGACCGGTGAAGTCGCGCACCACGCCGTATCCGAACCGCTTCGCGTACGACTCGATGACCCGCCCGATGACGTTGATCTGCCGGCCCGGCCGGACCGCCTTGATCGCGCGGTTCAGCGACTCCCTGGTCCGCTCCACCAGCAGCCGGCTCTCCTCGTCGACGTCCCCGACCAGGTAGGTCGCGTTGTTGTCGCCGTGCACCCCGCCGATGTACGCCGTCACGTCCAGGTTGACGATGTCGCCGTCGCGCAGCACCGTCGAGTCCGGGATGCCGTGGCAGATCACCTCGTTGACGGACGTGCACAGCGACTTGGGGAAGCCGCGGTAGCCGAGCGTCGACGGGTAAGCGCCGTGGTCGCACATGTACGCGTGCGCCACGCGGTCCAGCTCGTCGGTCGTCACCCCCGGCGCGATCAGCTTCGCGGCCTCCGCCATCGCCCGCGCGGCGATCCGGCCGGCGGTCCGCATCGCCTCGATCGTCTCGGGCGTCTGCACCTCCGACCCGGTGTACGGAGTGGGCGCCGGCTTGCCGACGTACTCGGGACGCCGGATGTTTCCGGGCACGGAACGGGAGGGGGACAGCTCCCCGGGCACGAGCAGCGACTGGCTGGACATGCCCGCGAGTCTAACGAGCCGCCGTGGGGGAACATGTCGGTGGCGAGAGGAGCTGGTCATGGCCCTGTTCAAGAAGCGGACCGTCGGCAAGCCGGGCGAGTGGTTCTACTGCCTGGAGCACAAGAAGGTCGAGGAAGGCCCGGACTGCCCGGGCAAGGACCGGTTCGGTCCGTACGCCACCCGCACGGAGGCGGAACACGCGATGGAAACCGCACGCGACCGCAACCTCGAGTGGGAGAACGACCCCAAGTGGCACGACGCCCCCACGGGACGGGCGGCGGGCGACGACTGAACCGGGGGCGACCCGACGGGGGCGGCTCCCACCGCCCCCGTTGCCGCCGCCCCGTCCCGTCGGGTCGCCGCCCCCGTTGCCGCCGCCCCCGTTCCGTCAGGCGCTCGCCGTCGACGCCGTGTCCCCCTGCGCCGAGCGCCGCCGCTCGCGGGCGCGGACCGCGTGTTCGTCGGTGCGGGCGTCGTAGCGCATCAGGGCCGGCAGGCACAGGGCCAGCAGGCCCACCGCGCCCACGCACAGCACCCCGCCCGACCAGACGGACGTCCGCACGCCCAGCCAGGCCGCGAAGCCGCCCGCGCGCACCTGGCCCACCTGCGGGCCCGCCGAGTACGACAGCAGCTCGATCCCGGCGAGCCGCCCGCGCAGCTCGTCCGGGATCGTCTGGTTCCACATGGCCGCCCGGAACACGCCGCTGACCATGTCGAAGGCGCCCGCGAGGGCCAGGCACAGCAGCACCAGCCACACGTTGCGCGTGAGCCCCGCGCCCGCGATCGCCACACCCCACAGCGCGGCCGAGACCGCCACCATCCGCCCGTGCCGGTGGATCCGCGAGGTCCAGCCGCTGGTCAGACTCACCAGCAGCGCCCCCGCCGGCAGACTCGCGTACATCAGCCCGAGCGACCACTCGGCGTCCAGCTCGTCCGCGAGGAACGGCAGCACCGCGAGCGGCATCGCCAGGAACATCGCCGCCAGGTCGACGGCGTACGTGCCGAGCAGCTCCTTGCGGTTCCACGCGTAGCGCGCGCCCTCCGCGATCGCCCGCAGCGACGGCTTGGCCGCCTCATGGGCGGCGGGGGACGCGGCGATCCCCACGGTGAGGGCCACCGAGACGACGAAGGTGGCGAGATCCGCCACGTACGCCCAGCCGAGCCCCGCGTAGGCGACGACCAGGCCCGCCACGGCCGGGCCGGCCACCCCGCCGACCGTCCACCGCAGCGCGTTCAGCGAGGCCGCCGCCGGCAGATGCTCGTGCGCCACGATCCGCGGCCACAGCGAGTCGAGCGCCGGCCGCTGCACGGACACCAGCGCGGAGGACAGCGCCGCGACGACGTACAGCGGCCACACGGCCGGCTCCGGCAGCATGACGTTCAGCAGCAACACCGCCGAGAGCAGCCCCTGCCCCGCCTCCGTCCACAGGATCAGCTTCCGCTTGTCCCAGGCGTCCGCGAGCGCCCCGCCGTACAGCCCGAACACCACCAGCGGCACCAGCTCCACGGCCCCGATCGCCCCGACCGCCGCGGCGGAGTCCGTCAGCTCCTTCAGCTGCACGGGCAGCGCGACGAACGTGAGGAAGCTGCCGAAGGTCGACACCAGCCCGGCTGCCCACAGCCGCCGGAAGTCACGGGAGTCCCGCCAGGGCGCGAGGTCCGGCAGGAGGGCCCGCAGGCCGGACGGCGGGCCGTCGGCAGGGGCGGGGCCGTCGGCGGGGGGAGGGGCGGCGGGCGGGGCGGGGGCGTCGTCGGTCACGAGGGGCCATCGTCGGGACGACGGCCGCCTAGGGCAACCGGTTTTTCACCACGGGGGCGGCGGCGGGGCCGTCAACTGCTCCGCGAGCCGCGCCAGCCGGTCACGGAAGCGTCGGCGGCTGCGCGTCGGCGGCATCGTCTCCCCGGCCGCCGCGCTCACCAGGTGCTGCACGGTGTCCAGGTCCAGCTCCGAGCGGTCCGGCACCGCCAAAGCCTCGTGCGCCAGCGCCGTCAGTTCCCCGTCCCCGGAGCCGAGGGCGAGCACGGTCACCCCGGCCCGCCGGGCGTCGGACACCCGCTCCAGCAGCGGAGCCTCCCCGGCGTCCCCCTCGGGCGCCACCACCAGCAGCGTCTCGTTGCGCCGCGCCGCCTCGATCCGGCCCAGGCCGACCGCGAGATGCGCGGGATCCGAGGGGCGCGCGCCATGGCGCACCAGCGTGGGAGCCAGCTCCGGCGTCCCCGACCACGCGGCCTCGTCCACCAGGTGCGCGGCGAGGTGCCACGGCTCGTGGTCCGCGGTGCCCACGAGCAGCAGCCCGCCCCCGTGCGAGACCACCGACCCCCGCAGCACCGCGCCGAACCTGCGCGTGGCCCCCGGCCACTGCGTCCCCGCGAGCACCTCGCGCAGCAACGCGACCCGTACGGCGTCCATGCGCGGGCATCCTGCCGCACCCGGCGGCGTCCGGCGCGCGGTTCGCCGACGATTCCCCCGACCCGGCGAACGCGCACGCCGCCCACCCCGCCCGATGGGGGCGTCCGTTCGCACGTAAAGTCGGCCCATGACCTCTACCGACAGCGCACAGAACGCCCCCGCGAAGGCCCCCGCCAAGGACCCGTGGGACCTCCCCGACGTCTCCGGGCTCGTGGTCGGCGTGCTCGGCGGAACCGGACCGCAGGGCAAGGGCCTCGCCTACCGGCTCGCCAAGGCCGGCCAGAAGGTGATCATCGGCTCGCGTGCCGCGGACCGCGCGCGGGCCGCCGCGGAGGAACTCGGGCACGGCGTCGAGGGCGCCGACAACGCCGAGACCGCCCGCCGCAGCGACATCGTGATCGTCGCCGTGCCGTGGGACGGCCACGGCAAGACCCTGGAGTCGCTGCGCGAGGAACTCGCGGGCAAGCTCGTCGTGGACTGCGTCAACCCGCTCGGCTTCGACAAGAAGGGCGCCTACGCGCTGAAGCCCGAGGAGGGCAGCGCCGCCGAGCAGGCCGCCGCCCTGCTGCCGGACTCACGGGTCGCCGCCGCCTTCCACCACCTGTCGGCCGTCCTCCTCCAGGACCCCGCCATCGACGAGATCGACACCGACGTGATGGTGCTGGGCGAGGAGCGCGCCGACGTGGAGATCGTGCAGGCGCTGGCCGGCCGCATCCCCGGCATGCGCGGCGTCTTCGCCGGCCGGCTGCGCAACGCCCACCAGGTGGAGTCGCTGGTCGCCAACCTGATCTCCGTCAACCGCCGCTACAAGGCCCACGCCGGGCTCCGCGTCACCGACGTGTGAGGTCGGGCACGGGTGAGCGACGCCCGAGACATGGGGGACACTGGTCGTCGTAGGACCGGTGTCCCCCCGGTGGCCCTGGCGGCCCCGGTGGTCCTGGTAGTTCCGGCAGCCCTGGTAGGAGAACAGCCCCCATGCCCCGCCTAGCCCTCTACAGCCTCGCCGTCTGTCTGCTCGCCGTCGCCGCGGCCGTGGTCTCCTTCGTCCAGGGCAGCTGGCTGGGCGTCGTGTGGGTGCTGCTCGCCGGTCTGACGTCCAACATGACCTGGTACTACGTCCGGCGCGAGCGCATCCGCCGGTCCGTCACGGGCTGACCGAGCGTCACGGGCTGACCGAGCACAGCTCCGGCGCGCTCTCCCAGAAGCGGTAGAGCGTCTGTCCGCAGTACGTCTCCAGGTCGCCGATGCCGAGGCCGCGCAGCGCCGCGTCCACGACGTCGAAGAACGCGGCGTTGACCGCCGGGACCCACAGCAGCGCGAACACGAACAGCAGCCCGAACGGGGCGAACGGCTCGACCTGCCGCTTCAGGCCGTACGGCAGCCAGGGCTCCAGGACGCCGTAGCCGTCCAGGCCCGGCACCGGCAGGAAGTTCAGGATCGCCGCGGTGACCTGGAGCAGGGCCAGGAACGCGAGCGCGTAGCGGAAGTCCGCGGGGACGCCGTCCAGCGCGTCCAGCCAGAACGGGGCGGTGCACACGGCGGCGAACAGCACGTTCGTCAGCGGTCCCGCCGCCGAGATCAGACTGTGCCGCCAGCGCCCCCGGATCCGCCCCCGCTCGATGAACACCGCCCCGCCGGGCAGACCGATCCCGCCCATGATCACGAACAGCACGGGCAGGACGATGCTGAGCAGGGCGTGGGTGTACTTCAGCGGGTTGAGCGTCAGATAGCCCTTCGCGCCGACCGAGATGTCGCCGCTGTGCAGCGCGGTGCGGGCGTGCGCGTACTCGTGCAGGCACAGGGAGACGATCCAGGCCGCCGTCACGAACAGGAACACGGCCACGCCGGGCTGCGCGGCGAACCCGGTCCAGGTGGCCCACCCCGTGACCGCGGTGACGGCCACGATCCCGACGAAGACGGGACTGATCCGCCGGTCGCTGCGGCGGGAGAGGGCGGTGGTCATGAGGACAGGGCTCCTGGGGTCGGGGGTGCGGGGGATGGTCGCGTGTGCGGGCGACCAAGCGTTCCGATGTGCGGATGTGCGGGTTGCGGGTGTGCGGGTCGACCGTACCTGTGGTCCGGGGGAAACGTCCCGTGAGCGGTCCGAGGTTCCTCACGTCGGCGCGCCCGCGTGAACGGGTCCGCCGCGGCCGGGTAAGCCCAGGACGGGTAAACCCGGGGGCGTCACCGCTCCCTCCCCGGAGAGAATGGTCCCCGTGCGCTACCGCATCCTCGGCACCACCCAGGCAATCCGTCCCGACGGCACCGTCGTCTCCGTCGGCGGCGCGCGGCTGCGCGCGCTGCTCACCGTGCTCGCGCTGCGCGCCGGGCGGGCCGTGCCTGCGGGGCTGCTGGTGGAGGAGGTGTGGGCCGGGGACCCGCCCGCCGACGCGGCGGGCGCGTTGCAGGCGCTGGTCGGGCGGCTGCGCCGGGCCCTCGGCGCGCAGGCGGTGGCCTCGGCGGAGGGCGGCTACCGGCTCACCGCCGGCCCCGACGCCGTCGACCTGCACCGCTTCGAGCGGCTGACCGGCGACGGGCTGCGCGCCCTCGCCGACGACGACCCCGCCAAGGCGGCCGTCCTCCTGGACGACGCCCTCGCCCTCTGGCAGGACCCGGCCCTCGCCGACCTGCCCGACCGCGCCGCCGAGGCGGCCCGCGGCGAGGCCCGCCGCCTGGACGCCCTGCGCGCCCGGCACACCGCCGCGCTCGCCCTCGGCCAGGCCCGCGACGCCCTGCCCGAGCTGACGGCGCTGTGCGACACCCACCCGCTGGACGAGCCGTTCCAGGCCCTGCGCCTGCGCGCCCTGCACGACACCGGCCGCACGGCGGAGGCCCTGGCCGCCTACGACGAGGTCCGCCGCCTCCTCGCCGCCCGCCTGGGCACGGACCCGGGCCCTGCCCTGCGCACCCTCCACGCGGAACTCCTCACCACACCCGACGACACACCGGGGCCCCCGCCCCACCCCGGCCCCACCGCGACCCGGCCGCACCCGGCCCCGCCCCACCCCGGCCCGACCGGGACCCGGCCGCACCCGGCCCCGCCCCGCCCGGACTGGACGCCCGTCCCGCCCCACCCGGGCTCGACGCCCGTCCCGGCCCACCCGGGCTCGACGCCCATACCGGCCCACCCGGGCTCGACGCCCGCCACCGCCCCGGCCGTTCCCGGCGCCGCGGGCCACGCCGCCGGCGGGGACGGGCACGCGTCGGGCGGTTCGGGATCCGACACAGCCGTCCCACCCGGGCCCGGCGACGCCGGCGACGCTTCGGCCGCCGGCGGCGCGCCGCTTGCCCAGACCAGCCCGGTCCCCGTCGCTCCGGCCCCCGCGGGCAGCGCGCCCGGCAACCTCCGCGCCCGCCTCACCTCCTTCGTCGGGCGGGAAGCGGACATCGACGCCATACGTCAGGACCTGCGGGGGGCGCGGCTCGTCACTCTGCTCGGGCCCGGCGGGGCCGGGAAGACCCGGTTGTCGCAGGAGGCCGCCGAGGCCGTGCGGGGCACCGTGGGCGACGGGGTGTGGCTGGCCGAACTCGCGCCCGTCGCCGACCCGGACGCCGTCGCGCAGGCCGTCCTCACCGCCGTGGGCGCGCGGGAGACCGTGCTGTACGGGGCCGGCGCCGAGGAGATGCGGGCCGTCGCCGAACGCCACGACGACCCCGTCGAGCGGCTGGTCGAGCACTGCGCGCGCCGCCGCATGCTGATCGTCCTCGACAACTGCGAGCACGTCGTCGAGGCCGCCGCCCGGCTCGCCGAGGAACTCCTGGAGCGCTGCCCGGGGCTGACGGTCCTGGCCACGAGCCGCGAACCCCTCGGCGTGCCCGGCGAGGTGCTGCGCCCCGTGGACCCGCTGCCGGAACCCGTCGCGCTGCGGCTGCTCGCCGACCGCGGCGCGGCCGCCCGCCCCGGCTTCCGCGTCGACGCCGACGAGGAGACCGCGGCGGCCTGCGCCGAGATCTGCCGCCGCCTGGACGGCCTGCCCCTCGCCATCGAACTGGCCGCCGCCCGGCTGCGGATGCTGACCCCCCGCCAGATCGCGGACCGCCTCGACGACCGCTTCCGCCTCCTCACCTCCGGCAGCCGCACCGTCCTGCCCCGCCAGCAGACCCTGCGCGCCGTCGTCGACTGGTCCTGGGACCTGCTCGATGAGGACGAACGCGAAGTCCTGTGCCGGCTCTCGGTGTTCGCCCGCGGCTGCGACCTCGCCGCCGCCGAGGCCGTCTGCGGCCCCGCCACCCTGGACGCGCTCGGCTCCCTCGTCGACAAGTCGCTGGTCGTGGCCGCCCCCGCCGCCCCCGCCGCCGACGGCGCGATGCGCTACCGGCTCCTGGAGACCGTCGCCGAGTACGCGGGCGAACGCCTCGACGAGTCCGGCGGCCGTCCCGCCGCCGAACGCGCCCACCTCACCCACTACCGCGAACTCGCCCGCACCACCGACCCGTTGCTGCGCGGCCCCGGACAGCGCACCGCCATCGAGCGGTTCCAGCTGGAGTACGAGAACCTGCGCACCGCCCTGCGCCGCGCGGTCGCCGCCCGCGACGAGCAGGAAGGCCTCTGCCTCGCCCTCTCCCTCGCCCAGTACTGGCAGATGCGCGACCTGCGCATCGAGGCCCGCATCTGGTGCAAGGAGGTCATGGCCCTGGGCCCCGACCCGTTCACCGAGCCCGTCCGCCCCGCCGCGCCGGTGTGGAAGTCCTGCACCGACGCCCCGCCGCCGATGACCGGCGAGGTCCTCGCCGAGGCCCGGCGCGGCGTCCACCTGGCCCATCTCGCCTGCATGGACACGGAGATGGAGGCCTGGGAGACCCCGGCGGCGCAGCGGAAGCTGCGGATCATCGCCGAGACCTACGAGCCCGGCCTCCCCCAGACCTGCCGCGTGCCCGGCCTGCTCTGGTTCTACGCCGTGATACTCACCAGCGGCGGGGACCGCATCCGCGCCATCGCCGACGCCAACGTCCGCACCTGCCGCGAGACCCCCGGCTACGAGTGGGAACTCGCCGCCTGTCTGCACATGCGGGCCAACCTCCTCGCCAACCAACCCGACGCGGCCGACCGCGCGCTCGCCGACGCCGACGAGGCACTCGCGATCTACCGGCGTTTCGGGGACGTCTGGGGCACCGCCGAGGCCCTCTCCGCGCGCGCCGAGGCCCACGAGCGGCTGGGCCGCTACCGCGAGGCCGCCGCCCACTACGAGGAGGCCATGGAGCACGCCCAGGGGCTCGGCGCCCGAGCCCAGTTCTCCGTCCTGTCCGCGCGGCTCGGCAGCGCGCTGTTGGAGGCCGGCGAGACCGAGCGGGGCGAGCGGCTGCTGCGGGAGGTGCTGGACGACGTCGGCGGCGTGCACACCGAGGCGATGCCGTTCGCCCGCATCGTCCTCGCCGGCTGGCTGAGCATCACCGATCGCGTCGCGGAGGCACGCGAGCATCTGCGGAAGCTGCGTGAGGACTTCGCCATCGCGCACTTCATGGTCTTCGACGCGTTCATCCTCGGCCAGGAGGCCTGGGTGGACGCCCTGGAGGGCTGCTTCGAGGCGGCCCGGGAGAAGATCCAGCGCGGTCTGGAGCTGGCCGGGGCCCCGCTGTCGCGCGCCATGTCCCCGCAGATGTGCTCGGCGTTCCTGTACATCGCCGCCGTGGCGCTCGCCGGCGAGGGCCACGCACGCGACGGCGCGCGCTGCCTCGGAGCCGCCGACGCGCAGCTGCCCAGCGGGCACCTGCGCTCCACGACGGAGCGCGCCACCCGCGACCATGCCACCGCCGCCGTACGCGCCGGGCTCACCGCGCAGGAGTACGAGGCCGCCTACGCCGAGGGCGGCGGCCTCTCCTACGAGGAGGCCACCGCCCTGGTCTGAGCGCGCCACGGGACGGGCCCGGTCAGTTCTTCGTGCGGAACTTGTGGATCGCGACCGGCGCCATCACCGCGGTGATCGCCACGGACCAGCCGAGCGTCACCCACAGGTCGTGGGCGACGGGGCCGCCCACCATCAGTCCGCGCGCGGCGTCGGCGAGCGTGGACAGCGGGTTGTAGTCGGTGAACGCCTGGAGCCAGCCCGGCATCGACGCCGTGGGCGCGAAGATCGACGAGCCGAACTGGAGCGGGAACAGCACCAGGAAGCCCATCGCCTGCACGGACTGCGCGTTCTTCAGCACCACGCCCAGGGTGAGGAACACCCACATGATCGACGAGGCGAACGCGGTGGACAGCGCCACGGCCGCGAACAGCCCCGGCCAGCTGGCGATGTCGAACCCGACCAGCACGGACACGATCATCAGCACGGTCGTCGCGAACAGCATCCGCAGCAGCTCGACCGAGATCTTCGCGAACAGCACCGAACCGCGCCCGATCGGCAGCGACCGGAAACGGTCCATGACACCGGAGTTGAAGTCCTGGCTGAAGCCGGTGCCGACGCCCTGGGACAGCGTCATGCTCATCATCGCGATCATGCCCGGGATCACGTACTGCACGTACCCGTCCTGCCCGCCGCCCAGGGCCTGCCCTATCGAGCCGCCGAAGACGTACACGAACAGCAGGGTGAAGACGATCGGCATCAGCAGCGCGTCGAACATCGACTCCGGGTCCTGCCGGATCCACAACAGGTTGCGGCGGATCAGGGCCCCGGTGTGGCGCAGATGGCCGCGCAGCGGGATCCGGGCGTCCGCCTCGACGGTCAGGGTGGCGGTGCTCATACGGCGATCTCCTCGCGGGCGTCGGCGGGTGCGAAGTCCTGTGGGGCACCGGCGCGGTGGCCGGTGAGGGACAGGAACACCTCGTCCAGGCTGGGCAGTTCGGTGGTGACGGAGTTCAGCGTGACGCCGCGCGCGGTGACCGCGCCGACCACGGCGGTCAGTTGCTCGTCGCTGAGGACCGGCACGAGGAGGGACGTGCGTTCGGTGTCCACGGTGGTGTGGGCGAGGCCGGTGACGCCCAGTTCGTCGATCCAGCCGGCGAGCGGGCGCAGTTGCGCCGGGTCGGCGGGGCGGATGCGCAGGGTGCGGCCGCCGACCTTCGCCTTCAGCTCCTCGATGGCGCCGCCCGCGATGACCTTGCCCCGGTCGACGACGGTCAGTTCGGAGGCGAGCTGCTCGGCCTCCTCCATGTACTGGGTGGTGAGCAGGACGGTGACGCCGTCGCCGACCATCCGCTTGACCTCGTCCCAGACCTCGTTGCGGGTGCGGGGGTCGAGGCCGGTGGTGGGCTCGTCGAGGAAGAGCACGGCGGGCCGGCCGATCATCGACGCGGCGAGGTCGAGGCGGCGCCGCATGCCGCCGGAGTAGGTGCTCGCCGGGCGCTTGGCGGCTTCGGTGAGCGAGAAGCGCTCCAGCAGTTCGTCGGCGCGGGCGCGGGCCTGCTTGCGGGGGAGGTCGAGGAGCCGTCCGATCATGTAGAGGTTCTCCCAGCCGGGGAGCTTCTCGTCGACGGAGGCGTACTGGCCGGTGAGGCCGATGACCCTGCGGAGCTGGCGGGGCTGGCGGACGACGTCGTAGCCGGCGACGGTCGCCCGGCCGGCGTCGGGGGCGATGAGGGTGGAGAGGATGCGGACGAGGGTGGTCTTGCCGGCGCCGTTCGGTCCGAGCACGCCCATGACGGTGCCCTCCCGTACGTCGAGGTCGACGCCGTCCAGGGCCTTGGTCTCGCCGTAGTGCTTGACCAGGCCCCGGACGGTGACGGCGGTCCCCGCGGGGTAGGGGGTGTTGTCGGTTCGCGTCATGGGGATGACGGTGCCAACGTCTGCCGACATACGGCCGACAGGCCGCCGACGGGGCCTACAGATCGCCGACAGGGGGCACAAGGCCTCGTCCTCGAACTCCCCCGGAGGGGGGACCCCCAGACGGGCTGAGTGACCTCACCCTTTTTCCCAACCGAGTCGGGTGGTGGGTGGGCATAGGCCCGAGGGTCTGGGGGCGGAGCCCCCAGGGGCGGTCAGTGGACGGAGTTTTCCTCCTGGGGGAACGTTCCGGCGACGACCTCGTCCGCGAACGCCCTCGCCGCCCCGCTCATGATCTCCCGAAGGTTCGCGTACTGCTTGACGAACTTGGGGACCCGGCCGCCGGTGAGGCCCAGCATGTCGGTCCAGACGAGAACCTGCGCGTCCGTCTCGGCGCCCGCCCCGATGCCGACCGTCGGGATGTGCAGCACCCGCGTCACCTCGGCGGCCAGCTCCGCCGGCACCAGTTCCAGCACGACCGCGAACGCCCCCGCGTCCTGGACGGCCTTGGCGTCCCGCAGCAGCTGCGCGGCGGCCTCCTCGCCGCGCCCCTGGACGCGGTAGCCCATGGCGTTCACGGACTGCGGGGTCAGGCCGATATGGGCCATGACCGGGATGCCGGACTCCACCAGCAGCTCGATCTGCCGGTGCGAGCGCTCCCCGCCCTCCAGCTTCACGGCCCCGACCCCGGCCTCCTTCACCAGCCGGGTGGCCGAGCGCAGCGCCTGCACCGGGCCCTCCTGGTAGGAGCCGAAGGGCAGGTCCCCGACGATCAGGGCGCGGCTCGTGCCCCGTACGACCGCCGCCGACAGCATCGTCATCTCGTCGAGGGTGACGGGCACGGTGGTGTCGTACCCCAGGTGACAGTTGCCCGCCGAGTCGCCGACGAGCATCACGGGGATCCCGGCCTCGTCGAACACGGACGCGGTCATCGCGTCGTAGGCGGTCAGCATCGGCCACTTCTCGCCGCGCTCCTTGGCGGCGGCGACGTCGCGGACGGTGATGCGGCGCGTGCTCTTGCCTCCGTACAGCGCCTTGCTGCCGTCGGAGGGACCTGACTTCGCGCTCTGGGCAGCAGAAAGCTGCGTCATGGGAACAGCTCCTCACGTCATCTCGAGGCGCCCTCACGGCGTCCCCGGACCACTGCCCATGGTGGCACCTCGGGTGGGGGGAGAGCCAGAGCGCCCTCCCCCGTGGGTAAAACCTCAGTAAGAGGATTCCGATACGAGACGGTCTCGTATCGGAATTTCCCTAGCCTCGACCGCATGACAACTCCCGCCGCTCCCGCCGAGCCGCGCATACCCGAAGCGGTGCACCGGCGCCGCTGGGCGATCCTCGGCGTGCTCATGCTGAGCCTGCTGATCGTCGTCCTCGACAACTCGATCCTGAACGTCGCGGTCAAGACCATCTCCACGCCCGCGCCGACCGGTCTGGGCGCCACCCAGAGCGAGCTGGAGTGGGCGATCAACTCCTACACGCTCGTCTTCGCCGGCCTGCTGTTCTCCGCCGGCCTCCTCGGCGACCGCGTCGGCCGCAAGAAGGTCCTGCTCGGCGGTCTCGCCGTGTTCGGCATCGGCTCCGCGCTCGCCGCCGAGTCCGGCTCGCCCGCCCAGCTGATCGCCTTCCGCGCGGTGATGGCCCTCGGCGCCGCCTTCGTGATGCCGGCCACCCTGGCCGTCCTGATGAACGTCTTCGAGCGCGAGGAACAGCCCAAGGCGATCGGCCTGTGGGCCGGCGGGGTCGGTCTCGCCATCGCCATCGGCCCCATCACCGGCGGTGTGCTCCTCGACCACTTCTGGTGGGGCTCGGTCTTCCTGATCAACGTGCCGATCGTGATCGTCGCCATCGCGCTGATGCTGTGGCTGGTGCCCGACTCGCGCGACCCGAACCCCGGCCGGATCGACCCCGTCGGCGTCGTCCTGTCCGTCGTCGGCCTGGTCCTGCTCGTCTACGGCATCATCAAGGGCGGCGAGCTCGCCGACTTCACCGACCCGACCGTGCTGGCGACGATCGGCGCGGGCCTCCTCGTCCTCGTCGCGTTCGTCGTCTTCGAGAAGCGCAGCGACCACCCCTCCATCGACGTCACCTACTTCAAGAACAAGGTGTTCTCGGCCGCGATCACCGTCATCGCGCTGGTCTTCTTCGCACTGATGGGCGTGACGTTCTTCGCCGTCTTCTACACGCAGAGCGTGCGCGGCTACTCGCCGCTCCAGACCGGTCTGCTGATGCTGCCGCTGGCCGCCGCCCAGATGATCTTCGCGCCGCGCGCCCGGCTCGTCGTCGACCGCTTCGGCATCAAGGCCACCACCACGACCGCCATGCTCGTCATCGCGGCGACCCTGGTGGCGTTCGCCACGCTCGACGAAGACACCCCGATCTGGGTCCTGGAGGTCGTCTTCTTCTTCATGGGCGCGGGAATGGCCCACATCATGACCCCCACCAGCGTCGTCATCATGCAGGCCCTGCCCCGCGAGAAGGCCGGCTCCGCCTCCGCCCTCAGCAACACCTTCCGCCAGGTCGGCGGCGCGCTCGGCATCGCCGTCCTCGGCTCGGTGCTGTCCACCACCTACCGGGGCGGCATCGAGGACCGGCTCGGCGCGCTGCCGGCCGGCATGCGCGAGACGGCGGGGGAGTCCATCGAGGCGACCCTGGGCGTCGCGGCCCGACTCGGCGACCAGGGCGCAGCGCTCGTCGGCCCGGCCCACGCGGCCTTCCTGCACGCGATGCACGTCACCGCGCTGTGGGGAGCCGCCGTGGCCGTGGTGGGCGCGGTGGTCGTCGGACTGTGCCTGCCCGGCAAGCCGAGGGCCCATCAGGAAGCCGACCACGAGGGCGACTTGGTGCGGACCCAGTCATAGGGCCGACCCGTGGGCCGTCCCCTGAGCGACAATCTCCCCAGTGTTCCCGGCACGACGAAGGGACGGACGGACGTGAGCCTCGCCGACAGCGGCACCGGTGTGGAGCAGCCCGCGCGCGGGCGGCCCCGCAGCGAGGCGGTGGAACGGGCCATCATCGAGGGGACGATGAAGCTGCTGGAGGAGGGGGTTCCGCTCGGTGAGGTGTCCATCGAGCGGATCGCCAGGACCGCCGGTGTGGGCAAGGCCGCCATCTACCGCCGCTGGAGCGGCAAGGAGGAACTCTTCGTCGACGTGCTGCGGGCCGTCGAACCCGAGGACCTCGCCCTGCCCGGCACCTCCCTGCGCGACGACCTGATCGTGCTGCTGGAGTCGATGCGCCGGCGCGGCCTGGCCAACCGGTCCTCCGCGCTCCTGCCCAACGTCCGCGCCCAGATGAAGAGCAGCCCGAAGATCTGGGCGGCGTACCACACCACGGTCGTCGAGCCCCGCCGCCGCGTCGGCCTCGAAGTCCTGCGCCGCGGCCAGGAGAACGGCGAACTGCGCACCGACCTCGACCGGGAGCTGATGTACGACATCATCGTCGGCCCCATGCTGGTGCGGGCGGTCCTGCACCCCGACGCCGACCTCGCCGAAGGCCTCGCGGAGCGGATGGTCGACGCGCTGCTCGCCGGACTACGGGACGTCAGTTCCGCGGAGACCGGGCCCTGATGTGAGCGTTTCGTCACAGACCGGTCCCGAGCGCCGACCAACGGAACCCCTCGCGCCGCTCACGTCGTCATCGCCGCCGTACGGCCGTCACGGACGGCGGGACCAACGCCGATCATCCCCTAGGGTCGTACCCGGGGGACGGACGGTGTGCACGGCAGGCAGTGAGGCGACGGTATGGCGCAGCAGGCGTACATGACGGAGACGGAGAACGGCGGCTCGGGGCCCGAGCGCCGAGGAGCCCGGCTCCGGCGCCTGTTCGCCCGGCTGACCGCCCGGATGTCGGCGGGCTGGCGCGGCGATCCGAAGATCTGGCGCCGGGGCCTCGTCGTCGCCGCCTTCGCCCTGCTGCTCGCTCTCGTGATGGTGGTGCACTCGCGCATCCCCAACCGCTTCGGCAACCTCGGCAGCCTCACCGAGACGTTCCTGCCCTGGCTCGGCGTGTTCATCCCGCTGCTGCTCCTCATCGCGCTGGTCCGCAAGTCGGCGACCGCGCTGATCGCGGTGGTGATCCCGGCCGTCGTCTGGCTGAACCTCTTCGGCGGGCTGCTCACCGACAAGACCGCCGTCGGCGGCGACCTCACGGTGGCCACCCACAACGTCAACGCCGACAACGCCGACCCCTCCGGCACCGCCCGTGACGTGGCCGCCTCCGGCGCGGACGTGGTGGCCCTGGAGGAGCTGACCGCCTCGGCGGCGCCGGTCTACGAGAAGGCGCTGGCGGGGACCTACCGCTACCACTCGGTGCGGGGCACGGTCGGGCTGTGGAGCAAGTACCCGCTGAGCCAGGTCGCGGACGTCGACATCAAGCTGGGCTGGGTGCGCGCGATGCGGGCCACCGTGACGACGCCGGAGGGCCCGGTCGGGTTCTACGTCGCCCATCTGCCGTCCGTGCGCGTCAAGCTCCAGGCCGGGTTCACCGCCCGCCAGCGCGACAAGAGCGCGGACGCGCTGGGCGAGGCGATCGCCGCCGACGCGCTGGACCGCAAGATCCTGCTGGGCGACCTCAACGGCACCATGAACGACCGCTCGCTCAACGCCGTCACCTCCCAGATGCGCTCGGCGCAGGGCGCGGCGGGCAGCGGCTTCGGCTTCAGCTGGCCGGCGTCGTTCCCGCTGGCGCGCATCGACCAGATCATGGTCACCGGGGTGGAGCCGGTCACCTCCTGGACGCTCCCGCAGACGGGCAGCGACCACCTGCCGGTCGCGGCACGTGTGAAGGTCGCCACACCATGAGGGGCTGAGCTGCCGGAATAGCGGGCCGGGGAGGGTTTGTTCCGTAGAGGAACATACGATGGAACCCCCTCTCAGAAAGGCACAGGCCCCTTTATGCCCCTGGCCCTGCTCGCCCTGGCCGTGGGTGCCTTCGGCATCGGCACCACCGAGTTCGTGATGATGGGCCTCCTGCCCGACGTCGCGGACGACCTGCACATCTCGATCCCGACCGCCGGACACCTCGTCTCCGCGTACGCCCTCGGCGTCGTCGTCGGCGCCCCGCTGCTCGCGGCGGTGACGTCCCGCATGTCCCGCCGCACGGTCCTGATCTCCCTGATGGGCCTGTTCGTGGCGGGCAACGCGCTCTCGGCGCTCGCCCCCGACAACAACTGGCTGCTGGCCGCCCGGCTGCTCAGCGGGCTGCCGCACGGCGCCTTCTTCGGCGTCGGCGCGGTCGTGGCCACCAACATGGTCGCCCCCGAGCGCAAGGCACGCTCCGTGTCGCTGATGTTCCTCGGCCTGACCGTCGCCAACGTCGCCGGCGTCCCCGTCGCCACGGCCATGGGCCAGCACCTCGGCTGGCGGGCCACGTTCCTCGGCGTGAGCGCGATCGGCGTCGCGGCGATAGCGGCCCTCGCCCTGCTCATCCCGCACGACGGCCGGCACGCGGCCACCTCGGCCGGACTGCGCGGCGAACTGAACGCCCTGCGCTCCCTGCCCGTCTGGCTGGCGCTCGGCACGACCGTCGCCGGCTTCGGCGCGCTCTTCTCCGCCTACAGCTACATCACCCCGATGCTCACCGACTCCGCCGGCTTCGCCGCCTCCAGCGTGACGCTGCTGCTCGCGCTGTTCGGCGTCGGCGCGACGATCGGCAACCTGCTGGGCGGACGCCTCGCCGACCACGCCCTGCGCGCGACGCTCTTCGGCGGACTGACGTCGCTGGTCGTCGTCCTGGCCTTCTTCCCGCTGCTGATGTCGGCGGCGTGGAGCGCGGCGCTCGGCGTGACGCTGCTGGGCGTGGCGGCCTTCGTCACCGGCTCGCCGCTCCAGCTGATGGTGATGGAGAAGGCCGCCTCGGCCCCCTCCCTCGCCTCCTCCGCCAACCAGGCGGCCTTCAACCTGGCGAACGCCGGGGGCGCCTGGATCGGCGGCCTCACCCTGGCCGCCGGCCTCGGCACGACGTCCCCCGCCGTGGCGGGCGCGGCCCTGGCGGTCCTGGGCCTCGCGGTCGCCACGACCGCCTGGGCGGTGGACCGCCGCAGGACCCCCGCGACGACGTCCGCCCCGGCCCGCGTCGTGGCGGCGAGCACGCCCCGCCGCGAGGAGGCACTGCACCACTGAACACCGGGAGACACCGCCGCCTGGACATCACAGGCGGCGTCTACCGAGGCAAGGGGCGCGGGGAACTGCGCGCCCGGCCACGGACGGCCGGCTGCCCGCGTCGTACAGTTCCCGCCCGCCCGTTGTCCGGAGGGTGATCGGGCATCACAGGCGGCGTCCGCCGAGGCAAGGGGCGCGGGGAACTGCGCGACCGGCCACGAACGGCCCGCGGCCCGCGTCGCACGGTTCCCGCCCGCTCGTTGCCCGGAGGGCCCGCGGCCCGCGTCGTACGGTTCCCGCCCGCTCGTTGCCCGGAGGGCCAGTGGCCCGCGTCGCGCAGTCCCCGCCGCGTCCGCAGGCCCTCAGCGTCGGCGGTACGACTCCACGTAACCCCCCGCGGGGGTGCCCACGCCGGTGACGTCGTCGTAGCCCCGTACCACCGACAGCGAACTGTCCTTGCCGAGGCTGCGCACCGACGTGATCAGCCCCTCCGACGCGTCGTAGCTGTTGGCGTAGTCGACGCGGGCCACCGCGAGCCCTGCCGCGCCCGTCGGGCGGTCGGTGACGTCGTGGTACGCCTTCGAGCCGTACCGCGCGTAGATCGCCGGGTTGGCGAACCCGAGCGCCCCGCCCCCGCGCGCCTGCTGCGCGAGCGCCTGCACGGCCGCGATGACCGGCGCGGCCAGCGAGGTGCCGCCGATGCGGTACTCGCCGTACCGCTGCGAGCCGTCCGGGAAGGTCTGCGTCTGCCCGACCAGGAACCCGGTGTTCGGGTCGGCGATCGCCGAGATGTCCGGCACGACGCGGTTGCCGGCCGCGCCGTGCGCCGTGGCGAGCGCCGTCGGCACGACGCCCCGCTGGTAGTACGGCTCCGCCACGGTCGCGCTGGTGCCGCCCCCCGCGCCCGAGGTGAACGCGCCGGGGAAGCCGGTCCAGGCGGCGCCGTCGGCCGACAGGGTCGCCTTCTGGGTGCCCCAGCCGGTCTCCCACAGATACCGGTCGCCCTTGCCGACCGCCAGCGAGGTCCCGCCGACCGCCGTCACCCACGCCGAGTTCGCAGGCGTGTCCACCTGCTTGGTCCCGGTGCCGGCGACCTCGTCGCCGTCGTCGCCGGAGGAGAAGTAGAAGCCGATGCCCTCGACCGCGCCGAACTGGAAGACCTGGTCGTAGGCGGCGGCGAGGTCCGGCGTCTGGTTGGCCTCCACGTCGCCCCAGGAGTTGGAGACGATGTCGGCGAGACGATTGTCGACGATCTTCCCGAGCGAGTCGAGCAGATCGTCGTCGTAGCAGGAGGCCGCGCCGACGTAGGTGACCTGCGCGGCCGGCGCGAGCGCGTGCACGGCCTCGACGTCGAGGGTCTCCTCGCCGTACCAGCCGGCCGCCCCGCACTCCTCGGTGCGCGTGTAGTTCCCGGGCAGGACCTGCGTGAGCTGCCCGCTCTTCCAGGCCGCGTCCCCGTGCTTCTTCGCGTAGGAGCCGGCGTCGTAGGCGATGGTCGGGGAGGCGTACGCGTCGGTGATGGCGATGCGCACCCCCTTGCCGGTGTAGCCGCCCGCCCCGTACGCGGAGCGCAACTGCCGCCCGGTGTAACCCTGCACGGCGTACGGGATCTTCGTGCCGTACGCGGACGGCAGCGTGCGCGCGACGTTCGAGCCGTAGTACGAGGAGAACGGGCCGGCGTTCTTGAACACGGCGTCCGGCGGCGGCAGTTGATCCTTGGCGTCGGCCCGGTGCGGGGCGTTGTCCAGGCCGGTCACGGTCAGGACGGCGCCGCCCAGGCTCGCCGGCACGGAGGCCGTCGCCGACGGCGCGCGATAAGTCCCGCCTCTTTTGGTGTAGTTGTGCAGTTGCGTCCCGAAGGCCTGCTCCACTGCGGCCACTTCGCCGCTGACGGCCACGTAACGCGGTGTGACCGCCGTGACCTTCAGACGGGCCGAGGTGAGCCAGGACCTGACCGCGGTCACCTGCGCGGCGGTCGCGCCGAAGCGGGCCCGCGCCTGACGCGGGCTCAGATACGCGCCGTACGCCGACGAAGCCGGGTCGGACACCGCCCTCGCGTACGCGGCGAGGCCGGCCGCGTCCCGCCCGGCCAGATAGACCCGGGCGGCGACCTGCGCCCCGTCCGGGGTCGCGCCCCGGTCCGCGCCGGCCGTGGCCCACGCGGGCCTGGTCCCGGCCAGCGCGTCCCGGGCCGGGCCGTCCGCGGCGTGCGCCGCGGGGATGCCGGACGCCAGCGCGCCGGCGAGCACGGGCAGTGTCGCCGCCATGCTCGCTCCGGCGCGCAGCACGGCACGTTTGGATCTCATGAGACCCCCTGTATCGGGTTCTTCGCGAGCGATCACTCGACGGTGGCCACTCTCCCGATGAACCGTTCATGCCAGGGAAATGCGCATCCCAAGAACCACCCTGCCCACGCCAAGAAGCCCCCAAGGGACCCGCCTACGAACCGGCCGTGGCCCCGCGCTCCTTCAGGAGGTCCGCCATCAACCGGATCTCGGACTCCTGCCCTTCGACCATGCCCTGCGCAAGACGCTTCTCCACGGGCACCGAGCAGCGGCTGACACAGCCCTCGGCCATGTGGACGCCGCCCTGGTGATGGGCCGTCATGAGCTGGAGGTAGTAGACCTCCGCCTGACGGCCGTCGAGCGTGCCGAGCTTCGTCATCTCCGCATCGGTGGCCATGCCCGGCATCAGCGCGCCGTTTTCGCCGGCCGCCATGCCCTTCATGCCCATCCACGCCATCGGCCCGTCCGACGACACCTTCGGCAACTCCCACAGGTCCAACCAGCCGATCAGCATGCCGCGTTGGTTGGCCTGCGTCTGCGCGATGTCGTAGGCGAGCCGCCGAATCTCCTCGTCCTTCGTGCGGTCGCGCACGATGTACGACATCTCGACGGCCTGCTGGTGGTGGACCGCCATGTCACGGGCGAAGCCGGCGTCCGCGGAGCCGGCGGACGGGACTCGGGCGCCGTTGTCGACGGCGACGGAGTAACTGATCGCCCCGGCCGCGACCAGCACCCCGGCCACCGCCACGGCGACTGCGGCGTACCTCACTCCGACAGACCGCCCGTGCACGCCGCGCCCGGCTCGGGCGTCTGCTCGCCCTGCACGAACTTCTCGAAGAACGCGGCGAGTTGCGGGTCGTTCGCCCCCGTCACCGTGCGCTGGTGCCCCCACGCGCTCAGCATGATCGGGTCGGGCTGCCCGTCGACCGGGCTCATCAGCGTGTACGGCGTCTTCTTCACCTTCGCCGCCAGCGCCTCCACCTCGGCCTTCGGGGCCTTGGCGTTGTACGTCACCCAGACCGCGCCGTGCTCCAGCGAGTGCACGGCGTTCATGTCGTTCAGCGCCTCGGTGTAGACGTCGCCGTCGCAGTTCATCCACGCGCGGTCGTGGTCGCCGCCGACCGGGGGCCGGCTCGGGTACTTCACCGTCTTGGTCACGTGGGTGCGTCCGAGCGTCCCCTTCCACGTCTTGACCCCGTCGGCGCCCGTCTCGAACGTGCCCGTCGCCTTCGCGTCGGCGGTCGTGGCGCCGTCGTCCGACTGGGACCGCACGAGGACGACGGTTCCGGCGACGAGGCCGGCGACAGCGACGACGCTCGCCGTGATGACGAGGATCCGGTTGCGGCGCTCCCGAGCCTGCTCGGCCCGCCGCATCTCCTCTATGCGCGCCTTGCGCTCGGCGTTGGTGCTCTTGCTGGCGGAACCCATGGGGTCTGTCCTTCGGGAGGGGAGTGCGGGGGCGGTGCGTCGGACGGTGATGATCGTAAGGGCCCCGGTGCGGATTCCGTAGGCAGGTCACAGCCAACAACCGGCGTGCGAACCGGACCGGCGCTCACGGGCCGGATAATTTGAACCGGAGATGCGCATTATCTACGCTTCCTCTCATGCGGCTCTTGCGATCCACCGACCTGGCGCTGCGGGTGCTCATGCGCCTCGCGGTGGCGGGCGAGACCTCCCCGACGACCCGTGACGTGGCGGCGGCGATGGAGGTTCCCTACACGCACGCCGCCAAGGTCGTGGCCGAGCTCCAGCACATGGGCCTGCTGGAGGCCCGCCGCGGCCGGGGCGGCGGCCTCTCCCTGACCGAGAAGGGCCGCGGCGCCTCCGTGGGCGCGGTGATCCGCGCCTTCGAGGGCGAGGGCGACGTGGTCGACTGCGAGGGCCCGGCCCCCTGCCCCCTCGCCCCCGCCTGCCGCCTCCGCGGCGCGCTGCGCCGGGCCCAGGAAGCCTTCTTCGCCTCCCTGGACCCGCTGACGATCTCGGAGATGGTGGCGGACCCGACCGGCCCGCTGCTGCTGTCCATCACCCCCAGACCCGTCTGACCCCGCCCACCGCGGCGGGGCCCACGCGAGCGGGCCGTGTCGGAGAACCTCGCTAGGGTGCCGCTCATGCGATCGCTGATCACGGCCGTGCGTGAGCACGAGCGGGCCGCCCGGTTCCTTGCCTGGCCGGGGAACTTCGAACTGGACCGGGGCGACCACGCCGAGGAGGTTCATCTCGCCTCGGGCGCCGCGTTGGAGGGGTTCGCCGGGGACGGAGCCGGCGGTACCTACTTCTTCTGCGGTGAGGGCGGTGAGGGGCGCCCGGTTCTGTACGCCGACTCCGAGGGCGGTGCGGCGCTGGTCGCGGTCGGGCTGCGCGAGTTGCTGTGTCTCCTCCTGGTCGCCCCTTGGTGGCGGGACTGCGAGGCGTTCACCGTCGAGGAGAGCCGGGGGCTCGCCGCGGAGTACCTGGCGGACATGCCCGACCTGGCGGCCCGCCGCGACGCCGCGGCCGCCGCTCTGGGCCTGGGCCTGCCCACCGAGGCGCAGGCGTTGGCCCGGCTGCGGGAGGTCGCGCTGGGGGCCGGGAAGGAGTTCGTCCTGGTGTTCACACCCGAGGGCGAGCCCTACGACCCCCTGATCACGGCGTAGCAGCCCTCAGGCCCCCGCCAACCACAGGTCCGGGCCGAAGACCTCGTAGTGCACGTTCGCCGGGGACACGCCCTTCTCGATCAGCTGGGCGCGTACCGAGCGCATGAAGGGGAGCGGGCCGCACAGGTACGCGTGGGCGCCGGGGTGGACGGGGACGTCCGTGAGGTCGACCAGCCCGGTGCGCGCGTCCTCCGGGGCGTTCTCCTCGTACCAGAGGTGGACGCTCGCCTCGGGCAGCTTCGCCGCGTAGGCCTCGTGGTCGTCGCGCAGGGCGTGTTCGGCGGGGGAGCGGTCGCCGTGCACGACGGTGACGGGGGCGCGGTGGCCGGCGTCCGCGAGGTGGGCCAGCATCGCGACGATCGGGGTCACGCCGATGCCGGCCGAGGCCAGGAGCAGCGGCGCGTCCTCGGCGTCGTCGAGGACCAGGTCGCCGTACGGCTCCGACATCCGCAGGACGTCGCCCGCCCGCACGCGCGCGTGGAGGTGGTTCGACACCTCGCCCTCCGGCGTCGCCGGACCGCCGGGCACCCGCTTGACGCTGATCTGGCGTACGGCTGTCCCCGGCGCGCCGGACAGGCTGTACTGGCGGATCTGCCGGGCGCCGTCGGGCAGTTCGACGCCCACGGAGACGTACTGCCCGGCCCGGAAGTCGCGCACCGGGCCGCCGTCGACGGGACGCAGCCGGAAGGTGACGACGTCGGGCGTCTCCGGGACCCGCTCCACGACCTCCCAGTCCCGCCGGACGAGCCCGCCGCGCTCCTCGTACAGCCGCTTCTCGATGGCGATCAGCGCGTTCGCCATCAGCCAGTAGACCTCGTCCCAGGCGGCGGCGACCTCGGGCGTGACCGCCTCGCCGAGCACCTCGACTATGGCGGCGAAGAGGTGCTCGTGGACGACCCCGTACTGCTCGGGCGCGACGCCCAGGGAGGCGTGCTTGTGCGCGATGCGGGCGAGCATCGCGTCGGGCCGGGCGTCCGGGTGCTCGACGAGGTGCGTGGCGAAGGCGGCGATGGAGCCGGCCAGCGCGTGGCGCTGGGTGCCGGCGGCCTGGTTGCCGCGGTTGAACAGGTCGCGCAGCAGTTCGGGGTGGGCGGCGAACAGACCGGCGTAGAAGCGCTCGGTGATCTCGCCGATGGCCGCCCCGACCACGGGAAGCGTGGCGCGGACGGTGGCTGCGGACTGGTCGGACAGCATGAGGCCTCCTCAAGGCTCCCTCACCGGCGCCCTGCGCGGCGGCCGGCGACAGCACCGTAGTAAAACTTGCATCTGAGATGCAAATTAAAGACCTGAGGGTGGGGCGCGGGGTGTCGGGCAGGACGCAGGGGGCCGGGCATTACGGATGTCGGTCCGAGCAGGCAAGATGGGCGGCAGAGCAGTACACCCGCCGCCCAGGCGGTGTGTTCCGCCGCGCGAGCGGTACACCTTCCGTGCGCGAGGCGTTCAGGCCGGGGTCGCCCTGACGATCAAGGTCCGCAACGCGCACGAAATGGTCGTGTGGTGGGATGCTCAGGTGCCCGACCGCCTCCCGTGGGACGGGGGACAGGCGGCCTGACCAGCAAGGATGGGGAAGCGGAAGATGGACAAGCAGCAGGAGTTCGTGCTCCGGACCTTGGAGGAGCGCGACATCCGGTTCGTACGCCTGTGGTTCACGGACGTGCTGGGCTTCCTCAAGTCCGTCGCCGTGGCCCCGGCGGAGCTCGAGCAGGCCTTCGACGAGGGCATCGGATTCGACGGTTCCGCCATCGAGGGCTTCGCCCGTGTGTACGAGTCGGACATGATCGCCAAGCCGGACCCCTCCACCTTCCAGGTCCTGCCCTGGCGCGCCGAGGCCCCCGGCACCGCCCGCATGTTCTGCGACATCCTCATGCCGGACGGCTCCCCGTCCTTCGCCGACCCGCGCTACGTCCTCAAGCGCGCCCTCGCCCGCGCCTCCGACCTGGGCTTCACCTTCTACACCCACCCGGAGATCGAGTTCTTCCTGCTGAAGGACCGCCCCCTCGACGGGTCCCGCCCCACCCCCGCCGACAACTCCGGCTACTTCGACCACACCCCGCAGAACATCGGCATGGACTTCCGCCGGCAGGCGATCACCATGCTGGAGTCGATGGGCATCTCCGTCGAGTTCTCCCACCACGAGGGCGCGCCCGGCCAGCAGGAGATCGACCTGCGCTACGCCGACGCGCTCTCCACCGCCGACAACATCATGACGTTCCGCCTGGTCATGAAGCAGGTGGCGCTGGAGCAGGGCGTCCAGGCGACCTTCATGCCCAAGCCGTTCTCCGAGCACCCCGGCAGCGGCATGCACACCCACCTCTCCCTCTTCGAGGGCGACCGCAACGCCTTCTACGAGTCCGGCTCGGAGTACCAGCTCTCCAAGGTCGGCCGCTCCTTCATCGCCGGTCTGCTCAAGCACGCGGCGGACATCTCCGCCGTCACCAACCAGTGGGTCAACTCCTACAAGCGCATCTGGGGCGGCGCCGAGCGCACCGCCGGCGCGGGCGGCGAGGCCCCCTCGTACATCTGCTGGGGCCACAACAACCGCTCCGCGCTGGTCCGCGTCCCGATGTACAAGCCCGGCAAGACCGGCTCGGCCCGCGTCGAGGTCCGCTCCCTCGACTCCGGCGCCAACCCCTACCTGGCCTACGCGATGCTCCTCGCCGCCGGCCTCAAGGGCGTCGAGGAGGGCTACGAACTCCCGCCGGGCGCCGAGGACGACGTCTGGGCCCTCTCCGACGCCGAACGCCGCGCGATGGGCATTGAGCCCCTGCCCCAGAACCTGGGCGAGGCCCTGACCCTGATGGAACGCAGCGACCTCGTCGCCGAGACCCTCGGCGAACACGTCTTCGACTTCTTCCTGCGCAACAAGAAGCAGGAATGGGAGGAGTACCGCTCGGAGGTCACGGCGTTCGAACTGCGGAAGAACCTGCCGGTCCTGTAGGCGCAGGTCGGGGCGGGTGCCCCGCTGATGTGACGATCGGGACCGATGGTCGCGGACCATCGGCCCCGTCGCGTCTCACCCCTTCCGGGCTGCCGCTGGGCCGTGGAGATGCGAGGGCGCTGGATGGCGGCATGGTCGGCATCGCTCGGATCCAGTTCGCCGTCCGCAGGCAACTCCCCTGGCAGCTGGAGGACTTCCTCGCGGACGCCCATCGCCTCGGCATCCTGCGCAGGGTGAACCAGCACTCGGCTGCCGGGGCCGCGCACTCCTGCCGGCCTGTCGGGCGCACATCCCCCGACGTGACCTCGAGCTGCGCCGTGACGCGGGTGACAGCAGCCCGATTGCGGGGCCTCCGGGGGCGAGTAGCCTGGAAATGACTGACGGCTGCCCGATTTTGGAGGTAAGCGATGTTTCTCCGACTGCTGCGCCGTCGTATGCCGCACGGACTTGTCCTTCTCGGTAACGGCCGTCTGATCGGGGGCTACAGCGGCAGTTACTACGACGGTCACGGATACCAGTACTGACATCGTCCACGAGGCGAACCGGGGCCTGTCGCGGAGGTCGCCGCGGCAGGTCCGCCAGGAGGGTGTGCGGTGGCAGAAGACCTCGATTCCCTGGCGGCCATGACGCGAATCCTCTCACCGCACTGCCGAGTCACCGAGATGTCGAGCGGAGCGCTGATCGCGGACTGGAAGCGCACGCGTTTCCTCGGAATGGCGACGGAGGACATTCGGAATCTCACTGACGGAAGCCCCGAGGAACGCGCACGACTCGTCACCGGCCTCATCCGGGTCGGCTGTGCCACGGCCCGTCCCAAGCGGTATTCGCACGCCGAGGTCGGCCGCTGGCTGCGCGCAGTGCACCTGCTGATCCGGACCGTGGGATTCGGGCGCGTCCTTCGGCTCCTGTCCTTGGCCGCCCCGGACTATGCCCGTGCGGACCCTCCCTCCGCGGAGGACGTCGCATGGCTGAAGCGGGCCGTGCAATCGCACAGCCGCAGAAGCTGGTTGGTGAACGACGACTGCAAAGCCGAGGCCGTGACGGCTTTCGTCCTGCTGCGGCGGCGTGGCCTGAGAGCCGTGCTCCACGTCGGCGTGCGTGAGCACCCGTTCGCCCTGCACGCGTGGACGTCCTCGGACGGACTGTGCATCCCCGACGCCGATCCGCACGGGCACGCGTTCGCGCCGGTCCTCTCGATCGACGGCGGAGGGCGGTGAGGTGGAGGCACTCGGTCTTGAATGGGCCGGGGGCGCACCGAAGCTGTGGACCGACGGGGCGATGACCCGGCAGGGACTCGTGGCGACTGTCTCCTCACCGGCCGGCACCGCGGCGGTCGTCGGCTGGGCCGGCTCGTTCCGGGACCGCGGCACGGGAGCCCGCCGCCTCCTCGACGACTTCGCCCGACCCGGAGCCGCACCACGGCTGCCGACCGGCGACTACGCGGCTGTCCTCGTGTGCCACGACCGCATCCTCCTGATGCGGGACGAGCAAGCACGCATCCCCCTGTTCTACCGGGAGTCCGGTGGCCGTGTGAGCCTGGTGAGCACCTCGGCCGGCCGCCTCGGCGACACCGCGGAGCTGGAACGCCGCTACTTCTGCCGGTCCTTGACCGGGAACATGGCCCAACCGCACTCGGAACTCACCCCGTTCGCCGGCGTGCACCGAGTCCTCGGCGGTGAGGTGGTGGAACTGTCGCTCACGGGGCGGCTGCGCGGTCGGACGCTGCGGCGCGCTGGTCAGGCCGACGACCGATCGTCGGTGGCATCGGACGGACGCCGCCCGAGCGGGGCCGCGCAGGACCTGCGCCTCGCACTGGAGAACGCCGTCGGTCGCCGTATGGGCACGATGACGGCATGTCACGTCTCCGGCGGCACCGACTCCACCAGCATCGCGCTGCTCGCGGCGGGTCCGCCAGCCTCGGCACAGGACCGCTCCGGCGACCTCGTCCTGCTCGCCGGGCGCTTCGGCACGGGAGAACTCGCCGGGGAGCAGCCCTACCTGGACGAGGCGATGGAGGCGATACGCCGTCACGCCCCCGCCGCGCGACCGGTCGTCGTCGATGCCGACGACGTGGCCGACTTCGACGACTTCGAGCACCACGCGGGCGACCCGGACGAGCCCCATGCACACGCCTTCCGCGCCCCCTTCTGGAGCAGGCTGCACACCGCTGCCGCCGACCTCGGCTGCGACACCCTCCTGACCGGCTGCGGAGCCGACCCCGTCGCCGACGCCAATCCCCTTCACCTGCACGGGCTGGCCCGGACCGGGCAGCTCCGCCGGCTGACGAAGCAGGCACGTGCCTGGGCCGCGGGCAGCGAGCGAGGCCTGCGGGACGTCGTCTCCGCCTACGTCGTGCAGCCGGCCCTTCCGCTGGCGACCGAGCGGATCAAGGGGCTCGTCCGCCGTCGCGGAACGGTGCTCGGCGGCCTCGGCGCCTTCGCCCGGCCCCCGTGGCTGAGACCCGGATTCGCGCGGGCCCACGGCTGTCGCGAAGCCGGCATCGCGGAGAGCCGCTTCCTGTTCGGGCACGAACCCGAACAGTCCCTCTACGACGCGGCCAACTACGTCGCCGCCCCCGACCCGCTGTCCTGGCATCACGCAGGGCAGAACGGATTCTTCCTCTCGCACCCCTTCCTCGACCCGGAGGTCGTCGCCACGATGCGCCGCCTTCCCGCCGAGGCCACGTTCCGTCCGGGCCGGCCGAAGGCGGTGCTGCGCGAGGCCATGGCGGATCTGCTCCCGCCCCGGATCCGCGACCGAACGGTCAAGATCCCTTTCAACGACGTCTACGCCCGCGGCCTGCGGGCCCACGGCGAGGAACTCGTGGACCTCTGCCGCTCGGCACGGCATCCGCTGGTCACGGAGATGTTCGACGTCGAGACGCTGTGCCGGGCGGTGAGAGAGGCACAGCTCGGCATGGGGGACGCCTGCGCCTGGGACCGGATGAACAGCTCGCTGGCTCTTGTGGTGTGGCTGGAGGGGCTGGGGCGGCGGCGACGCGCGCAGGACGGGGCCGTGCGGGTCATCGTTGGCTCTTGACGTCCCACAGTGTGCGTTCGTAGGGGCCTGATCCAGCCACGAGGAGGCCGTACCTGTTCACCACCTCACGCGTTTCCGCCTTGCTGAGTTCGCGGTCCTCCTCGCCCTTCCGCGTGATGCTGGTGATCACCTGTGCGCCATGCGGGCCGAACGCCCAGTAGACGGTGACGTAGCGGGGATCCATCGTGTGCTCGTCGATCGCGTTGTTCTCGTGCACCCTGCTGCGGTGGATGATGGAGTCGAGGTCTTTCGCAATCCACGAGGGGACCTTGCCGCCGGACCAGGAGTGCTTCGGCTGGGCCATCTGCTCCAGGCCCAGCCGGTCCTTGCGGGCCAGACTGACGTTGGCATAGAACGCCAACTGGTCGTACGGAGTGTCGGCGGGCAGTTGCACCACCGTGCGGGTGTAGAGCTCATCGCCCGCCTCGACCCACTTTCCGGATGACGCCCACGGGTGCGCGGCCACCAGTTCGCCGGGCTGGTGGATCTCCCTGCGGGCGAGCGGGTGCGTCTCATGGGGTCTGCTCCACTGTTCGGCATCCGCACGCCACTGCGCGCGGAGCCGGTCATGCGGGCTCAGCAGCACCCGTTCCCCCATGACGTGGAACTCGGCTCCCAGCACGTAGAAACCCACGTCGCTGCGGTTCTGGAGCCTGATGTCGACCGGCAGCGAGAACGCCTTGCGGTCCTGACTGAGCATGGGCTTCCCCACGGTCATCGTGACGAGAGGCTT
This sequence comes from Streptomyces sp. NPDC002328, assembly GCF_042890065.1. Classification (NCBI taxonomy): domain Bacteria; kingdom Bacillati; phylum Actinomycetota; class Actinomycetes; order Kitasatosporales; family Streptomycetaceae; genus Streptomyces; species Streptomyces sp. NPDC002328. The sequence continues at coordinate 519,699 of NZ_JBIARQ010000001.1, read as the reverse complement.
GCTGCGGAGCTGGCCGGGTTGGTAGAGGTTCTGGTAGCTCCAATTGGTCAGCGGGACGATCGTCGAGACGATCACTGCCGCGGCCACCCGCTTGGGAGTGGGGATCACGGTCAAGGTCCGCCACACCATGATGACGGCCCACAGGGAACCCGCCGTGAGCAGCCAGTACAACACCAGGTAACCGATGGAATCGCCGTTGATGACTTCGTACAGAAGCATCGCATTGGCGAGGAGCGCCGCGGCCGCGCCGGCCAGCGCGACCAGTCCCGAATGGCTGAAGCAGTTCCGGTACCAGTGGTCCACCACCGCTCCGGCTCCCAACAGCGTGACGAGCGCGAACGCGACGAGGACGGCACCCATGATGCGCCCCGGGTAGGTCAGGGCCGACCCCACGTTCTCGACGCCGAAGCAGCCCAGCATGACCGCCGACGGGAGGAGTACCAGCAGCACCCCCACCATGACCGCCACCGACCCCCTGGAACTCCTCGGGACACACGGCACCCGCAGCCGCCAGCCCACGCCGGACCTGGGGGATTTCCGCACCGGATCACTGTCGTCAGCACCCACGGGAATCTCCTTCGACCGTCGCGGAGGCACTGCGGACCATCGTCCGCGGTGATCCACCGGATCACCATCCGGATGCCTCCTGACGGCCTAGCCTTCCGACGGCCCGGCCCCTCGTCGCCGCGCGCGTGGCTCTCCGTACGACTTACGACGCCCGGTTCGCCAGGTCCCCCAGCAGCTGGTGCAGCGGCTCCTTCGCCCTGCGGCGGTATTCCTGGATGGCCCAGCCGTTGCCGTCCGGGTCGGTGAAGTACATGAAGGTGGCGCCGTCGTCGGGGGCGTACCGGACCGGCTCGGAGACGTCCAGGCCGCGTTCGACGAGTTCCGCGCGGGCGGCCTCGATGTCGGCCACGCACAGCTGGAGACCCTGGTACGACCCGGGCTCCGGACGCGGGCCCTGCAAGGTCTCCCAGATGCTGTCGCCCAGGGCGATCGAACAGCCCGAGCCGGGCGGGGTCAGCTGGACGATCCGCATGCCCGGCATGACCTCCTGGTCGATGTCCACGTGGAACCCGGCCTTGTCGCGGTAGAAGTCGCGGGCCCGGTCGATGTCGCTGACGGGCAGCGGAATCACTTCGAGCGTGTACTGCATGGGCGGGCCCTTTCCCTCGGCGGATGTCCCGGCGGCGGTTGCGTCCGGTCGCTTGTGGCTCGTCTCACCGAAGCCCAAAAGCCGGCTCCGCGCCACCGCTCGGCGGGACTTTCCCGTACTCGTCCCGGCGCTCGGGCCGAGCTCTGCGGTTAGGCTCGACTCCGTACGACCTTGATCGGACTCAGGAGGCCGGGATGACGGGGCCGGGGCGCAGGAGCAGTACCTTCTCGCGGCTGCTGCGGCACGGTTTCACCGATCCCTCCGCCGCCGAGCGCCTCCTCGACGGCGACGAGCTGTCCCCCGTGCGCAACGACCCCGTCCTGCTGGAGGCGCTCGGCGGGACCGCCGACCCCGACCTCGCCCTGCACGGCCTCGTACGGCTCCTGGAGGCGCAGCCGGGGGCGACCGCGCGGCGGGAGCTGCTCGACACCGTGATCGCGGCCAAGCCGCTGCGGGACCGGCTGCTCGGGGTGCTCGGCGCGTCCGCCGCGCTCGCCGACCACCTCGCCCGGCATCCGCGCGACTGGGAGGCGCTCGTCACCTACGAGCCCCGTGACCTGCACCCCGGCGTGGAGGAGTTCGAGCGCGGGCTCGCCGAGGCGGACGACGCCGTCGCGCTGAGGGTCGCCTACCGGCGGTGCCTGCTGTCCATCGCCGCGCGGGACGTCTGCGGCACCACCGACGTCGCCGAGACCGCCGCCGAGCTGGCCGATCTGGCCACGGCCACCCTGCGGGCCGCCCTCGCGCTCGCCCGCGCCGCCGCCCCCGACGACGCCGCGCTCTGCCGGCTCGCCGTCATCGCGATGGGCAAGTGCGGCGGACACGAGCTGAACTACGTCTCCGACGTCGACGTCATCTTCGTCGGCGAGGCCGCCGACGGCGCTGACGAGGACAAGGCCCTGCGGGCCGCCACCAAGCTCGCCTCGCACATGATGCGGATCTGCTCCGAGACCACCGTCGAGGGGTCGATCTGGCCCGTCGACGCCAACCTGCGGCCCGAGGGCCGCAACGGACCGCTCGTACGGACCCTGAGCAGCCACCTCGCCTACTACCAGCGCTGGGCCAAGACCTGGGAGTTCCAGGCGCTGCTGAAGGCCCGGCCGGTCGCCGGCGACCTCGAGCTGGGCGAGGAGTACGTCGCCGCCGTCGAACCGCTCGTGTGGCAGGCCGCCGAACGCGAGAACTTCGTCGCCGACGTGCAGAAGATGCGCCGCCGGGTCGTCGAGAACATCCCCGTCGCCGAGATCGAGCGCGAGCTGAAACTCGGGCCGGGCGGGCTGCGGGACGTCGAGTTCGCCGTCCAGTTGCTGCAACTGGTGCACGGGCGTGCGGACGCCTCCCTGCGCAGCGGTACGACGCTGAACGCCTTGCAGGCCCTCGCCGCCGGCGGGTACGTGGGGCGGGCGGACGCCGTCCAGCTCGACGACGCCTACCGGTTCCTGCGCTCGATGGAGCACCGCATCCAGCTGTACCGGCTGCGGCGGACCCATCTCGTCCCGGAGGAGGAAGCCGAACAGCGGCGGCTCGGGCGGTCGTTGGGGCTGCGCTCCGACCCCGTCGGCGAGCTGAACCGCGAGTGGAAGCGGCACGCGGCCGTGGTCCGGCGGCTCCACGAGAAGCTGTTCTACCGGCCGTTGCTGGACGCGGTGGCCCAACTCGCGCCGGGTGAAGCCCGGTTGAGCACGGTCGCGGCTCGGGAGCGGCTCGTCGCGCTCGGGTACGCCGACCCCGCCTCCGCGCTGCGGCACCTGGAGGCGCTCGCCTCCGGCGTCTCCCGCAAGGCCGCCATCCAGCGGACGCTGCTGCCCGTCCTCCTCGGCTGGTTCGCCGACTCCGCCGACCCCGACGCCGGGCTGCTCAACTTCCGCAAGGTCTCCGACGCGCTCGGCAAGACCCCCTGGTACCTGCGGCTGCTGCGCGACGAGGGCGCCGCCGCCGAGAACCTCGCCCGGGTGCTGTCCGCCGGGCGGCTCGCCCCCGACCTGCTGATGCGCGCCCCCGAGGCCGTGGCGCTGCTCGGCGACGGCGACGGGGGGCGCGGCATGGGCGGGGGCGGCGGCGGGCTGGAGCCGCGCGGGCGCGGGCCGCTGGAGCAGGAGATACTCGCCGCCGTCGGCCGGGCGGACGGCGCCGTCCAGGCGGTCACCGCCGCCCGCGGCGTCCGGCGGCGCGAGCTGTTCCGTACGGCCGCCGCGGACATCGTCGGCTCCTACGGCACCGAGTCCCAGCCCGCCGAGGCCGGTCAGGGCGCGCTCGTGGACCTGGTGGGCGGGGCGGTGTCCGACCTGACGGCGGCCACGCTGGCCGGCACGCTGCGGGCCGTCGTGCGGGAGGGGTGGGGGGACGAGCTGCCCACCCGGTTCGCGATCATCGGCATGGGGCGGTTCGGCGGGCACGAGCTGGGCTACGGCTCCGACGCGGACGTCCTCTTCGTGCACGAGGCGCGGGACGGGGTCGAGGAGCAGGAGGCAGCTCGGGCCGCGGGGGCCGTGGTCTCCGAGATGCGGCGGCTGTTGCAGATCCCCAGCGCGGATCCGCCCCTGCTGATCGACGCCGATCTGCGGCCCGAGGGGAAGACGGGGCCGCTGGTGCGGACGCTGAAGTCGTACGAGGCGTACTACCGGCGGTGGTCGCTGGGGTGGGAGTCGCAGGCGCTGCTGCGGGCCGAGCCGGTCGCCGGGGACGAGGAGCTGGGGCGGCGGTTCATGTCCCTCGTCGATCCGCTGCGGTATCCGCAGGGCGGGCTGGGGGAGGACGCCGTGCGGGAGATCCGGCGGCTGAAGGCGCGGATGGAGTCGGAGCGGCTGCCTCGCGGGGCGGATCCCAAGCTGCACACCAAGCTGGGGCCCGGGGGGCTGTCCGACGTGGAGTGGACCGTGCAGCTGCTCCAGCTGCGGCACGGGGCCGAGGTGGAGGGGCTGCGCACCACGCGCACGCGTGCGGCGTTGCGTGCGGCGCGGGAGGCCGGGCTGCTGTCGGAGGAGGACGCGGCGACGCTCGACGAGGCCTGGGTCCTGGCCACCCGCGTACGCAACGCGGTGATGCTGGTGCGGGGCCGCGCAGGAGACACGTTCCCCACCGACGCCCGTGAGCTGGGCGCCGTGGGGCGCTATCTGGGGTACGGCCCGGGCCGGGTAGGAGACATGCTGGACGAGTACCGGCGTACTGCTCGACGGGCTCGGGGAGTGGTGGAGGAGTTGTTCTACGGGGGGTAGGGGGAGGGGGCGTCGTCCGGGTGCCGGTCTGCTTTCGGTGCCGGTCGGGCCGGCGCCGTCTTGAGCCGGGGCCGCTTCGGCGGTATCCGTCCTCGGTCCGGCGCGGGATCAGGGTTGGCAACGTGCTCGTGTCGACGCGCCGGCCGCTGCGGGCGGACACCACCGCCACGTCCCCTTCCGCCGTCGTCCGGCTGTCCGGGCCGCCGGGCCCCCGCCGTCGTCCGGTCGGCCCTACCCGTCCGGCAGCAGGCGGCCCCGGGTGAGTGCTCTCGGGAGTTGGTGGGGCAGTGTGCCGTACCAGAGGCGGGTCAGGGTGTAGCCGAAGGTCAGGCAGAGGATGCCGCCTACCGCGTCCAGCCAGAAGTGGTTGGCCGTGGCGACGATCACCAGCAGGGTGAGGGTGGGGTAGAGCAGGCCCAGGATTCTCGCCCAGGGGGCCGTGGTCAGGGCGAAGATCGTCAGGCCGCACCAGAGGGACCAGCCGATGTGCATGGACGGCATCGCGGCGTACTGGTTGGACATGCTCTTCAGGTCGCCGGAGGCCATCGAGCCCCAGGTCTGGTGGACCACGACCGTGTCGACGAACGCCGCGCCGTTCATGAGGCGCGGGGGCGCCAGGGGGTAGAGGTAGTAGCCGACGAGGGCTACTCCCGTGGTCGCGAAGAGGACCAGGCGGGTGGCCGCGTAGCGGCCGGGGTGGGCGCGGTAGAGCCAGACCAGTACGCCCAGGGTGACCACGAAGTGCAGGGTCGCGTAGTAGTAGTTCATGCCGACGACGAGCCAAGTCACCGAGTTGACGGCATGGTTGATCGACTGTTCCACCGCGATGCCCAACTGGTGCTCCAAGCGCCAGATCCAGTCGGCGTTGCGCAGCGCCTCGGCCCTCTGCTCCGGGACCGCGTTGCGGATCAGTGAGTACGTCCAGTAACTCAGCGCGATGAGCAGGATCTCGAACCACACGCGGGGCCGGCGGGGCGAGCGGGGCCGTCTGCGGGGGGACCTGGTCGTGACGGAGTGCGGGACGGCTTTGTCCCGGCCTTCCAGAGATGTCACGGTCGGTTCACCCATGGACACAGAGTCTGCCAGATAAGCGTTACCTCCCGATCGTCCCGCGGAGCCGTCCCACCCGCATGCCGAAGGGGATTCAGGGGCGGTTGCGGTCCCCCGAGGCGGTGGAGCCGCGCACCACCAGTTCCGGCATGAACACGAACTCGCTGTGCGGGGCGGGAGTGCCGCCGATCTCCTCCAGGAGGGTGCGCACCGCCGCCTGGCCCATCGCCGGGACCGGCTTGCGGATCGTCGTCAGCGGCGGGTCCGTGAAGGCGATCAGGGGGGAGTCGTCGAAGCCGACCACCGAGATGTCCCGGGGGACCGCCAGACCGCGCTGGCGGGCCGCCCTGATCGCGCCCAGGGCCATCATGTCGCTGGCGCAGACCACCGCCGTGCAGGCGCGGTCGATCAGGGCCGTGGCGGCGGCCTGGCCGCCCTCCAGGGTGTACAGGGAGTGCTGGACCAGGTCCGCCTCGACGGTCTCCGCGCTCAGGCCCAGCTGGTCGTGCATGGCGCGGACGAAGCCCTCGATCTTGCGCTGCACCGGGACGAAGCGCTTCGGGCCGAGGGCGAGGCCGATGCGGGTGTGGCCCAGGGAGGCCAGGTGGGTGACCGCGAGGGTCATCGCCGCGCGGTCGTCGGGGGAGATGAAGGGGGCCTGGACCTTCGGGGAGAAGCCGTCGACCAGGACGAAGGGCACGCCCTGCGCGCGCAGCTGCTCGTAGCGCTGCATGTCGGCCGTGGTGTCCGCGTGCAGGCCGGAGACGTAGATGATGCCGGCCACGCCGCGGTCGACGAGCATCTCGGTCAGCTCGTCCTCCGTGGAGCCGCCCGGGGTCTGGGTGGCGAGGACCGGGGTGTAGCCCTGGCGGGTCAGCGCCTGGCCGATGACCTGGGCCAGGGCCGGGAAGATCGGGTTCTCCAGCTCCGGCGTGATGAGGCCGACGAGGCCCGCGCTGCGCTGGCGCAGCCGTACCGGGCGCTCGTAGCCCAGGACGTCGAGGGCGGCGAGCACGGACTCGCGGGTGGTGGCGGCGACGCCCGGCTTCCCGTTGAGGACCCGGCTGACGGTCGCTTCGCTCACCCCCGCCTGCGCAGCGATGTCGGCAAGCCGTGTGGTCACAGGGGTGGACTGTACCGGCCGGGTGACCCCTTGCCCACCGAACGGGCGCCGTGGGCGACCGGTCGAACGGCCCGGCCCGGGCTGCTGTGTCATCGCGCTCCCTATGAAAGTGACGGCAAGGGCTTGCAGAGTCTTGCACAGCCGACCGCATACCGCTCGACCCCTGTAAACAAGCGTCTCACGACGGTCGCCGAGAGGTCACGCCCGGATAACTTCGGAGATGTCTTGCACTTTTTTTCTGCAAGGTCTTTCGCAACGCTTACAGCGCTGTTACGTTCACGTCGCCCGGCGGCCGCCGCAACGGCGCAGTCGGCAAGTCGACAGGGAAGCGGACGGGACCGCCCCCTGTAGCTACTCGGGCTTTCACCCTCAAGGAGAACTCAATGCGGCGTGGCATAGCGGCCACCGCGCTGGTGGCGTCCCTCGCCCTCGCGGCGACGGCCTGCGGCGGAAGCGACAGCGGCGACTCGGCCGACGGTCCGGTCACCATCACCTGGTGGGACACCTCCAACGCCACGAACGAGGCGCCGACGTACCAGGCCTTGGTCAAGGAGTTCGAGGCCGCCAACAAGGACATCAAGGTCAAGTACGTCAACGTCCCCTTCGACCAGGCGCAGAACAAGTTCGACACCGCCGCCGGCTCCAAGGGCGCCCCCGACCTCCTGCGCTCCGAGGTCGGCTGGACCCCGGCCTTCGCCAAGAAGGGCTTCTTCCTGCCGCTCGACGGCACCGAGGCCCTCGCCGACCAGGCCAAGTTCAAGCCCAACCTGATCGAGCAGGCCAAGTACGAGGGCAAGACCTACGGCGTGCCCATCGTCACCGACACCCTCGCCCTCGTCTACAACAAGGAGCTCTTCGCCAAGGCCGGCATCACCGCCGCCCCGAAGACCTGGGACGAGCTGAAGACGGCCGCCGCCACGATCAAGGACAAGACCGGCGTCGACGGCTACTGGGGCTCCACCCAGGCCTACTACGCCCAGTCCTTCCTCTACGGCGAGGGCGCCGACACCGTCGACGCCGATGCCAAGAAGATCACCGTCAACTCGGCGGCGGCGAAGAAGGCGTACGGCACCTGGCTCGGCCTGTTCGACGGCAAGGGCCTGCACAAGGCCGACACCACCGCCGACGCCTACGCCCACATCCAGGACGCGTTCGTCAACGGCAAGGTCGCCGCGATCGTCCAGGGCCCCTGGGAGATCACGAACTTCTACAAGGGCGCCGCGTTCACGGACAAGAACAACCTCGGCATCGCCACCGTCCCGGCCGGCTCCACCGGCAAGGCGGGCGCCCCGACCGGCGGCCACAACCTCTCGGTCTACGCCGGCTCGGACAAGGCCCACCAGGCCGCCGCGCTGAAGTTCGTCAACTTCATGACCTCCGCGAAGTCGCAGGCCACCATCGCGCAGAAGAACTCCACCCTGCCGACGCGTGACGACGCCTACACCGACGCCGTCAAGGCCGACCCGGGCATCGCCGGCTACGGCGCGGTCCTGTCCGCCGCCCAGCCGCGCCCGGCGCTGCCCGAGTACAGCTCCCTGTGGGGACCGCTGGACACCGAGCTGCCCAAGATCGCGGGCGGCAAGGAGTCCCTCGACGAGGGCCTCGGCGCCGCCGAGACGGCCATCGCCAAGCTGGTGCCCGACTTCAGCAAGTGAGCCCCGCGTGGCCGCCGGACCTCCCTCTCGGGGAAGAGGGACCGGCGGCCACCGGCCTGTGCCAGGCCCCGGCCGCCAGTCCGTCCTCGATCCCCTGATCTCCCAGAAGGTGTCGAACCATGACAGTCGCCATCGACCGAGCGACCGGCAAGCGGCGCGGTGAGCGAGACCCGCGGCCCGGGCTGGGTCAGCGCCTGAAGCACGGCTACCAGAAACACTGGTACGCCTACGCGATGATCGCCCCGGTGGCGATCGTCCTCGGCGTCCTCGTGCTCTACCCCCTGGTCTACGGCTTCTACCTCACCCTCACCGACGCCAACAGCCTCAACACGGCCCGCACCATCGGCGTCAACGAGATCGAGGCCACCTACAAGTTCATCGGCCTCGACAACTACGCCGACATCCTGTGGGGCCCGACGGCGTACGACCGCTTCTGGTCGCACTTCGTCTGGACCGTCGTCTGGACCGCGCTGTGCGTCGCCCTGCACTACTTCATCGGGCTCGGCCTCGCGCTGCTGCTCAACCAGAAGTTCCGCGGGCGCACCTTCTACCGCATGATCCTGGTGCTGCCCTGGGCCGTGCCCACCTTCGTCACCGTCTTCGGCTGGCGGTTCATGCTCGCCGACGGCGGCATCATCAACACCGCGCTCGACGCCCTGCACCTGCCCTCGCCGCTGTGGCTGGAGGACACCTTCTGGCAGCGGTTCGCCGCGATCATGGTCAACACCTGGTGCGGCGTGCCGTTCATGATGCTCTCGCTGCTCGGCGGACTCCAGTCGATCGACAGGTCGCTCTACGAGGCGGCCGAGATGGACGGCGCCAACGCCTGGCAGCGCTTCCGGTACGTCACCCTGCCGGGCCTGAGGTCCGTCAGCTCCACCGTCGTCCTCCTCGGCGTCATCTGGACGTTCAACCAGTTCGCCATCATCTTCCTGCTGTTCGGCGACACCGCCCCGGACGCGCAGATCCTCGTCACCTGGGCGTACTACCTCGGCTTCGGGCAGCAACCGCGTGACTTCGCCCAGTCGGCCGCCTACGGCATCCTGCTGCTGGCCGTCCTGATCGTCTTCACCTCCTTCTACCGCCGCTGGCTGAACCGCAACGACCAGCAGCTCGCGATCTGAGGCAGGAGTCCCCATGAGCACCAGCACCGCCCCGACCTCCGTCGCCGAGACCGAGCAGCCCACCGCGACAGCCCCCCGGGCCGCCGCCACCCGCCGCGGCCGGCGCGGCCCCCTCGCCACCCTCGCCACCCACGGCACCCTGATCGTGGCCAGCCTCGTCGCCTTCTTCCCGGTCGCCTGGCTGATCTTCCTGTCCCTCGGCCCGGACAAGGACGACTATCTGCACCCCGGCCGCATCTGGCACAAGATGACGTTCGACAACTACACGTTCGTCCTCCGGCACACCGGGTTCTTCGACTGGCTCCAGAGCACGCTCGTCGTCGTCCTCGGCACCACCGCCATCGGCGTGATCATCGCCGCCACCAGCGGCTACGCCGTCTCCCGGATGCGCTTCCCGGGCTACAAGAAGTTCATGTGGGTCCTGCTCGTCACCCAGATGTTCCCGGTCGCCGTCCTGATCGTGCCGATGTACCAGATCATGTCGGAGCTGGGGCTCATCGACACCTACCTCGGACTGATCCTCGTCAACTGCACCACCGTCGTGCCCTACAGCGCCTGGCTGCTCAAGGGCTACTTCGACACCATCCCGTTCGAGATCGACGAGGCGGGACGCGTCGACGGGCTCACCCCCTTCGGCACCTTCCTGCGGCTGGTCCTGCCGCTGGCCAAGCCCGGCCTCGCCGTCGCCGCCTTCTACAACTTCCTCACCGCCTTCGGCGAGGTCGCCTTCGCCTCGACGTTCATGCTGTCCGACTCGAAGTACACCTTCGCCGTCGGCCTCCAGAGCTTCGTCAGCGAGCACGACGCCCAGCGCAACCTGATGGCCGCCACCGCGGTGCTCATCGCGATACCCGTCTCCGCGTTCTTCTACCTCGTGCAGAAGAACCTGGTGACCGGACTGACCGCCGGCGGCACCAAGGGCTGAGCCCGCCCTCGCGGGAGACAGGTTCCCGCGCCCCCGGACGCCCTTGGACGTCCCGGACGGCGCGGGTGGCGGCCGCGGTGTCCATCCGACCCCGCAGACACCGCGGCCGCCGCACCACCTCGCCGCCCGCCGCCGAACCCCGCCGCTGAGAACCTGTCGCCGAGAGCTCGTCGCCGAGAACCCCACGACCCATGACCGACACCCGTTTACGCACCACCAAGGACGCCATGAGCCAGCAGCAGCACGCCGCCCCGGCCCCCACGCCCCGGCCCGACACGGCCGTCGCCACCGTCGCCCGGCACCGCGACTGGTGGCGGGACGCGGTGATCTACCAGGTGTACCCGCGCAGCTTCGCCGACAGCGACGGCGACGGCATGGGCGACCTGGAAGGCGTACGCGCCCGCCTCCCCTACCTGCGCGACCTCGGCGTGGACGCCGTGTGGCTCAGCCCCTTCTACGCCTCCCCGCAGGCCGACGCCGGCTACGACGTCGCCGACTACCGCGCCGTCGACCCCATGTTCGGCAACCTCCTCGACGCCGACGCGCTGATCCGCGACGCCCACCTGCTGGGCCTGCGCGTCATCGTCGATCTGGTCCCCAACCACTCCTCCGACCAGCACGAGTGGTTCAAGCGCGCGCTCGCGGAGGGCCCCGGCTCGCCGCTGAGGGAGCGCTACCACTTCCGCCCCGGCAAGGGCGCGGACGGCGAACTCCCGCCCAACGACTGGGAGTCCATCTTCGGCGGACCCGCCTGGACGCGGATCACCGAGCCCGACGGCACGCCCGGCGAGTGGTACCTGCACCTCTTCGCGCCCGAGCAGCCCGACTTCAACTGGGAACACCCCGCCGTCGGTGACGAGTTCCGCTCCATCCTGCGCTTCTGGCTCGACATCGGCGTCGACGGCTTCCGCATCGACGTCGCGCACGGGCTGGTCAAGGCGGAGGGCCTGCCGGACCTCGGATCCCACGACCAGGTGAAGCTGCTGGGCAACGATGTCATGCCGTTCTTCGACCAGGACGGCGTCCACGAGATCTACCGGCAGTGGCGTCTCGTGCTCGACGAGTACGCCGGCGAGCGCATCTTCGTCGCGGAGGCGTGGACGCCGACCGTCGAGCGGACCGCCCACTACGTGCGCCCCGACGAGCTCCACCAGGCCTTCAACTTCCAGTATCTGTCGACCGCTTGGGACGCGAAGGAGCTGCGGGAGGTCATCGACCGCACCCTGGAGGCCATGCGCCCTGTCGGCGCCCCGGCCACCTGGGTGCTGTCCAACCACGACGTCACCCGGCACGCCACCCGCTTCGCCAACCCGCCCGGCCTCGGCACCCAGATCCGCACGGCCGGCGACCGCGAACTCGGTCTGCGGCGGGCCCGAGCGGCCTCCCTGCTGATGCTCGCGCTGCCGGGCTCGGCCTACGTCTACCAGGGCGAGGAACTCGGCCTGCCCGACGTCGTCGACCTCGCGGACGAGGTGCGCCAGGACCCGGCGTACTTCCGGGGCGCGGGCCAGGACGGCTTCCGCGACGGCTGCCGGGTGCCGATCCCGTGGACGCGCGAGGGCTCCTCGTACGGCTTCGGCGGCGGGGGCAGCTGGCTGCCGCAGCCGGAGAGCTGGGGCGAGCTGAGCGTCGAGGCGCAGAACGGCGTCCCGGGCTCGACGCTGGAGCTGTACCGCTCGGCGCTGGCCCTCCGCCGCGCCCGGCCCGACCTGGGCGCGGGCGACTCGGTGGAGTGGCTGCGCGCGCCCGAGGGCGTTCTCGCCTTCCGCCGCGGCGAGTTCGTGTGCGTCGCCAACACCACGGGGGAGTCGGTGACGGTCCCCTCGTACGGCCGTGTCCTGCTCGCCAGCGGCGATCCGGCCGAGGCGGACGGCGAGACGAAGGTGCCGGCGGACACGACGGTGTGGTGGACCGCCGTCTGACGGTCCGCTGAAAGTTCTTGCATCAACTTCACACGGCCCGCTGCCTTTTCAGGCGGCGGGCCTTTAACATCTGCGTCACCGCAAGTTTGCTGAAAGATTTCAGCAAGAGCCTTCAAAGACGAAGGAACCCCGCATGGCACGCAGATCCCTCTCCGGGGCGCTCGCACTCGCGACCGCCACCCTTGTCATGAACCCGTCCATCGCGCAGGCCTCCCCGCCCGGCGCGAAGGACGTCACCGCCGTCCTCTTCGAGTGGAACTTCGCCTCCGTCGCCCGCGAGTGCACCAACACGCTGGGCCCCGCCGGCTACGGATACGTTCAGGTCTCCCCGCCCGCCGAGCACATACAGGGCGCGCAGTGGTGGACGTCGTACCAGCCTGTCAGCTACAAGATCGCCGGACGGCTCGGCGACCGCGCGGCCTTCCAGAACATGGTGAACACCTGCCACGCGGCGGGCGTGAAGGTCGTCGTCGACGCGGTCGTCAACCACATGGCCGCGGGCGACGGCACCGGCACCGGCGGCTCGTCGTACACCAAGTACGCCTACCCGGGCCTGTATTCGTCGTACGACTTCGACGACTGCACCTCGCGGATCGTCAACTACCAGGACCGCTGGAACGTCCAGCACTGCGAACTGGTGGGACTCGCCGACCTCGACACCGGCGAGGACTACGTCCGCCGGGCCGTCGCCGGCTATCTGAACGACCTGCTGTCCCTGGGCGTGGACGGCTTCCGCGTCGACGCGGCCAAGCACATCCCCGCAGCCGACCTCGCGAACATCAAGTCCCGCCTGACGAACCCGAGCGTCTACTGGAAGCAGGAGGTCATCTACGGCAGCGGAGAGGCCGTCCAGCCCACCGAGTACACCGGCAACGGCGACGTCCAGGAGTTCCGCTACGCCTACGACCTCAAGCGCGTGTTCAACAGCGAGAACCTCGCCTACCTCAAGAACTACGGCGAGGGCTGGGGCTATATGAGCGGCTCTGTCGCCGGCGTCTTCGTCGACAACCACGACACCGAGCGCAACGGCTCCACCCTCAGCTACAAGGACGGTGCCAACTACACCCTGGCCAACGTCTTCATGCTGGCCTGGCCTTACGGGGCGCCCGACGTCAACTCCGGTTACGAGTTCTCCGACACGGACGCCGGACCGCCCAACGGGGGCGCGGTGAACGCCTGTTGGCAGAACGGCTGGAAGTGCCAGCACGCCTGGCCGGAGATCCTGCGCATGGTCGCCTTCCGCACCGCGGTGCGCGGCGAGGCCGTCACCGACTGGTGGGACAACGGCGGCGACGCGATCGCGTTCGGGCGGGGCGGCAAGGGCTTCGTGGCCATCAACCACGAGTCGGGCTCGCTGACCCGGACGTATCAGACCTCGCTGCCCGCCGGGACGTACTGCAACGTCCAGAACAACACGACGGTGACGGTGAACTCCGGCGGGCAGTTCACCGCCGGCTTGGGTGCGAATACGGCGCTGGCGATCTACGTGGGGAAGTCGAGCTGTTAGGTCAAAGGGAGGCTCGGTCATCTGCGGCGATGCCAAGACGCTGCTGAAAGTTCTTTCCAATGGTTTCAGGACTCTTGCTGAAAAGCTTTCGTCGGCGATACGGTCGCGCGGGGTCGGACCCACGAGAGCCGTAGCGCAAGGAGTCCACTGCTGTGAAACCGAGATGGCCGGCGCCGCCCGGAGGCCGAACCGCCCGAGCCGGACGCCGAACCGCCCAGGTCGGACGCCGTACCCCCGGGGCCGGACGGGTCGCCGCGGTCACCGTGACCGCGTTGGCCGCAGCGCTCGTCCAGCCCCTCGCGGCGCGGGCCGACGCCCCGCCCGCGCCCCCGTCCGACGCGAAGCTGGCGAGGGCCGAATCCCGCCACGACCTGACCCGTGAGCAGTTCTACTTCGTCCTGCCGGACCGCTTCGCCAACGGCGACACCGCCAACGACCGCGGCAGGCTGACCGGTTCACGCCTGACCACCGGCTACGACCCCACCGACAAGGGCTTCTACCAGGGCGGCGACCTCAAGGGCCTGACCAAGAGGCTCGACTACATCAAGGGCCTCGGCACCACCGCCATCTGGATGGCCCCCATCTTCAAGAACCGGCCCGTGCAGGGCACCGGGGCCAACGCCTCGGCCGGCTACCACGGTTACTGGATCACCGACTTCACCCAGGTCGACCCGCACTTCGGGACCAACAAGGACCTGGAGACCCTCATCGACCGGGCGCACGCCAAGGGCATGAAGGTCTTCTTCGACGTCATCACCAACCACACCGCGGACGTCGTCGACTACCAGGAGAAGTCGTACGACTACCTCTCCAAGGGCGCCTTCCCCTATCTGACGAAGGACGGCCGGCCCTTCGACGACGCCGACTACGCCGCCGAGGGCGGGAAGTTCCCCGCCGTCGACGCGGACTCCTTCCCGCGCACGCCCCGGGCCGCCACGAACGACAAGGTGCCGTCCTGGCTCAACGACCCCGCGCTGTACCACAATCGCGGCGACTCCACCTTCGCCGGGGAGAGCTCCGCCCACGGCGACTTCTCCGGCCTCGACGACCTGTGGACCGAGCGCCCCGAGGTCGTCAGCGGCATGGAGAAGATCTACCAGCGGTGGGTGCGGGACTTCGACATCGACGGCTTCCGCATCGACACCGTGAAGCACGTCAACATGGAGTTCTGGACCCAGTGGGCGACCGCCCTCGACGCCTACGCGGCCAAGCAAGGACGCGACGACTTCTTCATGTTCGGCGAGGTGTACTCCGCCGACACCGACGTCACCTCCCCGTACGTCACCCAGGGCCGCCTGGACGCCACCCTCGACTTCCCCTTCCAGGAGGCGGCCCGGCAGTACGCCTCCCAGGGCGGCAGCGCGAAGAAGCTGGCCGCCGTCTTCGGCGCGGACTACAAGTACACGACCGACAAGGCCAACGCCTACGAGCAGGTCACCTTCCTCGGCAACCATGACATGGGCCGCATCGGGACCTTCCTGAAGCAGGACGACCCGGACGCCACCGACGCCGAACTGCTGAGGAAGGACCGGCTCGCCAACGAGCTGATGTTCCTCAGCCGCGGCAACCCGGTCGTCTACTACGGCGACGAACAGGGCTTCACCGGTGCCGGCGGCGACAAGGACGCCCGCCAGACCATGTTCGCCTCACACACCGCCGACTACCTCGACGACGACCTCATCGGCACCGACCGCACCCACGCGAGCGACGCCTACGACCCCAACGCGCCGCTGTACCGGCAGATCAGCGCCCTGTCGAAGCTCCGCAAGGCCCACCCCGCCCTCGCCGACGGAGTCCAGACCGAGCGCTACGCGGCCGAAGGACCCGGCGTCTACGCCGTCTCCCGCACCGACGCCAAGACCGGCGTCGAGTACGTCGTCGCCTTCAACAACGCCGACGAGGCGAAGCCGGCGACCTTCCCGACCGGCTCGGCGCGCACGGCCTTCCGCGGGATCCACGGCACCTCGGCCTCCGTGACGTCCGACGCCGACAAGAAGATCACCGTCACCGTCCCGGCCGGCTCGGCGATCGTCCTCCAGGCCGCCCGCCCGCTCGCCCGGCCCGCCGCCGCGCCCGCCGTCACGCTCCGGGCCCCGGCCGCCGGAGCCACCGGCACCGTCGAGATCGAAGCCGAGAGTGGGGGAGGCGGACAGCTCGACCGCGTCGTCTTCGCCGCTCAGGTCGGGAACGGCGCGTGGCGCACGCTCGGCACCGCCGACCACGCCCCGTACAAGGTCACCCAGACCATCGGCGAGGACGTGCCGCCCGGCACCGCCCTGCGCTACAAGGCGGTCGTCGTCGACTCCGCCGGACGCACCGCGAGCGCGACCGCGGCCTCCGTCACCGGCGCGCCGCCCGTCCCCGAGACGCCCACCGCGTCCTCCCGCGACGACGCGATCGTCCACTACAAGCGCACCGACGGCGACTACGCCGGCTGGGGCCTGTACGCCTGGGGCGACCTCGCCGACGGCGAGTCCACGGACTGGCCCGACAGCCACCCCTTCGTCGGCCGGGACGCCTACGGCGCCTTCGCCTACGTCAAGCTGAAGCCGGGCGCGTCGAACGTCGGCTTCCTCGTCATCGACGAGCAGGGGAACAAGGACGTCTCCGTCGACCGCTCCATCGACGTCACCCGGACGGGCGAGGTCTGGATCGAGCAGGGCAAGCCCGAGGTCCGCACCGAGCGCCCTGCCCTTCCGTCGCCGGACAAGACCAAGGCCGTCCTGCACTACCACCGCGCCGACGGGGCCTACGACGGCTGGGGACTGCACGTCTGGACGGGCGCCGCGCACCCCACCGACTGGTCGAACCCCTTGAAACCGGTGAAGACTGACCCCTATGGCGCGGTCTTCGAGGTGCCGCTCACCGAGGGTGCCACCAGTCTCAGCTACATCCTCCACAAGGGCGACGAGAAGGACCTGCCCGCCGACCAGTCCCTGGACCTCACGGCGAACGGCCACGAGGTGTGGCTGATGGGCGGCCAGGAGAAGTACCTGCTCCCGCAGCCGGCCGGGTCCGCCGCCGCGCTCGACCTGACCACCTCCAAGGCGGTCTGGATCGACCGGAACACCGTCGCCTGGAACGGCTCCGAGGCCGCCGCCTCCACCCAGCTGCTGTACTCCCGCGACGGCTCGATCGAGGTGAAGGACGGCGCGCTGACCAGCGACGACGAACGCTGGCTCCGGCTGTCGAAGACCGCGCTCAGCGACGCCCAGAAGGCCAGGTTCCCGCACCTGAGCGGCTACGCCGCCTGGACCGTCGACCCCCGGGACCGCGACCGCGTCCGCGAGGCCCTCGGCGGACAGCTCGTCGCCTCCCAGCGGGCCGCGAACGGCGCGGTCCTCGCGGCGACGGGCGTGCAGATCGCCGGCGTGCTCGACGACCTCTACGCCGGCGCGACCGAGGCCGACCTGGGCCCGACCTTCCGCGACGGCCGCCCCACGCTGGCCGTATGGGCGCCGACCGCGCGGAACGTGTCCCTGGAACTCGACGGCGCCACCGTAAGGATGAAGCGGAACGCCGCCACCGGCGTCTGGTCCGTCACCGGCCCGAAGTCCTGGAAGGGCAAGCCCTACCGGTACGCCGTGACGGTGTGGGCGCCCAGCGTCCGCGCGGTCGTCACCAACAAGGTCACCGACCCCTACTCCCTCGCCCTGACCGCGGACTCCGAGCGGAGCCTCCTCGTCGACCTGGCCGACAGGTCCCTCGCCCCGCGCGGCTGGTCCGACTACGCCAAGCCCCGGGCCGTCCCCCTCAAGGACGCCCAGATCCAGGAGCTGCACATCCGGGACTTCTCGGTCGCCGACCCGACGGCCGCGCACCCCGGCACCTACCTCGCCTTCACCGACAAGGACAGCGACGGCTCCCGCCACCTGCGTCGGCTGGCGAAGGCCGGCACCTCCTACGTCCACCTCCTGCCCGCCTTCGACATCGCCACCATCCCGGAGCGCAAGGCCGACCAGGCCACCGTCGACTGCGACCTCGCCGCCCACGCGCCCGACTCCGACCAGCAGCAGGCGTGCGTGGCGAAGACCGCCGCGAAGGACGCCTACAACTGGGGCTACGACCCGTACCACTACACGGTGCCCGAGGGCTCGTACGCCACCGACCCCGACGGCACCGCCCGCACGGTGGAGTTCCGCCGGATGGTCAAGGCGCTGAACGACGACGGCCTGCGGGTCGTCATGGACGTCGTCTACAACCACACCGCGGCCTCCGGACAGGCCGCCACCAGCGTCCTCGACAAGGTCGTCCCCGGCTACTACCAGCGGCTCCTGGCGGACGGCTCGGTCGCGAACAGCACCTGCTGCGCCAACACGGCCACCGAGAACGCCATGATGGGCAAGCTGGTCGTCGACTCGATCGTCACTTGGGCCAGGGAGTACAAGGTCGACGGCTTCCGCTTCGACCTCATGGGCCACCACCCCAAGGCCAACATCCTCGCCGTCCGCAAGGCCCTCGACGCGCTGACGCTCCAGAAGGACGGCGTCGACGGCAAGAAGATCATCCTGTACGGGGAGGGCTGGAACTTCGGCGAGGTCGCCGACGACGCCCGGTTCGTCCAGGCCACGCAGAAGAACATGGCGGGCACCGGCGTCGCCACCTTCTCCGACCGCGCCCGTGACGCCGTGCGCGGCGGCGGCCCCTTCGACGAGGACCCAGGCGTCCAGGGCTTCGCGTCCGGGCTGTACACCGACCCCAACTCCTCTACGAGCAACGGCACTCCGGCCGAACAGAAGGCCCGGCTGCTGCACTACCAGGACCTGATCAAGGTCGGCCTGAGCGGCAACCTCGCCGCGTACCGCTTCACCGGCACCGGCGGCAGGGAGGTCACCGGCGCCGAGGTCGACTACAACGGCAGCCCCGCCGGCTACGCGGACGCCCCCGGCGACGCCCTCGCCTACGCCGACGCCCACGACAACGAGTCGCTCTTCGACGCCCTCGCCTTCAAGCTGCCCGCGACGACGAGCGCCGCCGACCGGGCCAGGATGCAGGTCCTCGCCATGGCCACGGCCACCCTGTCCCAGGGCCCGGCCCTCTCCCAGGCCGGCACCGACCTGCTGCGCTCCAAGTCCCTGGACCGCAACTCCTATGACAGCGGCGACTGGTTCAACGCGATCCACTGGAACTGCGCCGACGGCAACGGCTTCGGCCGCGGACTTCCGCCCGCCGCCGACAACCAGTCCAAGTGGCCCTACGCCAAGCCCTTGTTGAACACCGTCCGGGTGGGCTGCCCGCAGATCGACGCCGCATCGGCCGCCTACCGGGACCTGTTGAGGATCCGTACGACGGAGCAGGCGTTCTCCCTCGGCACGGCCGCCCGGGTGCAGTCGGCGCTGTCCTTCCCGCTGTCCGGCGCGGACGAGACGCCCGGCGTGATCACCATGGCCCTCGGCGACCTCGTCGTCGTCTTCAACGCGACGCCGCGGACACAGGAGCAGCGGGTCGCCTCGCTCGCCCGGAAGGGCTACCGCCTGCACCCGGTGCAGGCGGCGGGCGCGGACTCTACCGTCAAGTTTGCGACCTACCAAGCGGAATCGGGCACGTTCGCCGTTCCGGGGCGGACCGTGGCGGTCTTCTCCCGCACACCCTAGGCAAGGGCTTACCTTTGTGGAGCGGACCACGAACGCGGTCCGCTCCACCGGGGTGTCCGAGGGCTGACAATGGACGTCGACGGCAAGCGGACCGACACGACGGTGCTGGTCGTGGACGATGTGGCGGCCAGCCGCTTCGCCATGGGCGCGCTGCTGCGCCGCGCCGGCCATCAGGTCGTCCCGGTGGCCAGCGGCAGCGAGGCGCTCGTCGAACTCGACGTACGGCTGCGCCAGGGCGCCCTGCCCGACGTGGCGTTGGTCGACGTGGGCCTGCCGGACATGAGCGGCTTCGACCTGTGCCGCCGGCTCAAGGCCCGGCCGCACATGGCCGGGCTGCCCGTCGTGCACTTCTCGGCCGCCGCGCTCGCCCCGGGCTTCCGCTGCCAGGGCCTGGACGCGGGCGGCGACGCCTATCTGACGATGCCCGCCGAGCCCGAGGAGATCGACGCGGTGGTCCGGGCCGCGGTGCGCGCCGCCCGGCTGCGGGCCGGCGACCAGGCGCTGGCCCGCAGGCTGTCGCTGCTGTCGGAGACGATCGTCACGGTGCAGTCGGCGCGCTCCCTCCAGGAACTCGCCGACGCCGCCGCCGAGGGCGCCGGGCGGCTCACCGGCGGGCCCGCCGCCGTCTTCGTCCTCGGCCCGGACGACGTGCTCTACCGCGGCGCCTCCCGCGACCGCACCTCGCTCGCGCTGCCCGACGCGGGCGCCCACCGCACCGTGGCCGGGCTGCTGCGCCGGCTCTCCCGCGGCCAGGCCGGGGTGCAGATCACCACCGTGCCCGCCCCGCTGTGGCCCGCCGGCTTCTTCCGGCCCGGCATGCAGCACGACGCCCGGCTGGTGCTGATCCCCGCCCAGGACGGCCGGGCGTCGGTCTGCCTGGCCATGCCCACCCGCGACGTACGCCGGGTGAACCCCGAGCGCGAGGCGATGGTGGCGCGGCTCGCGCAGGCCGCCGCGCTCGCCGCCGAACCGCTCCTCATGTACCAGGTCGAGCGGCATGTCGCGCTCACCCTCCAGCACAGCTTCCTGCCCCAGCCGCACCGGCTGCCCGACCTGCCCGGCATCGACGTCGCGGTCCGCTACGTGCCCGCCTCCCGGGAGACCGAGATCGGCGGCGACTTCTACGCCGCCCTGCGCACCGGGGACGCTGTGCTCACCGCCGTCGGCGACGTCGTCGGGCACTCGCTGGAGGCGGCCACCGTCATGGTCGAGATCCGGCACGCGCTGCGCGCCTACTGCGTCGACGAGAGCGACCCGGCCGTGCTCGCCGAACGGCTGGACCGGATGCTCCTGCACTATCACCCCGAGGTCACGGCGACCGTGTGCCTGGTCCGGCTCGACCCCGGCACCGGGCGGACCCTCGTCGCCAACGCCGGTCACATCCCGCCGCTCATCGTCCGCGACACCCGCAGCGCCGACTACGTCAAGGCCGCCGGCCCCCTGCTCGGCCTGGGCGTGCCCCATCCGCCGCCCACCGAACTGTTCCTGGAACCCGGCGACCGGCTCCTGATGGTCACCGACGGTCTGATCGAGACCAGGGGCACCGACCTCGCCGTCTCCATGGAGCACCTCCGGGCGGCCTCGGCGGGTGCGCTGCCGGGACTGGACGCGCTGTGCGACACCCTGCTCGGCTGCTTCGGGCACGACCGCGAGGACGACATCGCGATGCTGGCCCTGAGCCTCGCCGCCGGGGCCGGCGAGGCGGCCGACTAGGGTGATCCGCGTCGCCCGGAACCAGGGTGCCCGAGACCGGGTCGCCCGCCGTGTCGACCGCCGTGCCGCCCAGAATCAGGAGCGCTCATGCCGCAGATCACCGTCGACTACTCCGACCGGCTCGTCGACGACTTCGACCGGCCCGGGTTCGCCACGGCGCTGCACACCGCCGTCGTCGAGATCGCGGCGGCCAAGCCGCCCGCCTGCAAGACGCAGTTCCGCCGCACCGAGGACGCCACCGTCGGCCCCGACACCGAGGGGCACGCCATCGTCCACGTCCACATCGGACTGCTGGCCGGCCGCACCGAGGAGACCAAGGCACGGCTGACCGAATCGGTACTGGACCTGCTGCGGCAGCATCTGAAGCCCGCCGAGGGCCTGGCCGTGCACGCCTCCGCCGAGGTGCGCGACCTCGACCCCTCGTACCGCAAGTACGAGAGCTGACGCGACGGCGGTCAGGCCCGGTCCGTCAGGACGCGAGCGCGATGAGCCGGGCCGCCAGGGCGCCGAACGGGCCGTCGGCCGGCTCGTCGCCCAGGACGGGCCGCAGCAGGGTGCGCAGCTCCGCGTCATGGGCGGCGCTCACCGCGGCGAGCGCGGCGAAGTCCTGCACGAGCTGCACCTCCAGCTCCTCGCGCGGGATGCGCCGCCCGTCCAGCCAGATCAACGCGGTCGACTCGGCGAGGGAGATCCAGGAGCGCACGACCAGCTCCAGGCGCGCGGGCGGATCGCTGATGCCCAGGTGGGACAGGATCTGCTCGTAGGCGGCCTGGCGCACGGAGTCGACGAGCGCGTTCGTCGTCGACGAGCCCACCGCCGGGCCGCCGCGCATCAGGGCGGAGAAACCGGGCCCGTGCTCGTCGACGAAGTCGAAGAACCGGCGCATCACGCGCAGCAGCCGCGCCCCGAGCGGCCCCGTGTGCGGCTCGGCGAACCGGCCCGCCAGATCCTGCGCGGCCCGCTTCAACGCGGCCTCGTACAGGCTGAGTTTGCCGGGGAAGTAGTGGTAGACGAGGGGGCGCGAGATACCGGCGGCCGCCGCTATCTCGTCGATGGAGACCTCGTCGGGGGAGCGACGGGCGAACAGTTCGAGGGCGACGCCGATCAACTGCTGCCGACGCTCCTCCACTCCCATCCTGCGGCGGACCCCGGTAGTCATACGAACACCTTACCGATCGAATCCGGACGCGAACGGACCGGACCGCTCACGGTGTTCGCTACCGCAGTCCGCTGATCGACCGCCCGTCCTCCAGCGTCCCCTCCACGCCCGCCCGCGCCCCCTGCTTCGCCCGTACGGCCAGCAGGTTGTCGTCCGACTCCCCGCGCACCCCGCCGGTCGCCCGCACCGACTCGGTGCCCTTGTCGCCGGCCGCGAGGAGGTACCAGGAGCCGGACTCCGACTTCCACAGCACCCCGGCCAGCACGTGCGGCTCGCGCGGACCGCACGCCGGGACGTCCCCGGCCTGGGCCGCGACCGCCCCGAAGAGACCGCCCGGCGTACGGAACTGGGCCAGCACCCTGGTCCCGTCGCCCCGCCAGGTCTCGGCGCGCGTGCACGCCCACCCGCCGACGCCGCTCCCGTCGGGCAGCGGCTGCCGCGCGTACGCCCAGGCGTTGACCGCCCGCACGCCCTGCCCGCGCACCTCGCCCAGCGAGCAGGCGAACGGCGCCCACGTGCGCAGCGCCTCCGCGCCCGTCGCGTCCTTCGGCGCGGAGGGCCGGCCGGCGGTGATCCGGGCGGGCACGAGTTCGCCCAGGTCGCTCAGCAGGTACGGGCCCGAGGCGGTCGAGAGCTGGAGCACGTTCCAGGTGGTGCAGGCGCCGGCCCGGGTGGCGGGGCTGGCCAGCGGCGAGGTGATGCCGTCGGTCAGCGTCAGGTCCATCAGCCCGGCGCCCGGCTTCGACAGGTCCCGCTCGGCCGCCTTCGTCACCCAGGGGGCCGTCAGATAGCGGACGTTGCCGTCGGCCCGGTCCAGCACCACCGCGCCCGCCTCGGGGCCGAGCGCGCCGTCCGCCCGCGCGAGGTCCAGGGCCGCGCCGTCCGTGCCGTCCTTCGGCTCGGCGTAGCGGGCGATGCGCAGACCGTCGTGGAGGATCACCACGCGCGCGGTGCCGACGTCTCCCGCGTAGAGCAGCTGGGGCGGGCCGGAGGGGCCGCCGGCCGGGGTGCCGGGCGTCGCCGAGACGCGCACGGTCTCCCCGGGACGGGCCCACACGGCGAGGGCGCGGCGCAGCAGCGCGCTGTCCCCGGTGAGCTCGCCGCGCGCGGGCCACACGGAGAAGTCGGCGCGGGTGGCGGTCTTCCAGGCGACGGGGGAGACCCTGACCAGCCGGCCCGGGTCGAGGGCGGCCTCCGCCGCCGGGTTCTGCGCGTACGGCGGGGCGGCGGCGCCGTCGGGGCCCCAGCCGCCGCCGGGCAGCGCGAACAGGGCGCCGCACACGGCGAGCGCGGCCGCGGCGGCGAGCGCGGCCCGGGTGTGCCGGCGGCGGCGCATCAGATCGGTGGGGCGGGCCTGGAGCGAGCAGGGGTCGAACTCGGGGGACTCCAGCAGCCCGTACCGGGCCGGGACGGCGTCGGCCTCGCCGAGCGCGGCGCTCGCGTCCTCCGCCCCGGCCTCGGTGAGCGCCTTGCGCACCTCGCCGTCGGAGAGCTTCTCCAGGCCGCGCAGCACATAGGCGGCGCGGGCCGGACCGGACAGCGCGGTGAGGGACTGGTCCAGCGCGAGTTCCTCGGCGCCGCCGGAGCGGGGGAAGAGGCGCAGCCCCCACACCTGGGGGAGCAGCGCCGGGAGCAGCGCCGGCAGCTGGGCCCGCCCGGCCCGGACCCGGCGCTTGAGCGGCAGCCCCGCCGCCAGTGCCGCGCGCACCACCTGGAGGCGGACGTAGGCGTAGCCGGCGTCGCCGTCACGGGCGGTGGACTGCGCCGGGATCACGGGCGCGGGGCCGCCGCCGCGGGGCAGGGCGCGCTGGACGAGAGCGTGCGCGGTCAGGACGCGCCGGCCGCGGCCGAGATCCGGGGAGAGCACCAGATAGGCGATCCGGACGAGCCGGGGGTAATGCTCGACGAGCGCGGCCTCGGCCTGCTCGACGTCGACGACCCGGTCGGCGGAGGATCCGGGTACGGGGCGCGGAACGACATCCTGTGGCTGCACGCCCAGCGCAACGAGCGAACAACCGGATGGTCACCCGGGGGGACGCGCGGGGCGGGGGAGTGCGTGCGGGGGGTTGCCCCGGGGCGGCCGTGCCCGGCGTGCCTCCCGTGCCTGGCCGTGCCTGGCCGTGCCTGCCGTGCCTGCCGTGCCTGGCCGTGCCTGCCGTGCCTCCCGTGCCTGCCGTGTCTAGTTCAGTGCCCGTGCGTAGTTCGTCATGGATCGGCGGTAGCGGGGGAGGTGGGCGGCCAGGGACTCCAGGACCAGGGCCAGGCCTTCGCGGTCGCGGCCCAGGCTGGACAGGCACAGGGCGAGGGTGGCGCGGACGGCGTCGTCCAACTCGTCGGAGGGGGCGCCCAGTTCCGGGGTGAGCAGCTCGACGCCCTCCTCCGGGCGGCCGATGTTGCGCAGGGAGCTGGAGAGCTGGATCCTGGCGCGCCGGCCCCGGTAGCCGTCGAGGCCGGCCGCGAGCGCCTCCCGGTACAGCGGGACCGCCAGGTCCGAGCGGCCGGTGGAGTCCCAGGCGCAGGCCCGCTCGAACGGGCCGAGCGGGCTGCCCGCCGGCAGTTCCGCCACGAGCGCGTCGATCACGGCCCGGAAGTCGGCCGCGCCCTCCTCGCCGTAGGCGTCGAAGGACCCCCAGGCGGCGGTCACCCGGTCTTCCCAGTCTTGGTCGTCGTGTTTCACCGGCCCACCTTGGCACGGCCGGGGGCATCGGGACACGGGTATTTTGAGCGGACCGTGCGCGGGAGCCGTATCCAGGACGAGGCTCTTCCAGGGAGGACGGACAGATGAACGTGACCCGACCGATGGCACTAGCGGTGGCCGGCGCCGCGGCGGCGCTCGCGCTGACCGGCTGCGGCGGCTCCGGCGGCGACGCGCAGGCCGCCGTCCCCGAGACGGCGACGGGCAGCCTTGAGCAGCTGGCCGCCGAGGTGAAGTGCACGCCGAACATGCAGACCGACGCCGACGAACTGCGCCAGGCGATCTGCAAGAACCCCGACGGCAAGTTCATCCTGGTCACCTTCGCCACCGACCGCGGACTGCGGGAGTGGATCAACGGGGCCAAGGACTACGGCGGTCACTACCTGGTGGGCCGCAAGTGGGTGGCCGTGGGCGAGACGAACACGGTGACGGCGCTGCGCAAGACGCTAGGCGGCGACATCGAGGACGGCATCGACCATGCCGCGCACGAGGGATCGCACGAGCCCTCCGACGGGGCGACGCACTCCGGTCACTGAGGTCACCGGGGGCTCAAGTCCGCTCGAGTCCCCGCATTCGTCACGCGGACACGCCGAAGGCCGGCGGTGAGATTTTCTCACCGCCGGCCTTCGTCTTCGCTCAGTGCTCGGTCAGACCCTCGGGGTCACTTGCACTGCTTGCCGGTGTTGATGCAGTTGACCATCTTGTTCATCAGGTTCCCCGAGAAGAAGTTGATGAAGTCGTTGTGGTCGGTGATCGGCTTGTGCAGGTTCTCCGGGAAGGAGTCCACCGCGTAGGCGTTCGTCACCACACCGTTCTGGATGGCCGGACGCGGAACGTTGTAGACCAGTCGGACCTGGAGCTGGGGGATCGCCTTGAAGCCGTTGGCGCAGGTGCCGTCCGCCTGGACGAAGGACACGTGCGTCCGGTGGTTGGCGCTGTCGATGTTCTGGCCGTCCCAGCAGCTCTGGAAGTTGGACGTCCGGACCACCTGGCTGCCCTGCGGGCAGATCGGGTACTTGTCCTTCAGCTGCACCTTGTTCTCGAAGCCGGTGCAGCTCCAGTTGACGTTGGCGTTGGCGTTGCCGTTGACGAAGGCCTTCGCGTCACCGGTGATGATGCGCAGGGCGGTCGGCATCGCGACGACGTTGCCCTTCTTGTTGCCGACGAACTTCAGCTGCGCCTGGGCGGGCTGAAGGATCTTGCCGACGTTGCCTTCCTTGCCACCACCGTCGTTGTTCTGGTCGAAGTCCTGCGAACCGTCCTGGACGCGCAGCACCGGCCAGAAGTACGACGACTTGTCGCCCTGGTTCTGGCAGCTGGTGCTCGCACCGGCCAGCTCCTGGTCGCTCGCGAAGGCGTCGTTGTTCTGGTTGCCGACGTAGTCGTGCAGGTGGTGGGCGCCGTTGGTGACACCGGGGGCCACGATCACGTTGTCCGTGTTGTGGTTGTCGTTGCCGTTGGTGCCGCAGTTCGAGGTGAAGGTGCCCCGCGAACCGCTGTTGCCGTTGGCGGCGAGACCGTTCTGACCCACGCCCAGCTGGTTGTTGTTACCGGCCTGGGTGATGTCGACGAAGTCCGCAGCGACCGGGCCGTTTCCGGCCTGACCGCCGTTGCCCTGCTGCTGACCGCCGTTGTTGCCCTGCTGGCCGCCGTTGCCCTGCTGGCCGCCATTGTTCTGCTGGCCACCGTTGTTGCCCTGCTGGCCACCGTTGTTGTTCTGGCCGCCGTTGCCCTGCTGGCCGCCGTTGTTGTTCTGGCCGCCGTTGTTCTGGCCGCCGTTGTTGTTGTTCCCGCCGTTGTTCTGGCCGCCGCCGTTGCCGGCGTTGGTCTGCACGGTCTGCGGCGTGCAGGTGGAGAGCTGGCTCAGGTTCTGGGCGGAGCCGCCGGCACGCTGGATGTTGATCCGGATCCGGTCGATCGTCGCGGTCCGCTTGTCCTTCAGCGGGCCGAGGATCGCGTTCTGGACGAATCCGGCGTCATTGGTCTGTGCCTGGCGGGTGGAGGCGAGCCGGGCGTAGGCCTCGGTGATCTGCTTGTCCAGCAGCGCCAACTCCCTGTCGACGCCCGCGCGCGCACCGCGGGGCACATTGGTCAGCTTCTGCCCGACGTCGGGGCAGGAGATGGTCGCCACCTGGGTGGCCGCGGCCTTGACCTGGTTGCGGGACGAGTTCTTCTCGCCCGCAGAAGCGTAGAAATTCGCCCAGACAAGCCCGCCCCCACCGAGCGCTAGGGCCGCCGATGCGGCTATGGCCTTGCTGGCCATCGACGAACGGCGTTTACGTGTGTTGCGTCCCATGGAACTCCTCTGACTTCCTTGCGGGGCAGCATTGAGGCGCCCGACAGGAGTGAAGCGGCGTCCATCCATACGCATGCCGCACCGGAGGTGTTCAGCGGTCTCAGAAATTGATGAGAGGTCCGTGGAACAATTCAGCCCCAAGGCCCCCACAGGTGACATCCTCAACAGCCCTACTGGACAAGGGAGTTACCTGAATCACCTGTCCCGGTCCAGGTAGGCGAGCACCGCCAGCACCCGCCGGTTGTCGTCGTCGGAGACCTCGAGGCCCAGCTTGCCGAAGATGTTCGCGGTGTGCTTGGCGACGGCTCGTTCCGTGACGACCATCTTGGCGGCGATCGCCGCGTTCGACCTGCCCTGCGCCATCAGTTCCATCACCTCCACCTCGCGGGGCGTCAGCCGGCCCAGCGGCCGGTCGTCGGCGCGCCGCGCCAGCAACTGCTGGATCACCTGCGGGTCCATGGCGGTGCCGCCGCCGGCGACCCGCCGTACGGCGTCCACGAACTGGTCCGCGTCGAACACCCGGTCCTTCAGCAGATAGCCGACCCCGCCGCTGCCGTCGGCGAGCAACTCGCGCGCGTACAACTGCTCCACGTGCTGCGACAGCACCAGCACCGGGAAGCCGGGCGTGCGTCGGCGGGCCCGCAGCGCGCACTGGAGGCCCTCGTCGGTGTGGGTCGGCGGAAGCCGGACGTCGACCACGGCGACGTCCGGCTTCGTCTCTGCGAGGGCCCGCTCCAGTTCGGGCCCGCTCTCCACGGCGGCCACGACCTCGAAGTCGTAGGCCTCCAGGAGGCGTACCAGCCCGTCCCGCAGCAGGAACAGGTCTTCGGCTAGGACAACGCGCACGGGATCTCCATGGTCACCATGGTGGGACCGCCCGCCGGGGAGCTGACGGCCAGGACGCCGTCGAATGTACCCAGTCGCCTTTCCACCCCGGCGAGTCCGGAGCCGGCGCCGACGGCCGCGCCGCCCTTGCCGTCGTCGGTGACCGAGATCCGCAGCCGGCCGTCACTGTGGTGCAGGTCGATCCAGATCCGGTCGGCGCCGGAGTGCTTCACCGCGTTGGTGAGCACCTCGCTGACGGCGAAGTACGCGGCCGACTCCACGGGCGCGTCCGCGCGGCCGTCCTCCAGCTCCACCGTCACCTCGGTGGGCGTCGGCGTCCGCAGCGCCAACGCCCTTACGGCGTCACCCAGTCCGCGTTCGGCCAGCACCGGCGGGTGGATGCCGCGCACCAGGTCCCGCAGCTCGGCGAGGGCCTCGGCGGAGGACTGCCGGGTCCGCGCGAGAAGACGCCGGGCCTTCTCCGGGTCCTTGTCGAGGAGCGCCTCGACGGTGCCGAGGTCCATGCCCATCGCGACCAGACGGGCCTGGGCGCCGTCGTGCAGATCCCGCTCGATGCGCCGCAGCTCCGCCGCCGAGGCGTCCACCGCGTCCCGTCGCGTCTCGGTCAACACCCGTACTCGCTCGGCCAGTTCGGCCTGACTGGGCATGAGGACGGCTCGGGTGAGACGGAAGTGGGCCTGGAACGCGCTCACGGCGTACCGGTGAGCGATGATCAGGACGACGGCGCCGAGGGCTGCGGCGCCGAACGCGGAGGTCTGGTCCTCGACCGGCACGAACCCGTACCAGTAGGCGCCGCCCTCCGTCTCGGCGTACACCCGCCACAGGCCGAGCGGCAGCGCGAACCCTTCGAGCGGGAACAGCACGAGCACCGCCGGCAGCAGCGCGGTCACGAACCCGGCCGTCATATCCACCGGCAACCACCGCAGATCCCGCCAGGTCGCCGGGTCCCGCAGCAGCGCGAAGGTCCGCGTCCACGGGTTGGCGTCCTCGGGCTCCGGCCGGTACGCCGACGGGATGCGCACCCCGCCCCACGCGGCGGCGACCGCCCGCCGCCGCTCGGCCCAGACGCGCACCCCCTTCAGCACCCATGGCGTGGTGAACAGGCCGATCCCGATCGGTATCAGCGCCAGGGAGACGAGGGACAGGGTGAAGCACAGAACGGCCGCCGGCAGCGACACCACGGCCAGCACGAACCCCCGCCCGGCGGCCCGCAGCATTCCCTGCGCCCTCGAACTGCCGCCGCTGCTCTTCGTGTTGATGTCCATGACGTCAGTCTGTCCGACCCCGGGGGCGGGGGCACTGGCCCGAGGGCCCCGGTCAGGGGGTGGTGCCAGGTACACCCCGGGCGCACCCCCGGACCGCGCTCCGGTCAGTCGCGGGAGGCCTCCGCTGCCGCCGCGCTCGCGAGCACCTTCGCCTCCACCTCCGGGTCCAGGCCCTTGCTGGTCCGGTCGGGTCGCTGGGGGGCCGTGCCGCCGATGTCGCGCAGCCACTGCCAGGTGTCGGCGACGGTCTCCTCGACCGGGCGGCAGGACAGGCCCGTCGCCACCGCCCGCGAGACGTCGGCGGAGTGCAGGGCGTCGTGTGCGTCGCTGCCCGGAGGCACCCACACCGGCAGCTGCGTCCACGGCTCGACACCGGCGTCCAGAATCAACTGCGGCTCGGTCCAGCGCAGTTCGGCGTCCGAGCCGGTGACCCGTACACACGCGTGGAGGAACTCGCCCATGGTCGCGTGCCCCTGAGTGCTCATCAGGTTGTACGGGCCGCTCAACTCCCGTTCCGCCGACCCGAGGATCCACTCGGCGAGGTCGCGGACGTCGATGTACTGAAGCGGCAGGTCGCGCGGGCCCGGCGCCAGGACCGGGCCGCCGCGGACCATCCGGGTCAGCCACCACGGCAGTCGGCCCACGTTCTCGTACGGGCCGAGGATCAGTCCCGCCCGCACCAGCACCGAGGCGTCCGCCCCGAACGCGTCGACCGCGGCCAGCTCGCCGCCCCGCTTGTCCCGCGCGTAGTCGGTCTGCCCGGCGTCGGCCTCCGCGCCCTCGACGACGGGCGCGTCCTCGGCGTAACCGGCGGGCGGGGCCCAGGCGTACACCGAGCAGCTCGACACGTACACGTACCGGCGGGCGCGGCCCCGCAGCAGCCGCGCCGCCTCGTGCACCGCGCGGGGCGCCGCCGACCAGGTGTCGACGACGGCGTCCCACTCGCCCTGTTCGAGGGCCGCGAGGCCCCCGGGCGCGGTGCGGTCGCCGACCAGCGACCGTGTACCGGGGACGGGTGCGTGCCGCCCCCGGTTGAGGACCGTCACTTCCCAGCCGCGCCCGAGGGCAGCCTCGACGACGGCCCGTCCCACGAATTCCGTACCACCCAGCACCAGAAGTCTCATGCCGGTGACTGTGCCCGGTCCGGGCGTGGCAGGGAACGGTGATCTGCCGACGGCAGAACGAGCCGTCGTGGGGCGGGCCGTCGGTCCGACGTGCCGTCTGCCGTCAACGACCCGTCGACGGCGTGTACTTGTAGCCCACCCGGCGGACCGTCTGGATCGACTTGCGGTGCTCCGCGCCCAACTTGCGGCGCAGCCGGGCGATGTGGACGTCGACGGTGCGGCCGTCGCCCACGTGGCCGTAGCCCCACACCGTGGTGACGAGCTGGTCGCGGGTGTGCACCCGGTGCGGGTGCGCGACCAGGTGTGCGAGCAGCTCGAACTCCAGGTAGGTCAGGTCGAGTTCGGCCCCGTCGACCCAGGCCGTGCGCTGCACGGGGTCGATCCGGACGGCGCGGTCGGTCGCCGCGCCCGCGCCCTCGACGACGGCGGTGGAGGCGACGGCGGTGGCGGCGACGGCGGAGGGGGCGGTGGAGGTGACGGAGGCCGCGACGGTCTCGTCGGGCCGGTCGGGCACCGCCACCGGCAGGAACGGCGGCTGCTGGTCGGCCGGGACGAGCACCAGGTACCCGACCATCGGCGGCCGGCCGGGCAGCGCGGGCAGGGTGTGCTGGGGGGCGGGCAGCCAGGTCGCGCCCGGCGGCAGGAAGTCCGCGACGTCCACCACCTCGTCCCGGTCCACGGCGCGCAGCCGGTGACGGGCGGGAACGGGAGCGGTGGCGGTGGCGGAACCGGAGACGGCCGGGGCGGTGAGGGGAGCGGCGGAGAGGGAACGAGTGGTCGCCATGAGAGGTCAGCTCTTTCGCGCGAGGAGGTTCGTCGGTGAGGACGACGGCCGCGATTCGTGGTCGGGGTCCGTCGAGGGACGTACGTCGTGTGCGCGCTGGCCGAAGGCCGGGGTGTACGGCTTTAGAGGGCCTGCGCGTTCCTCACGCGGCAACACACCCGGTCGAAGTCGTGGTGCTGACGGGAAGGCCAGAAGGGCTCGAGGTCGTAGCGACCTGTCGCGGAGCACTTCTGGAAGCTGGCCATGGGCCCATTGAAGCAGACACACGCCCGTCACAGCAGACTCCTCTCACTGCTTGGACGCTTCCTTGGCGGGAAGTTGACGTCAGCCGACCACCCGGGCGGTCGCGAGGAGCTCGCGGACGGCGGCGCGCAGCGCGTAATCGGGGTGCAGGGCGTGGCCGTACATGAGGTCCTGGAACGCACGACAGGCCAGAGCGCAACCGCGGCCTCCGCCGAGACCGAGGAGTGGACGCCCTCGGCCACGCAGCGCCGCAACGCCCGCTCGCCCACGTCGCCTGCGGCGGGGCCCAGCGCAGCCAGCACGGCGACGGCGGCCGTCGGGTACCCGGTGCCGTGCCGCGTCAGCAGCTCGGCGAGCTCTTCGACGCGCTCCGCCGCCACCTCCGGGAACCGTGCCAGCGCCTTGACCAACTCCGGGTGGACCGCCGACAGCCGGCCGGTTGTCATCCCCGCGCTGGCCCCCGCTCCCGCGCCGGTTGTCGCTCCCGGGCGGGCTGTAGTTCCCGGACGGGTTGCGTCCTCGAGCTGGTTTCCGCTCCCGCGTCGGCGGTCGTTCCTGCCCCGGCCGCAGCCCCGGCACGTCCCCCGCCAGACCGTACGCCCGCACCCGCCCCGCCCGACCGCTCTCCGTCCCCATGGGGGCGCACGATACGGGTGAGGGGCGCCCACCGCACCGGTGAGCGCCCCTCGGAGGAGTCGTGGGTCAGACCTGCCCGGCCTTCTCCAGCGCGGAGCAGCAGGTGTCCACCAGCAGGCGGGTCACCGTGTACGGGTCGACGTTGGCGTTCGGACGGCGGTCCTCGATGTAGCCCTTGCCGTCCTTCTCGACCTGCCACGGGATGCGCACGGAGGCGCCGCGGTTGGAGACGCCGTAGGAGTACTCGTTCCACGGGGCGGTCTCGTGCAGGCCGGTGAGGCGGTCGTCGATGCCGGCGCCGTAGTTCTTGACGTGGTCGAGCGGCTTGGAGCCCTCGCCGAGCGACTCGCACGCGGTGATGATCGCGTCGTAACCCTCGCGCATCGCCTTCGTGGAGAAGTTGGTGTGCGCGCCGGCGCCGTTCCAGTCGCCCTTGACCGGCTTGGGGTCGAGGGTGGCCGCGACGCCGAAGTCCTCGGCGGTGCGGTAGAGCAGCCAACGGGCCACCCACAGCTGGTCGGAGACCACCAGCGGGGCCAGCGGGCCGACCTGGAACTCCCACTGGCCGGGCATGACCTCGGCGTTGATGCCGGAGATGCCCAGACCCGCCTTCAGGCAGTTCTCCAGGTGCGCCTCGACGACGTCACGGCCGAAGATCTCGTCCGCGCCGACGCCGCAGTAGTAGCCGCCCTGCGGGGCCGGGAAGCCGCCCTTGGGGAAGCCGAGCGGGTAGCCGTCCTTGAAGAAGGTGTACTCCTGCTCGATGCCGAAGATCGGCTCCTGGGCGGCGAACTTCTCGGCGACCTCGACCAGCGCGGCGCGGGTGTTGGAGGGGTGCGGGGTGAGGTCGATGTTGAGGACCTCGCACAGCACCAGGATGTCGTCGCCGCCGCGGATCGGGTCCGGGCAGACGAAGACGGGGCTGAGCACACAGTCCGAGGCGTGGCCCTCGGCCTGGTTGGTGGAGGACCCGTCGAAGCCCCAGATCGGCAGCTCGGCACCCTTGGCGTCGTCCGAAAGGATCTTCGTCTTCGAACGCAGCTTGGCCGTCGGCTCGGTGCCGTCGATCCAGATGTACTCAGCCTTGAAGCTCACGGGCCACATCCTTCGGGGGTGTGTCTGGGCGCACTGCGGGTGCTGCGGCGCTGCGGCACTGGGGCGCCGCGTTTGATGTGCGCGAGCCTGTCAACAGGCGATTTCCCGGTCATTGCCCGAGTGTGAACCCCGTGTTACCTGGTGGTGCTGTGGCCCGGCTCACGCCGTGAGGCCGCCGCGCGGGCCGTATGCGAGGCGAAACACCTCCGCGCTCAGCCGTCGCTCCCGCCGCGCCGCGGGCTTCCCGGCGGCGCTGCGGGGCCGGGAACGCGCGGGTCCTGCTGCTCGTGGCCGCGAACAGCAGGACCCATGACACGTACGAGGTGCCGGCCCGGGCGGGTGAGCTGCTCCCGTGTGTGGAGACTGACGTCCTTGCGGACGTGTCCCATCACGCGCTGCCGCTCGCCGCGCCCTCCGGTACGGGCCGCCGCCTCAGGGAGTTTCTGGTCGTCTGAGCCTCACCCCACCTTTTCGATCACGGCCCGGCGGATCAGGAACTTGCCGGGCTCACGCACCTGCTCGAAGGCCGCGTTGTTCAGCAGCACACAGCTGCCGGACACCGAGGTCACCTCGACGGTCGTGGACTTGTTGTTGTCCAGGTTGGTGACCTTCAGCTTCGTCCCCGCCGGGAACTGGTTGCTGGACGCGGCCGGGGCGCCGCCCTCTCCGGAGAGGGTGACGGTCGAGCCGTTGCAGACCTGCTGACCGGCGGCGGCGCCACCGGCATCGCCGGCGCCAGCGGCTCCACCCGTGTCGCCGGCGTTGCCCGCACCGCCGTTCCCGGCCGGGGCGCTCTGCGCGGGCGGCTGCGCGGGCTGGGCGGGCTGCGTCGGCTGCGTCACCTGGGAGCCCTGAGCCGACTCCCCAACGACGCAACCGGACGCTTCCTGCTGCACCTTGATCTGCGCGATGACCGCCTCGCGGTTGGCGATCCGGGCCGCTGACTGCGCGTCCGGCTTGGCCTGCTGGTCCGCGATGAACCGCTGGTTGTTGCCGAGGGCGGTGGCGAGACCCTGACAGACGGTCGACTCGGCGGCCGTCTGCGGACTCTGCGCGGCGTTCGAGGTGGCCGCCATGACGAAGGCCCCGCCTCCCGCCACCGTCGCGGCGCTCACCAACAGGGCGAGCTTCTTCTTCGTGCTGAGAGTTCTCCTACGCGACATGCGCGCCTCCTGAGAGGTCGGGGAGCGTACGCCGCTATGTACGAGATCCCGAACAGGGTTGCTCAGTGGTGACAGGAGTCAGTGAAGTGACTCACACGAGGCACCCTCCCTCATCGTGACAAAACATCCCGAACGGCCTCGTCCGTCCGGGCCACGACCGCCGTCCCGTCGTCCGCCGTGATGATCGGACGCTGGATGAGCTTCGGGTTCCGGGCGAGCGCCGAGATCCACCGCTCACGCGAACCGGCGTCCCGCGGCCACTCCTTGAGCCCCAGCTCCTTGGCGACGGCCTCCTGCGTCCGGGTGATGTCCCACGGCTCGAGCCCGAGCCGTTCGAGCACCCCCCTGATCTCGCCCTCGCTCGGCACATCCTCCAGGTACCGCCGCACGGTGTACTCGGCCCCCTCGGCGTCGAGCAGACTCAGCGCGCTGCGGCACTTGGAACAGGCAGGATTGATCCAGATCTCCATGGAGATCACGGTAACCGGAGGTTCGGCGGACGCCCGGAAACCCGTTCATCCCGTGCGTCACCGTGGCCCCGAAAGCCCGTGTGGCCAGGGGCTTTTGTCAGTGGTGGCCAGTAGAATGGAAGCAGTGTTCGAGGGTTCCCGCCGGAGATTCCGGTCGGTGCCCTGACCGCGACAGGAGGATGCCCGTGCCCGCTGCCGCACTCAAGACGAAGCCGCTCGCGACCCAACTGAACCTGCCCTACGTGCCCGTGCAGAAGAGGGCGCTGCCGCCCGGCCGGCCCCGTGACTGGTACATCACCCACAACCGCCGGCTCAAGGCGATGCGCCTCGCCATCGCCCTGCTCGACTCCGGCGTCTACCTCCCCAGCCAGGCGCGCGACGAGAAGATCCGCAACACGGCCCGATCGCTCGGCATCCACCCGCCGTCGGACACGACGTGCCACATGGTGCGAGCCTTCATGCGCTACTCGAGGTAAGCACCCCGCCGGCCCCCGTCCCATCGGACGGGGCCCGGCACCCGGGGTCGTTGGCGTCG
The DNA here is from genome assembly GCF_042890065.1 of Streptomyces sp. NPDC002328. Classification (NCBI taxonomy): domain Bacteria; kingdom Bacillati; phylum Actinomycetota; class Actinomycetes; order Kitasatosporales; family Streptomycetaceae; genus Streptomyces; species Streptomyces sp. NPDC002328. Next base: position 484,404 of record NZ_JBIARQ010000001.1, on the reverse strand, counting down.
TATGCCTCCAACGCCCCTGCCGCATAAGCCTCCAGGCGTCGGCCCAGCACACCTCCGCCGTCGACTCACGCCGTCGGCGCCCCGTTCTGCGGCTTCGGGGCCCGGGCTGCTGCGATTGCCTCGCGGAGGTGCTCCTCCTCTGTCTTGCTCAGCGAGGTCTGCACCAACTGGCCGCCGAACGGAGCAAGTTGCGGGATCACCTTGTCCTCGGCCGCGTGTTTGACCAGGACGAAGAGGGCTGCCGCGCCCGGGCGCAGGTTCTGGCTGAGGTCCTTCATGAAGTCGTCGTTGATGCCGGTGTCGGCGAACGCGCCCCCGGCCGCGCCGGCCGCCGCGCCCACCGCCGCGCCGAGCAGCGGGGCCAGGAAGAGCAGTCCGATCACCCCGCCCCACACCGCGCCGCCGGCCGCGCCCACCGCCGTGTGGTTCACCGCCTGGTGGAGCTTGATCCGGCCGTCGTCGTGCCGTTCGACGACCACCGCGTCCTCCAGCTCGACCAGATGCTCCTTGGACAGCTCGAACAGCTTCTCGCGGACCTGGTTGGCGGTGGCGAGGTCGTCGTAGGCGACGACGAAGAGATTGCTCATGGAGGGCACCCCTTAAGGCGGCGAATGTCGTAGATGTGCTGTTTCTGGTGACTCTAGGTCCGCCGAAAAGGAGATGCACATCGAGTGACGGCGTCGCTACGGTGAGGACATCCCCCCAACCCGCACCCTCACGCACAGCCACCCACCCCTGCCCAGGAAGGAGGCACACCATGGGCACCGTCGTTCTCTCCGGCACCGCCGTCCTGGTGGTCCTGGGATTCGGAAACCACCTCTACTGGCTCGCCGCCGTCGCCGTGCTCTACCTGTACGTGCGCTACGGGCGCACCGCGACCTCGGCGTCCGTTCCCGGCCCCGCCGCGAGCACCGCGCCGACCTCCTACAAGGCCTACCGCGACCGCCGCGACCAGCAGGCCAAGTGGGAGCGCCGTTACCGTCGCGAGCGCCCGTTCGAGTCCCGTCGGCAGGAGGGCGGACGCGCCAAGTAAGCGTCCGCGCGGGCGTCCCCGGCTCTCACAGGCCGGGGGCGCCCCACACCGGGAACCAGCGGCTCAGGTCCTGCTCGACCGGCAGGTCGTCCGCGAGGGCCGCCCGCACCTGGAGCTCCAGCGCGCTGTCGCGCCGCTGCCCCGCGCCGGGCAGCGGCGCGAACGGGTAGAAGGTGCCCCGCTTGTACAGGTAGACGAGCGCCAGCCGCCGCCCCGGCTCACCGCCACCCTCCCCGTCGGCGCGGAACCCGGCCAGCGAGCACAGCAGTTGCGGCCCGAACCCGTTGACCTCCATCGCGCTGTTCACCGCGTGCAGATCGTTGACCAGGAACGGGAGTTCCTCGGGGGCGCGGTGCGAGAGCAGCCAGGAGTAGCCGTACTCGTCCCGCAGCAGCCGCACCGGCGGACCGGTGCGCTCGGTGTCGGCGTCGAGGAGCGCCTGGACCTCCCGGTGCGTCTGCTCGAAGGCCGGGCCCTCGACCGTCGCGAAGCACACCGCGCCCTGTCCGGTCGGCGTGAACCCGGCCGCCGCCTGCAACGTCACCGCCGCCGACGGCAGCGCGAACAGCCGGTCCAGATCGGCTACGGCCGGCTTGGTCCGGCCGAGCAGGATGTCCAGCAGCCCCATGGTCAGCCCGCTCTCCCGGGGGTCGCCGCCTCACCCAGTTCGGCGGAGATCCGCCCCAGCTGTTCGAGGCGCTGCTCCAGGCTCGGGTGGGTGGAGAACAGGCCCGCGACCCCGGGCTCGGCGCCCAGCGCCGGGGTGAAGTAGAACGCGTTGAACGCCTGCGCCGTCCGCAGATCCTTCGACGGGATCCGGGCGATGTCGCCGGACACCTTCGTCAGCGCGGACGCCAGCGCCGATGGCCGCCCGGTGAGCAGCGCCGCCGACCGGTCCGCGGCCAGCTCCCGGTACCGCGACAGCGCCCGGATCAGCAGGAAGCTGATCGCGTACACGGCCGCCGACACCCCCATCACGGCGGCGAAGACGGCGGCGGTGTTCTGGTCCCGCCGCCCTCCGCCGAACATCTGCCCGTAGAACGCGAACCGCACCACCAGCCCCGCGATCACGCCGAGGAACGACGCGACGGTGATCACGGCGACGTCCTTGTGCGCCACGTGCGACAGCTCGTGCGCGAGCACGCCCTCCAGCTCGGCGGGCTCCAGCCGCCGCAGCAGCCCGGTGGTCACGCAGACCACCGCGTGGTCGGGATCGCGCCCGGTGGCGAACGCGTTCGGCATGTCCATCGTGGACACCGCGACGACGGGCCGCGGCATGTCCGCGAGCGCGGACAGCCGGTCGACGACGGCGTGCAGCTCGGGATACTCCTCCCGCTCCACGACCCGCCCGCGCATCGCGAACAGCGCGACCCGGTCGGAGAACCAGAACTGCGCCACGAACATCGCCGCGATCACGGCGACGACCAGCACCCACGACTTCAGCAACACGATCAACGCGACGACGAACGCCACGTACAGCAACCCCAGCAGGAACATGGTGACCGTCATCCGCACGGTCAGCCCCCGGTCGCCCCGGAAACGGCTCTGCATCTGCATCACCCCGCAGTCAGGCACTCGTCCCACGGCCCAGTGTGCACCCACGCACCCCATGAACCGGTCGCGCCCACCCCCGCTCTCCGCAAAGGCTCAGCCACGGAGCCCGGCTTCCCACTTGCGGCGCTCCAGCACGTACACCGGACGACGATCAGCGGCAGCAGACCGGGAAAGCGCGCCGCCCGTTCCGCCGCGGCCTCACGGATCCGCCCGTCGCGGTGGCACAGGGCGAGGGCGAGCCGGGACTCGTCGAGCGTCGACAGATCGGCGGGCAGGGGAGCGGCCTGCTCCCACCTCGGCGGCAACCCGTACCAGCACCAGGCCTCCCACCCGAATCGACTCCTAGTACGGCGACCGGTACTGCGTGTACCCCAGCAGGAAGATCACCAGGGCCACGCAGCCCAGCACGATCGTCGTCGACAGCCAGGACGATCTGCGCGGGGCGACCGGGCCCGGGTCGGCCCGGAAGGGCTGGGGCTCGGGTGGGTTCTCCTTCCAGCGGGCGGCCAGCATCCGGGCCCGCGCCGAGGGCTCCTTGTGCTCCGCCGAGTCCGCCCATCTGTGGTCGAACTCCCGCTCCACGTCGTCCTGTTCGGACATCCCCGTCTCCCCGTCACCTCTGTCGAACAGCTGTGCACGAACCATACGACGACGCCCCCGCCCTGAGAAACAGGAAACGGGGGCGCCGACGGACGGACGTACGAATCCAGACGTACGACCTACGGGTCGATCACACGTCGAAGTACAGCTCGAACTCGTGCGGGTGCGGACGCAGCTGGAGCGGGGCGATCTCGTTCGCGCGCTTGAAGTCGATCCACGTCTCGATCAGGTCGGACGTGAAGACGTCGCCGGCGAGCAGGAACTCGTGGTCGCGCTCGAGCGAGTCGAGGACGGCCGGGAGCGAGGTCGGGACCTGCGCGACGTTCGCGTGCTCCTCGGGAGCGAGCTCGTAGAGGTCCTTGTCGATCGGCTCGGCCGGCTCGATCTTGTTCTTGATGCCGTCCAGGCCCGCGAGGAGCAGAGCCGAGAAGGCGAGGTACGGGTTGCCGGAGGAGTCGGGCGCGCGGAACTCGACGCGCTTGGCCTTCGGGTTGGAGCCCGTGATCGGGATACGCATGGCCGCGGAGCGGTTGCGCTGCGAGTAGACGAGGTTGATCGGCGCCTCGAAGCCCGGGACCAGGCGGTGGTACGAGTTCACCGTCGGGTTGGTGAAGGCCAGCAGCGACGGGGCGTGCTTGAGGATGCCGCCGATGTAGTAGCGGGCGGTGTCCGACAGGCCCGCGTAACCGGCCTCGTCGTAGAAGAGCGGGGAGCCGCCCGACCACAGCGACTGGTGGACGTGCATGCCCGAGCCGTTGTCGCCGAAGATCGGCTTCGGCATGAAGGTCGCGGTCTTGCCGTTGCGCCAGGCGACGTTCTTCACGATGTACTTGAAGAGCTGGAGGTCGTCCGCGGCGGCGAGCAGCGTGTTGAACTTGTAGTTGATCTCGGCCTGGCCGGCGGTGCCCACCTCGTGGTGCTGGCGCTCGACCTGGAGGCCGGACGCGGCCAACTCCAGGGAGATCTCCGCACGCAGGTCGGCGAAGTGGTCGACCGGCGGGGTCGGGAAGTAGCCGCCCTTGTAGCGGACCTTGTAACCGCGGTTGTCCTCCAGCGCACCGGTGTTCCAGGCGCCGGCCTCGGAGTCGATGTGGTAGAAGCTCTCGTTCGCGCTGGTGGCGAAGCGAACGGAGTCGAAGACGTAGAACTCGGCCTCGGGACCGAAGTACGCGGTGTCCGCGATACCGGTCGACGCGAGGTAGGCCTCGGCCTTCTTCGCCACGTTGCGCGGGTCACGGGAGTACTGCTCGCCCGTGATCGGGTCGTGGATGAAGAAGTTGATGTTGAGGGTCTTGTCGCGGCGGAACGGGTCCACGCGCGCGGTCGACAGGTCGGCGCGCAGCGCCATGTCGGACTCGTGGATGGCCTGGAAACCGCGGATCGACGAACCGTCGAACGCGAGCTCCTCGTCCGGGTCGAACGCCTCGACGGGCAGCGAGAAGTGCTGCATGACGCCCGGCAGGTCGCAGAACCGGACGTCGATGAACTTGACATCCTTGTCCGCGATGAACTTCTTGACCTCGTCGGCGTTCTGGAACATCCAGCTCCTCCTACTCCCGACCGTCGCGCCGGGGTGGTAGTTCGTTCGTGCGGCCAGTGCGGTGGCACACGCTGTCGTCGACCCTAGGGACGGGTGATTTCTCGGGCGTGACCCATTTGTTTCGCAGAAGTTAACCGCCCGGGTTCCACGGTAGCTCCGACCGCCGTCGCCGCCACCCCCGCCGTGCCAGGGCCACCAGGGTGCGCAGTACCGTGGACGGGTGGACAACAGGCAAGCACTCGGATCGTGGCTCTCCGGGCCCCGCGCGGCCATGGAGGAAGCCGGTGCCGACTTCGGGTACCGGGGCGAGCAGCTGGGCCTGCCGGAGCAGGGACCGGGTTCGATCGCCCGCCCCGGCCGCCGGCTGGGCGCGCTGGCCGTGGACTGGGGCCTGTGCCTCTTGATCGCATACGGCCTCATCACCGACGGCTACGGCCAGGCCACCAGCAACTGGGCGCTGCTGATCTTCTTCGTGACCGGCGTCCTCACCGTCGGCACCGTCGGGTTCACCCCCGGCAAGCGCCTCTTCGGTCTGCGCGTGGTCGCCCTGGAGACCGGCACGGTCAACCCGCTGCGCGCCCTGCTGCGCACGGTCCTGCTCTGCCTCGCCGTCCCGGCCCTGATCTGGGACCGCGACGGCCGCGGCCTGCACGACCGGCTGGCCAAGACCGTCGAGGTACGGATCTAGTACCTCGTCGAAGACAACCGACGGCGAAGACGACCGACGGCGAAGACGACGAAGGAGGGGCGCCCGGTGATCCGGGCGCCCCTCCTTCGTCGTCTTCGTGTCTCGTGACCGACCGGGGTCAGCGGGCCTTCGGCCCCCCGCCCCTCGGCATGCGCATGCCCTTGGGCATCGGGCCCTTCGGCAGTGGCATGTTGCTCATCAGGTCGCCCATCGCGCGCAGCCGGTCGTTGGTGGTGGTCACCTGGGGGCCGGTCAGCACCCGCGGCAGCTTCAGCATGGTGGTCCGCAGCTTCTTCAGCTCGACCTGGCCCTCGCCCGTGCCGACGATCAGATCGTGCACCGGGACGTCCGAGACGACGCGGTTCATCTTCTTCTTCTCGGCGGCCAGCAGGCCCTTCACCCGGTTCGGGTTGCCCTCGGCGACCAGGACGATGCCGGCCTTGCCGACGGCCCGGTGCACCACGTCCTGGCTGCGGTTCATGGCCACCGCCGGGGTGGTCGTCCAGCCTCGGCCGACGTTGTCCAGCACGGCCGCCGCAGCGCCCGGCTGCCCCTCCATCTGGCCGAAGGCGGCCCGCTCGGCCCTGCGGCCGAACACGATCGCCGTCGCGAGGAAGGCGAGCAGGAAGCCCAGGATGCCGAGATAGATGGGGTGGCCGATCAAGAAACCGATCGCGAGGAAGACACCGAAGGTGACGATTCCGACAGCCGCGAGTACAAGACCGATCTTCTTGTCGGCCTTGCGGGTCATCTTGTAGGTCAGAGCGATCTGCTTCAGTCGCCCGGGGTTAGCGGCGTCCGCCGCCGTGTCCTTCCTCGCCATGCGAAGCAGTCTACGTGGCCCCGGCGGCGCCGACGACGGCAGTGCCCGGGAGCGGGAAGGCGGGGGTGTTCAGGAACTGGCGGAGGTGAACTCTTCGAGGACGCGCTGCGCCTCGAAGCGGTCCTTGGCGCGACGGCGGTCCTCCAGGACGGAGGTCCAGGCGTTGCGCCGGGCGGTGCGCTGGCCGCCGCTCATGAGCAGGGACTCGACGGCGCGCAGGGCGTCGGTGAAGGAAGGGATCGCGGTGGCGCGAACGGGCGCGGCCTGCATGTGGAGGTCCCCCTCAGTGCGGCTTGGGCACGAATCGACGTGGTGTGACACCAGCATCACTGATTGGTGTTACCAGGGCGTGACCGACCGGTCAAACGCCAATGAAACCCTGATGCGCGGGGGGAAAACGCTGACGCGGTCCTGACGTATGCCCTCATCTGCGAGGACGGTCAGGACCGCGTCGATTCGGCCGCTACTGGCGAGTAGCCGCTTGTGCCCGAATTCACACGCTTGCCCGGCGGCCATCCGGGGAACCGCGGACGGCCCGGCGTCAGACGGCCTGGGCTGCGACGACCTCCTCGTCGCGCCGCGAAGCGGAGGACTCGCGGGACTCCATGGCCATCCCGAAGAGCCGCCCGGCGCGGTAGGACGACCGCACCAGCGGACCCGACATCACACCGGAGAAGCCGATCTGGTCGGCCTCCTCCTTCAGCTCGACGAACTCCTGCGGCTTGACCCAGCGCTCCACCGGGTGGTGCCGCACGGAGGGCCGCAGGTACTGCGTGATGGTGACCAGCTCGCAGCCCGCGTCGTGCAGCTGGCGCAGCGCCTCGCTGACCTCCTCGCGGGTCTCGCCCATGCCGAGGATCAGGTTCGACTTGGTGACGAGCCCGTAGTCGCGGGCGGCCGTCAGTACGCCCAGGGAGCGCTCGTAGCGGAAGCCGGGGCGGATCCGCTTGAAGATCCGGGGCACGGTCTCGACGTTGTGCGCGAAGACCTCGGGCCGGGAGTCGAACACCTCGCGCAGCAGCTCCGGGACGGCGTTGAAGTCGGGGGCGAGCAGCTCGACCTTGGTCTGGCCGCCCTCGCGTCCCGCGGTCTGCTCGTGGATCTGGCGCACGGTCTCGGCGTACAGCCAGGCGCCGCCGTCCTCGAGGTCGTCGCGGGCGACGCCGGTGATCGTGGCGTAGTTCAGGTCCATCGTCACCACGGACTCGCCCACGCGGCGCGGCTCGTCGCGGTCCAGCGCCTGCGGCTTGCCGGTGTCGATCTGGCAGAAGTCGCAGCGCCGGGTGCACTGGTCGCCGCCGATGAGGAACGTCGCCTCACGGTCTTCCCAGCACTCGTAGATGTTGGGGCAGCCGGCTTCCTGGCAGACGGTGTGCAGCCCCTCGCTCTTCACCAGGTTCTGCATCTGGGTGTACTCGGGGCCCATTTTCGCCCGGGTCTTGATCCACTCGGGCTTGCGCTCGATGGGGGTCTGGCTGTTGCGGACCTCCAGGCGCAGCATCTTGCGTCCGTCGGGTGCGACTGCGGACACGACCGGCTCCCTAGCGTTTGATTCTTCGGCGTTCTTCAGGGTACGCCCGTTGATTTGTCGGCCGGCGTCGGTGCTGGCCTTGCTGGGGGCTGCCGCCCCCAGGCCCCCGCTTCGGCCTGGACGGCTTGGTCCTCAAGCTCCCCCAGAGGGGGCACCCCCAGCCGGGCTGCTTTATGCCGCCGGTGTTTTTTCGATCTCCCGGGGCTTCAGGTCGGCGTTGGCCAGGATGTCGGAGAGGTGGTGTTCCACGACGGGGAGGACCTCCTCGATGGTCACGTCCCGGCCCAGCTCGGCGGCCAGGGACGCCACTCCGGCGTCGCGGATGCCGCACGGGATGATCCGGTCGAACCACTTGTTGTCGGGGTTCACGTTCAGGGCGAAGCCGTGCATGGTGACGCCCTTGGCGACGCGGATGCCGATCGCCGCGATCTTGCGGTCCTCGCGGCGCTGGCCGGCGTTGGACGGCGCGTACTCCGGGCCGTTCAGGCGCGGGTCGAACTCCTCGTCGGTGAGCCGGGGATCGAAGTCCAGGGACAGTCCGCCGAGCGCCGGCCGCCGCTCCACCGGGTCGCCGAGGACCCAGACCCCGCTGCGGCCCTCGACCCGGGTGGTCTCCAGGCCGAAGTCGGCGCAGGTGCGGATCAGGGCCTCCTCCAGCCGCCGCACATGGGCGACGACGTCCACCGGGCGGGGCAGCTTCTGGATCGGGTAGCCGACCAGCTGACCCGGGCCGTGCCAGGTGATCTTGCCGCCGCGGTCCACGTCGACGACCGGAGTGCCGTCCAGCGGCCGCTCGCTGTCCGACGTGCGCCGGCCCGCCGTGTACACCGGGGGGTGTTCGAGGAGCAGCACGGTGTCGGGGACCTCGTCGGTGAACCGCGCCGCGTGCACCCGGCGCTGCTCGTCCCACGCCTCCCGGTACTCGACGGCGTCCGCGCCGAACCCCATACGGACGAACCGCAACTCACTCACGGCAAGCGCCTCCCTAGACGTGACAGCGGACGGCTGTGTGAACAGCGGATGGCTGTGTCAGGCACGTATCGCGCCCACGCCACTGTACGTCCGGTGCCGACACGTCAGCCCTGCGGGCAATCCTCACACGATCGGATGAATGAAGGTCGAGATGTGCGATCGCATGCTTACGCTCCGCTACATTCGCGCCGTTCACGAGGCCATTAGGGCTGCTCACAGGGCAATCCGGGCACTTCAGAAGCCCGGAAGGCAGGAGACCGCACCGCAGATGACGGAACGACCCGCGCAGCGCACTCCCAACCGCCAGCTCGCCGCGCTCATCGCAGAAGCGGGCTTCTCCAACGCGGGTCTGGCTCGGCGCGTCGACCAGCTCGGTCTCGAACACGGCCTGGACCTCAGATACGACAAGACCTCCGTCACCCGCTGGCTGCGCGGACAGCAGCCCCGGGGCACCACCCCAGCCCTCATCGCCGAGGTGTTCACCCGCCGCCTCGGCCGCCGGCTGACCGCCCAGGACCTCGGCCTGGACGCCTGCGCCCCCGTGTACGCGGGGCTGGAGTTCGCCGGCACGCCGGAGGAGGCCGTCGACATCGTCGGCGGGCTGTGGCGCAAGGACTCCGGCAGCCATGCCGAACTGCGCAAGATCGCGTTCACGTCGGCGGGGCTGGTGGTGCCCAGCCGGGACTGGCTGATCGGGCGGGCGGACGAGAGGGTCGCCCGCGGCGACCAGCCGCCCGCGGCGGCGGCCGTCGTCTCCGGGGCGGCACCGGCCTCGGTGGGGGTCCGGGTGCCCGTGCAGGGGCGTCCGGGGAGTCGGTCGGCGGCTCCGCAGGGCGGGAGCGGGAGCGGTGGCGGCAGCGGTGGTGGCGCTGGTGGCGGTGGTGGGGGCGGGGTGCTCGGGGGCTTGCCGCCGGGTGGCGCCGGTGCGGCCGTGGGGCTCGGCAAGGCCGTCGGGGTCGGTGTCGGCAACGCCGTGCCGGGCGGGCGCGGTGTGCCTCGGCAGCGGGGCACCGCCGAGCGCGGTCCCGGCCAGCGGGTCACCGGCGGCGACATCTCCGCGCTCCGCTCCGTCGGCGAGCTGTTCCGCACCCTCGACGACATGTACGGCGGCGGCCACGCCCGCCAGGCCCTCGTGCGCTACCTGGAGCACGAGTGCGAGCCGATGCTGCGCGGAACCTACGGCGAGCAGACCGGCCGCCGGCTCTTCGCCGCCGCCGCCGACCTCACCCGCCTCGCCGGCTGGACCTCCTTCGACATCGCCGCGCACGGGCTGGCGCAGCGGTACTTCGTCCAGGCGCTGCGTCTGTCGCAGGCCGCCGGGGACCGGGCGTACGGGGCGTACGTGCTCGTCACGATGAGCCGCCAGGCGGTCTATCTCGGCCATGGGCGGGAGGCGGTGCAGCTCGCGCGTGTCGCCCAGCAGGGGGTCGGCACCAACGCGCCGCCCGTCGTGCAGGCGTTGCTGCACTCGGCCGAGGCGCGCGGGCACGGGGTGCTGGGCGAGGTGCGGGCCTGCACGGCGTCCCTCGTGCGGGCGGAACGGGCGCTGGAGGCGGGGCGGGCGGGGGACGAAGTGCCGTTCTGGGCGCGGTTCTTCGACGAGGGGCAGCTCGCGGACGAGTTCGGGCACTGCCATCGGGATCTTCAGCAGTTCCGGGCGGCGGCGCAGCATGCCGAGCGGGCGTTGCAGTTGCGGCCGGTGGCGTTCGCGCGGAGTCGGCTGTTCTGCCGGGTCGTGCTCGCGTCGGCGCGGTTGGGGTTGGGGGAGTTGGACCAGGCGTGTCAGCTGGCGGCCGAGGCGGCGGGGCAGGCGGTGGAGATGCGGTCGGTGCGGGCTGTGGAGTATGTGCGGGATTTCGAGCGGCGGTTGGAGCCGTATCGGGATGCCGCGCCGGCGCGGCTGTATCGGGACCGGGTGGTGGGGCTGGGCTGACCCGCCGGGCGGCGGGGCCGGTGTTCCTCGCCCCGCCGTCCCTAACCGCCCCGTCCCCGGGGGCTGCGCCCCCGGACCCCCCTTTCGGCCCTGAACGGGCCTCGTCCTCAAACGCCGGACGGGCTGGATTTGCTCGCCCTTCTCCCAAGCGAGTCGGGTGGTGGGTGGGCATAGGCCCGGGGGTCTGGGGGCGGAGCCCCCAGGGTCATGCTGCTGCCGGTGTGGGGTGGCGCAAGGTGGGGGTGGGGTCCGCCGTGTGGAGGGAGGCTGTTGCGGTGAGGTCGGAGATGATCGACCTGGCCGCCCGGTGGGCGGAGTGCAGGGCGCCCTGGACCGTGCTCGTGTCCCGGTGGTCGCCGCAGACGTACAGGCCCGCCAGCAGCCGCACCGGCCGCCGCAGATCGTGCGGCGCCCGCATCGCCGGGACGGCCTCCGCGGTGTGGTGGACGGCGAGCGTCTCCCAGCGGGCGGTCGGGACGCCGTAGAGCCGGGCGAGGTGGATGCGGACGGCGGTGTCGACGCCGGGCGGGGGCGCGCCGAGGACCGTGGACGAGATCAGCGTCCGTCCGGCCGGCGCCCGGCTCGGGTCGACATCGCTGATCACCGCCGTGTGGGCGACGGGCCCGCCCCGGTCGGCGTCCAGGACCAGCGAACCGCCGGTCGCCGGCGGTTCGTCCGTCGTGTGGTGCAGGACCGTCACGGGGTGGAAGTCGGGCACCCGCAGCCCCGGCAGCAGCTCCGCCGCCGTCCGGGCGTCCGTCGCGACCAGCACCGCGCGGCAGCGGAACACCCCGTGCTCGGCGGTGGTCACCGAGGTCGTCGAGACCGAGGTGACCCGCACCCCCGTGTGCACGGTCCCCGCCGGCAGCGTCCGCGCGAGCAGCTCCGGCAGCACGTCCGCCCCGCCTTCCGGCAGACACAGCCGTCCGGCCGCGAAGGCGTGCAGCGCGAGGTCGGCGCACCGGCTGGAGGTGGTGAGGTCCGGGTCGCACAGCAGCGCGGCGAGCAGCGGACGCAGGAAGCCGTCGATCGTCCGGGCGGGCAGCCCCCGGGCCGCGAGGGCCTGCGCGGCCGGCGACTCGGGGCGGCGCAGCAGCCGGTCGACGGGCATCGCCGCGATCCGGGTGAGCGCGGCGCCGAGCCGCGCCTGGTCCACGGCGGTGCCCAGCGGCGCGCCCGCGCGCACCCGGGGCAGGGCCGCCACGGCCCGCGCGCCCCCGGGGCGGGGCTTGGACAGCGACCCCGGCCGAGGGGCGCTCGTCAGGGCGCGTACGGCGTGAAGTGCGCCCCGCGCGCCCCCCGCGCTCCCCGCGGCCGCCGACGCGCCCGCGCGCTGGCGGCGTCCGTCGCTGTGCAGCAGCACCCCCGGGGCGAACGGACGCAGCACCAGCGCGTCCAGCCCCGGGGTGAGCGCCAGTTCGGGATACGCCGTGGACAGCAGCTGTCCGATGCGGTCGAGCCGGAAGCCGTCGACCTTCTCGGTCGCCATCCGGCCGCCCACGCAGGGGGCGGCCTCCAGGACCGTCGTCGTCACTCCTGCGTCGGTCAGCCGATGCGCCGCGGAGAGACCGGCGACCCCGGCTCCCACGATGACGACGTCTGCCTGGTAAGCGGGCTCAAGCACGTGCCCCTCCTCGCCTCGAGGTTGCGCGGCCGGTGGAGACGTGATGCCCCCAACGGGCGTCCGGGATACCCGAGTTCGGATCGAGGGTAGGGCCGTGAACGGTCGGGAACAGTCGCGCATGGACAGGGCACGGTCGCACAGCGGTCGCATACGGTCCCGGCCGGTTCCTCAGCGAACTGACGGTGCCTCAGGCGGCGCGCAGGGCATCGTCGATCCCGGGAAACGCGAAGGTGAACCCGGACTCCAGCAGCCGCTTGGGCACCACCCGCGCACTGCCCAGCACATCCCCCGCCATCTCGCCCAGCACCTTCCGCAGCACCGGCGCCGGCACCGCGAACAGCGTCGGCCGGTGCAGCACCCGCCCCATCGCCTCGGTGATCTCCCGGTTCGTCAGCGGCTCCGGCGCGGTCAGGTTGAACGGCCCCGACAGGTCGTCCCGGTCGAGGAGATGACGGATCGCCGCGACCTCGTCGTGCAGCGACACGTACGACCAGTACTGCCGTCCGTCGCCCATCCGCCCGCCCAACCCCGCCTGGAAGAGCGGGAACAGGCGTCCCCACGCGCCGCCGCCGCGCGCGACGACCAGCCCGGTGCGCGCGAACACCGTCCGCACGCCCGCCTCAGCGGCGGGGGCCGCGGCGGCCTCCCACTCCACGCACAGCTCCGGCAGGAAGCCCTTCCCGGAGGGCGCGTCCTCGTCGACGATCCGCTCGCCCGTCTCACCGTAGAAGCCGATCGCGCTGCCGTTGACGAGCACCCGAGGCCGTTCCCGCTCGGGCAGGGAGGCCAGCGCGCGGGCCAGCGCCCGCGTCCCGTGCACCCGGCTGTCATGGATCCGCTTCTTGTAGGCGTCCGTCCAGCGGCGGTCGCCCACGCCCGCCCCCGCCACGTTGACCACGGCGTCGCACCCGGCGAGCCCGGCCTCGTCCACCCGCCCCCGCTCCGGGTCCCAGCGCAGCTCGTCGGCGGACTCGGGCGCATGGCGTACCAGGCGCACCACCTCGTGTCCGTCCGCGGTCAGGGACCGCACCAGGGCGCTGCCGATGAGACCGGACGCGCCGGCCACCGCGATTCGCGTAGGTTCCATGCCGCCATCCTGCCGGGTGCCGCCGCGAAATCACGCGCCATGACGAGTCATAGGGTGACGCCCATGCCCCAGTTCACGCCCGAGCCCGTCCCCTTGCCCGACGCCCCGCGCATACGCCCGGCCCTGCCCGCCGACGAGGACGCCCTCGCCCTGCTCGACCGGCTGACCTGGTCCCCGCTGCACGCCGTCGTGCCCGAGCCGCAGCCGCCGTACGGCCCCTTCTTCGACGAACGCCACCGCCCCGAGGACCACCTGGTCGCCGAACTCGCCGAACTCGCCGAACTCGCCGAACTCGCCGACCCCGCCGACCTCACCGGGCCCCGCCTCGTCGGCTACATCCGCCTCGGCTTCCCCACCCACCTCGCCTGCAACGCCCACGTCCGGCAGATCCAGGGCCTCGCCGTCGCCGACGAGGCACGCGGCCGGGGCGTCGGACGCGCCCTGGTCCGCGCGGCCGTCGAGGAGGCCCGCCGACGCGGCGCCCGCCGGCTCACCCTGCGCGTCCTCGGCCACAACGCCCCCGCCCGGGAGCTCTACGCGTCCGAGGGGTTCGCGGTGGAGGGCGTCCTGCCGCAGGAGTTCCGGCTGCGCGGGCAGTACGTGGACGACGTCCTCATGGGGCGGTTCCTGTAGCGCCGCCGCCGCCCCCGCCGCCCCCGCCGCTCACGACGTGAGCTCGCCCGTGTCCACCGCCTGCGTCGCCCCCGCCGCCCGCTCGGCGTCGCCCGAGACCTCCGCGGCCGTCAGGACGTAGCCCGTCTCGGCGTCCGAGGTGGAGCGGGCGAAGACCACGCCGAAGACCTGGCCGTCGGTGGTCAGCAGCGGCCCGCCGGAGTTGCCGGGGCGGACCTTGGAGCGGACCGAGTAGATCTCGCGGGTGACCGTCGCGTCGTTGTAGATGTTCCTGCCGATCGCGTCCACCCGGTTGGCCACGGTCGCCGCCTGGAGGTCGAGACCGCCGTCCTGCGGATAGCCGGCGACCACCGCCGCGTCCCCGCGGGCGGCCTCGTCGTCGAAGCGCAGCACCGGCGCGCGCAGCTCCGGCACGTACAGCACGGCCACGTCCTTGGCCGGATCGAACAGCACCACCCGCGCCTCGTACGTCCGCCCCACGCCCCCGACCCGCACGGTCGGGTCGTCGATGCCCGCCACCACGTGCGCGTTCGTCATCACATGCTCCGCCGCGTACACGAACCCGCTGCCCTCGCGGCCCTGGCTGCCCGAGACGCCCTCGACCTTCACCGTGCTCAGCTTGGCCGCGTTCGTCGCGCTCGCCGTGACGTTGTCGCCGGAGGGCTTGGCCACCTCGGCCGTCGACTCCGTCTCGAACGGGTTGAAGACCTGCGGGAAGCCCGCCTGGGTCAGCGCGGACGTCGCCCGCGAGAACCACGCCGGAGTGGTGTCCGGCATCGTGTCCTGCACCGTCCCCAGCAGCCGGGAGTCCCGGATCGCCGACGTCACCATCGGCGACGCCGACGCGCCCAGCACGCTCGCCGCCACCCACGCCACGATCAGCACCGCCACCGCGTTCGCCGCGGCCCCGCCGATCCCGTCGGCCACCCGCAGCGGCCCCCGGTCCAGCTCCCGGCGCAGCCGGAGCGCCAGCCGCCCCGCCAGCTCGTGCCCGACCGCCGCCGGGACCAGCACCGTGAGCACCGCGGTCACCGTCGCCGCCGTCGTGCCCGACGTCACCAGGCCCATCACCCACGGCAGCGCCCACACGCCCACCACCGCGCCGCCCACGAAACCGGCCAGCGAGACACAGCCGGCCACCAGGCCGCGTCGGTACCCCGAGGCGGCGTACGCCAGCATCACCAGCACCAGCAGGATGTCGAGCAGGTCCACGCGGCCGCCTTTCTCTCGGATCCTCTAGTACGTGCGGGACCGGCCCGGTGATCAGGTGTGATTCGGCCACACCCGTGGCGGACCGAACCGGCCACGCACGCGTGTACCCCGAAAAACGCCACGGACCGGGAGGATGGTTCCACCGGGTGGCACACCACACATCGCGGACCTGGACGAACCGTCCGAGAGTGGGACCATGCGTGCCATCCGACAGGCCACCCGCCTCGCGCGGCGCGTGCGGGAACGGCTTCCGGCACACCTTCCGGCGCATCTTCCGGAACGGCTTCGGGCACGTGTTCCCGCACGGCTGCGTGTTCCCGCACGGCTGCGTGTTCCCGCACGGCTGCCGAGACCGCTCCTCGTCACCCTGGGCTGTCTGCCCGGACTCGCCGCCGCCCTCGCCCTGCCGCTGTGCGCGGGCGGGATCGAGCACGCCGCCACGGCCGCCGCGGCGGCCCGCGCCCTCCACTCCGCCGGGTCCCGCCCCGCGACCGCGCACCTCGCCCCCCGGCCCTACGTCGTGCCCCGCTCGGTCTGGCTCGCCGACCCCGCCGACCCGGCCGGCCTCGCCGCCCGCAGCCAGCCGCCGCCGCGCCACGACGACAAGGTCGTCGCCGTCTTCGTCCACCACACCGACTCGCCCAACGGCTACGACTGCGCCGACGCGCCCCGCATCATCCGCCACCTCTACACCGGCCAGACCGGCGCGCGGGGCTGGGACGACATCGGCTACAACTTCCTCGTCGACCGCTGCGGCACCGTCTACGAGGGCCGCGCGGGCGGCATCGACCGCGCCGTCACCGGCGCGCACACCCAGGGCTTCAACCACCGCACCGCCGGCGTCGCCGCGCTCGGCACCTTCACCGCCGGGGCGGCCGTGCCGCAGCCGATGGTCGACGCGATCGCGGCCGTCGCCGCCTGGAAGCTCGGCCGGTCCGGAGTCGACCCGCGGTCGACGGTCCGTCTGACCTCCAGCAACAGCCAGAGCCGGTTCGCCGCCGGCACCACCGTCCTGCTGCCCGCCCTCGCCGGCCACCGGGACGGCTTCATGACGACCTGCCCCGGCGCGGCCCTCGCCGAGCGCCTGCCGGAGATCCGCCGGACGGCGGCCCGGCTCCAGGGCCGGACGTCGTTCCCCGCGTTCACAGGAATGCCCTAGGCGGCGTTCAGAGTCCTCCCATCCCCGCGCCCTACGGTCATGCGTGACAGGAACCGACCCGGAGGTGGGGAAGCCATGAACAGCACGCAGAGCGTCGACACGGCCGCCGGCTGGACCCGCGCCGCCCGCAGCCCCTGGACGGTCGTCTGCGCCGTCGCCGCGGTCGTCCTCGGCCCGGCCGCGAGCACCGCCTCCGCGCTGGAGCAGGCCAACAAGGCGCCGATGCACCACGCGGTGCGGGCCGAGCAGCCGCAGGCCTACATCCCGTCGGACAGCACCCGCCGCCGCACGGCTGCCTGAGACGCGCCTCCGCGTCCGCCGCGGCGATCAGTCCTTGAAGCGCTCCCACAGTCGCGGGTAGCGCTCGGCGAGCGCCCGCGCGTTCTCGAAGTCGATCGGCGTGCCCTCGGGCTCCGCGGGCGCGGGCGCGATGCCCAGATCCGGGGCGACGGTCCCGGTGAGCTGCTCGTAGGCCTCGTCGGCGGCGTAGCCGAGCTCCTCGCCGTCGCCGTCGATCTCCTCGTCGAACTCGCCCAGCAGCTCGGCGAGCGAGTCCGGATCGTGCACCGCGCCCTCGTACACCTCGCGGCCCTGACCGATCAGCCAGCACCGGAAGAAGTCGAAGGCGTCGTCGCTCGCCCCGTCGAGCAGCACCCACGCGGCGCCCCACAGATCCCAGGTGTACGCGCGGTGGTAGCGGGCCTCGAAGTGACGGGCGAAGTCCAGGACCATGTCCGGGTCCAGCCGCAGGAGCCGGTCCACGAGCAGGTCGGCCTGTTCCTCGGGGTCCCCCTCGGCCGCCTCGCGGGCGGCGTCGACCAGCTCCCAGAACTCCGTCTCGTCCATCACGGGTCCCAGCATCGTGCCTGGAGGGGTGGGCCGCACCCGGAGTGCGGGGGATTGTTATCGCCGGTACAGCTCCGCCAGCCGCGCCGCGTCCTCGGCGAGACGGCGGCGCAGCGACTCGGGGGAGAGCACCTCGGCCTCCGGGCCCAGCGCGGTGAGCTGGGTGTGCGCCACGTCCTCGGACTCCACCCGCAGCACCGCCGTCACCCACCCGCCCGCGCTCTCCTCGGCCTCGGCCCCTGCCAGGGCGTCGCGGGCGGCCACGGGATCCACGGCGTACGGCAGTCTGCGCACGCCCGTCGGCGACAGCCGCAGCACGACCTCCGCCCGCAGGATCGACCGCGCGAAACGCTCCGCCTGGTCGGCCCAGAAGCCGGGGAGATCGAAGAGGTCGTCCCGGACGAAACGGTCCGGCAGGGGCTCGACCGCGCTGAACCGGTCGATGCGGTACGTCCGGAAGGCACCGGGGGTCGTCGCCGGGTCCGCTGGGCCCGCCGGGGTGGTCGTCACGCGGGCGCACAGGTACCAGACGCCCGCCTTGAGCACGAGGCCGTACGGCTCCAGCGTCCGGCACACCTCGTCCTCGCCGCGCCGGTAGCGGGCGGTGACGCGCAGGTCGTCCCAGACCGCCTCCGCGAGCGAGGGCAGCAGCGGGGGCGGCTCCGGCTCCTGGAACCACGCCGGGGCGTCCAGGTGGAACCGCTGCGCCGCCGTCCTCGGGGCGTCGCGGAGGGAGGGCAGCAGGGCGGCGGACACCTTCAGGCGGGCCGCCGAGGCGGTGTCCTCCAGGCCCATCTCCCTGAGCGCGCCGGGTACGCCGCTCAGGAACAGCGCCTCGGCCTCGCCTCGGGCGAGTCCCGTCAGGCGCGTCCGGTAGCCGCCTACGAGGCGGTAGCCGCCGGCGCGTCCCCGCTCGGCGTACACCGGGACGCCGGCCTCGGACAGGGCCTGGGCGTCCCTGGTGACGGTCCGCTCCGACACCTCCAGCTCGCGGGCCAGCTCGGCGGCGGTCATGGCGGGCCGGGACTGAAGAAGCAGCACCATCTTGATGAGCCGGGCAGCACGCATGCATGGCATGATGCCGCCCCTCGCCGTCCCGGGGGGGGGGGGGGGGGGGGGCCGCCCCCCCCCCCCCCGCCCCGCCCCCCCCCCCCCCCCCCCGGGGGGGGGGGGGGGGGGGGGGGGGGCCCCG